>NZ_MKUY01000008.1:0-1371 GCF_001899045.1 Devosia sp. 63-57 | reverse complement strand
CGGCGGACGAGCAGACGTTCTCGGCGAGCGCCTGCTGGCAGGCAGCCTCGACGGCGTCGAGACCGTCGGACAGCACCGTCGTCAGGATCGCCACCATCTGCCGGTCACCATCGTCGGCGGCCTTCAGCCTGCGCCGCACCCGCTCCATTCCCGGCGGCAGCTCCCAGCCCTGGAACGGCGCACCATTGCGCAGCGCGCCGGGCTTGCGGGCCAGAACCGGAACGTAATGCCATGGATCGTAGATCGTCTGGTTGCGGCCGAACGAGCGGGCATGTTCGCCCACGATCGTGCCGTCCTGGCGGATGACGATGCGATCGGCATAGGCATGGATCTCGACAGGCCGGCCGACCGCGGTCGACAGCACCGAGTATTTGTTGTTGTCGAAGCGCACGGTGCAGGTCTTCGACACCGAGGCGGGAACGGTGTGGAATCCGTCGAAGGGACCGCGATACTCGACCAGCTTGCTGCGTTCCTCCTCGAACACGTCCCAGATGGTGCGCTCCGGCTGGTCGACATGGCGATGGGCCTTGGCATAGGCCACGCACTTGTCGAGCAGCCAGGCGTTGAGCTCCTCGTAGCTCTTGAAGCGCAGCCTAGGCGTGAAGAAGCGCTCGCGCACAAGACCGACCTGGTTCTCGACCTGACCCTTCTCCCAGCCCGACGCCGGCGTGCAGGCGACAGGCTGGACCAGATAATGGCTGCACATCTGCAGGAAGCGGCGATTATATTGCCGCTCCTTGCCGACGAAGACCGTCTCCACCGCCGTCTTCATGTTGTCGTAGATGCCGCGCGTGCAGGCGCCGCCGAAGAAGGCGAAGGCCCGGTCGTGGGCGTCGAACACCATCTCCTGCGTCTCGCGCGGATAGGCCCTGACGAACATCATGCGGCTGTGGCAGAGCCGGACATGGGCGACCTTCACGGTCACGGTGACGCCGCTGATCAGGACGATCTCGTGGCTCCAGTCGAACTGGTAGGCGTCGCCCGGGGGATAGAACAGCGGCACGTGGGCCTCGGCCATTGCCGCACCGCGAGCCTTCTCCCGGCCCTTGGCGTAGCGCCGGATCGCGTCGTAGCTGCCCTCGTAGCCCAGCGCCCGCAGTTCCTCATAGATGCGGATCAGCGTCAGCCGCTCGCGCTTCTGCTTCGCGTCGTTGCCGTCCAGCAGGGCATCGAGCTGCATCTGCCATGGGCCGATCTTCGGCTTCGGCTGGTGCTGACGCTCATACCGGAACTCGGTCGCATCGGAACGAAGCACCTTGCGGACCACCTTCCGTGATATCCGCAACTCACGGCAGATCTCCTTGATCGACTTCCCCTGAACCAGCGACAGCCGACGTATCTTCGCAATCGTCTCCACGACCAACATCCAAA
>NZ_MKUY01000007.1:0-1045 GCF_001899045.1 Devosia sp. 63-57 | reverse complement strand
ATGGGGACCCTGGATCGGCGTGCAAACGGGACCCCTTTTGGGGCACGACGGTAAGCGCCCGACCGGGTGGAGCTGGTCGGGGTTGCGCAGCCCGGTCGGGCGCGTTGTTTAGGCTCCCCGGCTTTAGTTTTGAGAGCGGTTCTTGAAGCGCCAGGATTCGTTGCCGGTCTCGATGATCTCGCAGTGGTGTGTGAGGCGGTCGAGCAGTGCCGTGGTCATCTTGGCGTCGCCGAAGACGGCTGGCCACTCGCCGAAGGCGAGGTTGGTGGTGACGATGATCGAGGTCCGTTCGTAGAGCCGGCTGATCAGGTGGAAGAGCAGTTGCCCGCCAGCCTGGGCGAAGGGAAGATAGCCGAGCTCGTCGAGCACGGCGAAGTCGAGCCGGGTCAAGTAATCGGCGATGCGTCCCTGCTTGCCGGCGCGATGCTCGGTCTCGAGGCGGTTGACCAGATCGACGACGTTGAAGAAGCGGCCGCGGGCGCCACTGCGGATGAGTGCGCGGGCGATCGCGATGGCCAGATGCGACTTGCCGGTTCCGGTGCCGCCGATGAGGACGGCGTTGCGCTGGTCGGCAATGAAGGCACCGGTGGCGAGGTCGCGGACCAGGGCCTCGTTGACGGGCGTGTCGGCGAAGTCGAAGTCGTCGATGTCCTTGGCCAGCGGCAGCTTGGCGACGGTGAGTTGGTATTTGATGGACCGGGCCTGCTTCTCGGCGATCTCGGCCGACAGCAGGTCGCCGACGACCCTCGGCGGCTCGTGCTGGCGCTTGATGGCGGTGG
The DNA here is from genome assembly GCF_001899045.1 of Devosia sp. 63-57. NCBI lineage: Bacteria > Pseudomonadati > Pseudomonadota > Alphaproteobacteria > Hyphomicrobiales > Devosiaceae > Devosia > Devosia sp. 63-57. The sequence continues at coordinate 266 of NZ_MKUY01000007.1, read as the reverse complement.
CCATGATCTCGTCGTAAGCGCCGCGCATGCCGTAGAGCTTCAACGTCCCCATCAGGTCCAGAACCTGGGTGCGTTCCATCAGCTTGCCCTCCTGAGGCTGTCGTAGCGAGCGCAGTCGGCCTGCGGCTCGTGAGCCAGGCGAAGCGCATCCGGGGTGAGGATGGTGACGGCCGGCGCCGGATCGCGCCGGCGGGCCAGGATGTTGAGGATGACGGCGGACGAGCAGACGTTCTCGGCGAGCGCCTGCTGGCAGGCAGCCTCGACGG
>NZ_MKUY01000006.1:0-1041 GCF_001899045.1 Devosia sp. 63-57 | reverse complement strand
CACAGGCCGTCGTTTGGATTCGCATAATATGCGTTGTAGAATGTCCACGCTGGAGCCGGAACCGGCCTGCCCGCTTCCGGCCAGCGGAATGCAATAGCGGTCATATTAACCTGTGCTCGTTGAATTCTGGATGGAAAGACCCGCCCATCTACAACATGGAATCGCCCGCCGCCCCCCGGATGCTTCGGCAATCGGACCGACAGGTCCCGCAAGGGCACTGCTCCTGGGAGCAAGCGCAGTGCGTTGGGACGGGCCACGGGCCGGCGAGGGTGGCTTATTTGTACGATGTTTCCATGCGCCGAGCGAATGCCGCCGGCTGGCTTTCAAATCCTACATGGTCACCCGGCAGGCTGATCGGTTGCACCCCCAATGCAGTGGCAAGCGCCAGGCTCATGTCGGATATAGGTTGCCCTGTGTCGCTTGGCAGTTAATTGTAAGAATGCGCCGGTTCGGCACTGATCTGGCATTAAATCGTGAGAATGGTGGGTGCTGGATTCTCAAATTAACTGCATCTGTGAACAAGCTTTCGGCCTGCGCACTTGGGCGATCAGGCCTTCTACGGCGTCTGTGAATCGGACCTTATTGTCCCCCATCATGTGACCACGCAGCATCTGCAGCATTTCCGGTCCGGCACGCTCTACCATGGCAACGCCTGCTAGAAGAGCTGGCCGCAGATGAAGTGGCAGGATCGGCTTGGCGGGTGTGGGTAGATTCTCCTGTTGATCGGCAACCACATGGTCGAGATCGGGGATGATGGCACCGAGCACGCGGAACCGCCAAAGGTCCAACTCGCGGGGTATGGGTCTCGGAATCCGTCGCATCAGCAGAAGTCGAGCAATGTCGGCCGGCGATGTCCATGTGCTGATGCCACGTTCGGCTTCATCGTCGAGCAGTTTTTCGCCGCGAGCGGCTGCAGCGCGATACGGCTGGAAAGGGGAGGGGAGTTTGCGTGGGCCCGAATCTCTGAGTTGCTCTCCACACAACGGGCATGTGATGCGCCAACCCAGCAGTTGGCTTCGCAAGACTGGCGCCGGTTCAGCG
>NZ_MKUY01000005.1:1762206-2318419 GCF_001899045.1 Devosia sp. 63-57 | reverse complement strand
AGGGAAAATTTCGGCATGCCTACCGGTATATGAAAAATCACGCACCAGTTTCGAAGCTTCTCTCGGTTCGCATAATATATATTATGGAACTTTTGTTGATGCGAAATGTGGGTTTTGATGGCTGTTCGGCGTCTGGTTCCGCCATAATGGCTGCGCACGGTAGAAAACGCGCGGAATGGCGCGATGCGATTAACGTCGCGGTTATCTGTGCATCTTTATCATCCGGGCGCGCATAAAGGCGCATGTCGGCAGGAAAATTCGCGCCATGGTTCAGCAGTTCTTTGCCGTCATGAACCCCTTGCTCTCGTTGCTATTGGCAGGAGCTTTCGCCACCCTGGCATTGCGCTGGACGTCACAACGTCATCTGGGGCTGATTTCGGTGGCGTTCGCGCTGACATCCATTGCCTTTTGGGCAACGGCCTATGGTATCGGACCCAATGCCGACTTTTCGCGTTACGTTGCCAATGTCGGATTTTTCAGCGCGGTAACGCTGGCTTGCGTGTGCACCATCATGCGCGCCGGGCTCAGAGTGCCGGTGCCGATGTATATAGTATTGGTGGCACTCACGGTTGCGGGATTTGCCTGGTTCGAGGTGGTGATGCCCTCAACGCTCGGGCGCATCTACGTGATGGCGATCGGCTTCAATGCCATTTCCCTCGTTACCTTGGTGCATTTGCGGCGCAAGCCGAACTGGGCGCTGGCCGACTACATGATCGCGGCGGCGGTGTGCTTCGGAATGCTGCTCTCGATCGTCCGGCCGATCCTGGCGCATCTGCACGTCCTCGATATCGGCGCCGAGGGCACGTTTCTGCAATCGACCTATTGGGCCACCGTCGTTGCCTTCACGCCCATTCTTTCGGTTGGCGTCGGCTTCGTGTTTCTTGCGGCCATTGCGCTCGATATCTACGAGCAGGTCAAGACTGAGGCCAACCACGATTATCTAACCGGATTGCTGAATCGGCGCGGGTTCGAAACCTTGGTGGAAAGCGATCTCACAACGGCAAAGAAGCCGGCACTGCTGATCGCCGATATCGACGACTTCAAGAAGGTCAACGACACCTATGGGCACCAGACCGGCGACGCCGTCATCCGGCACGTGGCCGAGATTTTGGCGCACCATGGCCAGGCGCTGTATGCGGCACGCATCGGTGGCGAGGAGTTTGCCCTTTATTATAGCGACATGGAGCGGCCGCCGCTGCGCGCAATCGCCGATGATATTCGCTTGGCCCTGGCGCAATCTGATGGCTCGGGCCCGCCAGTGGAGAAAATGGTGACGCTCAGCATTGGCCTGCATTGGCGCGATACCGGCGAAGGGCTGGCGCAGATGCTACACCGCGCCGATCAGGCGCTGTATCGCGCCAAGCGCGCCGGCAAGGATCGCGTTGAAAACAGCGCGATCCAGTTGCATTCCATCCGGCCTCAAGCGCGGGCCTGACCTCGAGCTACGCGTCAGCCGCCATCTGTGCCAGGAACGGCTCCGGGCTATCCACTTCGACCAGTTTTTTGCCATCGATCATGAGGTAGCGGGTCGCCACCGCACGCAGGAAGGCCCGATCGTGGGAGACGAGAAGGCAGGTGGCCCCCTGCCCGCAGATATCGGCTTCGAGTTGCTCCTGTCCGGCGATATCGAGGTGATTGGTCGGCTCGTCCAGAAGATAGAAATTCGGCTCTGCCAGGCGCAGGGCCAGGAGCGCCACACGCGCCCGCTGGCCCAGTGACAACGTCCGGATCGGCCTGGTCTGGCGATCCGGAGCGAAGCCGGCGCCGGCCAACAGGGCGACGGTGCGCCGATCACCTTCGTCGAAGCGATGTAAGAGGTAATCGAGCGGTGACGGATCGAGCGGTAGCCAGCTCAGGTCCTGGTCGAGATAGCCGGGTGCAATCTGGGGGCTGAGCCGCATGCCTGGCGGCACATCGCCGCCCAGGGCCCTGGATACCAGCCGCATGAATTGTGACTTGCCGGTGCCGTTGCGACCGAGCAGCGCGATGCGGTCGCCTTGGAAGACATGCAGTTTGGCGATGGTAAAGAGCGCCCGCGCATCGGGCGTACTGACTGGAACGGCCTCGAACGCCATCATCACACGCGCATCGGCGCCACTATTGCCGAGTTTGACGAGACCGGTGCGCTCCTTGTGCACCGACTGGACCTGACCTTCGATCTTCTCTGCCCGTTCCCGCAATTGTTTGGATTTGACCGTCAGCAGATCGCTACCCGAATTGATGCCGATATTGGTGAGCTTGGCCGCTTGCTTGCGCAGTTGCGACACCTGCTTGAGGTCGCGCTCTCGTTGCGCTTCGGCAGCAGCATCGACGCGATCGAGCTCCTGGCGGGCGGCCGAATAGGCCAGCGGCAGATAGACCTGCTCGCTGGGGCGCAGAAACAAAGTGCGGTTGGTGGTGGCGTCGAGAAAGGCGCGGTCGTGGCTAGCAATGACCACTGGCATAGTGCGAGTGGCGTAGTCCATCCAGGTCTCGAGCGCCAGGATGCGGCCGACATCAAGATGATTGGTGGGCTCATCGAGGAGGAGTATGTCGGGCTGCCCCACCCAGCCGCGCGCGAGCAAAGCCATGCGCTGCCAGCCGCCGCTCAATTGTCCAAGCGGCAGAGATCGTAGATGTTCGGGTATGGCAAATTCTTCCAGCACCATGTCGACGCGCCAGAATTCGTCCTGATCGGTGGCTGCACCGAGGCCCTGGGTGATGAAGTCGCGCGCGGAAAGTGCGAGGCTCGCGGCCGGCACTTCCTGGGGGACATAGCCGATGGCCAGGCCGCGCGAGCGCGTCATCTCGCCATCGGAAAGCTCGACAAGGCCAGCCATGGCGCGCAGCAGTGTGGATTTGCCTCGACCATTGGCGGCGACGAGACCGATGCGGTCGGCATCGCCGATTACCAGGTTGAGATTGGAAAACAAGGTTTCGCCAGCGCGGTGGCCAGCGTTGCGAAGGCTGATGGTTGCCATTGCTTAGTCTTTCTGGATCGGCGCGTCACGCAGACAGGCGCCATTGCCAAAACCTCAGCGGCTTGATTGACAAGCCGCCATGAAGGGCAAACCAGAAGGTGTTGGAACGTCTATCGTGCCGAACCAGTCCCGGTCAGCCCTGCAGCATCTGCCGCAGGGCATAAACGGGTCCGCGCTGACGATGCGTGTGAAATACAGTCATGCAGCCCTCCCCCGTTCGCGTTGTGGACACGCACATGACTAGCTGCGCTGCCGAAGCAACGCAAGCCAGTTCATGCGAGAAAGAAGACAAGGCTTACCCCGAAAAGCGTGCCCAAACGGGACACGCGGAGATTGGCCAGCCGGTACGCAATACTGAAAATTCCGGCTTCCGGCCAATGACCGAGGTGTGATGAACCGATACCTTTCGGTGGATACGCAATACTCGTCGGATCGGCTCGCATACGGCAACTCCAGACAAAAACCGTATGTCCATCTTTCTATCAGGGTGCACTTAAGAAAGTGCTTTCAAGAAGCAAACGAGGCGTAAACCGAACGCCTTGTTTTGGGACTCAAACTGTATCGATCCGGGGACCGGACCACGCACCCGCACGAGTTCGGCGGCTCGGTTTGTGCTCTTGCCGCCTCATGCGCTGCTCATCTGCAACTGAAGGTCCCTGCCCTTCAGGTCAAACGTTCGTCTACCGTTCTGCTTGACGGCGCGGAGGCTTGCGCGGCTGTGGGAATTGCGGACAAGCGTCAAGTGCCCGGAAATGGCTGGGTTATGCTAGGAATCGGTCTTGCCCGATTCGGGCTCAAGCAATGGAACGTGCATGTCAGATCTCTTCGGTAGCGCCGCGCCTCAACCGGGACAGCCCAAAAAGCCAACACCGGCAAAGGCGAGCGCGCCTGCGCAGACGCAAGAGGCTTATGGCGCCGCCGATATCGAGATTCTGGAAGGGTTGGAGCCGGTTCGGCGCCGGCCCGGCATGTATATCGGCGGCACAGATTCCAATGCCTATCACCACCTCTTCGCCGAGGTGATCGACAATTCCATGGACGAGGCCATTGCCGGGCATGCCTCGCGCATCGAAGTGCATCTGGGTGCCGACGGATACATTACGGTTACCGATAATGGCCGTGGCATCCCGGTTGAAAAGCACCCGAAATTTCCCAACCGGTCGACACTTGAGATCGTGCATACCGTGTTGCATGCCGGTGGCAAGTTCGACTCCAAGGCTTATGAAACCTCAGGCGGCCTGCATGGCGTCGGCGTTTCGGTGGTGAATGCGCTTTCCGACGATATGGTGGTCGAGGTGGCGCGCGAGCAGCAGCTCTATCGCATCCAGTTCAGCCGCGGCATCGTCGTTCATGATGTCGAGCCGGTCGGAAGGGTGCAGAACCGTCGAGGCACCACGACGCGCTTCCATCCCGATCCGCAGATTTTCGGCGTCAGCGCTCATTTCTCGCCCGGCCGCATTTTCCGCATGACCCGGGCCAAGGCCTATCTATTCGGCGGCGTCGAGCTGCGCTGGAGCTGCGACGAAAGCCTGGCCAGTGAAGACGTGCCGGCCAAGGCGGTGTTCCACTATCCCGATGGGCTCAAGGATTTCATGACCGCCCGCATCGAAGGCGAGACGCGGATCACCGACGAGATATTTTCGGGCAAGAGCGGCCGGCCGGGCAGCCATGGCTCGGTGGAATGGGCCATTGCCTGGACCATTGGCGATGGTGGCGTGCAATCCTATTGCAACACCGTGCCGACGCCCGATGGTGGTACCCATGAGGCTGGCCTGCGCATGGCGCTGCTGCGCGGGCTCAAGAATTATGCGGAGCTGACCAAGAACAAGGGGGCAGCGAACCTCACTGCCGAGGACGTGCTGACATCGTGCTCGGCCATGCTGTCTGTTTTCGTGCGCGAGCCCGAATTCGTCGGCCAGACCAAAGACAAGCTGGCTTCGGGCGAAGCAACGCGCATTGTGGACTCGGCGCTGCGTGATGCATTCGACCATTGGCTGGCGGCCTCGCCGCAACAGGCGGGCAAGCTGCTGGACTGGGCTGTCGAGCGGGCCGAGGAGCGCCTGCGCCGCCGCAAGGAAAAGGAAATCGATCGCGCCAGCGCCACGCGAAAGCTGCGGCTGCCGGGCAAGCTGGCCGACTGTACGCAAAATGCCGCCCAGGGCGCGGAGATCTTCATCGTCGAGGGCGACTCGGCAGGTGGATCGGCCAAGCAGGCGCGCAATCGCTCCAATCAGGCGGTGCTGCCGTTGCGCGGCAAAATCCTCAACGTAGCAGGCGCCAGTCGCGACAAGCTGGCTGCGAACCAGCTGATCTCCGACCTGATCCAGGCGCTCGGCTGCGGGACGCGTGACCGCTATGCCGAAGACGATCTGCGGTATGACAAGATCATCATCATGACGGACGCCGACGTCGACGGTGCCCATATTGCGTCGCTGCTGATCACTTTCTTCTTCCAGGAAATGCCGCGCCTGATCGAAAATGGCCACCTCTACCTGGCCATGCCGCCGCTCTACCGCATCAGCCAGGGCGGCAAGACGCTTTATGCGCGTGATGACGCACACAAAGACGAGTTGATGGCGACCGAATTCACCGGCAAGGGCAAGGTCGACATCACACGCTTCAAAGGTCTGGGCGAAATGCCGTTCGCACATTTGCGCGAAACCACCATGTCGCCGGTCACGCGCACCCTGCTGCAAGTCAAGATTTTGGATGATCGCGACGCCACCAAGACAACAGTCGACCGGCTGATGGGCACTAAGCCAGAAGCCCGCTTCGAGTTCATCCAGGAGAACGCGGCCTTCGTTACTGACCTCGATATCTAGCGATTTCGATGCTGCGCTTAACCGCAATAGCAGTCAAATCGCCCGAGACCGTTGACAGGCAAGGGCTTTGCGCTATGGTCCGCGCCGCCGGTATGACTTGAAGACCAGGGACAAACTACTGTTTTCCCCTGATCGGCGAGCCCGGTGGGGCATTGGTGCGCAGATGCTGCCTGCATCAGTTCCAGCGCCCGAGTGCGGATGCGTCTTCATCCATCTGTCCGCAGAGCTGCACGGGCCCCGCGCGTTGACGCGGAACCCCATCTTCAAAGACCGGGAGCCCGGCCCGACATGTTCGGACCGGCCGTTCCCAGGCCAGAATCCATGAGTGGAACCACAGACTTGACCGATACATTCTCCGGACTTGGACTTTCCAGCAAAGTCACCGATGCGGTGGCAGAGGCCGGCTATACCAAGCCCACCGAAATTCAGGCACAAGCTATCCCTCACCTTCTGCAGAAGAAGGACTTGATCGGCATTGCCCAGACCGGCACCGGCAAGACCGCCTCCTTTGTGCTGCCGATGTTGACGCTGCTCGAAAGCGGCCGCGCCCGGGCCCGCATGCCGCGCACGCTCATTCTTGAGCCAACGCGCGAACTGGCAGCCCAGGTGTCCGAGAATTTCGAAAAATACGGCAAGAACAATCGCCTCACCATGGCTCTGATCATTGGCGGTGTGTCGTTCGAAGACCAGAACAAGAAGCTCGACCGCGGCGTAGATGTGCTCATCGCCACCCCCGGCCGCCTGCTCGACCAGATCGAACGCGGCAAGATCATGCTCAACGGCGTCGAAATCCTGGTGATCGATGAGGCCGACCGCATGCTCGACATGGGCTTCATCGATGACATCGAAAAGATCGTCAATCGCCTGCCGCCGCGCCGCCAGACCATGTTGTTCTCGGCGACCATGGATGGCCAGATCGAGAAGCTGACCAAGAAGTTCCTCAAGGATCCGGTGCATGTGCAGGTATCCCGCGCTGCATCGACCGCCGACACCATCGACCAGAAGCTGGTCAAGGTCTCGTCAAAGCCGGACGAGAAGCGCGCCGCACTCCGCTCGCTCATCGACGATTCCGAAGGGCTGACCAACGCCATCATTTTTTGCAATCGCAAGCGCGACGTGGCCACCCTCGCCCGCTCGCTGGAGCGTCACAAATATTCTGCCGGCGCCCTGCATGGCGACATGGACCAGAAGAGCCGCATGGAAACGCTTGATGCGTTCAAGACCAACAAACTGACGCTTCTGGTGGCCAGCGACGTGGCAGCGCGTGGCCTGGACATTCCGGCAGTGAGTCATGTGTTCAATTTCGACGTGCCAGTGCATGCGGAAGATTACGTGCACCGCATCGGCCGTACGGGTCGTGCCGGACGTTCGGGCGTGGCCTACACCATGGTGGCTCCCGCAGATGGCAAGCATCTCGATGCCATTCTGAACTTGATCCAGAAGCCGATCGAATGGCTGGAGACCGGCAAGTCTTCTGCGCCCCAGGCGGCAAATGACGAGGCTCCCGCAGCCGAGGAAAAGCCGAAGCGCGGTCGGCGCGGCCGAGCCAATACCCGACCGGTGGAAACAAAGGCCGAAGAAAAGCCGGTTCAGAAGCCCGCCGCTGCGTCGCGCCCTGCCCCGACTCGGCCTGCAAAGCGGAATGACGATGTTGTCGAGAGCAACTCGCCTTTTGGCGACGATGGCCCAATTCCGGCGTTCTTGTTGCGGCCAACACGGCTCGCACAGTAATCCAAAAGCAATATTGTGGCTGCTAACATAGGAAACTTGTTAGCGGCATGTTGTGTGCAAGGCAGTTGGGACGGTATTTAGGATAAAACGACTCACCGAAGGTCCTGGACCTTTGGCGCGGCGCAAAGGGGCGCGGGTAGGCAGTGTCGGATCAAGAATTCAAGCGCGCATTGGGCTATGCCACCGCTGCATTCGACCTGCTGAAGCGGAGCGGGATACCCCCCTATCCGCAATTTTACGAGTTGCTTTATACTTATGCGACCGGCGTAAATCCCTCTCTTAACAACCGGATCAACGCCATCTTCCGGGGCGGCACGATGCCATCGGCCGAACTGGCCGAGACGCTCTACTACGAGTTCATGAAATCCGACGCCAATGAGCGGATGTCGAGCGTGTCGCAGCGCATGCATGCGCGTATCGAGGCGGTGCATGACGCTATCGATTCGGCGATGACCACAGCCAATGCCTATTCCGGCTCGCTACAGTCGGCGACAGGCGACCTCGAGCGCGACCTCAGTGAAGACGCGATGCGCCAACTGGCTCAGCGGCTATTGTCGGAAACGCGTCGTATGCAGGACACCAATCGCCAGCTCGAAAAGAAGCTCGAAGCCTCGCGCGACGATATTGCCGCTCTGCAGCGCGATCTCGACGATGTGCGGCGGGAGTCAATGCTCGATCCGCTGACCAAGATCGCCAATCGCAAGAGCTTTGACGAGGGCCTCGCCGGCGCCATCGATGATGCCAAGCGCACGCGCGCGCCGCTGAGCCTAGTTCTGGTCGATATCGACTATTTCAAGAAATTCAACGACACCTATGGCCATCAGACGGGTGACCAGGTGTTGCGGCTTGTGGCTATGACGCTGAAGTCCAACATCAAAGGCCGCGATCTGGCGGCCCGTTATGGTGGCGAAGAATTTGTCGCCGTGCTGCCCTCCACCGATCTCGATGGCGCCGTGATTGCCGCGGAAAATGTGCGCAAGGCCATCCAGGCCAAGGAATTGCTGAAGCGCTCGACCAATGAAAAGCTCGGGCGCATCACTGCTTCGTTTGGCGTCGCGATGTTCCGCGCCGACGACAATGCGTCCTCGCTGATCGAGCGCGCCGATCGGTGCCTCTACGCGGCCAAGCGCGCCGGCCGCAATCGTGTGGTGGCTGAAATCGATCTGGTCGAGATCGATGTCACCGCCAGTACCGGCGTCTCCGCCGCCTGATCCGGTATTTCTCTGCTTCTTTGCCGTTGCACCCTTGCGGGTGACGACGACCTATTCGGTCGCCGCCAGTTCAACACCCAGCGATCTCAACATGTCCCAATATTCGGGATAGGTCTTGCCGGTGCAGGCCGGGTCCAGGATGACGATGTTGGGTATCAGTAGTCCGGCCAGCGCAAAGCTCATGGCGATGCGGTGATCGTGGTAGGTTTCGATCTTGATGCGGGAGTTGCGGCCAGCAAGGCTTGATGCGAGCGCAGGGTCCGAAGCGACGAGCAAATCGTCCCCCTCTTCGATAGCCAGGCCCGGAAAAATGCGATTGAGCTCGTTGGCGACGGCGCGGATGCGGTCGGTTTCCTTGACACGCAGATTGGCGATGCCGACGAAGCGGACAGGCGTGTTGTTGAAGGCCGCGACCACGGCCATTGTCGGCACCGCGTCCTGCATTTGTGAGCCGTCGATGACGGCGGGCATATTGGGATAGGACGCGATGATGGCTTGCGCGGCGGCGTCGGGCTGGGTGAAGGCGTAAGCCTCCACGCCGAGATCGATCCTGCCACCTGTCAGCGCCTCGATCCCCCAGAGATAGGTGGCCGCTGACGCATCTGGTTCGATGTGGAAGTCTGTGGCCGTGTAGCCGGTGGGCTGAACTGACCAGGACCCGTCATCGCGTGCCTCCACAACAGCGCCAAAGGCGCGCATGGCCGCGAGCGTCAGGTCGACATAACCACGCGCGCCGATATCCTTGCCGGTCAGTGCGACTTCGATGGGGCCATCGCCGAACGGCGCGGCCATCAGGAGTGCTGAGACGTATTGGCTAGAAAGCGAACCATCGATCTCCACCCTGCCCTTTCCGAAGCGGCCATTGCCGCGAACGGTAACCGGCGGGCAGCCGGTGGGGCTTTCGGCAGCGATGCCGAGCGAGCGCAAGGCATCGACCAAAGGCTTGATCGGGCGCAGCCGCATGTCTTCGTCGCCATCGACGACCACTGAGCCGTCGATAGTGGCAACAGCGGCGGTCAGAAAGCGCGTGGCGGTGCCCGCATTGCCCAGGAACAGCGGCCCCGCAGGCGCGACCAGCCTGCCGGTACTGGTGACGCGGAAACTGGTCGCGTCTGGCTCGTCCACTGCTACGCCCATTTCGCGCAGGGCGCGGGCCATCAGCACCGTGTCCTTGCTTTTGAGAGCGCCAGTGAGCGTGCTGGTGCCCTCGGCCAAGGCAGCCAGCAGCAAGGCGCGATTAGTGATCGACTTGCTTCCAGGCGGGGAAACGCGGCCGGTCAATGGACGGTTTGGCGGGATAATGGCGTAGGCAGGGGGAAGAGCGTTCGGCATGATGGGGGATCAATGCACCATGGCGAAGCGCTGTGCAACTTCGTTCCACCGGCAAGGCGAACTACCCCCTCCTAACCTCCCCCCAAATGGTGGGGAGGCGGGTGGCCGAACGGTGGGGACTAAGCCCCTGCCCTGGCCTCGGCCAGCGCTTTCAGATCCGCCGCAGCCAGCGTCACGCTTTCGCCGCAGCCACAGGCGCCGGTCTGGTTGGGGTTCTTGAAGGTGAAGCTCGAACCCATCTTGGACTGCTCGAAATCCATCACCGTGCCAAGCAGGTACATCGTGGCCTTCGGATCGACCCAGACATGGACACCGTGATCTTCCACGTGGTCATCGCCGGCGATAGGCGCCTCGACATAATCCATGGTGTAGGACACACCGGCGCAGCCGGCATTCTTGATACCGACGCGCAAGCCGACAACGGGCTTTTCGCTGTCTTCGATGATCTCGGTGATGCGCTCCGCGGCGGCATCGGTCAGCGACATGATCTTGAACGGCATAGGCGTGTGACCTTTTATCGGCGGTTCACGATATATAGGCGCAAATGCGCGGGATTACCACCAGTTCAACGCGACCTGAGCCTCTTCGCTCATGCGCGAGGCGTCCCAGGGGGGATCGAAGACCATGTTGACGGTGACGTCCTGAATACCTTCCACGCCGCGAGCCGCATTCTCGACCCAGCCCGGCATTTCGCCAGCAACCGGGCAGCCCGGCGCAGTCAGCGTCATGTCGATGGTGAGGTTGCGATTATCGTCGAGATCGACCTTATAGATCAGGCCGAGTTCGTAAATATCGACTGGGATTTCAGGGTCATAGACCGTCTTGAGCGCCCCGATCAGATCGGACGTGATGCGCTCGACTTCGCCCTCGGGAATGGTCGAGGGCATGGTCGGCTGGATGCGAGTATCGATGGCTTCTTCGGTCATTGTGCCTTCCTCAGGCGAAAAATTTCTGGGCGCGCTCGATGCCGTCGACCAGCGCGTCAACATCGTCCTTGCCACTATATAGGGCCAAGGACGCGCGGCAGGTAGAGGTCACGCCGAAGCGCTTGAGCAGCGGCTGGGCGCAATGGGTACCAGCCCGAACAGCGATACCGTAGCGATCGAGAATGGTGGCGACGTCGTGGGCGTGGGCCCCGGCGATCTCGAAGGAGAAAATGCCGCCCTTTCCGGGCGCTGTACCGATCATGCGCAGTGAATTGATGCGACTGAGCCGCTCATGCGCATATTCGGCAACGTCATGTTCATGGGCGGCAATGGCGTCGCGGCCAAGACCTTCCATGTAGTCGAGCGCGGCTCCGAGGCCCATGGCCTGCACAATGGGGGGCGTGCCGGCCTCGAAGCGATGCGGCGGCTCGTTATAGGTGACGCCCTCAAGCGTAACGGCTTCGATCATCTCCCCGCCGCCCTGATAGGGCTGCATGTCGGCGAGAAGATCGTACTTGCCATAGAGCACGCCGATGCCGGTGGGGCCATAGAGCTTGTGGCCGGTCATGATGTAGAAATCGGCATCGAGATCCTGCACATCCACCTTGGTGTGGACTGCCCCCTGTGAGCCATCGACCAGAACCGGAATGCCGCGTGCATGCGCCATCGCGATCATGTCCTTGATCGGATTGATGGTTCCCAGCACGTTGGACATATGTGTAACCGCCACGATACGCGTCCTGTCGCTCAGAGACGCCTCGAAAGCATCGAGATCGAGACTACCATCGTCGCGCACATCCACCCACTTGATCACCGCGCCCTTGCGTTCGCGGTGGAAATGCCAGGGCACGATATTGGAGTGGTGCTCCATGATGGTGAGCACGATCTCGTCACCCTCGGCAATGCGGGGCCCGCCGAAGGAGGACGCGACCAGATTAATTGCCTCGGTCGCCGACTTGGTGAAAATGATCTCTTCGATCCGACCGGCATTGAGAAAGCGGCGAGCGCTCTCGCGACCGGCTTCGTAGCCCTCGGTGGCGCGGTTGGCCAGCGTGTGCAAGCCACGATGGACATTGGCATATTCGTGCCGGAAGGCATGGTCCATCCGGTCGAGGACCTGCACCGGCTTCTGCGCCGACGCGCCGCTATCGAGATAGACCAGGCGATGGCCATGGATCTGCTCAGACAGGATGGGAAAATCGGCGCGGATTTTTTCGAGGTCGAAGGTCATCAATCATCCACCGGAGTGGCCTCTGGTCTCCCCTCCCCCTTGAGGGGAGGGATGCAATGGAGCCGAAGCTCCGGCCGCTTACTGTCCCAGCAACCACCCGTCGACGACGCCTTGCAGGGCTTCGTTGAGGGCTTCGTCCTCCACCGGGTCGAGCAGTTCGGCGATGAAGCCACGGACCAGCATGGTCTCGGCCTCAGCCTTGGGAATGCCGCGGCTCAAGAGGTAGAACAGGCTGTCTTCGTCCAGCTTGCCGCAGGTGGAGCCATGGCCGCAGACGACGTCGTCGGCATAGATTTCCAGTTCCGGCTTGGAGAGGATCTCCGCGTCATCCGACAGCATCAGACCCTGATGCATGAACTTTGCATCAGTCTTCTGAGCGTCGCGAGCGACGATCAGCTTGCCCTGAATGACGGACTTGGAGCGGCCACGGGTGATGGACTTGAACAGCGGCTGCGAGGAGGTATGCGGAACGGCGTGCGTCGTTTCCATGGTGATATCAGCGTGCTGCCCATCCGATACGAGGTTGAGCCCGGTGATATCAGCGTGAGCCTCGGCACCGCCCAGCGTCGGGAACAGCTGGGTGCGGGCGAGGCTGGCGCCGGCATGGATGATCAGCGTGCGCAGCTTGGCACCATCGGCGAGATGATATTCGTTGGTGGCAAAGTGGCTGACGCCAGAGGCGCTGAGATCCAGCGTGATATGGGTCAGCACAGCATTCTTGCCTAGGGCGATATAGCTGGCATGGTTGCCGACATGGGCAGCATCGGAGCCGGAAAAGGTCTCGAGAATAGTGGCGGCGGCACCATCTGCCACGAACACCTTGAGCGCATCGGCCACGTGGGCAGCTTCGCCTTCGATGCGGCGCTCGATCTGAATGACCGGATCGACGCTACCCTCAAGCGTGAGGGTGAGCGCAGTCTTGGCCAAAGCATTGCCGATATTGACGATGACGTCGTCGCGCGTGGTCAAAACGCCACCATGGGCCTGGCCGACGATAACGCCTGCGGGAGCCGTGGAGGCGTTCTGGATCACGCCATTGGCGACCATCAGATTGAAGGCGCCCGGCACCCGTAGCGCCGGAGCGCTGGCTTCGTTGGCAGGTTGCCCACGCGCTGGAACGGCGCGCAGCAGGGTCTTCAAATCGGTGTAGTGATAGGCCTCGACACGACGGGTCGGCAGGCCGGCCACGGTGATGCGTTCAGCGACCTGATCAGCGCCGACAGCCTTGAGCTGAGCAATGAGGGTCTCTTCGGCGGAGCCGAGCCTTACGGGAAAGTTCGGACGCATTATGCTGCCTCACCACCGTAATTGGCATAGCCCTCGGCTTCGAGCTTGAGCGCCAGGTCCTTGTCACCGCTCTCGACGATCCGGCCATCAGAGAAGACATGCACCACGTCAGGCACGATGTGGTTCAGCAGACGCTGGTAATGGGTGATGACCAGCATGGAGCGCTTACCATCACGCAGGGCGTTGACGCCCTTGGAGACGACCTGCAGGGCGTCGATGTCGAGGCCGGAATCGGTTTCGTCGAGGACGGCGAGCGAGGGCTTGAGCAGCGCCATTTGCATGATTTCGGCACGCTTTTTCTCACCGCCGGAGAAACCGACATTGAGCGGACGCTTCAGCATGTCGCTGTCGACGTTGAGCTGGGCACCGGCTTCCTTGACCAGACGCATGAAGTCCGGGGTCTTGAGCTCATCTTCGCCGCGCGCCTTGCGCTGGGCGTTTATCGCTGCCTTGAGGAAGGTCATGGTCGCGACGCCCGGAATTTCGATCGGGTACTGGAAGGCGAGGAAGAGGCCCGCTGCGGCGCGTTCGTCGGGCTCCATTTCGAGGATGTTTTCGCCGTTGAGTAGGATTTCGCCCTCGGTGACTTCATAATCTTCTTTGCCGGCAAGCACATAGCTCAGCGTCGACTTGCCCGAGCCGTTGCGGCCCATGATGGCGTGGACTTCACCCGGTGGGATTATGAGGTTCACACCCTTGAGGATTTCGCGCTCCTCGATACGAGCATGCAGATTGCGGATTTCAAGAACGGGAGTGGTCATCTTTTTTCTCCAAGGCCGGGGTCGCGTGTCGCGCCACCCGGAAATTGATCTGTTACAGGTTTAGCCGACGCTGCCTTCGAGGCTGATGGCAATCAGCTTCTGAGTTTCGACCATGAATTCCATCGGCAGGTGCTGAAGCACGTCGCGAACGAAACCATTGACGATCAGGGCGACGGCATCCTCTTCCGAGAGGCCGCGCTGCATGCAGTAGAACATCTGGTCGTCCGAGATTTTCGAGGTCGTGGCCTCGTGCTCAAACACGGCCGTGCCGTTGCGGCTCTCGATATAGGGCACCGTGTGGGCACCGCATTTGTCGCCGATCAGCAGCGAGTCACACTGGGTGAAATTGCGGGCATTCTTGGCCTTGGCGTGCGCCGAGACCTGACCACGATAGGTGTTATCCGAGAAGCCAGCGGCGATGCCCTTGGAGATGATACGGCTGGACGTGTTCTTGCCCAGATGGATCATCTTGGTGCCGCTATCGACCTGCTGATAGCCGTTCGAAATGGCGATGGAATAGAATTCGCCACGCGAACCGTCGCCGCGCAGAATGCAGCTCGGGTATTTCCAGGTGATGGCCGAGCCGGTTTCCACCTGCGTCCAGGAAATGTGCGAATTGACGCCGCGGCAATCCCCGCGCTTGGTGACGAAATTGTAGATGCCGCCCTTGCCGTCCTTATCGCCCGGATACCAGTTCTGGACGGTGGAATATTTGATCTCGGCATTATCGAGCGCCACCAGTTCGACGACGGCAGCATGAAGCTGGTTTTCGTCACGGCTCGGAGCCGTGCAGCCTTCCAGGTAGGAGACATAGCTGTCATCGTCGGCGATGATCAGCGTGCGCTCGAACTGGCCAGTGTTCTTTTCGTTGATGCGGAAATAGGTCGACAATTCCATGGGGCAACGGACGCCCTTGGGGATGTAGACGAAGGACCCATCGGTGAAGACGGCAGAATTGAGCGTGGCGTAGTAATTGTCGGAGACCGGGACCACGGTGCCGAGATATTTCTGCACCAGTTCCGGGTGCTCACGCACCGCCTCGGAAATCGAGCAGAAAATGATGCCGACCTTGGCCAGTTCTTCGCGGAAGGTTGTGACGACAGATACCGAGTCGAACACGGCGTCGACGGCCACGCCGGCGCCGAACGGCGTACCGGTCGGCTCGCCCGCGCCCTGCACACCGGCGAGGATCGCCTGTTCCTTGAGCGGAATGCCGAGCTTGGCATAGGTCTTGAGCAGTTCCGGATCGACTTCATCCAGGCTCTTCGGACCAGTCACCGACTTGGGCGCCGCGTAGTAGCTGATCGCCTGATAATCGATCTTGGGATAGTGGACTTTTGCCCAGTTGGGCTCTTCGAGCGTCTGCCAGCGGCGGAACGCATCCAGGCGCCATTCCAGCATCCATTCCGGTTCCTGCTTCTTGGCGGAAATGAAACGGACGGTATCCTCGGTCAGGCCAGGCGGCAGCACATCGGATTCGATGTCGGTCTCGAAGCCGTACTTGTATTTGTCGACGTCGAGCGCCAGCACCTGTTCGACCGTTTCCCGGTCGATCTCTTCCTTGAGGGTCGGAATATCGTAGTCCGCCATTCGGCTTCTCCTTTTTGTCCCTCGGCGGGTCAAGGCCGCCGCGAACGATAGACTTTTGGGCGGCTAGGCCGCCTGCCCTCCCCGCTTCCGGCGGGAAAGGAGCGTTTCGAAACCATCGAGAAATGCCTCGGCATCCTCGACGCGTGAATTCCAGCCGAAGCTGACCCGCAGGGCACATCCGGCAAGCGCCTTGTCGACGCCCATAGCCGCGAGGACATGGCTGGCGCCGACCTTGCCCGACGAGCAGGCGGAGCCTGAGGACACCGAGAGCCCCATCAGGTCCAGTGCCATCATGGCGGTGGCATTGCCGAGGCCGGGCACGGCGAAGTTGACGACATTGCCGATCCGTTCGGCTGATTGGCCAAAGATAACCACATCTGGCGCCATGGTCCGCAAGCCGGTCTCGACGGTGTCGGTGAGGGCGCGCATGGTATCAGTATTAGAGCTAGCGGCAGCGGCAGCGGCGCCAAAGGCAGCAATGAGCGCAGCAGACTCGGTGCCGCCGCGGCGGCCTTGCTCCTGCCCGCCGCCCGGAATCAACCTGACAGTGTCGGCATGGCCCTTGACCAAAAGGCCGCCTATGCCTGCAGGGCCACCGATCTTGTGCGCGCTGATCGCCATCATGTCGGGTGCAGAGGCGGCAAAATCCAGCGGCAGCTTGGCGAGCGCCTGTACCGCGTCGACGAAGAGGCTGTGGCGCGTAGGGCCGACAAGGGCATTTATCCGCGCCATCGGCTGGACGACGCCAGTTTCATTATTGACCCAGTGCAGCGCAACTAAGAGCGTAATGCCTTCGGCGTCCGCACGAGCAAGCGCGGCAACCAGTTGATCCAAATCAAGGCGGCCATCGGCCTGAAGCCCGATAGTCCATATGTCAAGGCCGGTTGCCTCTGCAGCCTTCAGTACGGCTGCGTGCTCGCCGCCGCTGACCACAATGGCATCGGGTGCAAATGCTTTGGCGCCACCGACGATTGCCTGGGTGATCGCCTCGGTGGCTGAACCGGTGAAGACGAGTTGGCGCGTCTCGGCGCCACAAAGGCGCGCCACCTGCTGTCGGCCGGTCTCGATCCGGTCCCGCAACGCCCGACCATGCCCATGGACGGACGACGGATTGCCATTGAGCTCGAGCGCAGCAAGCAACGCCTCCCGCGCTTCTGGCCGAAGCGGGGATGAAGCATTGTGATCGAGATAGACCGCAGCTTTGCTCATCGCGTTATCCGGGCGCATGCGCACCCTTCATACCTCTCATGTGCGGCTTGCGGGGTTCGAACCCCATCAAAACCAAACACTTCTTGAAATTCGAGGCCCAACTTCATTACAAGGGGCGCTCCAAATGGCCGATCCGTGGCCAAAACCGCGTTTTGAACAATTCTAAACTGGTTTTTCGGACCCATGTTTTAGGGAGCCCCCCGCGCTTAGTCAAGCCGCGCGGCAGCTTTCCCGGGCCCGGAACGACCGTTGTGACACAGCCGAGAAGGCCGGAAACAAACCTATGCCAGAAGTGATTTTCAACGGCCCGGAAGGGCGCCTGGAAGGGCGCTATCAGCCGGGCAAGGAGCCGAATGCACCGATTGCGATCGTGTTGCATCCGCATCCGCAGTTCGGCGGGACGATGAACAATCAGATCGTCTACAACCTGTTCTATATGTTCGCGGAACGCGGCTTTTCGGTGCTGCGCTTCAATTCGCGCGGTGTCGGCCGCAGCCAGGGCGTGTTCGACCACGGCATCGGCGAGCTTTCCGACGCAGCGGCGGCGCTGGACTGGCTCCAAATCATCAACCGCGAATCGCGAGGCTGCTGGATTGCGGGCTTCTCCTTCGGCGCCTGGATCGGCATGCAGCTGCTCATGCGCCGTCCGGAAGTGGAAGGGTTCATCTCCATCGCGCCGCCGGAAAACCTCTACGATTTCTCCTTCCTTGCCCCCTGCCCGTCTTCCGGCCTGATCATCCATGGTGACAAGGACCGCGTCGCGCCGCCGAGTTCGGTGCAGAAGCTGGTCGACAAGCTCAAGACACAGAAGGGCATCACCATCGAACAGCAGGTCGTGGAAGGGGCAAACCACTTCTTCGAAGGCAAGATCGACGAATTGACGGCCAACTGTGCCGAGTATCTCGACCGTCGTCGTCAGGAGATCGCGGACGGCGGCGGGCGCTGAGTTAGAGGCGCATTGAAGCGACCCATTGGTGGAACCCCGCCCTGAGCCTGTCCAGGGGCGAGGTTCCAAACAAAACGATCTCATGGTTCGACAGGCTCGCCATGAGGTCTCACCAGGCTTCAGTGGTTCAAAATGACCAAGTTCAAATCCGACTTCCTGCGCGTGCTCGACGAGCGCGGCTTCATTCACCAGATTTCCGATCCGGAAGGGTTGGATCAGCTCGCGGCAACGAGCAAGATCACCGGCTATGTCGGTTATGACGCGACAGCGACGTCGATCCATATCGGTAACCTGATTACCGTCACCATGCTCTATTGGCTGCAGGAAACCGGGCACCAGGCCATCAGCCTGATGGGCGGCGGCACTTCCATGGTGGGTGACCCGTCCTTCCGCGACGATCAGCGCAAACTGCTGACGGTCGAGCAGATCGCCACCAATATCGAGAGCATCAAGCGGGTCTACGGCAACATTCTCAATTATGGCGGTTCCAACCCTGCCATGATGGTGAATAATGCCGACTGGTTGTTGAAGCTCAACTATGTCGAATTCCTGCGCGATGTCGGCCGCCATTTCTCGGTCAACCGCATGCTGAGCTTCGACTCAGTGAAGCTGCGCCTTGATCGCGAGCAGTCGCTGAGCTTCCTCGAGTTCAACTACATGATCATGCAGGGCTATGACTTCGTCGAGCTCAACCGGCGCTATGGCACGGTGCTGCAGATGGGCGGTTCTGATCAGTGGGGCAACATCATCAACGGTGTCGATCTCTCCCATCGCATGGGCGGGCCGCAGCTTTATGCGCTGACCACGCCGCTGCTGACCAAGTCGAGTGGCGAGAAGATGGGCAAGTCCGCCTCTGGCGCCGTCTGGCTCAATGGCGACCTCTTCAGCCCCTATGACTTCTGGCAGTATTTCCGGAACACGGAAGACGCCGACGTGGTGAAGTTCCTCAAGATCTTCACCCGTCTGCCGATCTCCGAGATCGAGCGCATCGGCGCCTTGGGTGGTAGCGAAATCAACGAAGCCAAGAAAATCCTGGCGACCGAAGTGACGGCTATCGTGCATGGCCGTGATGCCGCCATTCAGGCCGCCGCGACGGCATTGGCGACGTTCGAGGCCGGGGCCATCGATCTGTCACTGCCGACCGCCGAGGTGACCCATGCCGAACTGAATTCCGGCATCGGTATCCTCAATGCCTTGGTCAAGGCCGGCCTTGCCGCTTCGAATGGCGAGGCGCGCCGCCATGTGGCCTCTGGCGCGGTGAAGGTCAACGACGAGAGCGTCGAGGATGACAAGCTCAGCCTTGGCGAAAACGCCCTGCTGACGGAAGGCGTTATCAAGCTGTCCGTCGGCAAGAAGCGCCACGCGCTGATCAAGCCGATCTGATGGTCCGAACACATTGACGTTTGAAAGGGCGTCGCACCATTGGGTGCGGCGCCTTTTTTATCGTGGCAATTCACGCGAGCGGAATTCAAAGAGCTCGCGGAACGCTCCTGGCACGAGAGCCGACAGCGGATTGATGCGGAATTGCGGGTTGTCGAGGGGCCCTTGCACGGCAAACGTCACTCCAAGCAGGCCCTCGCCGGCACGACCACCGAGCAGCGGACCGAGCAGCGGAATTTGCTGGAAGGCGTTGTTGAGGCCGTAGAGCGGCACATAGGTGCCCGCCAGATCATATTGGCGGCGATCGGTGTAGATGAAGCCACGCATGGTGCCGCCCACGGTATCACCCGACAGCAGCGCATTGGTCACCTCAACCCGGTCCTTGCGGCGCAGGAAATCGACTTGCGCGGCATCGAAGTCGAGGCGATTACTGGCCGAGATTGCCGCGCGAGAATCGGAGTGGTTGCCGAGGACCTGAACCACGTTCTTTTCATCGACGATGGCAAAATCACGCATGACCAGTTGGCCCGCTTCAACATCCTGGGTGCGATCTGTGGTGAGCACGAGGCTGCCCGAGCCGCCGGCCAGCTGCGAATAGACCCCGAGCAGGCGCAGGATGGTTCCGGCGTCGTTGAAGGCGACGCTCATGGTGCGGCCATTTGGCGCCGGGTTCGTGGTGACGGAGACGGCATTGCCCTCGCCGAACTGGGCCGTTAGTGCAGCGCGGCGCAGGTCCGACCCAGCAAGAAGCAGGTTGAGGTCGACATTGAAGGCGGTGGTTGCGTAGTAGCCAACGGCCCGGTCCAGTTTGACATCGAGGGCAATGGTCTGGGTGAACTGCGTCGACTGCACGCCGCCGCTACCCTGCCCGAGACTGAAGAATTGGCTCAACATCGGCTTAAGATCGAGCTGTTGGCCACGAATGCGCACCTGATAGCCGCCCTCGATGGGTGCGACTGCGACCTGGGCACGATCTCCAGTGCTGAGGGCAAAGGTCGAGAAATCGGCTGAGACCAGCCCCTTGGTCGCGTGGTATTCAAGCCCGCCGGCCAGCGACACGGTGCCAAAGGACAAAGCGATGTCTTCGAGCTTTGTGGTATCGCCTTCGGGCTTGATGGTCGCCGTGAGGCTGCCGGGCGTGCCCACGGCTTTGTTGATACCCAAATCCTTGATGGCAAGACCGGCATCGCGCAGATCGACCAGCATGCTGAGGGCGCCATTGGCCATGGGTTGCGCGACGAAGCGCACCCGGCCGCTGGCGAACTGGGAAACATCGAAGCCCAATGCCGCAAGGTCGGCAACGGCCACGGTCGAGCCCAGACGGAAGACCGGTTCAGTGGTCGGTGTGCCTTCGATGGAGAGATCTGCCCTCATGCCGTCGATCTCGGCACTTCCACCCAACTGATAGCCATCCTGCGAGGCGGAGAATGCCAATTGGCCATTGCCGATCTTGCGGCCCTCAATGGGCTGGGTACTGGCGAAATCATTGACGCTGCCATTGATGACATAGTCGAGGTCCATGGCGCGGCCGGTTTTCTCGTCGGCCAATACGATGGTGGCGACGAGACCGAGATCGACCGAGCCTTCGAGTGCTGCAAGATCAACCGGCAGTTCGGCATTTGCCAAGGCATCCGGCTGTTGCTCTTTGATCAGGTCCAAGAGCGCGGGAATGGGTGCGGATAGATCGCCCGAGATTTCGACGATGCGTTCGTCGGGATTGGCATTGTCCATCACCAAAGCAGGATTGCGGACGGTGATGGCGCCGTCGGCCGTGTCAATCACGCCGCCGCCACCGGCAATGGTCACATTGGCGTCGTCGACCACGAGGCGCGTTTCGCCGTCGATGACAATCGGGGCCATGGTTTCGGTGGCTTTGATGGCGACGTTTTCGCCGACGATCTCCACATGCATACCGCCCTTGGGGATGGGCTTGTCCTCACCTTCAAGGGCCATGGAGCCAACAGGGAATCGGAACTGCATGCGCGACGTCTTGACCACGCCCTCGGTAACGTTGGCAACAAACCAGTCGCGGCTTTCCTTGCCCATCACATAAGGCCAGAGCCGTTTGAGATCGTCAGCACTTACCCCCTGCCCGGCTACCTCCATCTTGACGCCCAGCCCCGCCAGCAACATGTCGATGCGGCCAGTGGTTTCGACAACCGCATCGCCTTTTCGGGCCACGAATCTGTCGATGCCGAGGGCGCCATATAAGGGGGCTGACCAACCAGAAAAATCCATGGAGTCAAATGGTTGGGCTGGCGCGTTCATGTCGTTTGGATGGATGATAACGTCTCGCGCGTTAAGAGCAATGCCAATGGTCGGCCCATAAGTGCGATCCAGCCCCAAGGCAAATGTGCCGGAAATTCGGGCCGAGCTCTGCCCGATCTGCAAGGCGCCTTCGGCGAGCTTGAACTGGCCTTCGGCGGGCAGCCAGTTGATTTCGAGGATGGAACTGGCGACCGGGAAATAATCTTGACCGATCCGCAGGTCCAACCCTGTCAGATCAACCTTCATGGTCCCATCCACCAGCTTGCCACCGGCTGGACTGAAGGCCACGTCCAGCGAAACAGCCCCCGCACCCCGCATCGCCGCCATGCTTTCGGCATCGTCTATGAAAGGCAGGAAGGCCGCGAAATCGAGATTGGTAATATCGACCTGGAGGCGAGACGTGCCGTCATCGGCAACGCCACGATCTATAGTGCCATAGACGGTGCGACCACCGATCAACGCGCCGAACTCGCCGTGAATAGCTTTGGCCCCCGTAGCCGGGCCAATCTCGAGCGAGACATTTTCGAAGCGTCGATGCAGACTATAGACCGTGTCCGACATGTCGATGATGCCGCCTCGGACCATGAGACGCGAGAACTTGCCCTGTTCGATCTGCGCGACGAGGTCGTTGATCGCCACTTCGCTGGCTTCAAGATTGTAGATCAGCCAGTCATTATCCGATCGCATGGGCACGGGTTTGCCAGGCGCCGATCCGATACCCTCCGGAGAGATGGCTATGGTGGGAAAGGCGTCCTCGCCCTCCAACACGCGGAGCGTGGGCGTGCCACCATCAGGACTATCGACCATTTCGAACGTTGAGAGGCGTGGGCCGTAGAGATCCTGAACCATCTGGATGTGCGGCTCGACCACTGTCACGGTTGCCCCGGGCTGCCCAAGCAGGGCGCGGGCCGGCGAAAAGCCGACTTCGAGCGCCGCCATGGCGACACGGGCACCGGATTTGCTGTCAGTGAGGACGACCGGTGAGAACTGAATGACTGGCCAGATGCCGCTTTCCAGCGCCAGTGCCATGTCGCCCATCTCGATGCTGGAGGTGGGCGGAATAAACCCTTGGACAAATCCGCGAACCGCCTGGCCGGTAAAGGGCAGGCGCACCGGGGTGATCAGCAGCACGACATAGAGCAGGATCAGCAGCGCGGCAGGCACGCCCAGCACCCAGACCGCAATTTTTGAAACGCGGCGCAAGGGGCGACGATTGCCGGCCTTTGGCTTGGGATTGGGCTGATCTGTTGAAATGGTCGCTTCGTTCACTTGCCGCCAGATCGAGGGTCAGCCGTTTCCCCCATCGCCCTTCAGAATCAACCGCCCATCGCGGTCCATTGCGAGATGATACCGGCTGGAATGTGGCGCCAACACCCTCTATTGCATCAGAGTGCTGCCTAGGAAAGCCTCATGACCCAGCTCAAGATCGGCGATATCGCACCAGACTTCACACTGCCGCGCGACGACGGTAGCACGGTGACCCTCAGCGCCTTGCGCGGCCAGCCGGTCGTGATCTTCTTTTATCCCGAGGACGACTCGGGCGGATGCACCGACGAGAACCGCGAATTCTCCGAACTGGCGGCAGACTTTGCCAAGCGCGATGCGGCGCTGATCGGCATTTCGCCTGATGATCTCGACAAACATCGAAAGTTCCGCGCCAAATATGGCTTGACCGTTCCGCTGGTGGCCGATCCCGAGCACAAGGCCATTGCAGGTTTCGGGCTGTGGCAGCTCAAAAAGCTCTATGGCCGGGAATTCATGGGGCTTGTTCGCACCAGTTTCATTATCGGTGCCGATGGCCGGGTTGCCGCCATCGTGCGGGCCACGCGCATCAAGGGCCACGCTGCCAAGATGCTGGAAGCGCTCGATGGCGTCCTGGCGGGCGGGGCGGGAAAAGCCCGTAAGGGCGGGTCCCCCTGACGGTTTTCGGCTTTCTTAACCATCGCCGGTTATATTTCCCTAACCATACGGGGCTGGTTTTGGGGGTGCGGCGTGTTGCAAGCGTCCGGCTATCGCAGAAGCGAGACTAAAGGCGCGGCACCTGCGCGCAAGGGGATCCATCCTGCCCTGTTCTATGGACTGTTTGCGGCGCTGCTTGGCACCAATGCGCTAACCGCAACTGGCCTCCTCATGGCGCCCGACATCGCCCGGCTGATGAGCGGGCAGAACAATCTCGTGGTCTCGGCCTACGAGGACCGGTTGGCACAAATGCGGGTCGAAATCGACCGGCTGCATTCCCGCAGCTATGCCCAGGCGGGCGATATCAACCTGCAATTGCAGGAGTTGGCGCAGCAGCAGGACGTATTGCTGGAACAGCATCAACTGGTCCGCGTCCTGGTGGAGAAAGCCGATCAGCTCGGCATTGCCGCGGTCAAGCCCGATGCATCCGTGCCGAAACCGCAGATGACCATTGGCGCCGCTGGCAATCCCGACGTGCCGGCGACGGCACAAGCCGTCGCTCAGATGATGGAAGAGACGCAGATGGCGATGACCGGCATTGCCACCGCGGCCAACCAGCGCACTGAAGGCATTTCATCAGAATTGGGCAAGCTGGGCATTCGCCTGCAGTTGCCGGCAGCTGGCCTCAACGGCGCTGGCGGCCCGCTGCTCGATGCCGTCGACGGTGCGGATGCATCGCCGATGATCGAAGACGCCAATGCGGTCATGGATGCGCTGCTACGCTACAAGGCGGCGCGCGATAGCCTTGATTCCGTGCCTGTCCATATGCCGATTGCCGGCAATTTTCGGAGAAGCTCTGGCTTCGGCAATCGGACCGATCCGTTTACCGGCGGGCGCGCCTTCCATGCCGGGCTGGACTGGGCGGCGCCTTCCGGCACCACGGTGTTGAGTGCGGCAGCGGGCGTGGTGAGTTTTGTTGGCACCAAGTCAGGCTATGGCAATGTCATCGAGGTCAGCCATGCCAACGGCTTGATGACCCGCTACGCCCATCTCAGCGCCTTTCTGACCAAGGAGGGTCAGGCAGTTCAGGCCGGCACGCCCATCGCCAAAGTCGGCTCCACGGGCCGCTCTACCGGGCCCCACCTGCATCTGGAAGTGCGCCGCGATGATCAGGCCATCGACCCCTCGCCGTTCATGGATGCCGGCAAGCGGCTGATGGCAATGGTGGACTAGGCGCGCGCCGCGTGCAGCAGCGCCGAAAGTGAAACGACCGGCGCATTGGCCGGGCGTTTGTTTTGTTAGGCTTCGTCGGAAACGACGTCGGTTGCGACACCGACTCGTTGCGCCAGAGCTGCTTCCATGAACTCGTCGATATCCCCGTCCAGAACCGCTGCCGGCTGGCTGCTTTCGACCCCGGTCCGCAGATCCTTGACCATCTGGTAGGGCTGCAGGACGTAGGAGCGGATCTGATGGCCCCAGCCGATGTCGGTTTTGCTGGCCGACTGGGCATTGGCGGCTTCTTCGCGCTTCTGCAGTTCCATTTCATAGAGCCGCGACTTCAGCATCGCCATGGCGGTGGCTCGGTTCTTGTGCTGGCTGCGCTCCTGCTGACAGGCAACGATGATGCCCGAGGGAATGTGGGTGATGCGGATCGCCGAGTCCGTGGTGTTCACATGCTGGCCACCGGCACCCGAGGAGCGATAGGTATCGACCTTCAGATCCGCATCGCGGATTTCGATGTCGATGCTGTCATCGACCACCGGATAAACCCAGCAGCTTGAAAAGCTCGTATGACGGCGAGCGGCGGAATCATATGGGCTGATGCGCACCAGCCGATGCACACCACTTTCGGTCTTGAGCCAGCCATAGGCATTGTGACCTTTGACCAGAATGGTCGCGGACTTGATGCCGGCTTCTTCGCCGTCGTGCATTTCAAGCACTTCGACTTTCATTTTCCGGCGTTCAGCCCAACGGGTGTACATGCGCAGCAGCATGTTGGCCCAGTCCTGGCTCTCCGTGCCGCCGGCACCAGAGTGGATTTCCACATAGCAGTCGTTGGAATCGACCTCGCCGGAGAGCAGCGTTTCGATCTGGGTGCGCCTGGCCACCTGCTTGAGCTCAAGCAGAGCGTTTTCGGCTTCGGTGATCACCTCGGCGTCGCCCTCGGCTTCGCCCAGTTCAATCAGCTCGATATTGTCGCGAATGCCGTTTTCGAGCTCGCGCACGGTTTTCACCGCCACGTCGAGGTCATCGCGCTCGCGCATGGTGACGCGGGCCTTCTGCGGGTCGTTCCAGAAGTCGGGAGATTCAGTTTGCGCCGTTAGCGCATCGAGACGGAGTTCAGCTGTATCCCAGTCAAAGATGCCTCCTCAGCAGGGTCAGAACCTGCTCGATTTCGGCAACGGCTTTTTCAATTTCCGCGCGCATTGCAATTCCTTTTCGTTCCGGCTCCGTTTACCGGACCGAGAGCACTGGATCAACCGCCCTGCCCGCTCAAATTCCCCAGTCGCGCGCGTTTTCCATAGCGGCGCAGTGCTGCATCGCGCTTCAGGCGTGAGAGCTTGTCTAGAAAGAAAATGCCATTCATTTGATCGATTTCGTGCTGGGCCACCCGTGACGCGAAGCCGGTCAGCGCTAGTTCTGTGCTTTCGCCATCGCCATCGCCATGGCCATTGTCATAGCGCAACCTCACCCCGGTGGGCCGCGCAACGTCCACCTCGATCCCCGGCAAGGATACCGAACCCTCTGCTCCCGAGGAATTTTCCCCATCTATGGCCACGATTTCGGGATTGAATAACAGGCGATAGTCGCGCGTTTCGAGCGGGCCGAAGCTCACAACCACCAGCGGCTCATTGCGGCCGATATGGGCGGCGGCCAGGCCATAGGCGTTAACTGACCGGGCAACGTCCAGGAGTGCCGCCCCGACGCTGCGCATTTCGTCGTCCACTGGACGAGGCATGGCCGCCTTGGCAAGAGCCGGGTGGGGATAGAGCACGATATCGGGAAGGTGTGTCATGGCACCTGGTTAAAACAGCCCTGAGCGCCGGTACAGCTTGAAAATCACCCCTGCCGCTGCTAGGTCGAACGCGGTCGGCCCCGTAGCTCAGCAGGATAGAGCGCAGGATTCCTAATCCTGAGGCCACTGGTTCGAATCCAGTCGGGGTCACCAGAGACATTGGATCGGTTTTGCTACCCCCCAAGGATGCGGGTCGTTCCGTGTAGCGCTCCCAAAATCGCTCAGCTTAGCAAATTTGTCGAGACGCTGACGAGCTGCGCGCCTTGGAAGACGGATAGCGACCGAACTAACGGCGAGCGGCTTTGCGGCTCATGTCGATGGCGTCGGCCACGCGGTCCAGGGTCGGATAGTGACCGCCCGCGCCGGTGGCCACATAGCCGGGGCATTGGTTTGCGGGAGCATCGACGCCAACTTTGCCGAGGGTGAGCGGCCTGTAGGTGCCGCCGGCATTCCTGAGGATCAGCATAGCCGCAGTGACATCCCACGGATTGACGCCAAAGCCGACTGCGGCGTCGGACCATCCGGCAGCGACATGAGCCAGCGTCAGCGCGGCACTGCCTGGACGACGCAGGGTGGAGAAGGTTTCAACCAGGGTTCCAAAACGCTCGAGGGCAGCATCCTTGCCATCGAGGCGGAAATCACGCGCCACTGGATAGCCGGTGATCAGGGTTGCGTGGCTTTCGTCGAGGGCGGCCTGCGACCGTAGCGGCCGGTCATTGAGCCAGGCGCCCTCCAGATCAGCAGAGAACAGCTGCTCCGCGATTGGATCATAGACAACGCCGGCGACGATTTCGTCATCGACCATGGCGCCGATGGAAACGCACCAGAAGGCCAGGCCGCGCGCGAAATTCGAGGTGCCGTCGATCGGATCGACATACCAATGCACCCGCCCCGTCCCGACACTGCCCCCCTCTTCGCCCAGGAGGGTGGAGTCAGGTTCGGCGGCCAGGATGTAGTCGCGAATCGCGATCTCGCTCTGCTTGTCGTGGATGGTGACGATGTCGTGGAGATCGACCTTGTAGTCCACCGCCATGGTCGAACGGAACGCGGCGCGAAGCGAAGGGCCGACAAGAAACGCAGCGTCCTTGGCAACTTGCATCAGGCGCGTGGACAATTCTGCGCGCTGGTGCGGCGAGAGATTGATAGGCAGGGTCATATTGGGTCCAGGTTAATCATCGCCAGGATGGTCGGCGGCGGTAGCGGCCCATGTTTCAGGGCCGCCAATACTTGGCTATTTGCGGTAGTTGATGGTCCAGAAATCCTGCCAGTCCTGGCGGGTCTCCCAGTCGTCTAGACCGGTCGTGGCATCGTAGGGGAAGAGTGCGTCGAGATGGTCGGCGAGCCCCGATGGCTCTTCGTCGGGGATCTTGACGTCGGAATTGGTCGAAATCTTGCCGTCGGCAACCTGAGGCGCGATGCCTTCCTCGGTCAGGATATAGTGGACGAAAAGGCGGGCAGCGTTAGGGCTGTCCGTGCCCGTCGCGATCAAGCCCAGCTTGGTATAGGTCCAGCCAGCCCATGGCGTCATCTCGGCGCAGAGGCCGAGCTTATAGTCCTTGTCGGCATTGTCGCGGAACTTGGCCGAACTCAGCATCCCGAAGAAAGGAGCCGCCTGCCCCGGAGCGCCGACCGCTTCTGACACCGGATCGTCGCCATCCACCACCAGCGGCGCATTGGCGGCGAAGGCCTTCAACCACTGTTTTGTAGCACTTTCAGAACTGGTATCGAGATCGCTACCGAACTGTTCCTTATAGGCGGTGGCCACGGCGGCATCGCCATGCATCTCCATCTGGTTGAACCAGTCGGTATAGGTGCCCTTGGTCAAAGGATCGACGAAGGCCACCTTGGCGCGCCACTCCGGCAAAGTCAGCTGCCAAATGTTGGTGACGGGGCAGCTCTCATAGACCTCGGTGTTGTAGGCCCACACATTGGCATTGGTGGAAATGGCCAGCGGGTTCTGGAAGCCCGGCGCGATCTTGTCAGCCAAATCGGCCGGCAGCCAGCTTTCGACAAAGCCATTCGGCAGCAGTTGCGCCATGGCCGCCGGTGCATCGGTGATCAGCGCCACGTCACCCTGGACATTGTTGGCCTGGCTCTCCCGGATGATCATCTCCAGCTGACTATTGGCCGAAACTTTCTGGCCCACGGCTTTGAGCCCGTACTTGGCCTCGAAATTGGCGGCCATGTCGACGATCTTGCCGGTGCTGTCATAGACGGTGATCGACGGCTCGTTCTTGGCGGCAGCGAGCAATTCGTCCACCGTTTGGGCCATTGCCGGACCGGCCATCAAGCCGGCCGCGGCAGACAGCAGCAGGGCTCGTTTGAGATTTGTGTTCACAGCTTCCTTCCTCCGAAAATCACCGCTCGCGGCGACACGCCCGGCGGTCCGTGGGTGCGCCCCATATTGTTTTCGGCCGCACCTTGCACGGCTGTTCACGATCAAAAGTTGAGCTCAACTTGCACTGCATTGCAACAGACAAATTCCAAAACTGATGGGTGGTGGAATAAAAATTCCGCTGCGATGCAGCGAACTTTTGTCTTGGCAGATGAGGCGCGTAGTTCGGCCGTGCCGGAGAGGGGTGGAGTGGTAGGGGTAGAGGCGACTAATCACCCTTGGCGCTACGCAGCCGACTTTCGTCAAGCAGGCCAATTTCCTCGAGGATAGGATAGGCTACTGACGCGAGATGTGCATTGACGCGCTTGAGGTCGCGCAGCAGGTCCAGATGAATCGAACTAGTCTCGACGCTCTCCGTCCGTCCGGCCCGCATGCGCGCCATGTGCAAGCCGGCAGACCGTGCCTCAAGCTTGCGGATTTCGATTTTCTGGGCGAGC
This sequence comes from Devosia sp. 63-57, assembly GCF_001899045.1. Lineage (NCBI taxonomy): Bacteria > Pseudomonadati > Pseudomonadota > Alphaproteobacteria > Hyphomicrobiales > Devosiaceae > Devosia > Devosia sp. 63-57. The sequence continues at coordinate 2,289,018 of NZ_MKUY01000005.1, read as the reverse complement.
AGTCGCTTGGCAATATCAGGATCACGCGACATAAAAATGGCCTGCGCCAGCTGCAGATTGTCCCGCGTGTACTGGAAAAATTCCGAGATTTCTGCCAGTCCCTCAGGGGACAAGGAAAGCTTCTTGCGTGCCTTTTTCGCGGCGATCTCGGCGAGGCCTCGCTTGATGATGTCGCCCACATGCTCAAGATTAATGGCGTAGGAAATCACCTCGCTGGCACGGCGGGCATCGTCTTCTTCGAGATCGAGGCGGCTGATGCGCGCGACATAGAGCTTGATGGCCTCGTGCAGCCGGTCCACCTCTTCTTCTTGGCGCGATACCAGAGCATAGGCCGCCTCGTCACCATCGCGCAGTGAGCGCTGCGTCTGATCGAGCATAGAACCGATGAGGTCGCCCATGCGCAGGGTTTCCCGCGCAGCCACGGCAATGGCCATGTCGGGTGACGACATGAGTCCCTCGTCTAGATAGGTTTGTGCTTCGCCGTCGGCGTCGGCACGCGCCGGCAGCAGGAGTTCCGCCAGCTTCGTGACCGGCCCAAGGAGAGGCAGAAAAACGAGGAGTAGAACCGCGCTGAATCCCAGATGCGCGGCGGCGACGAAGGCCGCAGGATCAGTAAACCAGCGCGACAACAGTTCGGCCAATGGCGCAGCAAAAATCAGCACCACCATGGCACCACTGCTGCGCACCAGCAGATTTGCAAGGGTCAGGCGGCGGGCCGGCAGCCCCTCGGAACGCACTGCCAGGTAAGGGGGTATGGCCCCGCCCAAATTGGCGCCAGCGACCAGCCATAGCGCCAGTTCCGGTCCGACGACGCCAGCGGCTGCCAGCATCATGACCAGAACCACGACGGCGAGCGAAGACGACGCCATGACCGCCAGCCCGGCCGAAAGAATAACGGCAAAGACCGGCGCCTCGCCCAAGGCAGCAAGGACAGTGATGAGAGTCTCGGATTCGCGCAACGGCGCGGTTACGCCCCCCAAGAGTTGCAGCGCGAGCAGCATCAGTCCAAGCCCGATAATCGCGCGCCCGAGATTGCGGTTGCGGCTTCCCTGCGAGAGATTAAACAGCATGACGCCGCAGAAGAGCAGCGCACTGCCGACCCAATGAATATCGGCCGACAGGACGAGCGCGACCACGGCGGTGCCGAAATTGGCGCCCAGCATCATGGCCTGGGCCATGCGGGGGCGAATAATGTCACGGGCAGTGAACGAGGCAATGATTACCGCTGTCGCCGTGCTTGATTGCAGGCCCAGGGTCACCAGGAACCCCCAGAACGCCGCCATGAATCGGTTGGCTGTGCTGCGTCCCAGGCGCTGGCGGAGCACTGTCCCATAGGCCCTTAGCACGCCGGTCTTGATCATGCGCAGACCCCAGAGCAGCAACGCGGCCGCGCCCAGCAGATCAACCAAACCTATGGTGGATTCCAAAACCCTACCCCTCTCCAAGCAGACGGCTTCAGCCAGAGGGGAGCATTACACGCATTGCACAGCTTTGCAACAAGCTCGCCCTGGGTTATGACAGCGGTGGCGATCAGCCGGCATAAATTGCATCGAAGCTGCGGATTTCCGAGGCTTTTGAGGCGGCGGTGCGGTGCGTCGGCAGGAAACGGTAACAGGTTTGCAGCAAAACTGTGCAACAAGCACAGCGCCCTGAGGAGGAGCACAGATGTCCAAGGTCAAGACGAAGCCGCGCAAGGCCTCTGTCAGCGCCGATAAGGTCGCCGAGCTTGCCGGCGTGTCGCGCTCTGCGGTCTCAAGAGCCTTCACAGATGGCGCGAGCGTATCGCCGGAGACGAGGGCCAAGGTGCTCGCGGCGGCCGACCAGTTGGGATATCACGTCAATCACCTTGCGCGCGGCCTGCTCTGGCATCGCACCGGAATTGTCTGCCTTATCGTGGCCGGCATGCAGGCCCCCTTCCAGGCTTCCATCGTCGAAATCATCACGCGACGGCTGCAGGCCATCGGTAAGGTGGTGATGGTGCTCAACACCTCGGGCGAAGCGGAAGGCGTTGAAGCGGCATTGCGGCAGACGCTCAACTATCGCGCCGATGCCACCGTAGTCATTTCCGGGACGCCGCCGGCATCGCTGGTCAAGACCTGTCTCGAAAACGGCCAACGCGTCATTCTCATCAACCGCGCCGACCCGATCAAAGGGCCGGAATTCATTTCGGTCGAGAATAGAACCCCGGCCCTTGAGGCCTGCCTGATGCTGAAGCGCGCCGGTTGCCGCCGCGTCGCCGTGATCAATTCCACAGCAGGCACGCCCGGCCTGGAAATGCGCGAAAAGACTTTTGTCGAGGCGGCCGCCGAGCATGGCCTGGAGGTCAGCGTCTCACGTGCCGGGCCGACCGGCTATCAGACCGGCGTGGACAGCGCGCGGCAGGTGCTGGCCACCTCGCGCCGCCCGGATGGCGTGTTTTGCGTCACCGACCTCTTGGCGCTGGGGTTCATGGATACGGCGCGGCTCGAATTCCGCATGAACATCCCCGAGGATCTCTGCGTTATAGGCTTCGACGACATCCCCGAAGCCGGATGGCTCGGTTACGAGCTCACCACGTTCCGCCAGCCGCTGTCCGAGATCGCCGACCACATCGTCGCCATCGTGGAGAAGGAAGATGCCGAGCCCGGACAGCCGGTCGTGCTGCCGACGCAGGTGGTGTGGCGCAAGACTGTGCGGCCCTGAACGCGACTAGGCTACCGCCCTGCCCTGTTCTGCACCACCCTCGATGATGTCGAGGTTCGGCATGATGGCGAAGTCGATACTCGGCTGCCGGTTCATATAGAGACCCAAAAGGTCCACGATCACCGCCATGCGAGCGGCAAGCTCAGTCTCGGGCTCGGCACGCGGACCAGACACCAGGCGCTGATAGAGCGCCACGCGCTCTGCTGCAATGTCGGGCAAGGCCAAAGCGCCTGCCTTCCGGAACCGATACCAGTCTTCCACCATGCACAACATGGAGAAGTCGTTGACGACTGGCAGGGTCACGCCGAGCAATTTCAGCAGGTCGGATACCTTGGCGCTCTGCACGAATGCCTCGAGGTCGGACGGCCATTCGCGCGGCAGATAGCGACGGCGGACAAGGTGGCAGAGATGGCGGTTGAGAAACTGACCATGGTCAACCGCCTTGCTCGCAGCGGGCGCCGCCCGATGCATATGCGCAGCTTCGGCGCGATAGGCGGCGAAGGCGATGTCATGCCCCTCGATGCGACGCAATGGAAGCGTGCGGACATGGGTCGCAGTCGGCGTCATATCGATGATTTTTAGCCCGGCTCCATAGCCAACCGGAGACGGCACGGCGATGTTGACGAAACCACCGGCGGTCGAGCGATAGCGCGCGGTGTCGTTAACGTGCAGATGGCCAGAAAAATGTAGTTTGATGCCAGTGGCCGCCAGAGCTTCAGCAACACTCGGATCCGGAATGCGCTGCGCGAGGCCGTTTGCGCCGAACACCGGAATTTCGGTCGCGGCGCTATTGCCCAAGACATCAAGCGGAGGATAGTGCGAAAAAGCGACCAGGTGCTTGCCCAGTCGACGCGCGCGTGACGCCACATCGGTGATCCAGCCCAAAAGGTGCGGGCGATGCTTTGCCACGACATCCCAGCCAAGCTTGCTGGGATCGAGAAAATGCATGGAATCAGTGAAATCGGTGGCATCGTCGCGGGGAATGCAGACATTGGCGTCGATGGAAAGCACCCAAAGGCCGTCCACCGGTTCGACCAGATAGGACGCATCAATCATATCACAGGCAGTGTGTCCGTTCGGGCTCGTTGTCCTGTAGCTGCGCGCCTGCCAGTCCGGATCGTGGCCGAACGGCGTCTCCCAGTGGCGGTCGGCCGCGTCCGGGGTAAAGCCCAGGCCGGAGAGGATTTGCAAGGCCTCGCCACTGCCCAGGGTAGCAGCTTCAGCGGAGGCCGCGCTGTCCACGGCCACACGCATACCGTCGGCGGCAAGGAACGTCTTGCGCTGCGGTCGGCCATCGATAGCAAAGAAGTCGTGATTGCCGGGGGTCATCAAAACCCTCAGGCCATGGCGCTTCCGAAACTCAGCAATGATAGAAAGCGCCTTGTCGATGTTCGGTCGCTGGCCATCATCGGTGAGGTCGCCAACCAGAACAACAATCTTGGCGCCTGCCTCGACCGCCGCTGTCAGCGCGGCACGAAACGCGGGCACACTCTCGTTGAAGATGCGGGTCGATTGCCCGGTCTCGCCGAAACTGCGGATGGCACCCGGCAGGCCTGACCCTGTGGGGACCCAATCGCAATCGTGCACATGCGGGTCGGCGATGACTGCAAAACGGATCACGCCGACGCTCCAGCGACCTTTTTCGCCTGAGCGGCCGTCCGGTCGGATTCGACGAGATGCACCCAATGGGCGGTGCGCTCGGCGGCAGCGATCAGCATTGGCTTGGGCGTTTCGTGCCACTCGTCACGACGCAGTTCGCGCTTGATGCGGACGTGGTCAATGGCGTCGACCAGCCGGGGAAACTGCTCGGGAATATGCAGGTGCAAAAACAGCGCTGCGAGGATCACCGAGCGCGACCGACCGGCCCGACAATTGACCAGGAGATTGCCCCTGGTGCGGGTGGGATAGCTCGGCCGATCCGGCAGGATCTGGTCGAGGGCACCGCGCAGCTGATAGTAGCCGGCCAGCATCATCGTGTCGGGATTGCCCGGTCCATCGACAATGCCGAGCTTGTAGTAGCGGATGGGGGCTGCACCGTAGCCAACGCGGCTATCGTGAGAGACCTCGTCGGGCTCGGCGACGTAGTTGAAGTCGAGATTCACGGCGCAATTCAGAACCGTGGAAATGCCATTCTCGAGCAACAGAGGCACATCGGAGGCGCCTTCGCGGCCGCCGACATAGAGATCGACACCGAAACCAGGCAAGTCTTCATAGACCTTGCTGATATGGGGCCGATCGTAGCGGGGGCTGGGCTTGTCGCTCATGCTGTCTTCCTTTGCTGATAGGCCGCGTCGGGCAGTAAATCGATCTCTTCGTGCAGCGGAATACCGGTGGCGCGCGACATGACTGTGGCCACGCCAGGTGCTGCAGCCAGGACCGGCGCGCCCTCGGTGAGGCCGTGTACGGCCAGGAACGGCCCGGTGACGCCGCCTGCCTCGCGCACCATGAGCAGACCCGCCAGGCAGTCCCAGGAATTCATGTGCAGTTCGGCATAGCCATCGCTGCGGCCATCGGCAACATAAGCGAGGCCGAGGGCACCACAGGAGCCACGCCGCACATTGGTACCAGCGACATAGAGCGTCTCGATGGCGGAGAGGTAATTGGCCAGGGGACGACGACCCGACCAGCCCATCTCGACGGATGAGGCAGCGATATCGTCGACGCCGGAAACATGGATCGGGCGACCGTTGAGCGTGGCCCCGCGCCCCAAGCGCGCCGCGTAGGTCTCTTCAAGCACCGGATTGACGATGCTGCCGAGCTGCACGGTGCCATTGGCAACGAAGGCGATGGCAACGCAAAAATGCGGAATCGAGCGGGCGAAGTTGGCGGTGCCATCGATGGGATCGACCACCCAGGCCTGCTGGCCCGGTACGCCGCCGCCCTCTTCACCGAGAAAACCGTCTTCGGGAAAGGCATCGGCGATGCGACGCCGCACGAACTCTTCAACCTGCCCATCCGTTTCCGTCAGGTAATCCTGCGGCCCCTTGAGACTGACCGCGGCACCGGCTTGGCGCTGGAAACCGGCCAAGGCGATAGACGCCGCCTCCCTGGTCAGCTGCGCGAGAAACGTTTCACGCCGATCGATGGCGAGCGCATCAAGTGTCATTTGGGAGATTCCTCCATTGGCCGCACCTTGCTGATTATTGCACAGCTGTGCAACCTAAATTTGCAACCGTTTCGAGACAGTGTCGTGATGGTTATGCCGTTCGCTGAGAGGTCCAATGCGGCGGGGCGTAAGCGGGCCGGGCAAAATGCCCGGCCCAACCCGGTGCATTAGCGCTTGTAGTGAATGCGCCAGAAATCCTGCCAGTCCTGACGGGTGTCCCAATCATCAAGACCGCTGGCGGCGTTGTAGGTCAGTAGTTCATTTAGATGCTCACCGATCCCGGAAGGTTCATCGCCAGGCAGGCCAACTGTGGTGTTCGACGATACCTTGCCATCCTCGGCCTGTGGGGCGATGCCTTCAGCGGTCATCACGTAGTGAATGAACAGCTTTGCGGCATTTGGGCTATCGGTGCCCTTGACGATGACGCCGACTGTGGCGTTGGCGAAGCCGATGATAGGGTTCATTCCCGAGCAGAGGCCAAGGGTGAAGCCAGCGCCCTCATTGTCACGGAATTTGGCCGCCGACACCAGACCTACAAACGGCTCGGTCTGTCCAGGTGCCGCCACAGCTTCGGCTGCTGAAGAGTCGGAATCGGTGAGCAATGGCCCGTTGGCGGCAAGCGCGGCGACAAAAGCCTCGGCGGCACTGTCGAATTCACTCTCAATCGGCTTGCCATACTGCGCCTGGTAGGCGGCAGCGATACGGTCGTCTGCATAGCTGCGCATCTGGTTGAACCAGTCAGTATAGCTGGGCTTACCGAGCGGGTCCTGCATCGACACCCTGCCCTTCCATTCGGGCTCGGTCAGTTGCCAGATATTTGTCACTGGGCAAGTATCGAACAGCGCGGTATTGTAGGTAAAGATGTTCGGGCTCGAGACCACCAGCAAGGGATTGCGCGCCTCGGGTTTGATATCGGCCTCGAGGTCGGGGGGCACCCAGCTCTCGACAAACCCGGCGGGCAGCAACTGGCCGATCACGGCCGCAGGATCGGCAATGAGCGACACGTCGGTCTGCACATTGCCAGACTGAACTTCGCGAATGATGGTCTCCATCTGCGCGGTGGCCTTGGACTTGGTGCCAATCGCCTCGATGCCATACTTGGCGCTGAACCCCTCGGCGATGTCGACAATCTTGCCGGTGCTGTCGAACACGGTCAGCGGCGGCTCCGCACGGGCGGCCTCGATCAGGGCATCGAGGTCAAAATCCTGCGCGATCGCGCCTGATGTCAAAAGCAGCGCCAGTCCAGTGGCAGTAGCAAAGCTGCGTCGTTTCATGATTTCTCCTCCAGGAAATCGCCGCGCCACCCAACTCCTCCTCGGGTGGCGTGGATACACATTGGTTAGCGGGTCAGGCTGGTGCGCCAGATGTCCTGCCAATCCTGGCGGGCGTCGATATCGGAAACCGCTGACCCGGTGTCCCAAACCATCAACTGATCCATGACCGCGGCCACGCCTGAGGCTTCGTCTGCTGGCAGGCCAATACGCGGATCGGACGGAACCTTGCCGTCAACGCGTTGCGGGGCGATACCCTCTTCGGTGAGCAGGTAATGGATAAAAAGCTTTGCTGTGTTCGGCGACGGCGTCTCGCTGGCGATGACGCCCAGGCCGGGATAGAGCCAGCCGGAAAAGGGCTGCATGTCGTTGCAGATAGCGAGCTTGAAACCCTTGCTTTCATTGTCACGGAATTTCGCCGTCGATAGCATGCCGAAGAATGGTTCGGCCTGGCCGGGGGCGCCGATCGCCTCGGCAACGACGCTGCTGTCACCCACGAGCGGACTATTGCTGGCAAAGGCCTTTACCCAGGCTTCGGTCGCGGTGCCTTCGACACCCTCGAACGCCTTGCCGTAATGGGCCTCATAGGCGGCGGCCATAGCACCGTCATGATGGTCGGCCAGCTGGTTGAACCAATCGGCATAAGCAGGCTTGTCGAGCGGATCCATGACGGTGACCCGGCGCGACCAGTCGGCGTCGGTCAGCTGCCAGATATTGGTGATCGGGCAGCTCTCATAGGCCTCGCTGTTATAGGCCCAGACATGAGGATCGTTGACCACCACGAGCGGATTGCGCGCAGATTCGGGCAGATGCGGCGCGATATCTTCGGGCGCCCAGCTTTCCACCAGGCCCTGCCCGATGAGATCGGCAATGATCACCGAGGCATCCGACGCCAGCGACACCGAACCGGTGACGTTGCCGGACTGGTGTTCGCGGATAAGCAGGTCGATCTGGCCGGATTCATTGACCTTCTTGCCTGTGACCTCCAGGCCGTATTTGGCACTGAATGCTTCGGCCGTTTCCACGATCTTGCCGGTGACGGCATAGACAGTGGTCGGCGGTTCGCCCTTGGCGGCGGCGATCAGGTCATCGAGTTCGCTGGCCTGAGCGGCAAGCGAGAGCATGGAGACCGTCAGCGCCAGTCCGAATGCGGATAGTCTAGTCATGAATTCCCTCCCGGAATTGAAATCTTGCTGTGTGGTCAGGCGCCTTTGACGGCGGCCACGCCGCTGGCCGCGCGTTGCAGCGCGGCGTCGGCTTCTTCGAGCCGATTGCGGGCTTTGTCGAAGACATGCAGCGCTGTGGGCCGAGCATGCAGCCAGACAGTCTCGCCGCCCCGTAGCGTCGGTGCTTCGGTCGTCGTTGCGAAAACGATGCGCCCATCGACCTTGAGCTCGATGATCCAACTGCCACCAGTGGGCAGGATGCCGCCGATTTCAGCGCGATGACGGAAGCTGCCCGAGGGCACCGCTGCCTCGCTGGTGGTGAAGGACAGTGCTTCGGGGCGTATGCCAACAGAGCCGACTTCGCCGCGCGTGCCCAGCCGCGGACGCAGCCATTCATTGACCGCGAGATCGAGCGCATGACCGGCACCGATCTCAAGAATATTGATCGGTGGGCTACCAACGAATTCGGCGACAAAACGGTTGGCCGGACGATCATAGATGTCGTTGGGGGTGCCAAGTTGCTGCAGCGTCCCCTCATTCATGACCGCAATCGACGTCGCCAGGGTCATGGCTTCCCACTGATCGTGGGTGACGAAAACGATGGTGGTGCGGAATTCGGCGTGGATACGCTTGAGTTCGGCACGCATCTCGAGACGCAGCCGCGCATCGAGATTGGAGAGTGGCTCGTCGAGCAGCAGGACGCCGGGATTGACCGCCAGCATGCGGGCAAGGGCAACACGCTGCTGCTGCCCGCCGGACAGCTGGGACGGATAGCGGGTGCGGTATTTTTCGATGTCGAGCGCCTTCATGACCTTGGTCACGCGCTCTTCCCGCTCGGCCTTGGGCACCTTGCGCAAACGCAGTCCGAAATCGGTATTGCGTTCGATGGTGAGGTGGGGCCAAAGCGCATAGGACTGGAACACCAATCCCATGCCGCGCTTTTCCGGCCCGATGAACTGGGCCCGCGCGGGACTGTCCACCACCTTGTCGCCAACGACGATTTCCCCGTCACTGAGATTTTCGAGACCGGCAATCATGCGAAGCGTGGTGGTCTTGCCGCAGCCCGACGGGCCGAGCAGGCACATGAACTCGCCATTGCCGATATGAAGGTCCAGATCGCTCACCGCCTTTGGGGAATTGGCGCTGTAGGATTTTTGCACGTTGCGCAGGATGATATCGGGCATCAGTTGCCTAGTCCTTCGGCCAGGTTGGTACGGGTCAGCTTCTGGGCCAGCACGGTGCCGCCATAAGCCAAGCCGGCGATGATGAGGACAACCGCATTGGCGGCCTGGGTATAGTTGTAGTCGACGAGGCGCAGGGAGAAGGTGGTCAGCACATCGGTGGCGGGCACGGCCAGAACCACGAAAAGTGACAGTCCTTTGATGCCGGAGATGAACGGCAACAGGATACCGGTGACCAGCGAACCCTTCTGGATCGGAATGACCACCGAGATCATGCGGCGGAACCAGCCGGCACCGACGATCTGTGCCGCCTCTTCTGGATCCTTGCCCAGTTGCATCATGGCCGAAATACCGGCACGGGAAGCATAGGGCATCTGGTCGGCCATCAGCGCCAGGATCAGGATCATGGACGTGCCATAGAGCGCGGGAATGGGACCACGCGGCACGGCGAAGAGCGAGAGATAGGCGGCGGCGAAAGCGATGCCGGGGACGAGGTACGGCATGAAGGTGACTTGCCGCATGAAGAAGGAGAGCGGCCGGACATTGGAACGCACCACCACATAGCCGGTGAGGATGCCCAGAATGCCCGAGCAGACCGATGCGGTGCCGACGATGGTTATGGTGTTGAGTGCGGCCTGCCAGAGATCGGGGCTGAGCAGGATGCCGGTGCGCATGGCAACGGTCGGCAGGTCCTGACCGATCCAGTAGTCGAGCGTGAAATTGGACCAGTCGAAATTGCCTGGACGACGCATGATGGTGGACAGCGCCAAAGTGAGCAGCGGCAGGCCAACCGAGATCATGAACATCACCGCGGCAAAGCCGGACGCGGGAAAGCGCCACTTCTTCAACCGCGAGGTGCGGTTCATCGAGCCCTTGGAGCCGACCGTGACGAAGCGACGCGCTTCGCGTGCCAGATAGCCATCCACCAGGATCGCCAGGATACCAATGAGCATGATGGCGCCGGCCAGCACGCCCGCAACGCCGGTCTGGCGCGAACTGATCGAGCGATAGAGCGAGGTTGCGAGCACGTCGAACTTCACCGGCAGGCCCAGCACATAAGGCACGCCGAATTCGCCAAGGCATTTTGCGAAAATCAGCACTACGGCCGACATCAGCGCCGGACGCATCAGCGGCATGATCACCTGCCAAGCCACGGTCCGACCGGATGCCCCAAGGATGCGCGCAGAGTCCTCGAGCTGGCTATCGAAGCGGCGCAGGGCCGAGCCGAACAACAGGATGACGAAGGGTGTGTAGTGCAGCGCCAGGATGATGGTGATCGGCACCTGCCCATAGGCGAGCCAATCCGGCGGCGTCAGGCCGACAGCTTCAAGCCAGCCCGGTTGGCCACCGACGGTGCGGTTCTTGAAAAGTGTAGTCCAGGCAAGGGCGAAGGTCCAGGCTGGCAGCATATAGGGAACGATCAACGCGGTGGCGAACCAGCGGCGGCCGAACATATCGGTGCGCGCAATCAGCCAGGCCAGGACGCCGCCGACGGTCACCGAGAGGATGATGGCGCCAAAGCCCACTTTGAGAGTGTTGAGCAGCGGCGTCCAGAAGAGATCATGCGCCACCGGAGAGGTGAAGGCGCGCTGCAGATAGTAGAGCGTGTGGGTGCCCACGGGCGACTGACTGCGCCGTTCGTCGCCAAACTGGACCGTCACCGCGTCCGAGAGGATCGAGATGATCGGCACGGCAATGAGATAGAGAAACAGTGCGGCCATCACCAGGCCGATCAGCGTCGCGGGCTCGCGCATCGCCAGTTTGAGCCGGTAGCGCCAACGACTTCCCGGTGCAGCCGGGGCCGCGGCCACGTCAATTTGCGTCATGAACTCCCCCAAAACGGCACAATGGAGCGGCGGGCAACCGCAACGCAAAGCCGTGCAATGGTTGTCTCCTCCCGAGCGCCAGCATGGCACTGCGGAAAATCGTGGCGCGTCTTGCAGTTTCTGCTTGTTCGTACGCCACTCTTCGATACGGATCATTCCGCAGCCTTGCCGGACTGTCAATACACAATTGCACAGCTTTGCAATGCTGTCTCAGTACTGCGAATGAGCCATGGAAGGACAAGGAAAATGCGCTGAACAGAGCCGCTCGCAGGCTGAAGGCATTGCTGCGTGAATAGGGATTGGGCATCAAGGATCGGTTTGACTATAGCTAAGACAGCATCGTCCGCACGTGATCGATTCCCAGGATTTCTCCCATGCAGCCCTCCCGCGACATCTCCCGACTCATCGAAATCATGGCGGCGCTGCGAGACCCCCAATCGGGTTGCCCCTGGGATCTTGAGCAAGATTTCCGCAGCATCCGCCACTACACGATCGAAGAAGCCTATGAGGTCGCCGATGCGATCGAGCGTGAGGACTTTTCTGATCTGCGCGAGGAGCTTGGAGACCTGCTGCTACAACCGATCTATCACGCCCAGATGGCGCAAGAAGCTGGCCATTTCGACATCGGTGATGTCGTCTATGCCGTCACCGAGAAGCTGATCCGCCGGCACCCACACGTTTTTGGCGACGTGACTGCCGATGGCGCTACCGATGCGCAGAATCGTTGGGAAGCGATCAAGGCCCGGGAACGTGCGGCCAAGGCGGATCGCCGGGGCGAGACTGAACCATCACTGCTCGATGATGTTCCGCAGGTGCTGCCGGCGCTGGCCAGAGCCGAAAAACTGACCAAGCGTGCGGCCAAGGTTGGTTTTGACTGGCCCGATTTTACCGCGGTAAAAGCCAAGGTCGAGGAAGAGCTCCAGGAAGTGGCGGAGGCGCAGGTATCGGGAGACAGCGCCGCGACGCATGAAGAAATCGGCGATCTGCTATTTGCGGTCGCCAACCTGGCGCGACATGCCGGGGTCGATGCCGAAGCCGCACTGCGCGATGCCAACAGCAAGTTCACGCGTCGCTTCCACTACGTAGAAGCCCGTTGCCGCGAGGACGGGATTGCGCCGACCGAAGCGGGACTTGAGCGGATGGACGGCTACTGGAACGAGATCCGAAAGGCGGACAAGGCTTAGCGCCAGCTGAGATCGCTGGGGGGGGCGAGCTTTGGCGGCCCGCCCACCGGTCTGTCCTAGAGATCTGAAATGGCGATGCGGCCGTTGAAGCGCTCAAGGAATGCAGCGCGGTGCCTTGTGTCCACACGCACCACGTAGTCGGACCCGAGCTCGGTAGGCTCGTTGCGGCCGATGATCTCTGCATGGCTGTGCAGCCAACCAATGTCACTGCCGGCGCTGTGCGGGACATGAACGTGGTAGGTCCGGCTCTTGTCGCCAAATGCGGACTCGATGGCCAGCTTGAGCGCGTCGAGCCCCTGCCCCGTCTTGGCCGAAACCGGCACGGTGGCTGCCACCTTGCCGGCTGGCGACACCGATGCGAGCGCAGTTTCGGGATCCGGGAGGCGATCGATTTTGTTCCAGACCTCGATAACAGGCGTCGTCTCGGGGTTAACGCCGAGCTCGGCCAGCACAGTCAGTACGTCCTGGGCCTGGGCGGAGTGGTCAGGATTGGCGATGTCACGTGCATGCAGGATGACGTCGGCATCGACGACCTCCTCCAGCGTGGCCCGAAAGGCAGCGACCAAGTCGTGCGGCAGGTCTGCGACGAAGCCTACCGTATCGCTGAGCATGACCTCACGTCCATGCGGCAATTCGAGCTTGCGGATCGTGGTGTCGAGGGTCGCGAACAGCAGGTCCTCGGCAAAGACGCCAGCGCCGGTCAATATATTGAAAAGGCTGGATTTCCCGGCATTGGTGTAGCCGACCAATGCCACGATCGGATAAGGCGCCTTGTTGCGCTTCTGCCGCTGTTGGGCGCGGGTCTTCTTGACCTTTTCCAGGCGGTCTTCAAGCAACACGATGCGCTCGGTGATCTGGCGACGGTCGCTTTCGATCTGGGTTTCGCCCGGACCGCCCATAAAGCCCATGCCACCGCTGCCGCGCTGCCGCTCAAGGTGGGTCCAGGAGCGCACGAGCCGGCTCTTTTGATAGTTGAGATGGGCAAGCTCGACCTGCAACACGCCTTCACGGGTGGCAGCACGCTCGCCGAAAATTTCGAGGATCAGCGCCGTGCGGTCCAACACCTTGGTGCCGGCCTCGCGCTCGAGATTGCGCTGCTGGATGGGCGTCAGCGCGGCATCGACGAGGAGCAGATCAATCTCGTCCTCTTTGACACGCTTGGCCAAGGATTCCACATTGCCGCCACCGATAAAGGTAGCGGGCCGGATCTCTCGGACCTTGACGACTTCGGAGAAAACGATGTCGAGCCGAATAGCGCCTGCAAGGCCCTCGAACTCGGCCTTGCGCGCCTCAATGCTATGCAAAGACATATGGCCGCGCACGTCGGGGCAAATCAGCCCCGCTCGCGTCGGCTTTTCCTGGCGGTCGATGAACTTTTCGCGCCCACCGCCGGAGCCGCCGTCCTCGTCGTCAAAGTCGTCCATATGGCCCGTCAGTCGCGATCGACGTTCTGCTCAGGATCGAACAGCTGGATCGGCGCGCCCGGCATGATGGTCGAAATAGCATGCTTGTATACGAGCTGCGACTGCGCATCGCGGCGCAGCAGCAGACAGAAATTGTCGAACCAAGTGATCACACCCTGCAGCTTGACACCGTTAACGAGGAAAATCGTCACCGGCACTTTCTGCTTGCGGACGTGATTAAGGAAGGCATCTTGCAGGTTTTGCTGCTTTTCGCTGGGCATTCAGGCCTCTTGGTCGCGGCATTTATTGTCGCTGTTGTCATGGTTAAGTCTAGTACCCGGTTATTGTTGGCTGCCGCCCAGCCAAAAACTCCGGATTTATCATACAATAAAAAGAGTATGGCACAGTTCCAAACACCTGCCTACCCGCGCGAGGTGCATGGCACCCCGCTATTTTTCTGTTGTCGCTCAAAGGCCCAGCGATTTGATTTTGCGATGCAGGGCACTGCGTTCCATGCCGACGAATTCGGCTGTCTTGGAGATGTTACCACCAAAACGCTCGATCTGCGCCAGCAAGTATTGCCGCTCGAACACTTCACGGGCATCCCGGAGCGGCAGGCTCATCAGATGGGCCGATGAGTCGGTGTCGCCGACGGTGGGGAGGACCTCGCCGATGTCGGAGGGCAGCATCGTGGCAGTGATCAAACCGCCCTCGGGCTGCTGGTCCTTCATTAGGATGAGCAGCCGTTCGATGGAATTGCGCAGCTGGCGGGCATTCCCCGGCCATTCCTGTGCCTGCAGCACGGCCATGGCATCATCGCCAATATTGACGCGCTGCAGATTGTGCATGCGGCAGACCTGCTCGATGAACACCGAAACCAGAGGGGGCACATCTTCGCGACGTTCGCGCAACGGGGTAATCGGTAGCGGCACAATGGAAAGGCGGTGGAACAGGTCGGAGCGGAAGTCGCCGGCCTCAATCTGCGCCGCGACATTCTGCGAACTGGACGAAATGATCCGGACATCGATCGGAACTGCTTGAGAGCCGCCGACGCGGTGGAAACGGTTCTCGACCAGCGTGCGCAACAAGGTCGCCTGTACGGCCGGCGGCAGTGTCGTCACTTCCGACAGGTAAAGCGTACCACCATGGGCGCGCTCCAGAGCGCCGACCTCGACCTTGAGCAGGCCGTTTTTCTCTCGTGCCTCACGCCCGAACAGCACAACGGGAACTTCCTCGGGAGCATAGAGGGAGGCGTTGATTTCGATGAAGGAAGATTCTGCGCGCGGGCTGCGTTGGTGGATGAGCCGAGCCACCAAGCCCTTGCCGGCGCCCGATGGACCGGAAATGAAAATGCGCGAATTGGTCGGCGCAGACTTTTCGATCGTGCCCCGAACCTGCTGCAGTGCCGGCGATGAGCCCACCATATCGGCATTCTTGCCGGCGGAGCGCTCCTTGAGTTCAGCCACTTCACTGCGGAGCCTTGTGGCTTCCATCGCCCGTTGGGTCACATGCAGCAACCGGTCGATCTTGAACGGTTTTTCGATGTAGTCATAAGCGCCTCGCCGGATCGCCGACACCGCCGTCTCGACATTGCCGTGGCCCGAGATCATCACCACAGGCATTTCGGGGTGCTGGCTCTGGAACACGTCGAGCAGTTGCAGCCCATCAAGGCGCGAGCCCTGCATCCAGATATCGAGGAAAACAAGATTGGGCCGCCGCCGCGCAATCTCGTTGAGACCACTGTCGGCGTCGTGTGCCTGGCGGGTTTCAAAGCCCTCATCTTCGAGAATGCCCGCGATCAGGTCACGGATATCGTCCTCGTCGTCGATAATCAGGATGTCGAGTGCCATCTACTTTTGAACAACCGCATGCAATTGCGGCTCCTCCTGTTGGAGCGCTGCGACACTGTCTTCGTCGCTTTCGCTCTTATTGGTGGTGTGCGTAGGGGAATGCATTGGCAAGGTGAAGGTGACGCAGGCACCTACCCTTCCCTGGAGATCAGGTTCGGCATCGATCAGTTCGATGATGCCGCCATGTTGCTCGATAATGCGGGCGACGATGGCAAGGCCGAGGCCTGTGCCCTTTTCGCGCGTTGTCATATAAGGCTCGAGCAGGCGCTGCCGGTTGTCTTTCGGCCAGCCCTTGCCGTTGTCTGAAACCGCCACGCGGGCGTGATTGCCCTCGATCTGACCCTGAACGGTTATGGTCGGCTGCCAATCGGCGGACATGGGAATGTCTTCGAACGCCTCGACCGCATTCTTGATCAGATTGGTAAGGGTCTGAGACACAAGGCGGTGGTCAAACCAGGCAATGATTGCGTCGTCGGGCAATTGCGTGACGATATTGACCTCAGGCAGGCGAACGCTTTCGAGGAATACGGCCTGGCGGATGGTATCGCTGAGATCAGCCATTTCCGGGGCCGATTCAGGCATGCGTGCAAAGGCCGAGAATTCATCGACCATGCGACCGATATCGCCCACCTGGCGGACGATGGTATTAATGCACTTGTCGAAGACTTCGCGGTCGTCGTCGAGCTTGTTGCCATAGCGGCGGCGCAGGCGCTCCGCCGAGAGCTGGATCGGGGTGAGAGGATTCTTGATTTCGTGGGCAATGCGCCGCGCCACGTCCGCCCAGGCGCTGGTGCGCTGCGCCGATTCAAGATCGGTGATGTCGTCGAAGGTCAGCACGTAGCCCTTGGATTCCGTGATGGAGCCTTCACGCGTCAGTTGAACCTGGTAAATCCGGCGGTCGGTTTCGTTGCCGAGGTGAATCTGGTCGCGCACCTGACCGCGGCGGGCCGAGCGGGCCTTTTCCATGGTGGGGGCGATTTCGGGCATGATGCCTTCCATCCGCTCACCCATGAGTTCGATTTCCGTCTTGCCCAGCATTTCGCATGCGCGTGCATTGACCAGTGTCACGGCGCCAAATGGATCAAGACCTATGATGCCGGCCGACACGCCCTCCACCACCGCCTCGGTGAACTGGCGCCGCTTTTCGTTGACCTCGTTGGCCATGAGCAGGGCCTCACGCTGGTTCTTCAACTGCTGCGTCATGCGGTTGAAGCCGTTGGAAAGGTCGCGCAGATCGCCCCGCCCCTCCTGCACCGGCACCTGTACGTCCAGATCGCCGGCGCTGACGCGGCGCGAGGCAACCATGAGGTTGCGGATCGGGTCGACAAAGCGATTGGCCAAGGCAATACCCACCCAGAGGGCGGCGAGAAGTAGAACCACCGCCAGCCCCACATACATGATGGTGAAGGTGATCTGGAAGACGAGACGATTAGAGGCGTACTGGCGATATTCCGTTATATTCTCGTCGGTTAGACGCATATATTCGAGCACTTCGGCATCGACCGGACGGGCAACGAAGAGATAGGTATCGTCATAGCCACGCAGCTTGACGATTGACCCCACGAATTGGGTTGAGCCAGGAGCAATTTGAGTGGGAACACCCTCGACCACCCCATCGGTGACGCCAGCCGGAAGGCGCGGATAGGACCCCGCGACATTGATCTGCGCTCGCATGATTTCAGTGCCGCCGCGATCAATAAGCGAGGTGAACGGAAGCGAGCGCGTGATGGCGAGGGCAGTCAGGATGCGCTCGAAGCGCGTCGGGTCGTCGACGAAAGTGCTGTGCGCCTGCTCGAGTTCGGTGGCGACCCAGATGATGTCGTCGCGCAGCACCTGCGCATGTTCGAGCATGTAGGAGCGCGCGACGAGGCGAGAACTTTCCACCATGGCGCGCGTCCGCTCGGAAAACCACTGATCGAGACCCTGGTTGAGGGCAATGGTCGCCACCACAGCCACCAGGGCCGCTGGTACGGCTGCCACGAAGGCGAACATCGCTACGATGCGCAGCTGCAGTCCCGCGCCCGGCAGACGACGCATCCGCGCCTGGAAAAGCAGCACGGACTCGGTGACAACCAGGGCAATAACCAACAGCACCAAAATTCCGGTGACGATCCAGATAATCGTCCAGACGGTAGCGGAGGGCTGGATATTGGTCGCACCCGAAAGAATCAGGAATGAAATCGACGACATCAGCACGGATGCCGACACCACGATAAACCCGAGGAGGCGAAGGGGCCGGTTCTGCTGAATGCCAAGCACAGAACGACGCACGGGCTGCGGCGGCACCGCTCCCTGTCTATCGTCCGGTTCTGTGGCTGCGACCAATTCGGTCATGCACCGCCCGTCTTCTGGCTTCACCGCAGGGCAAAAGCCCATAATTTCCCTAACTAAGCCACCGCTCAAACGGACGGGGGTCAAAGGGAAGGCGAAACCTGACCCAATTCGGTCGACCCTTCAAGATAAATGTTGCCAAAATGTGACACCACTTGATCTTGAACGGAGCGGACCGGGTCGCCATACGGGCTGAGGCTTAGAAATCAGCCGCCTGGGAGAACCGAGCGGCCTTAACTACCGCGACGACTGTGCTTGATGATCTCGATGCTGTGAGTGCGGATCTTCTTGCGCAAGGTGTTGCGATTGAGGCCGAGAAGGTCAGCGGCCTTGATCTGGTTGCCACCACAGGCGTTGAGCGCCATGGCGATCAAGGGCGCCTCGACGCGATCAATGACTCGCTCGTAGAGACCCGGCGGGGGCAGATTGGGCTCATATTCGCGCAGCAGCTGGCTCACATGGGTTTCCACCGCCGTCGACAGGTCGATGGGGCCCGAAGCGGCCGAAACCTGCGGTCGATCGGCAATGTTGAGCTCGTTCTGGACGATCTCAGCCGAGATCTGTTCGTCCGCATAGAGCGCTGAGAGACGGCGGACCAGGTTCTCCAACTCGCGGATATTGCCGGGCCAGGAATAGTTCTGCATCAAACGGATGGCTTCGGGCGACACCGTCTTGATCGGCTCGCCGTCGCGCTGAGCGGCGCGCAGGAAATGCTGGGTCAGGTCGGAAATGTCATCGATGCGCTCGCGCAGCGGCGGCAAACGGATGGGCACGACATTGAGGCGATAGTAAAGATCTTCGCGGAACAAACCCTGGCGGATCATCTGGCTGAGATCGCGGTGGGTAGCCGCGACAATACGGACATTGGTCTTGATGGCACTTCGGCCGCCGACCATGGTGTATTCGCCCTCCTGCAGCACGCGCAGCAAACGCGTCTGCGCATCCATTGGCATGTCGCCGATTTCGTCGAGGAAGAGCGTGCCACCCTCTGCCTGCTCGAAGCGGCCCGATGAACGGGTATTGGCGCCGGTGAAAGCCCCCTTCTCATGGCCAAAAAGCTCAGCCTCGATCAGGTCGCGGGGAATGGCGGCCATGTTGATGGCCACGAAGGGACCATTGCGGCGCTTACCGAAGTCGTGCAGGGCCCGAGCCACCAACTCCTTGCCGGTGCCGCTTTCACCGGTGATCATCACCGTCAAATCCGTCTGCATCAGCCGCGCCAGAGCACGGTAGATGTCCTGCATCGCAGTGGAGCGGCCAACAAGGGGCATGGCCTCGCCGGGCTCGTCATCGGTGCGCTCTGTCTTGGACGGCTTTTTGGCATCGGAAAGGGCGCGCGAAACCACCGAAAGCACTTCGGTAATATCGAAGGGTTTTGGCAGATACTCGTAAGCCCCGACCTCGGACGCGCGGATAGCGGTCATGAAGGTGTTCTGGGCGCTCATGACGATCATCGGCAGGTCGGGGCGCAGCTTCTTGATCTTGGGCATAACCTCGAAGGCATTGCCGTCGGGCATGGCCACGTCTGTGATAAGAATATCGCCTTCGCCGCGGCTCACCCAGTTCCACATGGTCGAGATATTGCCGGTGGGCCGCACTTCGTAGCCGGCGCGGGTCAGGGCCTGGTTGAGAACCATGCGGATGGCGGCATCGTCATCGGCAAGCAGAACGACATGGCTCATTTGGGGGAACCCTCTTCGGCATCGACAGGTGTCAGAAAGGCGCCGCTGGCAACCGGCAGCAGGATACGGAAGCGCGTGCGGCCCGGGCGGCTATCACAATCGATGACGCCGCCATGGTCTCCCACGATCTTGGCGACCAGAGCCAGACCGAGGCCGGAACCGTTGGTTTTAGTGGTCACGAAGGGATCAAACAGGAAGGGGAGGATGTCGGGGGGGACGCCGGGGCCGTTGTCTTCGATGACAATTTCAAGCGGCAGGGAAATGCGCTCGGCGACGCCGGCGACGCTGATGCGAATGCCAGGGCGGAAAGCTGTGGTTATCCGAATTTCAGGTTTCTGAGTTCTTTCAAGCGCTTCTGAGGCGTTCTTAATCAAGTTCAGGAAAACCTGGATGAGCTGATCGCGATTGCCAAAGACCGGCGGCAGCGACGGGTCGTATTCTTCGTAGAAGACAATGCCGCGTGCGACCCCATTCCTTGCCAGAAGCTTAACGCGATCCAACACAATATGAATGTTGATCGGCTCGCGCTCCATCGGGCGCTCATCGCCAAACACCTCGACCCGATCGATCAGCCCGACGATACGATCGGTCTCCTCGCGAATAAGGCGAGCCAGCGGGATTTCGTCGGCCGGCACGGATTGCTCAAGCAATTGCGCGGCACCGCGAATGCCAGAGAGCGGGTTCTTGATCTCGTGAGCCAGCATGGAGGCCAGCCCGGTGACGGAGCGCGCCGCGCCGCGCGACACCATCTGGCGGTCGATCTTGTCGGCCATGGTGCGCTCCTGAATGAGCACGGCAACACGGTGGTCGGCATCGGTCAGCGGGGTGGCGAATACGTCGGCAATACGCTCATCGCCGAAGCGAGAGGAACCGATACGAACGCGATACTCGGTCATCGGCGCCCGGCGCTGAACCACGGTTTCCACGAGGGAAATGATCGGCGAGCCGAAGGCGATGAGATCATCTAGCCGCTGGCGGGTCAAAACGCCCAGCGAGGCGCCGAAAAATGCTTCTGCCGCGTAGTTGACGAACAGAATCTGCCGGGTTTCGTCGAGGACGATGATCGGCTGCGGTAGTGCCTGGAGCACGGCGGTCGATGGAACGGCGGCCAAGTCGGCAGACAGAGCGGCGTTCATGCGGCTGCCCTCCAATCGTCGGAAAACAGGGTAGCGATCAGCTTGAGGACGTCGGCGGGCTGATCATTGTCGAGGAGCGACTTGCGGGTGGGCTTGTCGAGCGCCAGACCTGCGGCCTCGGCATACCAGTCGAGATGCTTGCGGGCAGCGCGCAGCCCGACCTCGGTGCCATATTCGATGAGCATGTCTTCGTAGTGGTTCTGGATCAGCGAGACGAGCTCTGCACGTGCAGGGGCAGAGGCTGGCACTTCACCGGCCAGTGCGGCACCGATTTCACCCACGCGCCATGGGCGCCCCTGGGCACCTCGGCCGAGCATGACAGCGGCAGCGCCAGACGCCTTGAGCGCCTCGACGGCTGCGACGGCATCGACAATATCGCCATTGACCACAACCGGCACATCCACTGTTTCGACCACTTCGCGCACGAGACTCCAGCGTGCGTGGCCCTTGTAGAACTGCTGTCGGGTGCGACCGTGGACGGTGATCATCTGGGCTCCAGCGGACACGGCCAAGCGCGCAATCTGCGGCGCGTTGAGGCTATCGTCATCCCAGCCGAGCCGCATCTTGACCGTGACCGGGCGTGATGTGGCGGCCACGACCGCCTCGACAATGGCCAGGGCCTGGTCCGGCACACGCATCAGCGCTGACCCGGCATAGCCGGTGGTAACGCGTTTGGCGGGGCAGCCAAAATTGATGTCGATGATATCGGCGCCGGCATCTTCGGCGATACGGGCGCCTTCAGCCATCCAGCGTGGCTCGCAGCCAGCGAGCTGCACCATATGCGGCAAGGTCCCTGCCCGGCCGAGCTTGCGCACCATGTCATCATGGCCGGTGGTGAGCGCGGCGCTGGCAATCATCTCTGACACGACAAGACCTGCGCCATAGCGTTCGGCGATCTCGCGGAAGGGTCGATCGGTAATGCCGGCCATGGGGGCGAGAAACGCGCGATTGCGTACCGCATGGCCTCCAATGCTCAAAGCGCAGGCACTAGCCGTCACGAATTGCCCCAGAAATGTTCAAATACGATAAGGTGCCCGCACAATAATCATTTTACCTGCGCGCGCAACAGCTTCGCATAGGACATTGGTCGGAAATCAGCCCTGCTCTTGCCGCATGGCAGGGTGAAGGCTAGACGGGGCGTGTCGGCGGTTTTCGCGAAGTGCGTATATGTCTGAACGTTCAAAATCCATAGCCGTCATCATCGTCGCTGCAGGAAAAGGCGAACGCGTCGGCGTTGATGGCAATGAGGTGCCCAAGCAGTATCGCCTTGTAGCCGGCACCCCGGTTCTCTCCCGCTCGATCAAGGCTTTTCTCGACCATCCGCAGGTCACTCATGTCTTGCCCGTGATCAACGAGCAGCATCGGGAACGCTTCGATAATCTGGGACTTGGCGACCCGCGGCTGCTGCCGGCAATCGGCGGTGGCGCCAACCGGCAGGCATCCGTTCTTGCCGGTCTCATGGCGCTCGGCCCCTTACGGCCCGATCTGGTGCTCATTCACGATGCCGCGAGACCAATGGTCTCGCTGGAGGTGATCGGTGATGTCATCGCGGTGTTGCAGAATTTTGACGGCGCCCTACCCGCCTTGCCGCTTACCGACACAATCAAGCGCTCGATCGACGGCAGGCAGGTCGCGGCAACGGAAGATCGTCGGCAGCTTTCAGCCGCGCAGACACCACAGGGCTTCCGTTTCGGGCAAATTCTCTCTGCCCATATGCGCGCCGTGAATGTTCGGCGCGAATTCACCGACGATGCCGAAATTGCCGAATGGGCGGGTTTGCGGGTCGGAATGGTCATGGGTGATGTTGAAAATTTCAAGCTCACCTATCCGGAAGACTTTGTGCGCGCCGAGCACATCCTGACAGGAGCAAAGCAGATGGAAACCCGCATTGGCACTGGCTATGACGTGCATTCCTTCGAGCCGGGCGATGCCGTCTGGCTTTGTGGCGTTCGCATTCCCTACAAGGCCAAGCTCAACGGCCATTCCGACGCGGATGTCGCGCTGCATGCGCTTACCGACGCCATTCTGGGGGCCATTGGTGAAGGCGATATCGGGGTGCACTTCCCGCCCAGCGACATGCAATGGAAAGGCGCAGCCTCGACCATCTTTCTGCGCCACGCCAGCGAATTAGTCGCGCGGCTCGGTGGACGGATCGTCAATTGCGACGTGACAATCGTTGCCGAAGCGCCGAAGATCGGCCCTCACGCCTCTGCCATGCGCGCGGTCATTGCCGAAACATTGGGGATTTCGGCGAGCCGTGTGGCGGTGAAGGCGACGACCAATGAGAAGCTCGGGTTTATCGGGCGGGAGGAAGGCATCGTGGCAATGGCAAGCGCAAGCGTGGAAGTGCCGAGGATCGACTGAATGGCCAAACAGACTCCGCCCAGCGTGGGCAAACAGATCATCGACCTCCTCTCCCAGACCAACAAGACCATCGTCACCGCCGAAAGCTGCACGGGCGGCATGATTGCGGCGGCGCTGACGGATATTCCCGGAGCATCCGCCGCGCTCTATGGCGGCTATGTGACCTACGCCAATGCCGCCAAATCCAAGATGATCCACGTTCAATCGCGACTGATTCGCGACTATGGCGCGGTCAGCAACCAGGTAGCCCGCGCCATGGCCGACGGCGCTCGCAACACGGCCCGTGCCGATTTTGCCGTGGCGGCAACCGGCATTGCCGGTCCGGATGGCGGCAGTGACAAAAAGCCGGTGGGGCTCGTCTATGTGGCCGTATCCTCAGACCTTGCGACGGTGGTGATCGAGCATCGCTTCGGCGACATAGGCCGTGATGCGATCCGCAAGGCGACCGTGGAGGCAGCGCTTGATCTGGTGCTGCAGGTGCTGACGAGCGATCCGCCGCAATAAGTCGATCTTCAACCTATGCCTTGCCCGGTCCGTCCACAATGATGCTGACCTCATAGTCGCGTCGAATGCCTGCGGTCGTGCGCGCCCAAGCTGAGGCTTTGGTCCGCATCTGATGGGCATCGAAGGCTGCCTGGTCGATGAACAGCTCTTCGACCCGCCAGACCATGGGGTCGTCGGTCTTTGTCACCTCGAATGAGAGACAACCGGGTTCGGCGCGGGTGAGGCGAACGTGTTCCGGCAGATAGCGGAGGACGACATCCACCTCCGCCTGCGAGGCGCAGACAAGGCGACCGGTCAGGCGGAGCTTGGCTGTCAGAGGATCAAACTCCGAAGCGACGATCGGCCTCGTCGCAGAAAGCGCGCATGATTTCTTCCTGCTTGGCGGCGAAGGCGGGCTCCGCTACCGCTGAGATCAGCGGATTGGAAATCTTGAAGTCGATCTCAAAGCGGACCCTCGTGCCCTGCCCTTCGGGCTCAAAACTCCAAATGCTGTCGAGGTAGGAAAAGGGCCCATCGACGGCCTTGGCGCGAACGGTCAGCCGCTCCGCATCCAGGGTTACCCGGCTGGTATAGGCCTGAGTAATCGGACCAAAGGCGATGGTCATGCGGGCCAGCAGCACATTGCCGCCGGCGGGCGCGGCCGGGTCGGATCGAACCTGCATGGCCTGGCAGTTGGGAATGAAGCGCGGATAGTTGGAGAGGTCCGAGACGACATCGAACATGCGCTGCGGCAGATGCGGCACATGCCGTTCATAGAAACGCTTCATTCAGTGGCCGAGCCTTGCCAGCCGGTTGGCCCTAAGGCGGGCGAAGTCTTCGCCGGCATGATGGGACGACCGCGTCAACGGGCTCGACGACACCAGCAGGAACCCCTTGGCCGTTGCCACGGTGGCAAAAGACTTGAACTCCTCCGGCGTGACGAAACGCTGGAGCGGGTAGTGCTTCTTGGTCGGCTGCAGGTATTGCCCGATAGTGAGAAAATCGACATCGGCGGAGCGCAGGTCGTCCATGAGCTGGAGCACTTCGTTCCGCTCTTCACCGAGCCCGACCATGATGCCGGACTTTGTGAAGATGGTAGGATCGAGTTCCTTGACCCGCTGCAGCAGCCGGATCGAATGGAAATAGCGGGCGCCAGGACGCACCTTCAGGTACTTGGAGGGCACGGTTTCCAGATTGTGGTTGAACACATCCGGCTTGGCCGCCACCACGATTTCGAGAGCGCCGTCCTTACGGAGGAAATCGGGCGTCAGGATTTCGATAGTGGTCCTGGGGTTGCGAGCACGGATCGCCAGAATGACGTCGGCGAAGTGCTGCGCACCGCCATCAGCCAGATCGTCGCGATCCACCGAGGTGATGACGACATGCTCGAGACCGAGCTTGGCCACAGCATTGGCCACATTTTCGGGCTCGTTGGGATCGAGGGCAGTCGGCAAGCCGGTGCGCACATTGCAGAAGGCGCAGGCGCGGGTACAGATCTCGCCCATGATCATCATGGTGGCGTGCTTCTTGGACCAGCACTCACCGATATTGGGGCAGCCGGCTTCCTCGCACACGGTGACGAGATTGTTCTCGCGCACGATCTGCTGGGTTTCCTTGTAGACTGGGGAGCCCGGCGCCTTGACGCGAATCCAGTCGGGCTTGCGCAGCACGATGCTTTCGGGCCGGTTGGCTTTTTCCGGGTGACGCGGGCGGGCCGCATTATCGATAAGCGTGACCATATCAGTCCTGTCTGGGGCTAGCCCCTATATCGCTCCCAAAGGCGGCCGGTTCAACCCGTGCCTGGTCTTGTATGCGTTCAGTGCATGACGTCGGCAATATCCACCCAGTCGCCACCGTGGCTCGCAGAAAGGATGGTTGCGCGGACCAGCGCCAGTGAGCCGAGATTGTCTTCACCCGAGCTGAAGCCGGGCGGAATGATGCCGGTTTCGAGCGCCGTGGCCATGGCGTTGAGCGTGCCGGTCCGGTCCGGAAACGCGACGGGATCGAGCTTGACCGGTTCCGGCTTGCCATCGAGCGCAAGCAGGCTGACCTGGTCGGGGCCGGTACGGTCGCGGAAGTGATCGCGTGAGCTCCAGGCGATCTGCCCTTCGGCGCCATCCATGACCCATTCGCCGGCCCAAGGCGTCACCGGCCCGGAATTCATCCAGCTAGCGCGGTAGGAAACGATCGTGCCCCTGGCAAATTCGATCGTTGCGACACCACTCGGATCATAGCGGAAGGGGCTCCCGGGCGGATTCCAGGTACGGCAGGATAGCCGTACCGGCTCGTCGCCGAGCACAAAGCGCATGAGGTCGAAATGGTGGATGGACATGTCGGCCAGCAGCGGATCGGGCATGTCCCAATAACGATAGCCCTGGCTGGGGCCGTGGCGGCGGAAGTCTATCGAGACCATGTTGAGCGCGCCGAACTTGCCTTCGGCGATCAGCCGGGCCGCGGCGATAGGCGCCGGCTGGTGACGGTAGTTCTGGCTGACCATGAGCACCCTGCCCTGTGCCTTGGCAAGGGCAACCAGTTCCTTGCCCTGGGCAATGGTGCTGGTGAAAGGCTTTTCGACCAACACATTATAGCCGAGCTCGAGGCAGCGCTTGACCACGGGATAGTGGGCTTCAGTGCGCAAGGTGCAGATAGCCAGAGTGGCATCGGTGTGATGAGCTGCGTCTTCGAGGCTGGTGAAGCAGAGTTTCGGGTCAATGCCCAATTCGTTCTGTACGCGGGCGGTCGCCTGGGGATTGGTATCCACATAACCCACCACCTCGACAGTGGGAACTTTGGGGATAACGTCTCGGGTCCAGCTGAAACCCCAATGTCCCAGACCGATCTGGATTGCCTTGACCATGTGGAAAACTCCTTTGGTTGTACGTTCCTGAGCGCGGGCGAAAGGGAATGGCCCGGGCTTTCACCCGGACCAACGATTGAGATCGGCTAGATGTTCAGGGCGCGACCATATGCATCAAGCACGCTTTCCTTCATGGACTCGGAAAGCGTGGGATGCGGGAAGATGGTGTGGATCAGCTCTTCCTCGGTGGTTTCGAGGTTCATGGCGACCACAAAACCCTGGATCAGCTCGGTGACTTCGGCGCCGACCATGTGTGCGCCGAGCAGTTCGCCGGTCTTGGCGTCAAAAATGGTCTTTACGAGGCCGTCGGGCTCGCCCAGCGCAATCGCCTTGCCATTGCCGACAAAGGGGAAGCGGCCGACCTTGATTTCGCGCCCAGCTTCCTTGGCCTTGGCTTCGGTGAGACCGACAGAGGCAACCTGGGGCTCGCAATAGGTGCAGCCGGGCACCTTGGTCTTGTCGAGGCCATGGACCTTGAGGCCGGCGATCTTTTCGACGGTGATGACGGCTTCGTGCTCGGCCTTGTGCGCCAGCATGGGCGGGCCAGCGACGTCGCCGATGGCCCAGATACCGTCGACATTGGTCTTGCCATAATGGTCGATGACGATGGCGCCGCGCTCGGTTTTGACGCCGACGGTTTCGAGGCCGAGGCCTTCGATATTGCACATGACGCCGACCGCCGAGATCAGCTTGTCGCCAGCGATCTGCTGGGTCTTGCCGTCCTTGGTTTCAACATGGGCAACAATGCCGTTACCGGTCTTTTCGACCTTGGCGACCTTGGCTTCGGTGAGGAACTTGATGCCGCGCTTTTCCAGGCGCTTGCGGGCGAGGCCGGAAATCTCCGCGTCTTCGACCGGCAGGATTTGCGGCAAGAGTTCGATCACCGTCACCTCTGCGCCCAGCGAGCGATAGAAGGACGCGAATTCGATGCCGATGGCGCCCGAGCCCATGACGACGAGCGACTTGGGCATTTCGGCTGGCTTGAGTGCTTCGAAATAGGTCCATATCTTGTCGCCATCAGGCTCGATCCCCGGCAGCACACGAGGACGAGCACCCGTAGCGATAATGATGTTCTTGGCCTTGTAAGTGCCCTCGCCCAGGGCGTTCTTGGGAATGGGGCCCTGCGGCTCGACGATCTTCTTTTTGGTGGGCGCGACCTTGATCTCACCCGGCTTGGTGATGGTCGCTTCGCCCCAGATGATGTCGATCTTGTTCTTCTTCATGAGGAACTGGACGCCATTGTTCATCTGCGCGGCAATGGCGCGCGAACGCTTGACGATGCCGTCGAGGTCGAAGCCGAACTTTTCGGCGGTTAGGCCATAGTCCTTGGCATGGCCCATATGGCCGTAGATTTCGGCCGAACGCAGCAGCGCCTTGGTGGGGATGCAACCCCAGTTCGAGCAGATACCGGCCATGTGCTCGCGCTCGACAATGGCCACCTTCATGCCCAGCTGCGCGCCGCGGATGGCGGCAACGTAACCGCCGGGACCGGCGCCGATGACGAGAAGATCGTATTGGTCAGCCATAAGGGCCTCCAGATTGGTTTGGGTCAGAGACCCAGAATTTTGCTGACAAGCGGCGCAAGACCGTCGCCGATAGCGCGGGTATTGGTCGCGTCGAGATGGACGCCGTCGAGCGGCGAAGCCACGGAAACGGTGGACGCGTCGAAAAAGCCGGTGCCCAGTTCCTCGGCGCGACGGGCATAGTGTCCGGCAAATTCGCGCGACTGGGCGATGCCGTAAGCAGCGCCGCCAAAGTGGCCCATCATGTCGGCGTTTTCGCCATCGCATAGCAGCGGCGGCGACACAATGATGATCTGCGGCGGGGTCTCACCCTTGCCTGCGGAAACACCGCGAACAAGATGCACGAGGCGCCGGATGCCAAAAGAGGCCTCGAGCGCGGAGCCGCATACTGAAGGCTTGAGATCGTTGGTACCCAGCATGATGATCACCATGTCGAGCGGGCTATGGCTTTCGAGCAGCGTCGGCAGAATGCGGGCGCCGTTGCGGTCGGCGGCAGCGTGCCAGTCGTCAGCCGCGGTGGTACGCCCACCCAAGCCTTCGGCAATCACGCGTGCCTTGCCGCCGAGCGCCTTTTCGAGCGAGGTCGGCCAGCGATCCTCATAGGCATGGCGAGGGCCGCCCTGCCTGGGATTGGCGCCATAGGTCAGGCTATCGCCATAGGCGAGGATGGTTTTCATCACCCTGCCCCCTAAGCCAGCATCATCACCGGGTTTTCAATGAGCCCTTTGAACACGCCGAGCACTTCGGCGCCCAGGGCGCCGTCGACGGCACGGTGGTCGCAGGAGAGCGTGGCGGTCATGAATTGGCCGATCTTGATCTGGCCATTTTCAGGATAGACGCGTTCTTCACCGGCGCCCACAGCCAGGATCGTGCCATGCGGCGGATTGATAACGGCGGCGAAGTGCTTGATGCCGAACATGCCCAGGTTGGAAACCGACGACGAGCCGCCCTGATATTCATGCGGAGCGAGCTTCTTGGACTTGGCGCGGGTTGCCAGGTCCTTCACCTCTTCGGAAATTTCACGCAGGGTCTTGGTGTCGCAGGATTTGACGACCGGTGTGAAGAGACCGCCGGGCACCGAGACAGCAACCGCCACGTCGGAACGCTTGTGATAGAGGATTGAGTCGCCGGCCCAGGTTGCGTTTGCAGTGGGGACGCGCTGCAGGGCGATGGCCCAGGCTTTCATAATGAAGTCATTGACCGAGAGCTTGAAAGCCGGCTTGCCGTCCTTGCCCTTGGGTGCAGAAGCATTGATCTGCTCACGCGCGGCCATCAGCGCATCGATCTTGCAATCGAGCGTCAGGTAGAAGTGCGGAACAGTCTGCTTGCTCTCTGTCAGGCGGGCGGCCACGACCTTGCGCATGCCGTCATTCGGAACGACATCGTAGGTGCCTTCCTCATAGAGCGCCATGACCTGGTTCTTGCTCATGCCGGCCGCCGGAGCGGCGGAAGCGGATGGCGCGGAGGCCGAAGCCGTGGCCTTGAGCGGACTTTTGCCTGACTTGGCGGCCTCGACGTCCGACTTGATTACCCGGCCCTTCGGCCCAGTGCCGGAAATAGCCGCCAGGTCGATACCGGCTTCCTTGGCAAGACGCTTGGCAAGCGGCGAGGCAAAAACGCGGCCGCCCTTAGATTTGGCGGGTGCGGATTTTGCCGGAGCGCTCGATCCGGTATTGCTGTTCGCAACAGGCGCGGACTTGGCTGGTGCCGGGTCGGCCTTGGCGGTCGGCGCGGTCTGGGTGGCAGCATCGGCGCGCTCTACGGTGCCGGCGTCCGCCTTGGCGTCGCTCTTTGGCGCCTCGGCTTTCGGGGCCGGAGCCGAGCCAATAGCGCTTGCCTCTTCACCGTCCTGCAGCAGCACGGCAATGACCGCATTGACCTTCACGTTGTCGGTGCCTTCGGCAACGAGGATCTTGCCGATCTTGCCCTCGTCTACGGCCTCGACTTCCATCGTGGCCTTGTCGGTTTCGATTTCGGCGATCACGTCACCGGAGGAGACGCTGTCGCCCTCCTTGACGTGCCACTTGGCGAGCTTGCCCTCTTCCATCGTCGGAGAGAGCGCCGGCATGGTGATATCGATTGGCATCCCGGGT
Source organism: Devosia sp. 63-57 (assembly GCF_001899045.1). NCBI lineage: Bacteria > Pseudomonadati > Pseudomonadota > Alphaproteobacteria > Hyphomicrobiales > Devosiaceae > Devosia > Devosia sp. 63-57. The sequence continues at coordinate 2,258,880 of NZ_MKUY01000005.1, read as the reverse complement.
CTCCTTACGAGCGGTAGGTCACGGCATTGACGGCCGCGATCACTTCATCGACGTTCGGCAGCGCCAGCTTCTCGAGGTTGGCGGCATAGGGCATGGGGACATCCTTGCCGGTGACGCGGATAACAGGCGCATCGAGGTAGTCAAAGGCCTGCTCCATGACGCGCGCCGAAAGCTCGGCGCCAATGCCGCCCTGCGGCCAGCCTTCCTCGACGGTGACGAGGCGGCCTGTCTTCTTGACCGACTCGATGACGGTGTCGCTATCGAGCGGGCGCAGGGTGCGCAGATCGATCAGCTCGACATCGACGCCGGCAGCAACCAGCTTTTCGGTAGCCTGGGTGGCGTAGCGCATGCCCATGGAGAAGGAGACGATGGTGACATCGGCACCCTTGCGGGCGATGCGCGCCTTGCCGATCGGCAGCACGAAATCGTCCACCTTGGGTACGAGGCCGGTGGAGCCGTAGAGGATTTCGTTCTCGAGGAACACCACCGGATTGGGCGACCGGATCGCCGCCTTGAGGAGCCCCTTGGCGTCGGCGGCGCTATAGGGCGCGACAACGGTGAGACCGGGGACGTGACTATACCAGGCCGAATAGTCCTGGCTGTGCTGCGCACCCACGCGGGCGGCAGGTCCGTTCGGGCCACGGAACACCATCGGCGCCTGCACCTGGCCACCAGACATATAGAGCTGCTTGGCGGCGGAATTGATGATCTGGTCGATTGCCTGCATGGCAAAGTTCCAGGTCATGAACTCTACAATTGGCTTGAGGCCAGCAAAGGCAGCACCGACGGCAAGGCCGGCAAAGCCATGCTCGGTGATTGGCGTGTCGATGACGCGCTCGGGGCCGAATTCCTGCAGCAGGCCCTGGGTGATCTTATAGGCGCCCTGATATTCGGCGACCTCTTCACCGATGATGAAGACGTCCTTGTCGCGGCGCAGCTCTTCAGCCATGGCCTCGTTGAGGGCCTGGCGGACCGTCATTTCGACCATCTCGACGCCCTCGGGCAGGTCGGGATCGTTCTGAGGCTCGAATTTGGGAGCGGCGGCGACGGGTGCTGCAGCAGCAGGCGCAGGAGCCTCGGCCTCGACCATGCTCGGCGCCGGCGCTTCGGCCGCAGCCGGGGCAGCGGCAGGCGCCTCACCGGCACTTTCGCCTTCGGCTAGAATAAGCGCGATAGGCGCATTCACCTTCACGCCCTCAGTGCCTTCGGCAACCAGGATTTCTGCGACCGTGCCTTCATCGACCGACTCGACTTCCATTGTCGCCTTGTCGGTTTCGATCTCGGCGAGAACGTCACCGGACTTGACCACGTCGCCGACCTTGACCAGCCACTTGGCCAGCTTGCCTTCTTCCATGGTGGGAGACAAAGCGGGCATGAGGATTTGGGGCATATCTGCTCTCCAGCAATTCGACGCCGGGCTCTGCGGCCACACGGCGAAACTCAACAAAAGCGGTGTGAAACCCGACCCCTTGGGGCCGGCCTCGATCAGGCCTCGATAATGATGTCGGTCCAGAGCTCGGATGCATCCGGCTCGGGATCATTGGTGGCAAAATCGGCCGCTTCGGTGACGATGGCGCGAATGTCGGTTTCGATGGCCTTGAGGTCGTCCTCGGTGACGACACCGGCTTCGAGAAGCCGCGCCCGGACCTGCTCGATCGGGTCGCGCTCCTGGCGGTACTTGGTCACCTCTTCCTTGCTGCGATACTTCGCCGGGTCGGACATGGAATGGCCGCGATAGCGATAGGTCAGCATTTCTAGAATGTAGGGACCCTTGCCGGAGCGAGCATGCTCGATGGCGCGCTGGGCAGCGTCATAGACCATGCGCACGTCCATGCCATCGACCTGCTCGCCGGGAATGTCAAACGACGCGCCGCGCTTGGAGAAGTCGGTGGTGGCGGCAGCACGCTCGATCGACGTGCCCATGGCGTATTTGTTGTTCTCGATGATGTAGACGACCGGCAGGTTCCAGAGCTTGGCCATGTTGAAGCTCTCATAGACCTGGCCTTGATTGGCGGCGCCGTCACCGAAATATGTGATGGAGACCGAGCCGTCCCCCTTGTACTTGCTGGCGAAGGCCAGGCCGGTACCGAGCGAGGCCTGGGCACCAACAATGCCGTTACCGCCATAGAAGCGGTGCTCATTGGAGAACATGTGCATCGAGCCGCCCTTGCCCTTGGACAAGCCGCCCTGACGGCCAGTGAGCTCGGCCATGACGCCCTTTGGGTCAAGGCCCATGACCAGCATGTGACCGTGGTCGCGATAGCCGGTGATCTGGGCGTCGCTGCCCTTCTCGGAAGCCATGGTGATGCCGGTGACCACGGCTTCCTGGCCGATATAGAGGTGGCAGAAGCCGCCGATCAGGCCCATGCCATACAGCTGGCCGGCCTTTTCCTCGAAACGGCGAATGAGCAACATTTCCCGGAACGCTTCCAGATCCTGCTCTTGGGTGAACTGGGGGACATTGGACTGCGTCGTAGCCTTGGGGGCCGTTGCCTTGCGCGCCATGCTTCGCTCCGGGTGGAATTGGGAATTTACCGCGTGGCCATCAGGCCATGGCGCGCACTATACTGCAAGCGACCGCGCAATAACATTGCCGACCACAGGGTGCACATATTGATCTAAAGCGTTGAATCCGCTTCGATAATCGAGATTAACTCGTTATCGATTAATTCTACGAATTTACCGGAAATTGGTTTACCTGTTCCTGGCTCGACCATGACGAGAATGTCGTCGGCATTGGCCATGTTGAGCAGGGCCCGGGCGCGCTCGACCACGAGGTCAGGATCGAGGTGACGCGGATTCATCAGCGAAACCCGGTGCTCGAACGCGTCGATCTCTGCCTGCAGAGCCGAGGAGCGATCCTTGAGCACGCGAATATCGGCCAGGATTTGCTCGCGACTCTCAATACCGAATTGGCCCGAAATGGCCGAGTAGCCCAGATAGCCCTGAAAGGCCAAAAGGGCCACGGTCAGGCCAAGAGGGCGCCAGAACGGTGGGCGTTTGAGACGGGTGGGCATGGGCAGTCCAAAAGGAGACGACCCAATATGGCTGACAGGGGATTAATATGGAGTTGAAGGCGGGCGCCAAGGCCCGCCTTCGCGTGTATCGTGATCAGCCGGTTCCCGCTCAGGACTGGGTGGCTACGGCCTCGTTGGCGGCGATCGCCGCCATATTGACGATGCCGCGGCTGGTGACCGAGGGCGCCAGAATGTGCGCCGGCGCCTTGGTGCCCATCAGGATGGGGCCGACGGCGAGCGCGTTGTTCATTTCCTTGAGCAGTGTCATGGAGAGGTTCGCCGCATCGAGATCGGGGAAAATCAGCAGGTTGGCTTCGCCCTTGAGAACGGTTTCCGGCACGTAGCGCTCGCGCAGCGCCGGGTTGAGGGCCAGATCGCCCTGCATTTCGCCTTCGACGATCAAGTCGGGGGCCACGGCCTGGAGCTTGGCATAGACCTCACGCATCTTGAAGGCGCTGTCGCCGTCACGCGAACCGAAGTTGGAATAGCTCAGCAAGGCGGCGCGCGCCTCGATGTTGAACAGCTTGAGATGGTCGCGCGCCTGCAGGGCGATAGAAACCAGCTCGTCGGCGCTGGGGTTCTGGTTGACATAGGTGTCGGTGAGGAAGAAGGCGCCGCGCGGCAGGATCAGCATGGAAAGCGCCGAAACGTCCTTGATGCCATCCTGCAGACCGATAATCGAACGTACATCGCGAACGTGCTTGATGTAGCGCCCCTGCAGGCCGCAGATCATGCCATCGGCTTCACCACGCTTTACCGCCAAGGCAGCGATCACGGTGGTATTGGTGCGCACGATGGTGCGGGCGGTGTCGGGGGTGACGCCATTGCGGCCCACCAGCGCGTGGAAGAGGCTGACATAGTCGCGATAGCGCGGATCGTCTTCGGGGTTGATCACCTCGAAGTCGACGCCCGGCTTGATGCTGAGGCCGAAGCGCTCGATGCGCGCCTCGATAACGGCCGGGCGGCCGATGAGGATCGGACGGGCAATGCGCTCTTCCAGCAGCACCTGAGCAGCGCGCAGCACGCGTTCGTCTTCGCCATCGGCAAAGGCGATGCGCTTGCCCTGCCCCTGAGCCCGGTCGATCATCGGCTTCATGACCAGGCCGGAACGGAACACGAAGCGGTTGAGGCTGTCGTAATAGGCCTCCCAATTCTCGATCGGCCTCTTGGCGACGCCACTTTCCATGGCAGCACGGGCCACGGCGGGGGCGATGCGCAGCATCAGGCGCTGGTCGAACGGATTGGGAATGACGTGCTCGGGACCGAAAACGGCGGGTGCGCCGGAAGGCGAGACTTCCAGGCCAGGCTCATGCGCCAGCTTGGCGATGGCGCGCACGGCTGCCAGCTTCATCTCTTCATTGATGGTGGTCGCGTGGACGTCGAGCGCGCCGCGGAAAATGAAGGGGAAGCAGAGGACGTTGTTGACCTGGTTGGGATAATCCGAGCGTCCGGTGCAGACGATCGCGTCGGCACGGGTTTCCTTGGCCAGTTCCGGCATGATTTCCGGATTGGGGTTGGCAAGCGCCAGGATCAGCGGCTTCGGCGCCATTTTGGCAAGCATTTCCGGCTTCAGCGCGCCAGCGGCTGAAAGCCCGAGGAAAACGTCGGCACCATCGATGACCTCGGCCAAGGTCGTGGCCTCACTGGTGCGGCGGAACTGGCCGCGCCACTTGTCATTGACGTCGTTCCGCTTGTGGGTGACCAGGCCATCCTTGTCGGCAACCCAGATATTTTCATATTTGGCGCCGAGCGCCACCAGGACGTTAAGGCAGGCAATGGCGGCGGCCCCTGCCCCCGAGGCGCAAATCTTGACCTCGTCGATCTTCTTGCCAGAGAGTTCCAACCCATTCAGCACTGCGGCGCCGACGATAATGGCGGTGCCGTGCTGATCGTCATGAAAGACAGGAATCGGCATGCGCTCGCGCAGCGCTTCTTCAATCTCAAAGCAATCCGGCGCGCGAATGTCCTCAAGGTTGATGCCGCCGAATGTGGGCCAAAGGGGCGTCACCGCATTGATGAATTTTTGCGGGTCGATTTCATCGACTTCCAGGTCGAAGACGTCGATACCGGCGAATTTCTTGAACAGAACGGCCTTGCCTTCCATCACCGGCTTACTGGCCAGCGCGCCGATATTGCCCAGGCCGAGCACGGCGGTGCCGTTCGATATCACCGCAACCAGATTCTGGCGCGAAGTGTAGCGCGCGACCGCATCCGGGTTCTCGGCAATTTCTTCGCAGGGTGCAGCAACACCGGGGGAATAGGCCAGCGCCAGATCGCGCTGGTTACCGAGGGGCTTCAGCGGCTGGATTTCGAGTTTGCCCGGCTTGGGAAACTCGTGGAAATGCAGGGCGGCCTCGCGCAGTGCTTTTCGTTGTTCAGTGATGTCGGTAGACACGCTTTCCCTCCGCTGGCTTTCTGGCCGCGTTGGTGCCACCAAACGCGCCGAATGAAAAGGGGCGAAGGCTATGCCGGTGCCCCGCAAGGCCTCTGGCAGTCAGTTGCGGCACAAATCAGGCAGCGTTGCTGACCAATTCAACCGGCGCTTCATCACCAAAGCTTGCTGAGTTGAGGGCGAGAGCCAGCTCCTTGAACGGGCCGACCTTCAATGCGGGGGCAAAGATATATCCCTGGGCGTGCAGGACGCCGTGGGCGCGCAGATAAAGCGCTTGCTCTTCGGTTTCGACGCCTTCGGCGACGATTTCGCAATCCAGGTCCTTGCCCATGGCGATGAGGCCGTCGAGCACGGGCACCTGGGTCGTTCCCGGCTTGATCATATCGACGAAGATACGGTCGATCTTGATGATGTCGACACCCAGAGTTGCCAGATAGGCCAGATTGGAATGGCCGGTTCCCACATCGTCCATGGCGAGGCGCGAGCCGAGGGCATGCAGGCCAGAAATGACGCTGGTGGTGGCAGCAGAATTGCCGAGCGGGCGGCGCTCGGTGATTTCAAACACCAATTGATGGAAGCCAATGGGCGAATTGGTGAAAATCGCCTGCACATCCTCGACAATCCCCGAGTCGCGGAAGTGGCCCTCGAACAAGTTGATGGCGATCTTCATGTCGGGCAGCGTCTTGCACAATTCGCTGAGGTCGTTCTTAACCTGCTGCATCAGCGACAGGGTCATTGGAATAGCAAGACCGGTCGCCTCGGCATAGTCGATGAAGGCGCCGGGCGGCACGGTTTGCCCATTGCGCTTTTCCCAGCGGCACAGCACTTCGCACCCGACCAGTTCGCCGGTGCGGAGGTTGATTACCGGCTGGTAGTAAGGCTTGATTTCGTTGCGGCCTATGGCGCGCTCGAGACCGAAGGCTGGCACGCGGGAGCGACGGACATAGGCCAGGCTATAAAGCAGGAACATCGAGCTGCCGATACCGGCAAGGATCGTGAAGATAATGTCCAGATCGGCATAGTTCGCCCTGACCAAGGCAAAGGGGACGGCATATTCGACCTTGATCGGAAACTGCCCGGCATAGCCTTGGGCGCCGACATAGGCCGAGCTGCTGGTGCGCGCATCAAAGCCATCGGTGTCCCCCAATGCCACCATGGACAGACCATTGGTGAGCGAAATACGGACCATGGCGCCATCTTGCATGGTGCTGAGCAGGGCCGCCTCGGGCTGCACAAGCAGCGGAACGAAGGCCGAGATGCGCCGCATTTCACCGAAATTCTGGGTGACCTTGATCGCTGGCGTCGAGAGATCGCCCAACTGGACAATGGAGATAGTGTCCGCCAGGCCAGGCACCGGCAAGGCCTGGGTGAGCGGCGAATTGCGGACATTACGGCCAAAGGCATCGCAATATTGTACGCCGTCGAGATTTTCGACCAGGATCTGCCTGACATTGAGGCTGGATTCGATTGCATCCTGCGCGGCAGCGACAAAGGTCGGGGTGCATAGAGACGGCACAGCCGACACCACCTTGCGCAACACATCGGCCCCCTCGAGGGCATTAGCATCTATAGTGGCGGCGATTTCGTCGACATGACGCTGGACTACGGCGCGTTCGCGATAAAGCGCATAGCCGTCCAGGAAATAGTCCACGGCCAGGATGGGCACGAACGCAAGAATTGCGCCCACCAGCATCAGCACATGGATAATGTTGGACTTCACGCTGCGAATCCGCCTCGTCGGAATGACGAATTCAGCAATAGCAATGAAGCGTTTAACGGCGCCCTAACAGGCGGTTAACCAAGACGGCGGAGATAAGGGCGAGAGTGACCACAGCCACCCTCGCCCAGAGATCAGCTCTGCACGTTCAGGCGAATGCTCAACTCGCGCAGTTGCTTGTTGTCGGCGGGGCTGGGAGCACCCATCAGCAGATCTTCGGCCTGCTGGTTCATCGGGAAAGCGGTGATTTCGCGCAGATTGGCGACACCGCAGAGCAGCATGACAATGCGGTCGATACCGAAGGCAGCGCCACCATGGGGCGGAGCGCCATACTGGAAGGCACGGTAAAGGCCGCCGAACTGCTCTTCGACTTCCTGGCGCGACTTGCCCGTCAACTCGAAAGCCTTGACCATGGTCTCGGGCTCCTGGTTACGGATCGAGCCGGAGGCGATCTCATAGCCATTGCAGACCGCGTCGTACTGATATGCCTTAAGCGACAGGGGATCGGCGGAGTTGAGAGCCTCAAAACCACCCTGCGGCATCGAGAAGGGATTGTGCGCGAAGTCGATGCGCTTTTCTTCCTCGCTCCATTCGTAGAATGGGAAATCTACGATCCAGCACAGTGCATACTGTTCGGTATCGATGACGCCGAGGTCGGTACCAACCTTGGTGCGGGCTTCGCCGGCGAACTTGTAGAACTTGTCCGGACGACCGGCGACGAAGAACACGGCGTCACCATCATCGAGGCCAAGCTGGGCCTTGAGAGCCGCAGTGCGCTCTTCGCCGATATTCTTCGCGATCGGACCGGAGCCGGCGCCGTCCTTGAAGAAGATATAGCCAAGACCGGGCTGGCCTTCGCCCTGAGCCCAGCCATTCATGCGATCACAGAAGGCGCGGCCGATCGGCTCGGCACCAGCCTTGTTCTTGGCCGGGATCGCCCAGACTTCGACCTTGGGATCGGCCTCGATCTGGTTGGCGAAGACCTTGAAGCCGGAACCAGCGAAGTGTTCGGTAACACCCTGGATCTCGATGGGATTGCGCAGGTCCGGCTTGTCCGAGCCGTATTTGCGGATCGCGGTGTCGTAAGGAATGCGTGGCCAGTCCTTGGTGACGCGCTTGCCATCGGCGAACTTCTCGAACACCGAGGTGATCACCGGCTGGACTGTGTTCCAGACGTCTTCCTGAGTCACAAAGCTCATTTCAAGGTCGAGCTGGTAGAATTCGCCCGGCAGGCGATCGGCACGCGGGTCTTCATCGCGGAAACAGGGTGCGACCTGGAAGTAGCGGTCAAACCCAGCCACCATCAGCAGTTGCTTATACTGCTGGGGCGCCTGGGGCAGCGCGAAGAACTTGCCGGGATGGATACGGCTGGGCACCAGGAAATCGCGCGCGCCTTCCGGCGACGAGGCCGTCAGGATCGGGGTGGAGAATTCGGTGAAGCCAGCATCGCCCATGCCGGCACGCATGGCCGAAATGATCTTGGTGCGCTTGAGGATGTTAGCGTGCAGCTTTTCGCGGCGCAGGTCGAGGAAGCGATAGCGCAGGCGCACGTCCTCAGGATACTCCTGATCGCCGAATACGGGCAGCGGCAGCTCCTTGGCCACCGAGAGCGTTTCGATCTCGCGGATGAAGATTTCGATTTCGCCGGTGGGCAGGTTCGGGTTCACGGCCGAGGCATCGCGCAGCTTGACCTCGCCATCGATGCGCACGACCCATTCGGAGCGCACCTTTTCAACGGCCGAGAAAGCCGGGGAATCGGGGTCGACGACGCACTGGGTCAGGCCGTAATTGTCGCGCAGGTCGATGAACAGAAGCCCGCCGTGGTCACGGACACGATGGACCCAGCCGGAGAGGCGCACATTATTGCCAGCATCGGTCGCCGTGAGTGCGCCACAGGTATGCGTGCGGTAACGATGTGTGCTCATGATTTCTGCTCGGAATGCTTGGGAAAAAGACCTGAATCTTGCGCGGGAAAAGCGCATGGCCGCCCCCACTTGTCAAGCGGCGGCCGAATTGCGCGGTTCCGAAGGCACTTAGCCCCCCAAACACGGAAATCGATGGTGGAGCTAAGGCCAATGACCTGCTAGGGAGAATGTTGACTATTTTAAGACGGTAGCCCGGATGGACCTGATTGTTTCCACAGACGCGCTCGCCGCTTTTTGTGAGCGCGCTGCCCAATATGACTTTGTAACGGTCGATACCGAGTTTTTGCGCGAGACTACCTATTGGCCCCGCCTCTGCCTCATTCAGGTGGCGACCAATGACGAGGCGGTGCTGATCGATCCGCTGGCGCCCGATATCAAGCTGGCGCCGTTTTTCGCCTTGCTGGCCAATCCGTCGGTGACCAAGGTTTTTCATGCCGCGAGGCAGGATATCGAAATTTTCGTCAAGCTGACGGGTTCGGTGCCGCACAATATCTTCGACACCCAGATCGCGGCCAGCGTCTGCGGTTTTGGCGACAGCGCCTCTTATGACAGCCTCGTGCGGGCGATCTGCAAGGTCGATCTCGACAAGTCCTCGCGCTTCACCGACTGGTCGGCCCGGCCGCTGAGCGAGAAGCAGCGTCTTTATGCGCTCGCTGACGTCACCTATCTGCGCGACATCTACCGCGAACTGCGCCAGCAGGTGGATCGCACCCGCCGTTGGGACTGGGTCGAAGACGAGTTGACCACATTGCGCAGCATCGACACCTATGTGGTGCAACCCGAACAGGCCTGGGAACGGTTGAAGATGAAATTCAACCGCGCCCGCGAACTGGCGGCCCTCAAGGTGTTGGCCGAGTGGCGCGAGCGCAAGGCGCAGGAAACCGACCAGCCGCGCAGCCGCATTCTCAAGGATGACGTGCTGTATGAGCTTGCGATGCAGCGGCCTTTGAGCGCCGAGGCTTTCGAAAAACTACGTGCCGTGCCGCGCGGTTTCGGACGCTCAAGTGCCGCCGCCGATATCATCTCTTTGCTCAAGGATGTCGAGGCGCTGCCGAAATCAGAGCTTCCGGCGATGCCGGAACGCTATCGTGGCCCGTCGCCCAAGGGCGCGGTCGGAGACCTGGTGCGGGTATTGCTCAAGGCTGTGGCCGAGCAGCAGGGCGTGGCGGCGCGAATCATCGCGACTTCAGACGAAATCGACGCGCTGGTCCTGGACGACGACGCCGATGTGCCGGCGCTCAAGGGCTGGCGGCGCAAGCTGTTCGGCGATAAGGCCCTGGCCATCAAGCATGGCCGTATCGGGCTCGTCGCCACGCGCAACGGCGTTATCGAAATTGCGGTGCAGCGCGAAGAACCGGCCGAGTAGAGGCCTCTATCCGACCTGAACCTTGGCGTCGGCGTGGCCGGCGCAATCGGCGAACTGGCGTAGCCGGTTCCGCAAATGGTCGCCATTGAGGAAGGCAAGATCGGTGGGCAGATGCAGCACCAGGGTGTTGCCATCGATGCCGAAACGGGTCCGAGCCAGAATGCCGGGCATAGCCGCGGTCATCGGATAGGCGACGCGGAACAGGGTGCCAAGCAGGCGCGCCCGGGCCGTGAGATGCTCACTGCCCAATCCGACAAGTGTTTGCGCCGCCTTGCTCTTGAGCCCGTCATAACGAATGGCCAGGGCCTGGGCGAGGAAAGAGCGACCGGGATGATCGACGCCGGTCAGCGATCCATAAGCGACGGCGTCGACGCTCTGCGGGCCGCGATAGTCGGGGTGCGAGCGCCAGCCAATGTCGGCGAGAAGGCTGGAAACAACCCGCAGCCGCTGCTCATCCTGTGTCTCGGTTATGCCTGCTATAGCCATATATTGGCTGGTAAACTCTATGAGATCATTGGCGTGCGCCGGGGAGCGCGAGCGCAGAATGGATAATTCCTCCGCACCCTGGATCAACGGATCGACCGCCTTTTCCTGGGGGCTGAGCAGGCCGTAGAGATAGCCCTCGCGCACACCCAGTGCCGAGAACACAACACTGGCGAAACGCCCGATGCGGAGCAATTCGGCCATCGCCGCCGCACCGAATGGCACGAGGTCGCGGCGCGAACTGCTGACACTGGACGCGCCGGGATAGGATTTCAGCGAGTCGGCGGCGACAATCTCGTCGCAGAATGCGATCATGTCGGCTGCGCCGACCACATAGTCCTGAACCATGTGAAGCGGGTACTGCCGTTTGGCCTGGTGCAGCTTGGCAAGGGAGCGCCAGGTGCCCCCGATGGCCACGAACTGGCCCCCGGGTTCGGCAGCACTGACCAGGGAATCGGCGAGACGCTTGCGGACGATGTTGACCGCCTTGACCGGCGAACCATCGCCATCGTCCTGGAGGCGAATGACACCCAGCTCGTAGGACTGGCCATTGGTATCGGCACCATGAGACACGGAGGACAATTCGAGGCTGCCGCCGCCCAGGTCGCCGACAATACCTTCAAAACCGGGGATACCGGCGACGACGCCGAGAGCGGCGAAATGCGCCTCTTCCTCGCCGGTGAGCACCCTCACCCGGGTTTCCATAATGGCCTCGACCGCGGAGACGAACTGGGCGCGGTTGGCGGCGTCACGAACGGCAGAGGTGGCGAGAACGTGGATCTTGCCGACGCGCATCATGCGCGCGACGAGCGCAAAGCGCTTCATCGCCTCAAGGGCCTTTTCCATATTGGCTTCGGCCAGCCGCCCGCTCTGGGCGATGCCTCGCCCGAGCGCACAAGCGGACTTCTCATTGTAAAGCGGCGTCAGAGAGCGCGCATGACGCTCGTAGACAACCAGACGGACGGAGTTGGATCCGATGTCGAGTACCGCAACAGGGCGCGCGCCCTTGAGACGTCCCTGCGCAGTTGGATCGGCGTCAACGCCCCAGAACTGAGTCAAATTCAGGCCTCTTCTCCCTCACGAGCCCCAGCGCTGCCGCGTCCCGAGAGCGAGGGATTGGTCATGAAGTAGTTGTGGGCGTTGAAAGGCTCCTCGCCCTCGCTCAGCCGCACACGGTGGGAGCTACCATCCGGCAGCACTTCCCAACTCTGCTGATTGTCCCGGAGATAGGCAACCAGGATTTGATCCAAAATCTGCTTGTGCACCGTCTTGTTGAGGATGGGCACCATCACCTCGACGCGTCCATCAAGGTTGCGCCCCATGATATCGGCCGACGAGATATAGACCATGGCACGGGTGGACGGCATGGCCTCACCATTGCCGAAACAATAGATGCGGCTATGTTCCAGGAAGCGGCCGACGATGGATTTCACGCGAATATTGTCGGAAAAACCAGGAATTCCGGGTCGCAGGCAGCAAATGCCGCGGACGATCAGGTCGACCCTAACTCCCGCCTGGCTTGCGTCGTAGAGCGCGTCGATAACCTGCGGATCGACCAGGGAATTCATTTTCAAAAGAATCGAGGCCGGCTGACCGGTGCGCGCAAATTCGATCTCGCGCGCGATGTTTTGCAACAGCGTTTCGCGCAAATTGACCGGCGACACCGCAATGGTCTCAAGCTCGGTTGGGCGGGCATAGCCGGTGATGAAATTGAACACGCGGGCCACGTCGCGGGTGATCGAGGGATCGATGGTAAAGTAGCTGAGGTCGGTGTAAATCTTGGCAGTAATCGGGTGATAATTGCCAGTACCGATATGGCAGTAGCTCACCAGCTTGCCCTTTTCGCGCCGGACCACCTGGCTGAGTTTGGCATGGGTCTTGAGCTCGATAAAGCCGAATACAACCTGCGCCCCTGCCCGTTCCAGATCGCGGGCCCAGCGGATATTGGCTTCCTCATCGAAGCGCGCCTTAAGCTCCACAAGGCAAGTCACAGACTTGCCGGCCTCCGCGGCCATGATCAGCGCTTTGACGATGGGGCTGTCCGAGGAGGTGCGATAGAGCGTTTGCTTGATGGCCACGACATCGGGATCGCGCGCCGCCTGCATGAGGAACTGGGCAACCACGTCGAAGCTCTCGAACGGATGGTGCACCAGGATGTCCTTGGCGCGAATAGCGGCAAAACTGTCGCCATTGTAATCGCGGATACGCTCGGGGAAGCGCGCGTGATAGGGCTGGAACTTGAGATCTGCACGGTCGACGTCGCAAATCTTGCGCGCGTCAGCGAGGCCGAGAAAACCCTGGACCTCGAAGACTTCGGCTTCCTTGACGCCCAGCTGTTCGCCGATCTGGCGTTTCAGCGCGCGCGGCATGGACCGCTCGATTTCGAGGCGGATCACCTGGCCGCGGCGACGCTGACGCAAGGCGCTTTCGAACTCCACCACCAGGTCGGCGGCCTCGTCGTCGATTTCGATCTCGCTGTCGCGAATGATACGGAAAGCGCCTGACCCGACCACTTCGTGGCTGGGGAACATCTTGTGGAAGAAGAGTTTCACCAGCGTATCGATGGTGACGACTTCCGTGCGTCCTTCCGAGGCCAATGCGCTGGGGAGATTGATGAAGCGGTCGAGATTGCCCGGAATACGCACCAGGGCCGTCAATGGCTGGTCGCTGTTCGGTCGCTTGAGCTCGAACGCGAGCGCCAATCCGAGATTGGGAATGAACGGAAACGGATGCGCGGGATCGACCGCAATCGGCGTCAGGACCGGAAAGATTTCCTCACGGAACAGCTTTTGCAGATAGGCTACCTGCTCGGTGCTGAGGTCATTGGTCTCGTGGATAACCACATTCTGCGCGAACAGCTCCTCACGCAGATTCTGCCAGTGATCCTGCTGCTCGAGCTGCAGGTGCTGCGCCAGGGTAGCGATCTCATCGAGTTGCTCGGCCGGCGACAGGCCATCGGCACTTTGTTTGGTCAAGCCGGCGCGAATCTGGCCCTTAAGGCCGGCGACGCGCACCATGTAGAACTCGTCGAGATTGTTGGCCGAAATCGACACAAACCGCAGCCGCTCCAAGAGCGGGTGATTTTCGTTACCGGCCTCTTCCAGAACACGCATGTTGAACTGGAGCCAACTGACCTCGCGATTGACGAAGCGGGCCGGGCTGGTGCGCAGCGCCTCGACATCGGGAACGGCACCCTCGGCTTCGGCAATCTCGCTCATATCGTTCATCGGCTTGTCGGGTCCAAATTCTGAAGCTGCCCGGGCGTTTCGGCCTCCTGCCGGAGCGCCAGTGCCTCCGCAGCTATTATGCGGGTAATGGCCGACCCTTTGGCAAGGGCCAGCCTGTCCATCAGATCGACCAGGATTGCGGCTTCTTGCTGGCTGCGCTCCATGCGCGCGACAAGATAGCCGATAACCTTCGGATCGACCTTGATTTGTCGATCACCGAACAGTTTTACGAAAATGTGTGACAACTCAATGTCATCGCTGCTCTCCAGCCGAAAAATCGGCGCACGGCGGATCCGCGAAAGCACATCTGCGGTCGTGAATGGCCAATTCTGTGGCTCGGCCCGTGCCGTGAGCAACAAAGCGCGCTGCCCTCGCATGGCCTGGTTGAGCACATGGAACAGGTCGTGCTCATCAAAACCGGCTCGGTCGACATCTTCAACGATCAGGTTTTCGCCACCGGTGCCGCCTGCGAAACGACCCAGCGTTTCCGGACCGGTGACGATGGCCTGACTGCGATCGGCAAAGATGCGGGCCAGGTGCGACTTTCCCGAGGCTGCGGGACCGAGAAGGACGGTGGTCGCATCGGACCAATCTGGCCATGTGGTGATGCGGCCATAGGCCAGCGCATTACCTTCGCCAACCAGGAAATCATCCTCGCCATGCGATGGCTCATGACCAAGGTCGAGCGGCAGTTGCCGGGCGCTGCTAGTCAAGGGTGACATCGCTAGTTCCCGTCCCGCGTCCCGGCCCCAGATAGAGCGAACTGGCCTTGTACTTGCGCACGCCATAGCGCACCAGCACCCCGCCAATGGCCGCCAGCGGCACCGCCAGCAACAAGCCAAGGAAGCCGAACAAGGTGCCAAAGGCCAACAGGGCGAACATCAGCCAGACGGGATTGATGTTGATCGAAGACCCAACCAGCTTGGGATAAAGGATGTTGCCCTCGATGAACTGCCAGACCAGGAAAATGCCGGCCACGGCGGCAACCATCCACCAGTTCGGCCAAAACTGCACGATGGCGATGCCCACCGAGAGCGTAAAACCGAAGCCGAAGCCCACGAAGGGAATAAAGCTCAAAAGCCCGGCGATCAAACCGACCGCGAGGCCGAAATTGAGCCCGATCAGCGATAGCGCGGTGGCATAGTAGGCGGCGTCGATCAACAATACACCGCCCTGCCCGCGGATCACACCGGCCATGGAGCTGTCGATATCGCGGAAAATACCCAGGATTTCGGCCTTGTGGCGACGTGGCAGCAAGCCATGCAGCCCACGTACCATGCCGTCCCAATCGAGCAGCAGATAGAAGGCGACCACCGGGGTGACGATGACAAAACCGATGACGCTGATCACGGTGATACTGGAATTGACGATCTCGGTGGTGACCACGCCGACCAGACCCACCATCTGCCCCAAAAGATCGGACACGCTGCGTTCGACCTGGGCGGCGCGCTCCGGGCCAAGCCACTGGTTGAGCTCCGGCGCCCAACGGCGGGCGAGTGCCTGCAGATCGGCAGCGTAACCAGGGAGACGCTGAATAAGACCGATCACCTGCTGTATCACCAGTGGCAGCAGCATGACGAAAATGCTGACAACGATGGCGACAACACCAAGCAGCACGAGGGCAGTGCCCCAGGCGCGACCGATTTTCCAGCGTTGCAGCTGGTTTACGATTGGATTGAGCAGGTAGGCGAGCGCCGAACCGACCACGAAGGGCAGCAGGATGCCGCGGAAAACCCACAACAGCAGGATCAGCACCAGGAAGAAGCCGATCCAGACCAGCACTTGATTTCTAAGGTTCATGGTGCCGGGCGGCCCTTGCGTCTGTGTATCCAAGAAGCTATCAGGCCCTCTAACGGCCAGCACCGAAAAGTTCAACCAACCCGGGTCTTGGGCATTAGTATGTGCCCGATATCCCCAGCATTGGCACCACGCTCATGTCCGACGCCCAAAACCTGCCACCAAACGGTCTGTCTTACAAGCAGGCCGGTGTCGACATCGACGCTGGCAATGCGCTTGTCGAAGCCATCAAGCCCGCCGTCCGCTCCACTCGGCGTCCCGGCGCCGATGGCGAGATCGGCGGCTTTGGCGGATTGTTCGATCTGAAGGCCGCAGGCTTTGTCGATCCCGTGCTGGTGGCCGCCAATGATGGGGTCGGCACCAAACTCAAGATCGCCATCGACACCGGCAAGCACGATACGATCGGGCAGGACCTGGTGGCCATGTGCGTCAACGATCTTGTGGTGCAAGGCGCCGAGCCGCTGTTCTTCCTCGACTATTTTGCCACAGGCAAGCTCGACGTCGCGCAGGGCACGGCTATCGTCGAAGGCATAGCCCATGGTTGCCGGCTGGCAGGTTGTGCGCTTATCGGCGGGGAAACCGCCGAAATGCCGGGCATGTACCACGGAAATGACTACGATCTCGCCGGTTTTGCAGTGGGCGCCGTCGAGCGCGGTGCGCTGTTGCCGCGGCCTGATATTGCCGCAGGCGATGTGCTGGTGGCCATTGCCTCCTCGGGCGTGCATTCCAACGGTTATTCGCTGGTCCGCAAGATCGTCGAGCTCTCGGGCCTCGGCTGGGATGCCACTGCACCATTTGCGACCGGCAAGACGCTGGCCGACGCACTGCTCGAGCCCACCCGTATCTATGTGAAGCCGCTGCTGGCGGCGCTCAAGGCCGGGCTTGGGATCAAGGCGCTGGCGCATATCACCGGCGGTGGCTTCATCGACAATATTCCACGTGTGCTGCCCGAGCAGCTGGCGGCGGATATCGACCTTGGCGCTATTTCGGTGCCGGCCGTATTCGGCTGGCTGAGCAAGGTGGGCGGAATGAGCGAACGCGAAATGCTCCGCACTTTCAATTGCGGTGTGGGCATGCTGGTCGCCGTATCGCCGGCAGATGCCGAGAAGCTGGTGGAAAGCCTCGTCGCCAATGGCGAGACCGCTGCCATTGTCGGCCAGTTGACCGCTCGCCAGGGCGAACCAGTGACCTTCCGCGGGGCCCTGTCCCTGTGAGCAGGAAGCGCGTTGCCATCCTGATCTCCGGACGCGGATCAAACATGTCGGCGCTGATTGCTGCGGCGCAAGCGCCGGACTATCCCGCTGAGATCGTGGGGGTCTTGTCGAACCGGGCGGCCGCACCGGGCCTTGCTATTGCGGCCGGCCATGGGATCGCTACGGCGTCACTAGCGCAGAGCAAGTTTCCAACCCGCGACATGTTTGAAGACACCATGACTCAGGTGCTGGAAAGCTGGGAGGTGGACTATGTCTGCCTTGCGGGCTTTATGCGCATCCTGGGCGAGGATTTTGTCGATCGCTGGCAGGGCCGGATGATCAACATCCATCCATCCCTCCTTCCCGCCTATAAGGGGCTGCACACCCACGAGCGGGCGCTCGCCGATGGCGTTAGCGAACATGGCTGCACCGTGCACTTCGTGACCCCGGGGCTCGATGAAGGCCCGTCCATCCTCCAGGCGCGGGTGCCGGTCCTCCCGGGCGATACGCCGGAAAGTCTTGCCGACCGGATCCTGGTCGAGGAGCATCGGATTTACCCCGAGGCCCTGCGGATGCTGGCATCAGGCGAGGTTCGGGCTTAGCGTAAAAGGCCTCGATTTCGGCCGCTCACCTGCTGCCAAGCCGATAGGCCTCATCACCGCAATTGATCAGGCCCATCGTGAAAATCGGTTCGACCTTCGTTCCGGGTCGGCGTAGCGTCGCGCCTCTTCCAAGAGGTGCCGCATGAGTCTGCGTGACTGGTTTCTGATTGTTCTCCTCGGCGCTATCTGGGGCTGTTCCTTCGTCTTCAACGCCATCCTCATTCGCGAGATCGGCCCGCTCTGGGTGACGTCTTTGCGTGTCGGAATCGGCGCGATCGGCTGTTGGGTTTTCCTCATGGCGCTGCGCAAACCGGTGCCGCGCGACCCCAAACTCTGGCTGCAGCTGGGTGCCCTCGGCGTCATCGCCTATGCGATCCCCTTTGCACTCTTCCCATTGGCCCAGGCGCATCTCGCCAGCGGCATCGCGGCCATCATCAATGCGCTGACGCCGATGGTTACAGCGATCGTTTCGCACTTCTGGATTGGCGGCGAGAAGGCAACGCGGACCAAATTCACCGGCGTGTTCATCGGCTTTGTCGGGGCGGCGATCCTGGTATCCCCGGCCCTGTCGTCAGGCGGCAGCTCGCAGCTCTGGGCCATTGCGGCATGCCTGGGGGCAACGCTGTGCTACGCTCTGTCGCTCAACATTACCCGCAGCTACAAGCATGTAGAGCCTACAGCCTTTGCATCGATCGCGCTGACCGGCGCTGCGCTGGTGGCAATCCCGATAGCATTTTTCGCCGAGGGCGTACCGGTGATGACGCGGCCGGAAACCTGGGGCGCTGCGCTGGCCATCGGCCTGCTCTCGACCGCTTTCACCTTCCAGATCATGTACCGCATCCTGCCGCGCGTCGGTCCGACCAATTTCGCCACCACCACCTTCATCGCGCCGATTTCCGCGCTGCTGATCGGCGTGACGGCGCTTGGCGAAACCGTACTGCCCATCCAAGTACTGGGCATGCTGGTGATCTTTTTCGGCCTGTTGTTCATCGATGGCCGCGTTCGGCGCATGTGGCGGGTGGGGCAGCCAGGCTAGAAGCGGAACATAAGACCGGTCGCTTTCGTTGGCTAACAGACGCTGCGTGCCAGCCCTAAATGGCGGTCGCGGCCAAGCCAACAGGAGGATGCCATGACCAATCCGCGCAAACGTGAGCCGGAGGCTCCGCATCGTCGGCAAGAGCCGGTGCCGCCGATGCCCGTGGGTCTGCCCACTGGCGATGCGGAGAACCCCCATACCTCGCCGCTGCGGAACGACCAGGATACCGAACCGCTCGACCCCAACCTGCCGCCAGAGCCGGGCCACGACATCAATCCATGACATGAAAAAGGCGGCCCTAGGGCCGCCTGTTCCTATTCGATGCCGAGCTTTTGTTTCATCAGCTCGTTCAGTGCCTGTGGATTGGCCTTTCCACCCGAGGCCTTCATGGCCTGGCCGACGAACCAGCCGATCATGGTCGGCTTGGCCTTGACCTTTTCCACCTGATCCGGATTGGCGGCGATGATTTCGTCGACGATTTTCTCGATGGCGCCGAGATCGGTCACCTGCTTCAGGCCGCGACGCTCGACGATGTCGGCGGGTTCGCCTTCCGGTTCTTCGGCGATGAGAATCTGCAAGACATCCTTGCCGCCCTTGGACGAGATGGTACCGCCGGCAATGAGGTCGACCAGGCCGGCAATCTGGCTCGGCTTGAGGTGGGTTTCCCAGACGGCGAGACCTTGGCTATTGGCGAAGGCTGCCACGTCGGCGTTGAGAATATTGGCCACGGCCTTGCCGTCACGCTTGCCGCCACCAAAGGCGACGCAGGCCTCGTAGTAATCGGCGGTTTCGCGATCGAGGGTCAGCACCATGGCGTCATAGGCAGTGACGCCATAATCGCGGATGAAGCGCGCCTGTTTCTCATCGGGCAGTTCTGGCAGGTTTTCAGCGAGTCCAGCAATAAAGGCATCGTCGAACTCGAGCGGCAGCAGGTCCGGATCGGGGAAGTAGCGATAGTCCTGCGCGTCTTCCTTGGAGCGCATGGAGCGGGTTTCGCCATTCTTGGGGTCGAACAGGCGGGTTTCCTGGTCGATCTCGCCGCCGTCTTCAAGAATATCGATCTGTCGGCGGGCTTCGTATTCGATTGCCTGGCCAGCAAAGCGGATCGAGTTCACGTTCTTGATTTCGCAACGGGTGCCGAACTCGCCACCGGGACGACGCACGGAGACGTTGACGTCGGCGCGCATGGAGCCCTGCTCCATATTGCCGTCGCAGGTGCCAAGATAACGCAGGATGGTACGCAGCTTTGAGAGATAGGCCTTGGCCTCCTCCGACGATCGCATGTCGGGTTTGGAGACGATTTCCATCAACGCAACGCCGGCTCGGTTCAGGTCGACGAAGCTCATATTCGGGTGCTGGTCATGAATAAGCTTGCCGGCATCAGTTTCCAGATGCAGGCGCTCGATGCCGATCTCGACGCGCTCGCCATCGATATCGAGCAGCACCTTGCCCTCCCCGACGATCGGGTCCTTGTACTGGGAAATCTGGTAGCCGGGCGGCTGGTCGGGGTAGAAGTAATTCTTGCGATCGAACACCGAGCGCTTGTTGATCTGCGCCTTGAGACCAAGGCCGGTGCGCACGGCCTGTCGGATGCATTCCTCGTTGATCACCGGAAGCATGCCGGGCATGGCTGCGTCGACGAAACTGACATTGGCATTCGGCGGGTTGCCGAACTCGGTCGATGAGCCGGAGAACAGCTTGCTTTCGCTTGTTACCTGCGCATGCACTTCCATGCCAATGATCACTTCCCAATCGCCGGTCGAGCCGGAAATCAGGCGCTTCTTGTCGGGGGTGCGGGTATCGACGAGGGTCACTTGGCAGTCCTGAAAGTCGGAATTTTTCAGTTCGTGCTTAGCGATGTTGGGCAAGGGTTGCAACAGGGCTCGGCAGTTGGCGCCGACCTAAAGCCGACGCGAGACGTCAGTGCCGACCTAACCCTCGATAATGCCGCTATAGGGACGCAGGCGCTTTTCCAGGTGGACGCTGGCGAACGGATCGTGCCCGGCTCGCGCATCGGCCTTCAGCGCCAGAATATGGTAGCCCTGCCGCTCATAAAAACGGACGGCCCGAACATGATCGGCAGGCGTTTCGAGCAGGATGCGCTCGGCTCCCTCCAGTTCCAGAATGGTCTCCATGCGGGACAGGAGCTGGGCGCCGATGCCGTGGCCTTGCAATTCGGGCATGACGAAAAGAAACGGGACATAGGACCGGCTCGGGGCGCGCGAACACCAGCCGACCACGACGCCATCGATTTCGGCGCTGATGGCGTGTTGCCAGCCAGACTCCACTGCGCGGACCAGGCGATGGCGTTCCGCCTCCTCCTGCCCCGGCTTATCCGGCAAGATCGGCAAGATGCCGCTCTCCCAGGCACGATAGGCAATGCTGGCCATTGCAGGTCTGTCTGCCTGTATGGCCTTGCGTATGGAGATAGCCGGCATGATCACCCCCGTTTCGGGACGACCCACGCGTGGCGGGTGGCCCGCTTATTTTGCGCGGCGACGTGCCGCGATGATGCCCTTCTCGTAATTGATGTTCCAATCGATCAGGGTCCGCCAGATAAGTTCGGCCTGATCTTCGTCGAGATCAAGGTCCAAACTGCGAGCGCGCACTTTTGCAACGATGGCCTCGATGCGCGCCGGGTCATAGGCCTCGTGCGGGTCGGTCTTGATCTCTGCCATACGGGTCACGTAACCGTGCCGTTCCGCGAACAGGGCGATCAAAGCCTGGTCGATCCGATCGATCTCGGCGCGAACGTCATCCTTGGTTTCGCATTGCGCGGGCATTTTGGCAGCGGTCACGGCACTATCCTCGGCTCAGAAAAAAGCTGTTGCTGGTTTGCACCGTGACCGTACTGAATTCAACCCACTAGCGTCGCAGGCTCTGGTCATTAACGCCGTGCAGGCCTAATTCTACAGCATGTCTAGCCAGTCTGAGATTGCCTGATAGCCCGTCCAAAAGCGGCGGGCATGAGTGAACCAAGCCGCTGCCGCGCGTGATGCCGGCAGGGCTCCGTTTGTTGCGGCCACTTGGCCGCCATTCAGGCTTTCAGACTTTTCCATGGATATTTCCCGGAACGAACAGCGGGTGCTGCACGCCCTCGCGCAGGGTGGCCGTATCGCCGTCATTCGAGACCAACGCGGCAAAATCGCCGAATTCGAGTTTTTCAATCGAGACGGCTGGCTGATGAGCGGCTTGACGCCGCTGATCTTCGACAAACTCAGGGCGAAGAAAGCGATCCGATCGCAAGGCGGAGGCCCCTATAGGATCACGCGGCGTGGTCTGGAATTAGTCCGCAGTCAGGTGGACAATCGGTAAGCCATGGCGGCTTGACGTCGATCAACACACACGCGTCAAATCTGCGCATGGTGGGACTACTCGGTCAGTTGGTGGTGCCATGCGCAGATATATGCTTTTCGCCGGAATTGCGGCACCGATTGTCTATGTCGCCACCGTCCTGGTTGGTGGCGCCATAACCCCAGGATACGACCATCTGTCCCAGCCGGTCAGCGCGCTCTTCGAAACCGGGGCGGTGTATGCCACTCCAATATCGGCGGCATTTGTGGCCTACAATATGCTGCTGCTGGTGTTTGGAGCGGGCCTTTTGGTGAGCGGCCGCATGGATCGTCGCATCTTGCAAGTCGGCGCAGTCATGATCCTTTTCAACGGTCTCTTCGGCGTGCTGATCGAACTGGCACCTATGGATGCACAGGGCACGCCGGTTACGGTGCCCGGCATTGTCCACATGGTGTTGGCAGGATTGCTGGTGCTGACCTGCATAGCCGCCCTTGGCGCCATGGCCTGGGGCTGGCGGGCGCGCCGGCAGTATCCCACCTTCACCAGAACAACCTTGGCGCTATTGGCGGTCATGCTGGTATCGGGCGCGCTGGCGGCAATGGCGTCGGCACAAAGCCTGCCGCTGATGGGATTATATCAGCGGTTGACCATCGGCAGCTATCTGATCTGGATCGCGGCACTCGCCACAATAGAGGCGCGCGCCACCCGATAATGTCGGATCAGTGTCGCGTGACTTCGCTCAGTGCGGCCGCGATGTGCTCCCACTCGGATGAAACGCTGGCGGTGGCGCGGCGCTTGCCGGCGCGGCGGTACCAGTAATCGGCATTGCCCATATCGGCTTCGATCCAGTGCATTAATGCATGGACCCAGTCGAAGGCCTGAACGCCTTCCATGGACTGGACGATATTATGCGCCTTTTCCCATTCGGGACCGACGCGCAGTTCGCCCTTCTTCAGCCACCACAGCGCCTGCAGCGGCTTGCTCATGTCCTTGGGCGGCTCGGACCAATCCAGCGTCGTAAAGATATCAACGGCCATCGGCGTAACCCCTGTCGGCCCGGACGCTGCCAGGGGGCGCGTCACTACCAGTTTAAACTTGTGCATTGGCCGCAAATAGGCCGGAACGGCGGCGCAATCAAGCGCCGCCCGGTATTTGCCTTACCACCAGCGCTTGGGTGCGAAGTCGCCGCCGGCGCTCTTTTCGATGACGCGCGCGGCAGCAAACAGGGTCTCTTCGTCGAAGGGCTTGCCGATAAGCTGCAGGCCCAAGGGAAGCCCCTGCCCGTCCTTGCCAGCCGGAACGGCGATGCCCGGCAGGCCAGCCATGTTTACGGTGACGGTGAAGACGTCGTTGAGGTACATGGCGACCGGATCGGCGGCCAGCGCTTCATCGCCAATGCCGAACGCGGCAGACGGTGTGGCAGGAGTCAGGATGGCGTCGACGCCGGCATTAAAGGCGTCCTCAAAATCCTTCTTGATCAGTGTGCGGACCTGCTGCGCCTTGACGTAATATGCGTCGAAATAGCCTGCGGAGAGCACATAGGTGCCGATCATGATGCGGCGCTTGACCTCGCGACCGAAGCCGGCCGCACGGGTCAGCTCGTAGAGGTCCGTAATGTCCTTGCCCGAAACGCGCAGGCCATATTTCACGCCGTCATAGCGGGCGAGATTGGACGAGGCTTCGGCAGGAGCGACGATGTAGTAAGCAGGCAGCGCGTATTTGGTGTGCGGCAGGGAAATATCCTTGACCGTCGCGCCTTCCGCCTTGAGCCATTCAAGGCCCTGGCTCCAGAGCTTTTCGATCTCCGCGGGCATGCCGTCCATACGATATTCCTTGGGAACACCAATGGTCAGCCCCTTCACCCCGCGCTCGACGGCGGCAGCAAAATCGGGAACCGGAATATCGACACTGGTCGAATCCTTGGGATCGAAGCCGGACATCGATGTCATCAGAATTGCCGCATCCTCGACGGTGCGGGCAATGGGGCCGGCCTGGTCGAGTGAGGAGGCGAAGGCTACGGTGCCCCATCGCGAGGCGCGTCCATAAGTGGGCTTGATGCCGACCGTGCCCGTAAAAGCGGCAGGCTGGCGGATGGAGCCTCCCGTATCGGTCGCGGTCGCGCCAGCGCAAAGCCATGCGGCGACTGCAGCAGCTGAACCACCCGAGGAGCCGCCAGGCACGAGATTGGCATTGCTGCCATCGGCCCTGAACGGGCTGATCACGGGACCGTAGTAGGAGGTCTCGTTAGACGAGCCCATGGCGAATTCGTCCATGTTGAGCTTGCCCAACATGACTGCGCCATCGCGCCAGAGATTGGCGGTGACGGTGGATTCGTATTCCGGCTTGAATCCATCGAGAATGTGGCTGGCAGCCTGAGTGTGGACCCCCTTGGTGGCGAAGAGGTCCTTGATCCCGAGCGGAATGCCTTCCAGCGACCCGCCCTGCCCTTTGCTCAGCTTTTCGTCGCTGACCTTGGCCATGTCGCGGGCCTGTTCCGGCGTAGTGGCTACATAGGCATTCAGGCTCGGATTGGCGGCCTCGATGGCGCCGATATAGGCATCGGTCAGCTCCAGCGCGGTGAAGCTCTTGTCCTTGAGGCCCTTGCGGGCATCGGCGAGGCTGAGTTTGGTCAGGTCAGTCAATGGGTATCTCGCTCAGATTGTCGCAGCGGTGATAAATCGTGGTACCGACCGGAAAGTCGGATGGTGGTGCTTCGCTTCCTGCCAGACCCAGAGTCGTTTCCGTGCCGGAGACAACGAGGATGGAATCCTCACCATTGGGCGCGATGGCAAAGCTGTCCGGATAGAGTTCGCCAGGTAGCGAGCAGACAGCATCGACAAACAGGAGCGGCGTGTTGGGCCGGCTCTTGATGTCGTAGAAATTGCAGTGGAATTCGAGAGACTGGATACCGCCGTCGAAGGTCAGGCTGAGGAAATCCATCTCCACAAACGCGTCGATGCCCTGCGTCTCGATGGCTTGGCACGCCTTCGGCTCGGTGACGTAGAGCTTGCTTTGGTCGATGACGAGGTCCTCCTGGGCGTGGGCGACGCCCACTCCCAGCAGCAGAAGAAGCGGAAGAGCCGTCGATTTCATGCTTTCGCCTCCGCCATCAATGGCAATTCGAAAAAGGCGGACCATTCGCTGTCGGGATAGTCGAGGAACGGGCCACGTGGGACGAAGCCGTAGCGGGTGTAGAGACGATGCGCCTCGGCCATGCCATCACCGGTGCCGGTCTCAAGCATCACGACATCCAGCTTGCGCTCGCGGGCCAGTTCGATGATGCGTTCCAACAAATGCCGGCCAACGCGCTGCCCGCGCACTTCGGGCAAGGTAAACATGCGTTTGACTTCGCCCAATTGGGGGCTGTGTACCTTGAGCGCCCCCATGCCCACCGCCTGCCCCGACTCGTCGCGAGCGACGAACAGCGTGGTATCGCTGCCGGCCATCTGCTCCACAGTCATCTTGAACTGGAACTCTTCCGGGGACAGCGGCAAAAGATGATCATTCAGCGCAGCAACGAGCGCGCGAACGTCATCCTGCAGCGGGGTCTCGATGGCAATCGACACCGCCATTTTTATTCGACCACCTTCGGCACCATGAAGAAATTATCTTCCGAGAGCGGCGCGTTGGCGACGATCTTCTCAGCATAGCCACCGTCGCTGATGATGTCGTCACGGCGGCGCAGGGTCATCGGTGTCACCGAGGTCATAGGCTCGACGCCTTCGACATTGACTTCGCTCAGTTGCTCGACAAAGCCGAGAATGGCGTTGAGCTCCTGCTGGTAGCCGGCGACTTCCTCCTCCTCGATGCGGATGCGCGCGAGGCGCCCGATGCGCTTGACGGTGGCGGCGTCGACGGACATGGCAAACTCCAACTGGGATAACGGCGTCTTCGTCGCGTTATTAGCAACGCGCCGGGCATAATGACAATGAAAATGGCTTATGCGTCGGATCAGACTTCCACGGCAAGGCCAGGGGAGAGAGCCAACAGCCCTGCTCCGTCGAGTTTGGCAGGCAATTGAATAAAGGCTGCCTCGACCTCGGCGTCGCTACCCGCTAATGCGATGAGGCGTGGAATCACCGCATCAACCAGCTGTTCGCTTCGCCGCATCAACTGCTGCCCGGCAAGAATGACGATCGCCTTTTCGGCCCAACGACCCAGTGTCGGCAAGGGACCGGCGATTAACAGCAACGGCGCATCTTCGTCGGCATCCAGCAAAATGCAATCGGGCCCGAGCGACCAGATGTCGACGGGCCGAGGCAGATCACCGGCATCGAGCAGGCGCTCCCGCGGGCGGGGTCTCCATGTCCGCGCATCGAGAAGCGGCTCATTCACGTTGCGTTCAATTACCCGATCAGCACCACTCAGCACCTCAGCAGCATCCACCCCATTCGGGGCTGCAGCAGCATCAAGTACAATGATCTGACCACCAATATGCAGGCGAAAGGCGGTGTTTCCGAACCAGGTAAGTTTCATCAGCCCTTTTCCTTCGCCAACCGACATGCCACAGCCTATAGGACAATTACTTCCCATTCAGCGAGCCCCACGTGACCCTCGACAATCCCCTCGCCGAAATTCCGCAGACCGGCAAAATCATGGGGCTCGATCTCGGGACTAAGACCATTGGGGTCGCGATCTCAGACGGCATGCGCTATTCGGCCACGCCGCTCGAGACGATCAAGCGGACCAAATTCACGCAGGATGCGGAGCGGATCCTCGAACTGATCACGCAAAATCAGGTGGTTGCCCTGATCCTGGGACTTCCGCTCAACATGGATGGGACGGAGGGACCGCGCGTCCAATCGACAAGGGCCTTTGCCCGCAATCTCGCGCCCAGGATCAACCTGCCTATCGCCTTCTGGGATGAACGCCTCTCGACCTCGGCTGTGACCCGCATGATGATTGAAGCCGACCTTCGCCGCGACCGCCGCGCCGAAGTGGTCGACAAGCTCGCTGCCAGCTACATTCTGCAAGGGGCTTTGGATCGGTTACGGCGAGTATAATCGTCCATGGGACTTGCCCCCTGCCCGCCCCTCCGCTAGACCGCAGCAAATCGCAAGGGATGCGACATGCCGCAGCAGAATTCTCCCGCCGGGCAATCCGGTGACTTCCCCCCGTTCGCCCAGCGACACCTCATTTCCATTGCCGATCTGAAGCAGCACGAAATCATCGACCTGCTGGATCGCGCCGAGCAAATGATCGCCATTTCTCGGCAGGAGCGGAAGTCGCTTCCGACGCTGTCTGGCAAGACGCAGATCAATCTGTTCTTCGAGCCATCGACGCGCACCCAGTCCTCGTTCGAGATCGCCGGAAAGCGCTTGGGCGCGCTGGTGGTCAACATGTCGGTCAAGACCTCGTCGGTTTCGAAGGGCGAAACGCTGATCGACACTGCGGCGACCCTCAACGCGATGCGGCCGGACGTGCTGGTGGTGCGTCATTCTGCGGCCGGGGCGGTCGAACTGCTGAGCCAGAAGGTCGGCTGCTCGGTGGTCAATGCCGGAGACGGCGCGCATGAGCACCCGACCCAGGCGCTGCTCGATGCCCTGACAATCCGTAACCACAAGGGCACGCTTGCTGGACTGACCGTCGCCATTTGCGGCGATATCGCCAATTCGCGCGTCGCACGATCAAACCTGCTGCTGCTAGGCGCGCTGCATGTGCGCACCCGCGTCATTGCTCCACGCAACCTGCTTCCAGCAGGCATTGAAAACTTGGCCACCGAGGTGTTCACCGACATGGAAGCGGGGCTCAAGGGGGTCGACGTGGTGATGATGCTGCGCCTGCAGCACGAGCGCGCCAACGGCAAGATGATCCCCTCGGTTCGCGAATACTACCGCTTTTATGGGCTCGACGAGGCCAAGCTGGCCTATGCCAAATCCGATGCCATCGTCATGCATCCCGGTCCTATGAACCGCGGCGTGGAGATCGATCCCGCCATTGCCGATGGTTCCCGCTCGGTGATCACCGACCAGGTCGAAATGGGGGTGGCCGTGCGCATGGCCGTGCTTGATGCCCTGCTTCCTGCGAGGAATGACGCATGACCCGGCCCCTGCTTATCGAAAACGCGCGTGTCGTCGATCCGGCCTCGGCCACCGACCAGATGGGCGCCGTCCTGATCGAAGATGGTCGCATCACTGATATCGCCCTCGGCGGGCCAGTCGGCGTGCCGGATGGTGCTGAGGTGATCAATGCCAAGGGGCTGGTGTTGTCGCCGGGCCTGGTCGACATGCGGGTCTTTGTGGGTGAACCTGGCAAGGAGTATCGAGAGACGCTCGCTTCGGCCGGTGCCGCAGCCGTGGCGGGTGGTGTGACATCGTTCGTGATGATGCCGGACACCACCCCCGTGGTGGATGATGGGGCACTGGTGGACTTCCTTATCCGCCGTGCGGAGGCGCAATCCCCTGCCCGCATCCTGCCTGCGGCTGCGATCACCAAGGGGCTGGCCGGCAAGGAGATGACGGAGTTTGGCTTGTTGAAAGAAGCCGGCGCGGTTTGTCTCACCGATGGTGCGCAATCGATCCAGTCCAGCGCGCTGCTGCGGGCGGCGATGAGCTATGCCGCCAATTTCGACATGGCCTTCGTGCATCAGGCTGCCGACGCGGCACTGGTTGGCGACGGCGTGATGAATGAGGGTTTCTTTGCCACCATTCTCGGGCTCAAGGGCATCCCCCGCGAAGCTGAGACCATTCCCCTGGCGCGCGACCTGCAACTGGCTGCGCTTGCCAAGGTGCGTTACCACGCAGCCCAGATTTCAACAGCGGTTTCGGTGGAGCTGGTGCAGGCGGCCAAGGCCAGGAATGGCCGGATCACCGCTGGGGCGTCGATCAACAATCTCTGCCTCAACGAAAACGACATCGGCCGCTACCGCACCTATTTCAAGCTCAACCCGCCGCTACGAGGCGAGGACGATCGACGCGCCTTGGTCGATGGCTTGCGTGCCGGGGTCATCGATACCATCCACTCCGACCACGACCCGCAGGACACCGAGGTAAAGCGCCAGCCCTTTGCCGAGGCTTCCAACGGCGCCATTGGCCTTGAAACGCTGCTGAGTGCGGCGCTGCGGATGGTGCATGCGGAGGAAATCGACCTGCTCACACTGCTGCGGGCCATGACCATTCGCCCGGCGCAGATTCTCGGACTCGAGAGTGGCCGCATTGCCAGAGGCGCGCCTGCCGACCTGATCCTGATCGATCTCGACTATCCCTGGCAGGTGACCGAGGCTTCGCTTCGCTCCAAGTCTCGTAATACCAGCTTCGAGGGCGCGCGCCTTGCCGGCAAGGTGATGCGCACCATTGTCGGTGGCAAAACCGTCTACCAGTTAGCAGAGTAAGGTGGGGCACCGCAGTTCTCAACATTCCTCACGCCGGCCCTCTTGTGAAAGCGGGGTGGCTGAGGGTAGTTCTCTTGGTTAACGAGGGAGACAGAACATGCCCACCGAAATCCTGCCGCTGCTTTACGCGCTGGTCCTCGGCTATCTGTGCGGGTCTATCCCTTTCGGGTTGATCCTGACTCGTGCTGCCGGACTCGGGGACATCCGCGCCATTGGCTCCGGCAATATCGGGGCCACCAATGTACTGCGCACCGGCAATAAGGGTCTGGCCGCCGGCACGCTGGTGCTCGACGCCCTCAAAGCGGTCATCCCGGTGCTTCTGGCCCGTCACTTCTGGGGCGAAGACGCCGCTCGTGTCGCGGCCCTGGGTGCCTTTCTGGGACATTGTTTTCCGGTCTGGCTCGGCTTCAAGGGTGGCAAGGGCGTCGCAGTCATGATCGGCTCGCTATTGGCGCTCAACTGGATTGTCGGCCTGATTTTCTGCGCCGTCTGGCTGCTCATCGCCTTCACCCGCAAGATTTCCTCGCTGGCCGCGCTCACAGCTGCCGCAACCGCGCCGATCTTCGCCTATGTGCTGGGCAGCGAACGCCTGGCGCTGGTGGTGACGGGCATCGCTCTATTGCTGTTCTTCCAGCATCGGGAAAATATCGCGCGACTGATCAAGGGCACTGAGCCCAGTATCGGCGGCGGCAGGAAAGCGGCCTGATCATGGTTCGGGGCCGGGTGACCACAGAGCTCACGCCGGCCCAACGCATCGCCTGGCTTCGCCTGCTGCGGACCGACAATGTCGGCCCGGTCACCTTCCGCCAATTGCTCAATCGCTTCGGCTCGGCAGAGGCAGCCATTGCCGCCTTGCCCACGCTCTCCGGCAAGTCGAGTCGTACACTCAGCGTCATTTCCCAGTCCCAGGCGGAAGACGAAATGGCCGGGCTGAGCCGCTATGGCGCCCGACTGGTGGCGCAGGGCGAAAGTGATTACCCGCCCCACCTGCTGCATATCGCTGCATCGCCGCCGCTCTTGACCATGGCAGGCGGCGATCGGGTGGATTGGTTGCGAACGGTTGGCGTGGTCGGAGCGCGCAACGCGTCCTCGGCCGGCGTCAAGATGACACGGCTGCTGGCTGAAGAACTGGGCGCGCTGGGTTACACGGTGGTTTCGGGCCTGGCACGCGGCATAGATGCGGCGGCCCACCGTGCCAGCCTCAATACCGGAACGGTCGCTGTACTGGCGGGCGGCTTCGATCGCATCTATCCCGACGAAAACATCCCGCTGGCCCACGACATTCTCGATAATGGCGGGACATTGTTGACCGAAATGCCGCTGGGCTGGGAGCCACGGGCGCGCGATTTCCCCAGGCGCAACCGGCTGGTTTCTGGCTTATCGTTGGGCATTGTCGTGGTCGAGGCCGCAAAGCGATCTGGCTCGTTGATCACTGCCCGGCTGGCATTGGAACAGAACCGCGACGTCTTCGCGGTTCCCGGGTCGCCGCTCGATCCGCGCGCCGAGGGTGGAAACGCCTTGATTCAGCAAGGGGCGCGGCTGATCACCAGTGCGAGGGACATCGTGGAGGTGCTGGGCAGCGCCGACCCTGCCCGCAGCGCCCTCTTCGATCCGGAATGGCTGCCGGATGGCGAATTCGGTGCCGACGAGGCCATGCCGGCAGAAAGTGATCGCGAGCGGCTGCTGGCCGCTTTATCGACGACACCGATCGAGGTGGATGAACTGGTGGCGCAAACCGGGATTGCCCCGGCCACCATGCAGATCCTGCTGCTCGAGCTTGATCTCGGGGGACGCATCGAGTGGTCGAGCGGTCAGTTGGTGGCGTTGCGGTTTAGCTGAGCCACGGCGCTGAGCGGACAGCGCGCCGAAAATACGCCCCGTTGACACCGGCATTTGCGTTCACCATGTTGCGCGCTCTTTGAGAGTGCGTTGCGGAACGGATAGCGGAATGAAGGTCGTCGTCGTTGAAAGTCCGGCTAAAGCCAAGACAATCAACAAATATCTGGGCAAGGACTATGAGGTTCTTGCCAGCTTCGGCCACGTTCGTGACCTGCCGGCCAAGGATGGCTCGGTGCGTCCCGACGAGGATTTCGCCATGTCCTGGGAAGTGGACACCGCGTCCAAGAAGCGCATTTCCGACATTGCCGGTGCGCTCAAGGGCGCCGACGGATTGATCCTCGCAACCGACCCTGATCGCGAGGGCGAGGCGATCTCCTGGCATATCCTGGATGTGCTGCGGCAGAAAAAGGCGCTGAAAAAAGACACGCCGGTGCAGCGCGTGGTGTTCAACGCCATCACCAAGGACGCGGTCACCGCGGCCATGGCCAAGCCCCGCGACATCGACATGCCGCTGGTCGATGCCTATCTGGCGCGGCGCGCGCTCGACTACCTGGTCGGCTTCACGCTCTCCCCCATTCTCTGGCGCAAGCTGCCGGGCTCGCGCTCTGCTGGCCGTGTGCAATCGGTGACGCTTCGCCTGGTCTCTGACCGCGAAGCCGAGATCGAGAAGTTCAAGGCCGATGAATATTGGTCGGTCGAGGCCCAACTGGCGCAGTCTGGCAAGAATTTTGTCGCGCGCCTTTTCTCGGTCGACGGCGAGAAGACGGACAAGCTCGACATCAAGACCGGCGAGGACGCGACGGCGCTGAAGACGCTGATCGAAGCCGGGCAGTTCAACGTCGCCAATGTCGAGAAGAAACCGACCAAGCGCAATCCCTACGCCCCGTTTACCACCTCCTCGCTGCAGCAGGATGCCTCCTCGCGCCTCGGGCTGTCGCCGAACCGCACCATGCAAATCGCGCAGCGGCTCTACGAAGACGGTCTCATCACCTATATGCGTACCGACGCCGTGCAGATGGCGCCTGAAGGCATTGCCATGGCGCGTTCGGTAATCGGGAAATACTTCGGCGAGGAATACCTGCCGGAGAAGGCCCGCATCTACCAGACCAAGGCCAAGAACGCCCAGGAAGCGCACGAGGCCATCCGTCCCACCGACATGTTCAAGCGGCCCGAGCAGCTCAATCTGGATGCCGACCAGTCCAAGCTCTATGGGTTGATCTGGAAGCGTACCCTTGCCAGTCAGATGGCTTCCGCCGAAATTGACCGCACCACGGTTGATATCGCGGTCAATGTTCCGGCCCGCGCCCTGATGTTGCGCGCCACCGGCTCCGTCGTCACCTTCCCCGGCTTCCTCACTCTTTATGGCGTCGAGGCCAAGACCGATGGCGAGGACGACGAGGATGGCCGCGAGCTGCCCCCGCTGAAAATCGGTGACAAGCCCGAGCTCAAGAAGGTCGAGATCGAGCAGCATTTCACCCAGCCGCCCGCCCGCTATACCGAGGCGAGCCTGATCAAGAAGATGGAAGAGCTGGGGATCGGCCGTCCCTCGACCTATGCGGCTACGGTGACGACGCTCAAAGACCGCGATTATGTGCGCCTGGAAGGCAAGGCGCTGCATCCGGAAGATCGCGGCCGCATCGTCACGGCCTTCCTCGAGAGCTTTTTCACCCGCTATGTAGAGTACGGATTCACTGCAGGGCTCGAAGAACAGCTGGACGAAATCTCGGCAGGCGACCTCGACTACAAGCAGGTGCTGCGTGACTTCTGGCGCGACTTCATGGGCAATGTCGAGGAGATCAAGGACCTTCGCGTGTCCGAAGTGCTCGACGCGCTCAATGACCTGCTGGCCGACCACATCTTCCCGCCCAAGGAAGATGGTTCCGATCCACGCCGCTGCCCGACCTGCGGCACCGGCACACTGTCTCTGAAACTGGGCAAGTTCGGCGCTTTCATCGGCTGCTCGAATTATCCCGAATGCAAGCATACCATGCAGCTGTCCGATGCGGCCTCGGGCCAGTCATCGGAAGCCGCAGCGGGCGATGGCGTGCTGGGTACAGATCCGGAAAGCGGCGAGGAGGTTTTCCTCAAGACCGGCCGCTTCGGCCCTTATGTGCAGCTCGGTGACGGCAAGGAGCCCAAGCGCTCCTCGCTGCCCAAGGGCTGGGAGACTGGGGCATTGACGCTGGACAAGGCGCTGCAATTGCTGTCGCTGCCGCGTGAAGTGGGTCTGCATCCCGAGACTGGCCTGCCGATATCAGCCGGTATCGGACGGTACGGGCCATTTGTCCTGCATGACGGCAAATATGCCAATCTGCCGGATGTCGAAGAGGTGTTCACGGTCGGGCTGAACCGCGCCGTAGACCTCATTGCGCAGAAGGCTGCCGGTGGGTTCAAGCGTGGTGGCGGTGCTGCCGTGGCTGCCATTCAGACTTTTGAGCACGACAACGGTGCCATCACCGTGCGCGCCGGCCGCTATGGCCCCTATGTCAACCAGGGCAAGGTCAACGCCACCATCCCCAAGGATGTGAAGCCGGAAGACGTGACGCTGGAGCAGGCCGTGCAGTGGATTGCTGCCCGCGCCGAAGTGACCGGCACCAAAGTGAAGAAGGCGCCGGCCAAAAAGGCACCAGCTAAGAAGGCGGCTGCAGCCAAGACCGATACCGCCGCAAAGAAAGCGCCGGCCAAGAAGGCAGCGCCTAAGAAGACGGCAGCCAAGAAGGTGGCCGACGAAGACGTTCCATTTTAATGGTGTGACGCGCACTCGGGTACGCCCGAGTGTGGCTTGGTCATTGAGGTCTCTGCCGTCAGTCAGTGACCTCAACGCGCAAATCTGCTTGCGACTCGGTCGCCTGACTGACCACTCTGAGGTCAAATCCGGCGGAGATGGCGATGCGGCTGATCGTGACTGTCTGTGTGGCGGCAATGTTGAGCCTGGCGCCCGCAATTGCGGGCACATTGCTCGAACCGGCCCTGCACCTTCCAAAGGCGCAGTCGAGCGTGCCGCGCGTGGCGGTGACCCTGGATGCCTGCTCCGGCGATATCGACCATCGCATCCTTGACGTCATTATCTCTGAGAACATTCCGGTGACCCTGTTCGTCACCGAGCGCTGGCTGCTGGTCAATGCCGAGACTGTGGCGGTGCTGGCGAGGCGGCCGGACCTGTTCAACATCGAAAATCACGGTCGCAATCATGTTCCGGCGGTCACCGGAACGGAAAAGCCTTATGGCATCACCCCCGCCGGCACCCTGGCCGCGGTTGACGACGAAGTGCTGGGCGGCGCCCAGGCGATCATTGCCAGCTTTGGTACCAAGCCCGGTTGGTTCCGCGGTGCTACGGCGCTCTATACCCAGGACGCGCTGGATGAAATCGGCCGTCTCGGCTTTCGCGTTGCCGGTTTTTCGCTCAATGCCGACTACGGCGCGACCGCCTCGGCGGCAGCGGCGGAGGCGCAAATCCGCAAAGCCAAGGATGGCGATGTCATCATCGCCCATATCAACCAGCCCAAACGCGCCGCTGGCGAGGGCATTGCTCGGGGTCTGATGGAACTGAAACGGAGTGGTTACCAGTTCGTTCGGCTGGGCGACCTTTAAGCCCTTGCGCGACACCTCACGGACGGCGGGCCCACCTCAGCCGATGGTCCGTTCAATCAGGCTCAGCCAGTTGTCCAGTGCGATCTTGCGCACCAGCGTTTCGCCATAGCCTTTGTCCATGAGCGCCTGCAGTAGTCTTGGCACGCCGGTGACATCGCCGATATCGGCCGGAACCATGGCGCCGTCGAAGTCGCTGCCGAGGGCGACACCATCTTCGCCTACGGCCTCGATGAGTGCATCGACATGGCGCACCATCAGCTCGATGGGCGTGTCGGCGACAAACCGTCCATCGGGGCGCAGAAAGCCCGTGGCATAGTTCAGGCCGACGATGCCGCTGCTCTCGCGAATGGCGGCAAGCTGCCAATCCATGAGATTGCGAGTCGAGGGGCAGATGGCGTGGACATTGGAATGGGTCGCAACGAGCGGCGCCGTCGAAATGGCGGCAACGTCGCGGAACCCGGCAGCGTTGAGATGGCTGAGATCGACGAGCACGTTTCGCTCATTGCACAGCTGGACCAAAGCTTTGCCGGCATCGCTCAAACCCGGGCCGATTTCAGGATCGGCATTGTGCCGGAAAGGCACGCCGGTGCCAAAGGCATTGGCGCGGCTCCAGGTTATCCCGATGGACCGCAGGCCCGCCGCATAGAGCACTTCGAAACTGTCGAAGGCCGGATCGATGGCTTCAGCACCTTCGATATGAAAAATGGCCGCCATTCGCTCGGCGGCTATAGCGCTACGGATATCGGCGACCGAGCGGCAAACCGACAGTGCGCCCA
The DNA here is from genome assembly GCF_001899045.1 of Devosia sp. 63-57. NCBI lineage: Bacteria > Pseudomonadati > Pseudomonadota > Alphaproteobacteria > Hyphomicrobiales > Devosiaceae > Devosia > Devosia sp. 63-57. The sequence goes on along the minus strand of NZ_MKUY01000005.1, from coordinate 2,223,295 downwards.
AGCGCTCGAGGCGATAGAGCAGCGCCGCCATGGCGAAGGTCGAGCGCTGCGCCGGAGCGAGATCGAGGTCGGGCGGCAATTGTCCGTCGCCCATGGGGTTTGCAGCCACCCCGGCAAGGCTGGTCGCGAGAGGCGGCGGGAACATTGCGAAAAAGCCCCCAGCCATGCCGGCGGAGCGGGCGCGCGGCAGATCGATATGGCCGTCTGTCGTGCCGTCGATGAACATCGCGGCCTTATCCTGCCGCGCATGATCCACCAGACGCAGCAGGGTGTCATTGTGGCCGTCGAAAAATGGAATGTTCATGGAATCGCTCTCTTTGAGCGTTCCATCCAACCCGCTGCCGATGCCGATCACAACCCCAACTTAAATATTGGCTCAGTGAGCTATTAAAGCTATATTCGAGTTCCAATTGGGAATTCGCCATGCGCTTCATTACCACTGCCGTTACGTTTGTAGTGCTCGCCCTGACCGGCAGCCACGCTTCCGCCGCCGAGGTTCAGGCAGGCGATCACTTTCAGATCGACGACAAGGGCACTATGGCCCGCATCCTGTCATGCTGGACCACGCCCTACCCCAAATGCAGCTTCCGCTATGAGCATCCGGACGGCACGATGGGCCCGGAAATAGAGGGCTGGAACGAAGATCTCGCCAAGCAGCGGGACGCCTGGGCTCGCCCTGCCCCACAGCCAGGCCCCATCACACCGGTCAATGACTTGGCGCAAAGCTGCGAAATGACGCAATATGCCGGGATCGTCGATGGCAGCGTTACCGCGTCCGATGACTTGATGCGCCAGTTGATCCGCGACTACTTCACCGGGGTAGCCACGGACGGATATGACGTAAGCGTCACCATCCATTCACTCGTTCACGGCGACCCCTTCTACAATACGCGCTCGATGCTCGAGGGTCAGGGCGCGACCCTGGTGACCAATGGCGCGCCTGAAAACGCGGTCATTTATCCGATGCGCGTTAAGCTTTCAGTATGTGAGGAGGAATCGCAATCCACCGCCCAGATCGTCGATCACGACTGGGAGCTCTATTGCTTCGTGGACGAATACAGCCAGTGGCGCTGCGGTGTCGCCGAAAGTTACTGACCTCGATTTGGCAAAGCGGGGCGAGTGCCTTATCTAAGGGGCTCATCCCGCAGAAACCGAATAATGGCCAAAACACCAAAATCCAAAAACACTTCCGGCCCCAAGCGTGCTGTGCAGACGCGCGCCTCGGAACTCCCGAGCCGCGAGCAGCTCCTCGCTGCCCTGGCTGAACAGGACGACATCAAGGGCAAGCGTGACCTGGCAAAAGTGTTCGGCATTCGGGGGGACATGCGCCGGCCATTCAAGGCCATGCTAGCCGAGCTGGAAGGCGAAGGGGTGATCACCCGGACCCGCAAGGCGCTGCGCCGCACCGCGGCCCTGCCCCATGTGACTGTGCTCGATATTCCCAGCGATGCCGATCCGGACAATCTGCATGCCTTTCCGGCGCAGTGGAATCCTGAAGAAGGCGAGATGCCGCGCGTTCGGGTCCTGGTCGATGCCCATTCCAGGGTAGCCCCTGCCCCCGGCGACCGCATCCTCGCCCGGATCGATGCGGGCGACGGTCCCGTTCCGGACTATTCAGCCAAGCCGATGAAGGTGCTCGACAAGCCACGTCGGGCGCAGATCGGCATCGTGCGCATGGACAATGAGGGCGCACGCCTCATTCCGGTGGATCGCAAGCAGAAGGAAATGCGCATTCCGCTGGGCGATCTTGGCAATGCCGCCGATGGCGATCTGGTCGAGGTCGAGGTGAAGCTGTCCGGCCGGCTGATGATCCCGCGCGCTCGGGTGACCAATGTGATCGGCAACCCGGCCTCGGAGGGCGCGGTTTCCCTGATTGCCATCCACAGCCTCGAAATTCCGTACAAGTTCCCCAATAGCGTCATCCGCGAGGCAGAAGAGGCCAAGGAGGCCACGCTTAAAGGGCGCGAAGACTGGCGCGATCTGCCGCTGGTGACGATCGACCCGCCTGACGCCAAGGATCACGATGACGCCGTGCACGCCGCCAAGGATGAGGATGCAGCCAATCCCGGTGGTTTCGTTGTCACTGTCGCCATTGCGGACGTCGCCGCCTATGTACGCCCTGGCACAGCGCTGGACCGGGAGGCCTATCTGCGCGGCAATTCGGTCTACTTCCCCGACCGCGTGGTGCCGATGCTGCCGGAGCGCATTTCCAACGATCTGTGCTCGCTGAAGCAAGGAGAAGCACGCGCCGCGCTCGCCGTGCGTATGGTTCTGGGGGCCGATGGCCGCAAACGCAGCCACACTTTCCACCGCATTCTCATGCGCTCGGCCGCTAAACTCAGCTACCAGCAGGCGCAAGCGGCCATCGACGGCAATCCCGATGATCAGACAGGACCACTGCTGGAGCCTATCCTGCGGCCGCTCTGGGCGGCCTATGCGGCGATGGCAAAGGCGCGCGACCATCGTGGGCCGCTCGATCTCGACCTGCCGGAACGCAAGATCGTGCTCGATGGCAAGGGCATGGTGGCAGACATCCGCATTCCCGAGCGGCTGGACGCGCACAGGCTGATCGAAGAGATGATGATCCTGGCCAATGTGGCCGCGGCCGAGACGCTGGAGCAAAAGCGCAGCGAATTGCTCTATCGCGTGCATGACGAGCCATCCTCGGAAAAGCTGCAGGCCCTGCGCGATTTCCTGGGGAGCCTCGACATTTCGGTCAAGAAAACTGATGCGGTGCGCGCTTCGGACTTCAACGGCATTCTTCATCAGGCGCGCAAGGCCGGCAATATCGAGCAGGTCAGCGAGATGGTCCTGCGAAGCCAAGCGCAGGCCGAGTATGCGGCGGAGAACTATGGTCATTTCGGCCTCAATCTCGACCGCTATGCCCATTTCACCTCACCCATTCGTCGATATGCCGACCTCATCGTGCACCGAGCGCTGATCCGGGCACTCGGATTGGGCGACGATGGCCTGAGCGAGCAGGAAGCCACGAAGCTCCCAGGCATTGCCCAGCATATTTCGGCCACCGAACGCCGCGCCATGATGGCGGAACGCGAGACCTCTGATCGTCTGCTGGCGCAGTTCCTGGCGACCAAGATCGGCGCTCGATTCGACGGCCGGATCTCTGGCGTTACCCGGTCGGGCCTCTTCATCCGCCTCATCGAAACCGGGGCCGATGGCTTTGTGCCGGCTTCGACGCTGGGCCAGGACTATTATCGCTATGTCGAGGAACGCCAGGCGATGATCGGCGAGCGCTCCGGCGAAACATTTGCGCTCGGCGACCGCGTCGAGGTGCGTCTGCTCGAGGCCGCCCCGGTAGCCGGGGCACTCCGCTTCGAGCTCCTGACCGAAGGTAGGCGCGGCAATCCGCCATCTGGCCGCCGGGCCTCGAAGGGCCCATCTAGGAGCTTCGGCCAAAAGGGTCGGAGAAAGAGGTAAGCTATGGAAGAGCAAACCCAAGTTCTCGAGCATCGCAGCGTCGGCCAGGCTATGGGGCGCGGCACACTGTGCCGTTGTCCACATTGTGGCCAGGGCAAGATGTTTCGCGCCTATCTCAAGGTTGCGGACCAGTGCAATGTGTGCGGCGAGGAACTCAATCATCATCGCGCCGATGATTTTCCGCCCTACATCGCCATCACCATTGTCGGGCACGTCATCATCTTCCTGATGCTGCACATGGACATGGCCTACAGGGTCGAGCCGATGACCTATGTCTGGACCATGATCCCGCTGGCCATTGTCCTGCCGCTGGCTATCCTGCCCTCGATCAAGGGGGCGATTGTCGGTCTGCAATGGGCAAACCGCATGTATGGCTTCGGAACCGGCCAGGCCGACTGATCCGCGCTTGACAATCCAGCGCAAATCCGTAGTTTGCGCTCAAATTCCGGCGCTGCCCCAGATGCAGCGCCTTTCGTTTTGTGAAGGACGACCCAAATGGCCAAGGCCGCCACTATCAAGATCAAACTCGTGTCGACGGCCGATACCGGCTTTTTCTACGTGACCAAGAAGAACGCCCGTACCCAGACTGAAAAGCTGGCGTTCAAGAAGTACGACCCGGTCGTCCGCAAGCACGTCGAGTTCAAGGAAGCCAAGATCAAGTAATCTGGTCTTCCAGCTTTGAATGCATAAAACCCCGCAAGCGATTGCGGGGTTTTGTTTTTGTCGGAACTGTCGATGGAATGTTGTGATGTCCAGCCTGCGCCTTGACCCCAAACGTCATCAAGCGATGGTGTCGAAGAAAGAGTGGCTGGTCCGGAGCGGCATGTCGAAGAGGCCACTCTAACCGCATCCGGACCAACCGCCCTACGGAACTCAGGAGTTGCGGCGGACCTGAGGTGGACCGTAGGGAACTGTAAAGGGTGAGCAACTGCCCCCTTCTGAACAGACACTAAGTCCGGGCCTGCCCATAACCAAGCAATTCCCTTGGTTAACGCCAAGCAACTCTTTGTTAACTATAACAGATAACCCTAACGGCGGTGGCGGCTAGGCGGCGTCGAAGATCACGCGGTTGCGTCCTTCGCGCTTGGCCCGATACAGCGCCACATCGGCCCGTTTGATCAGCATTTCAGGCGTGTCCGTCAGCGATTCATTGAGCGACACACCGACGGACACCGTAATCGACAGCGGACGCGGCAGACCGACGTCGAACGGTCGTTCGGCAATGGCCTGCCGCACCCGCTCAGCGACCACTTCAGCATTGCTCCAATCAGTGTCCGGCATCAGCACCACGAATTCTTCGCCGCCGACGCGGCAGGCAAGATCGACGCCGCGAATATTGCGCTTCAGCCGGGCCGAGAACTCGCGCAGTACGGCGTCGCCGATGTCGTGGCCGTAATTGTCGTTCACCGACTTGAAGTAATCGATATCGAGAATCATCAGCGCCATGTCCCGTTCCTGGGCCTGCGCCTTGCCGAGCATGACGTTGAGATGACGATCAAAATAGCGACGGTTGTAAAGCCCCGTCAGCTCGTCGGTAACGGCCAGCGCCATGGTGTGGTTGACGCTTTCGCGCAACTCCATGGCATAGCGATAGCGGCGGATCTGCGTGCGTACCCGCGCGGCAAGCTCGTTGCGCTCGACCGGACGGCTGATGAAGTCGTTGACGCCCAGGTCAAGCGCCCGCACCACACGCGGCTTGTCGGCCTCGTCGGCCATCAGAATGATGGGCAGGTTGCGCGCATGCTCAAGTGTGCGGATCTGCGAGCAGACGCGCAGGGGATCGAAATCCGTCAGACTCATGCTGACCAGGGCCAGCTCGTAGGAGGCGCCAGAAACCTGAAAAACCGCATCGGCGGGTTGGGTCAACACATCGACCTGATGTTCCGGTGCAAGGTGGCCCTTGATGCGGTCGGCATGGCGCGCATCCGTATCAATAATCAGGACCGAGCCGCCACTGGCGGAAATCTGGTCCATGGCGCGCAATGCATCCTCAATGGCGATTTGCTGGCCGGTGAGCGCGCGGGCGCGCAGCTCGTCGGTGAGCGACTTGAGGCGGATGAGGCTTTTGACACGCGCCATCAGCTGCATGTCGTCGACGGGCTTGGTCAGGAAGTCGTCGGCACCAACCTCCAGGCCCTTGACCCGGTCGGAGGGCTGATCGAGCGCCGTCACCATCAACACCGGCACGTGATGGGTGCGCGGATCGGCCTTGAGGCGGCGGCAGACCTCGAAGCCGTCCATTTCCGGCATCATCACATCGAGCAAGACGATGTCGATGTCCTGCGTCTGGCATATCTCAAGCGCCTGTTGCCCGGAGGTGGCAGTGACCACCTCGAAATATTCCGCGGTCAGGCGAACCTCGAGCAGGCGGATATTGGTGGGGATGTCGTCTACGATCAATACGCGGGCGGTCACGCCAATACCTCGACACGTGTGGGCCCGCCGGGCGTCTCATCGCCGGCGTCGAGCATGCCTGTGGCGCCACGGGGCGCGCCGGATAGGTCAGGCGGGCCCAATATAGTGGGCAATGGTTTCCAGAAAGTGAGACACGGAAATCGGCTTGGAGATGTACCCTTCGCAACCGCCCTGCAAAATCCGCTCCTCATCACCTTTCATGGCGAAGGCGGTGACGGCGATGACGGGAATATGGGCAAGCTGGTCATCGTCCTTGAGCCACTTGGTGACCACAAGGCCGGAAACTTCAGGCAGTTGGATATCCATCAGGATCAGGTCGGGCATGTGCGCCCGGGCCAAATCCAGTGCCTCCATGCCATTGCGCGTCTGGATGACGCGATAGCCACGCGATTCCAGCAGATCGTTGAAGAGCTTCATGTTCAGCTCGTTGTCTTCCACGATCATGACCGACTTGGGCATCATTCCTCACTTCGGCGCCGGGAAAGATCGGCGAGACGTTCGATTCGAACGCCTGCCGTCAAACACCCTGTTCCGCGTTTTTCGCACCGGAACGAACCGGAAACCAGTTCGCATTCTCCTGCCGATGCTTTAGCATTCAAACCGTTACAAAACACCAAATGGGGGCGGGTCTTGCCGTTGTCCAGCCGTGCCGCACCAGACATTACCGAACTTGCGGATCTCTGCCTGTCTTACCTGGCAGAGCATCCTGAAGAATTGCTGGCCTTCATGGAGCAGGCCGGCTTCGACCCGCACACCTTGCGGGCCTCGCTGGGCTCGCGTCGGCTGCAGCAGGGCCTCATCGACCACTTTGCCGCCAATGAGGGGATTCTACTCGCTCTTTGTGCCAATAGCGGCCTAACGCCAGAGACCTTCATGCGCGTCTGGCACAAGCTCAATCCGGCCGGCTGACATGCAGGTGGCCTGGCTCTGCCGCGATTGCCTTTCATCGGCGCCGGCGGCGGCGGCGCCCACGCGCTGTCCATCCTGCGGATCGCCACGTGTCCGCTGGCATGCCGAACTTTTCGCTCTGTCCATTGCCCATGTGGACTGCGACGCCTTTTACGCATCTGTCGAGAAGCGCGATGATCCCTCCCTCGCGAACAAGCCGCTGATCATTGGCGGCGGGGTACGCGGCGTGGTGTCCACCTGCTGCTATATTGCCAGGCAATCTGGCGTGCGCTCGGCCATGCCGATGTTCAAGGCACGCGAGCTTTGTCCCCAGGCCGTGATCATCAAGCCCAATATGAGCAAATATGTGGAGGTGAGCCGGCAGATCAGGCGCCATATGGAAACGCTGACGCCGCTGGTCGAGCCGCTCTCGATCGACGAAGCCTTTCTCGACCTCACCGGTACGGAGCGCCTGCACAAGGCGCCCCCTGCCCTGTCCCTGGCGCGCTTTGCCCGCACGGTTGAGCAAGATGTCGGCGTGACCATTTCGGTGGGGCTGAGCCACAACAAATTTCTGGCCAAAGTTGCCTCCGATCTCGACAAGCCGCGCGGCTTTGCGGTGATCGGTGCCGCCGAAACCCTCGATTTTCTCGCGCCGAGGCCTATCGGCCTGATCTTCGGCGTCGGCAAGGTGTTCAGCGAAACGCTCCGCAAGGACGGCTATGTGACCATCGGCCAGTTGCAGCAGGAAGACCCGGTGCGCTTGCTGCGGCTCTATGGCGAATCCGGCGCGCGCCTGGCGCGATTGTCACGGGGCCAGGACAGTCGCCGGGTCAGCATAGACGGCGAGATGAAGACCATCTCCTCGGAAACCACATTCAACACCGACATCACGAGCATCGAAGAGCTCTCCACCCAACTGCTCAAATGCTGCGAGCGCCTGTCCGAGCGGCTCAAGGCCAAGGGCGTGGTCGGCGACACGGTGACGCTGAAGCTAAAAACTGCCGGATTTCGGTTGCGCACGCGGGCGCGGCATTTGATGATGCCAACGCAACTGGCCAGCATGCTCTATGAAACCGGGCTGGGTCTGTTGCAGCACGAGGCGGACGGTACGCCATTCCGGCTGATCGGCATCGGGGTCTCCGGTCTCGATGCGGCAGATGGGTCTGACCCGGCCGATCTGCTGGAGCCTCAGGTGGCGCGAAAGGCTGCCGCCGAACGGGCCATGGACCGTGTTCGTACGCGCTTTGGGCGCGAGGCCGTGGTACGAGGTAAACTCTATACGGCGCGGCCCGATTCCCAGCCGCAGTCCGCGGAAGAAACAGACGATATCGAAGGCAAGACACGATGACCGATCCGATCCAGAAGCTGCGCGAGTATGGCTACGAGCTCCCGCCCGCAAAGGCACCGGTGGCCAGCTATGTTCCGGTGACCCGCAGCGGCAACCTCATCTATGTTTCCGGCCAGATTTCGAGCAATGAGCAGGGCGTCGTACAAGGGCGGCTCGGCGATAACATGAATGTGGTCCAAGGTGGCAACGCGGCTGAACTGGCCGCCGTCAACATTCTCTCTCAGGTCGTCAATATGGCCGGCGTGCCGCTGCATGAGATCAAGCAGATCCTCAAGCTCACCGTGCTGGTCGCCTCGACACCAGAGTTCTTCGAGCAGCACCTGGTGGCCAATGGGGCATCGAACCTGTTGGTCGGCGTCCTAGGCGACAAGGGCAAGCATGCTCGCGCCGCTTTCGGCGTAGCCGCCCTGCCCCTCGGCGCTGCGGTCGAAATTGATGCGGTGATCGAGGTTTAATCGATCTACCGGTGAGGCGTGATCGGTTTGTCATGAAGCTGTGGCATCCGACGCGCCTTCACCTTTTCGGCAGGAAGCCATGACCAGCCAGCTTTTTTCCCGTCCCATCGCGCATCGCGGCCTGCATGATCGCGCCGCCGGCATCGTCGAGAACAGTGCCGCCGCATTCGAAGCGGCCATTGCGGGCCATTTTGCCATCGAGTGCGACTTGCAGCTGAGCCGGGACGGGGTGCCAGTGGTTTTTCACGACGAGGTGCTCGACCGGCTGACGGGTGAAACCGGCCTGGTCAGTGATCGGCCGGTTGCTGAGCTGACCCATATCGGCCTCAAGGACAGCAAAGCCGGTGACCGGCCGCAGACGCTGGATGCTTTCCTCGAGCAGATCGATGGCCGCGCCCTGCTGCAGATCGAACTCAAGCACCAGCCCGATGCCGAGGCCACCCGGCGCCTGGCAGAGGCGGCGGCCGGCTCGCTGGCCCGCTACACCGGCGCAGTGACCGTTGAGTCATTCGATCCGCGCTTGATCAGCCTGATCCGTGACTTCGGCTTTGCCGGTCCGCGCGGGATCATCACCTACGATTATGAGGGTGAAGACTATCCGCCAGGGATCACAGAGGAGCAGCGCTACAGCATGCGCCACCTTCTCCACTGGCATGAGACGCAGTTCGATTTCATTTCCTGCGACAAGGCCGCGTTGACACTGCCGGCGATCGTGTTCTGGCGCGCGCTTGGTAAACCGATCACCGCCTGGACCATCCGCTCCGCCGTTGAAGCGGAGGCCGCGCGTCCCCATATCGATCAGATCGTCTTTGAAGGCTTCAATCCCGACCGTGTCGACTGACGGCTTAACGGCAAATATCCACCCCACCACGGCGTCCATCCCCGCCGCGGTGTGGAACAGCCTTGTCCCTTCGACAGATGGCGTGGTCGACAATCCATTCCTCGACCACGCGTTCTTTCTGGCGCTCGAAGAATCCGGTTGCGCCACTGCACGCACCGGGTGGCAGCCGCAGCACATGCTGCTGAACAATGCCGAAGGCGTGGCGGTCGGCCTACTGCCCCTATTCCTCAAATCCCACTCCATGGGCGAATATGTGTTCGACCACGGTTGGGCCAATGCGCTGGAGCGTGCGGGTGGGCAGTACTATCCCAAACTGCAGGGCTCGGTGCCCTTTACCCCAGCGACGGCTTCGAAACTGCTGGTGCCATCGGGACAGATCGACATTCAGGCGGCCCTGCTCTCCACGGCCCAGCAGTTGGCCGGACAGCGGAATGCGTCCTCGGTGCATCTCACTTTCCTGCCCGATGCAGAGGTGGAACTGGCCGGCTCACTGGACTGGCTGACTCGCAAAGACACGCAATTCCATTGGCGCAATGAGGGCTTTGCCGATTTCGAGCAGTTCCTCGACACCCTGTCATCGCGCAAGCGCAAGGTCATCCGGCGCGAGCGTCGCGACGCCTTGGCCGACGGAATAACGGTCAAGTGGCTTTCAGGCACTGAATTGCGCGAGGAGCACTGGGACGCCTTCTTCGCTTTTTATGAGGATACCGGCGCGCGGAAATGGGGGCGCCCCTATCTCAACCGCGCTTTCTTCTCGCTGCTCGGGCAGTACATGGCCGATCGGGTGGTGCTGATGCTGGCTTATGATGGCAACGAGCCTATCGCCGGCGCCATCAATTTCCGGGGCCGCGATCGTCTGTTCGGCCGAAACTGGGGCGCGACGCGCGACGTGCCATTCCTGCACTTCGAGGTGTGCTACTACCAGGCCATCGATTATGCCATCGCGCACAAACTGGCTGTCGTCGAAGCTGGCGCCCAAGGCGAGCACAAGCTGGCACGCGGCTATGCTCCGGTGACGACTCATTCCGCGCACTGGATCGCCCATCCGGGACTGCGCCACGCGGTGGCCGACTATCTTCGTGAAGAACAGGCCACCGTGGCGCGCGAGCAAGAAATTCTCGAAGAATTTACGCCATTCCGGCGCGGTGACCGGCAACAACGGTGATGCGAGGGGCAAAAGTTCTTTGCGTGGGCGACGGCAGGGCCTAAACAGGCATCATGGTTTGGGACATTCTGATCTTCCTGCTGCAGGCAGGACTCGTTTTCGTCGTATCGACGGCTTTATTCGACGCGCTCCATTGGTTGTTGCATCGCTGGGAGCGCTCCACCAATCCGCTGCTGCGCAAATTCTCGTCGTGGCACTGGGTGCACCACAAATTTCTAGGACTGGATATGCAGGTCAACCCGGCCTATGCCCGGGCAAATATCTGGTTTCACATTCTGCCGGAGTACTTGACCGGCATGGTCGGAACCGCACTGTTCTTGCTGGTGTTTACTTGGCCACCCATTGCCGCTGTGGCGATCATCCGCACGGTGATGCTGGTGCAAACGCTGCGTGAAGAGGGACTGGACTACAATCACATGTCGATGGACCGTGTCGGCGGCAAACAGGGATTGTTGTGGGTGAACAACAACTACCATGCCATGCATCACGTCTATCCGCACAATTTCTTTTCGTCATTCACCAATGCCTTTGACCTGATCATGGGCACCACCTGCCAGATCGAGGGCCGGCGGTTTCTCGTCACCGGCGCAAGCGGCGCTTTCGGCGCGGCCATGGTCAAGGCGCTGCAAAAACGCGGGGCCATTGTCGACACTGCCAAATCGGGCGTGGACTTTTCACCCGGGCAGTATGATGCGATCCGTGACAAACTCGAGCGCGCCGATGTTCTAGTGTTGGCGCATGGCGCCAAGAGCGATGACTGCTGGAATGCCAATTATGTGACGTTTCGCGATCTCATCGATCTCTTTGTGGAACACGGCAAGGCACGCCTGACCGCTCCCGAAGTCTGGGCTGTCGGCTCTGAGGTAGAGTTTCACGGCGATATGGGACTAGACGAGCTGAAGGATTACTCGTCCTCAAAGCGTGCCTTTGCCGCCCGTGCGCGCAGCTATTATCGCTCGAACGATCTCATCTACCGCCACATCGTGCCATCGTCATTTACCTCGGCAATGGGCAAGGGCGCGATGAGTGCCGAAACCGCGGTCAGTATCGCGCTGTTCTTCATTACGCGCGGCTTTAAATATGTACCGGTGACGCTGACCGGCCTGGCCGTTCTCAACTTCTTCCGTTTCCGTTACGCCAAAAACCAGGGCGAGGAAGCCCCGGCTACGGCAGGCGAATAAAATCCATGAGGGTGCGATGAGCTACGATCCCAACAATATTTTCGCGACGATCCTCAAGGGCGACATGCCCTGCCACAAGGTCTATGAGGACGAGACCGCTCTGGTAATGATGGACATCTTTCCGCAGTCGAAGGGCCATACCCTGGTCATCCCCAAGGCTGCATCGCGCAACCTGCTCGATGCCGATCCGGCGGCGCTCAGTGCCCTGATGCCACTGGTGCAGCGGGTGGCGCAGGCAGTAAAGGCGGCCACTAATGCCGACGGCGTGCGGTTGGCCCAGTTCAACGAGGCACCGGCTGGACAGACCGTGTTCCACCTGCATTTCCACCTCATTCCAGTCTATGAGGGCGTGGCTCTTGGGGCCCATGCCGGCGGCCGCGCTAATGACGCTGAACTGGCAGCTCTGGCCAAAGACATCGGCGCCCACATCTAGTCCTCATCGCCCAACGATGCGGCGTGTAGCCGCGAGACCAAAGGGGTATTGCCGATGGCTCCAGCACGGCATCTCGTCCTCGGCATGCTGCTGACCGGCGCGGCGGGATTCATAGATGCAGTCGGCTTTATCGAATTGGGCGGCTATTTCGTCTCATTCATGAGCGGCAATACCACCCAAGGCGGCGCCGCGCTCGTGGCAGGCGCCTACCCAGTCTTCGGCATGACCATGGCCCTGGTGGCTCTATTCTTCATCGGCTCAGTGATCGGTGCGGCGCTGGCTTTTTCAAATGTTCGGTGGGGCCCTGCGGCGGTGAGCGGCGCCGTGTTTGTTGGGGTCTGCCTTACGACAGCCTTGGTGTTGGCCGGCGTGCCGTCCGCCATCGCCATGCTGGTCCTCGCGGCCTCGGCCGGCGCGCAAAATGCCATCCTGCCGATGCGAAGCACAGTGCGACTCGGCGCTACTTTCGTTACCGGCACGCTCTATACTGCAGGCCAGGAGCTGGCCCTCGCCCTACAAGGCAAGGTACCTCCGCTGCGCTGGCTGCAGCATCTGGGTATCTGGTTCGGGCTTCTCGGCGGCGCCACCACCGGCGCCCTCGCCTATCGCTGGGCTGGAATTCACGCGCTTTACATCCCTATCGCCGTCTACGGTGCCTTCACTATGGGCCATCTTCTGGCCGGCAGCAGAGAGGCCGGGTGAGGCACGATTCTTGCGCTTGACAAGAATGATGTACGTACCTCATTTTGAGATGAACGTGGTAAGGCCACCACATCCGTTTCGAGGAGGACGATATGGACGCAACTCACCTGATCGAGGACGAGGAGACGCTGCGTGCACTTTATCCCGCCACGCACGACCTGGCGGTGCAGAAATTTCAGAGTAGCTTGGGCGTACACTCACGCGAATTCATTGCTCGCTCGCCCTTTGTCTGCATCGGGACACAGGACCTTGCGGGCCGCGCCGATGTCAGTCCGCGCGGCGATCCGCCTGGCTTTGTGCGCATACTCGATGACAAGACGCTCGCAATCCCCGACCGCCCAGGCAATAATCGGCTCGACAGCCTGTCCAATATCGTTGCCAACCCCAATGTGGGACTGCTGTTCGTCATTCCCGGTTTCGACGATACGCTTCGCGTCAACGGCACTGCCAAACTGACCACCGACCCGACCTTGCTCGAGACAATGGTGGTGAACAATCGCAGGCCGACGCTCGCCATCGTCGTGGAGGTTCGCGAAGTCTTCATGCATTGCGCCAAGGCATTCCGGCGTTCGCATCTCTGGGACCCTGCGCATCACCAGGACCGCAAAGCCATGCCGTCGCTGATCAAGATTATCCTGGATGAGACCTCGGTCGCGCCGGGTCCGGAGGAAATGGCCAGGATCGATGCCGGCTTGGAAGAAGACTACAAGCGCACACTTTACTGACCGGTGCCCACTGCACATGGCCGCTAAACGAAACGGGCGACGAGCCCATAGGCGCCTGCCCGCTAAACCGCTCGTTCAGATATTGACCCCGCCAGCGATCTCGCGCAGTTCCAGCACCACATCGATCAGACCTGAATCGATATGCAGCTGCAGAAACTCCTGGGCGATCCGCGACGCCGCTTCTACATCAGGCGCCTCAAAAACCGCGTAGCCGCCAATGACTTCCTTGGCTTCTGCAAAAGGGCCATCGGTTATGACTACCGCGCCAGTCTGCCCACCCAGCCGCCGTCCCTCGCTCACCGGCTTAAGGCCGCCAGTGGACACCAGCGCGCCTGAGGCCAGGTTCTTCTCCATCCAGGGCCCCATGGCATCCATGAGCTCCTGACTAACATCCTCGGGCTTGAGGTCGGCCGGCGGAATAATGGACATGAAGTAGCGCATCGTCAGTCTCCTGTGTGCCCCGGTATCATGGGCGTTCTGAACCACGACGAGCGAGAGCGGCGGAATTCGACATTGGCATCAATTTTTGCAAGACCGGTCCGAACCGCTCGCCAATGAGGCGATGCGTTTCAGCGTCGGGATGCAAACGATCTGGCAGCGGCAGGCGCTCATGGTCGGCTTCGCCGTAAAGATGCCGCCCGTCCAAATAATGAATGTTGGCGTCCTCACCGCTCCGTTGCTCGACAATGGCCGCAAGCTGCTCGCGAATAACGCTGAGGGTTAGCTTGCCCGAGCGGACCTCCTCGGCCTTGCCAAGGGCGACAAATTTTGTCTCGCCCCTCGCTAGAGCATCAAGGTCGAACATACCTGGACCGGGCGTGGTTTCGTGGATCGGACAGTAGATCGGCGAAATGACGAGCAGCGGCGTGTCGGGATGGCCATCGCGAATGGTGTCGAGAAATCCATGCACAGCAGGTCCGAAAGCGCGCAGCCGCATCAGGTCGGCATTGACCACGTTGATGCCGATCTTGACGCTGATGACATCGGCCGGCCTGTCGCGGATGGCGCGAGCGGTGAACGGGTCGAGCAGAGCATTGCCGCCAAATCCCATATTCATCAGATCGAGGCCAGCGGATGCCGCCGCAATGACGGGCCAGATTCCTGTCGGCGAGGTAGCATTGGAGCCGTGGCTGATCGAACTTCCGTGGTGCACCCAAAGCGGCCTGCCCTCTTCCGAAACCGTGTTGAGCGGCGCATCCGACCTCAAGACGCCGAGCTCGGTGACCTCGTTGTGCGGTAGCCAGATCTCTACGCGTTTCTCATTACCTGCCAGGCCGTCAAAGCGAAGCGTTTGTACTGCCGCCGCTTCGCGAGCCATGGCTCCAGAGGCCATGTCGAAACGCAGGATGGTTGCGTCCTTTGCCGATAACTGGCGTTCAAGTCGGCCATCGACGCACAAGTCAAAGACGCCGACCGGCCGAGGAGGAACGCCGACAATCTGACGCCGCGTGGTCATGACGTCGAGCTCGATAGCGGTGGCGACGGTCTGAAACACCAGCCGAACGGCAGAGGGCTCGGTTTCAACCATAGCCAACTGTGGATCTGAACATTGTGCGCGCGCCTTCGCCGGCAGGCGGTGGGGCAGCACGCCAAAATCAGTCCGCCCAAGCTCGGCAAAGCCGCGCATCAGAGATGGTGCGATTGCTGTGGTGATCGTTAAGCGGGGGGCTTTCATCTTGCAGGCGCTTTCAGCTCTTGTTTGTTTGGCTCGCCCAGCTCTGCAACAGAGCATCAAGGGCGTCGATGTCGCGGTTCCAGGACAGCTCGACATCCGGGGCGCTGTGGCTGAAGCTCCCGGCCAGCTCCAGCAGGGAAAAGCCCAAGACGAATGAGCCGATCAACCGCGTGGCGTGGACACGGTCTTCGTCTTCGAGGTTATAGCCCCGCAGCATCGCGTGGTTGACCCGCGCCAGGCGCGCGCCGCCACTGGCTGCGGCGCTTGCACCATCAAGTGGATAACGAGACGCCTGGAACAGGCCCGGATGCTGGCGCGCGAAGTCGCGATGGGCATTGGCCAGTCCGAACAAAGCGTCTCTGCCTGCCCGCCCTGCGACCGCTTCTTCCGTCCGGTCAGCCAGACGCTGCAGAGCGAGAAGAGCGACGCCCTTCTTGAGCTCGTGCACACTTTCCACATGGCCATAGAGACTGGGCAACCGCACGTCGAACAGTCGTGCAATTGCCGCCAGCGTCAGACTGTCAAACCCGTCTTCATCGGCAAGCCTGGCCGCCGCCGCGATGATTTTGTCTCGTGTTAGGCCTACCCTGACCACCGCATGCACCCAAAACGATATGTATTAGCCTTTTTCCTAACAGTGTTAGTTTTGTTTGGCAAGATGCCGACGGAGTGACATGCCGGGGGTTCAGGCGTGCGGACATCGAATACAAAAAGGCCGGGATCGCTCCCGGCCTCTTCATGGTGAACGCTGCTGGCAGCGTCAACTCTTGTCTGCCGTTGCCTTTGGCTTCTTCGGCTTAGGCAACGCCTTGGGCTTTGCTGGACGCGGTGGGGTGGCTACCAGTTCCAGCTTGGCCTCGGAGCCTTCACCGACGACGGCCACGGTGACATTGCCGCCATTGACGAGTTCCCCGAAAAGCACCTGATCGGCCAGCGGTTTCTTGACGTATTCCTGGATCACGCGACCTAGCGGGCGTGCACCCATACGTTCGTCATAACCGTGCTCGGCCAGCCAGTCGGCGGCTTCGGGCGTAAGGTTGATCGTGACCCCGCGTTCGGCCAATTGGCCTTCAAGCTGCAGCACGAATTTCTCGACGACGCGGCGCACCACTTCACGCGGCAGCGGCGCGAAGGAGATGATCGCGTCGAGGCGGTTGCGGAACTCCGGCGAGAAGGTGCGGTTGATCGCCTCTTCGTCGTCGCCCTTCTCGCGCTTGCGGCCAAAGCCGATGGGCGAGCGGGCCAGTTCGGATGCACCAACGTTCGACGTCATGATCAGGATGACATTGCGGAAGTCGACCGCCTTGCCATTGTGATCGGTCAGCTTGCCGTGGTCCATCACCTGGAGCAACACATTGTAGAGGTCCGGATGAGCCTTCTCAATTTCGTCCAGCAGCACCACGCAATGCGGATGCTGGTCGACGCCATCGGTGAGCAATCCGCCCTGGTCGAAGCCGACATAGCCCGGGGGCGCACCGATCAGGCGGCTGATAGTATGGCGTTCCATATATTCGGACATATCGAATCGCAGGAGCTCGACGCCGAGCGTATCGGCCAGCTGCTTGGCGACTTCCGTCTTGCCGACACCGGTCGGACCGGTAAACAGGTACGAACCGATCGGCTTCTCCGGCTCGCGCAGGCCGGCACGGGCCAGCTTGATCGCCGAGGACAGTGCCGTGATCGCATCGTCCTGTCCAAACACAACCGTGCGCAGGCTCTGTTCCAGTCCCGACAGGAGTTCGGCATCGGACTTGGACACCGACTTAGGCGGAATGCGAGCAATCGAGGCGATGGTGGTTTCGATATCCTCCACATCAATCAGCTTCTTGCGCTGGTCCTCGGGAAGCAGCATCTGGCTGGCGCCGGTCTCGTCGATCACGTCGATGGCCTTGTCGGGCAGCTTGCGATCGGTGATATAGCGCGCGCTGAGTTCCACGGCGGCCTTGAGAGCCTCGTCCGTGTACTTGATCTTGTGGAACTCTTCGAAATAGGGCCGCAAGCCCTTCACGATCTCGATGGCGTCCGGGACAGACGGCTCATTGACGTCGATCTTCTGGAAGCGACGAACCAGAGCCCGATCTTTCTCGAAGAACTGACGGTACTCCTTGTAGGTGGTCGAGCCGATGCAGCGGATCGCCCCGCTGGCCAAGGCTGGCTTGAGCAGGTTCGACGCATCGAGCGCGCCGCCGGAGGTTGCGCCGGCACCGATCATGGTGTGGATTTCGTCGATGAAGAGCACCGCATGCGGCATCTTCTCGAGCTCCTTCATCACCTGCTTGAGACGCTCCTCGAAGTCACCGCGATAGCGGGTGCCAGCAAGCAGCGAGCCCATATCGAGCGAGTAGATCACCGCTTCCTTGAGCACCTCTGGAACATCGCCCTCGACGATCTTGCGGGCCAGACCCTCGGCAATCGCGGTCTTGCCCACGCCGGCGTCACCGACATAGAGCGGATTGTTCTTGGAGCGGCGGCAGAGCACCTGGATGGTGCGGCGCAGTTCGGCATCACGACCGATCAACGGATCAACCTTGCCGGCCTTGGCCTTGTCATTGAGGTTGACGCAGAAATCGGCGAGAGCCGAACTCTTTTTGCCTTCTGCACCCCCTTCGGCAGAGCCCTCCCCTTCCTCGGCGCCGCGCACCTTGCGCTCTTCGCTATGGCCGGACTTGGTGATGCCGTGGGAGATAAAATTGACCGC
The DNA here is from genome assembly GCF_001899045.1 of Devosia sp. 63-57. Lineage (NCBI taxonomy): Bacteria > Pseudomonadati > Pseudomonadota > Alphaproteobacteria > Hyphomicrobiales > Devosiaceae > Devosia > Devosia sp. 63-57. Next base: position 2,205,328 of record NZ_MKUY01000005.1, on the reverse strand, counting down.
GTCCAGCCGGCTCATGTCCTGCTGTTCGAGGAAATAGGCGGCGTGGCTCTCGCGTTCGGCGAAAATAGCGACGAGCACGTTGGCCCCAGTCACCTCTTCGCGGCCGGAGGATTGAACATGGATAACGGCGCGCTGAATGACGCGCTGGAACGCGGCCGTCGGGCGCGCATCCTGGCCGTTCTGCACGACGAGGCTGTCCAGTTCTTCATTGATGAAATCTTCGAGGTCGCTTTTGAGCGCGTCGATATCGACGTCGCAGCCGGTGAGCACGGCGATCGTCTCGCGGTCGTCGGTCAGCGCCAGCAGGAGGTGCTCGAGCGTGGCGAACTCATGGTTACGCTCCCGAGCCAGGTTCATTGCCTGATGCAGGGCCTTTTCGAGTCCGCGCGAAAATGAGGGCATATGATGTTCCTACTGTTTTTCCATCACGCATTGCAGCGGATGCTGGTTCTTGCGTGCCGTATCCATGACGCGGGTCACCTTGGTTTCGGCGACTTCGTAAGGATATACGCCGCACTCACCCACCCCCTTCTGGTGAACGTGCAGCATGATCTGCATGGCGTCTTCTCGCGACTTGTTGAAGACGTCCTGCAGCACCAGAACGACGAATTCCATCGGCGTGTAGTCGTCGTTGAGCAGCAGAACCCGATAGAGGTTCGGCCGCTTGGTTTTGGGACGCGTCTTGGTCGCCGTCCCGGTTTCAAAACCTGCGTCGTTGCCGCCGCCTTTCCCATCGTCCTTGTTCGCAGGTCCGCTGACCAAGGCAAAGCCCTGGCGCTGCTGGAATGCGGAGGATTTGGACAGGATGGGCTGAAGAGAAATCATGGTCATTGGGGTCGACTGTCGCCAGAGGAAACGAAGCAGCTGGTTAGGTGCATTATGTAAGCAAAAATGGCGCGGTGTTAAGGGCCATGCCATCCCGATTATTTGACCGCGCCGCGGAGGTTCGGTCAGGCCGGGATTGAAGAGGCATCGCATTGCCTCGTGGCCATTTGGAGACTCAGCACCAAAAATCGATTGCATTTTACGGAATGGTAACGGCGCAGGCCATATTGTCGAAAAGGATGATGTTGCGGGGTTTGGGGACCACTCGGAACATCGATTGTTGTGTTGCGTACGGGCATGAGGCCGCCCGATTGAGTAATTGGAGTACCGGGTGATTTTCCTGGCGAAGACCCCCTGGCGCGTCGTGTTTTTCCGCGCCCTTGCAGCACTTTTTCTGTCGCTTGCCGTCAGCCTGCACGCTGCAGCACCGGCGCACGCGATCGAAAACCTCCGCAAATATGCCGGCATCGTCGTGGACGCCAAGTCCGGACAGGTTCTCTACGAGGAAGCCGCCGATTCCAAGCGTTACCCCGCCTCCGTGGCCAAGGTGATGACGCTCTACATCCTGTTTCAGGAGTTGAACGCCGGAAATCTCTCGCTCACCACCAAGATGACCGTGTCCCGTCACGCCGCCTCGGCGGTTCCGACAAAGCTGGGGCTGCGGGCCGGTGCCACCATCTCGGTTGAGGACGCTATCAAGGCTCTGGTGACCCTCTCGGCCAACGACATTGCCAGGGTCATTGCAGAAAATATTTCCGGCTCGGAAACCAAGTTCGCCGAGCGCATGACCGCTACGGCACGCGCCATGGGCATGCGCAACACCACCTACCGCAACGCTTCTGGCCTGCCCGATGGCGGTCAGCTGACCACGGTGCGCGACCAGGCTATCCTGGGCATCGCCGTCTACCAGCATTTCCCGCAATATTACGAGTATTTCCAGACCACGGCCTTCCGCTTCGGCGGGAAGACCTATGGCAACCATAACCGCGTGCTCGGCTATATGGGTGCCGTCGACGGCATCAAGACCGGCTACATCAATGCTGCCGGTTCCAATCTGTTGACCGCCGCACGCAAAGATAACCGCCACATCGTCATCGTCGCCTTTGGCTTCAATTCGGCCGGCGCGCGTGATGAAAAGGTGCGTCAGCTTGTGGCCAACTACCTGCCCAAGGGTCGCCGCGGCGATTATCAGCGCACCGCGCTGGTGCCGCTGCCGGGCCGCCAGGGCAACAATAATGTGCAGGTTGCCGTCGCTCAGCCGACGCAGCCGGTGTTCGTCACCCCCATGCCGATGCCCGCCTTCCGCTTCGCCGCGCTGGTGGCTGCCAATGGTGCGCAGCCGCAGAGCCAGCCGATGCAGGCACAGCCTGTTGCCGTGGCCAGCACCGCACCCATGCCGCTGCCGCCCCCGACTGCACAGACATTGCAGCCCGCCGTGCAGGCTGCCGCCGTCCTCGCTGCTCCCACCCAGGCGCCGCAGCCTGCCTATCCCAGCCAGGACGTGATCGGTGCGTGGCTCAGCGAAACCTATAATCTAGGCGCTCCACCGGCTGCCCTCGGCCAGACTCCGGCATCCGCGCCGCTGTTGCCCCCGGGCAGCGTTCAGGCCAATGACAACCAGCCGATCGACCTGATGACCTCGGGTTCGGTGGCTCAGGCGACGCCTGATGTCGGTGGCTGGATCGTGCAGATCGGTGCCGGCCCCTCCGAGGACAGCGCTCGCGCCATGCTTTCGGATGCGGCCCGCAAGGTGAATGGCCTTGGTGACTTCCGCTCCTATGTCGAACGCTTCGAGAAGAACGGTCAGACGTTCTATCGTGCCCGCTTCGTCGGTTTCGGCAATCGCGACGACGCCACGACCATGTGCAACCGTCTCAAGGATCAGAGCCTGGCGTGTCTCGCCATGCAGGGCTAAAGGCTGGAAACAGCCGCAAGAAGAATAGGTACGGCGCGAACAAGCGCCGGCCGGTGAACGGGGAAACAGCTTGGTGCTTGTGTTTGGAGTAGCCCCATGAGTGAACGGAACGCCCTCATCGAACTGGCCGGTTTCATCGGCCGCTCTCCCCTCGCCTCGCCCGATATGCGCGTACGCAATCGGGTGCTGGCCGGTCTTAGCGACAGCATAATGCCCCGTCAGCGCCGTTCGGTCGGCGACCTCTTGGCGGTGGTGATGGCGCTGTCTGCCCGGACCCGCCGCATGGCACAGGATCCGGTCCATGTCGAAGTCGATGTCTTCGCCCCCGGTGGCAAACGCGCCGTTAGGCTGACACTGGGCGATAACTGACAGAACCGACAGATTTGCCTTTGAGCGACCGGCGACACCAACATGTCGCCGGTCTTTTCGTTTGCGGCGCCTAGACCAGCGCCACGATGTCCTTGCGGCGCCAGACGAAATAATACCAGGCCGCCTGCATCAGCATCATGCCGGTAAAGCTGGCTGCATAGGCAATCCAGATGCCCGAGAGGCCAAAATCGGTCTGGCTCAGCCAGATGGCGCCGGGCAGCTCGATGATGAGGATCGCCGCCAACGCAATGGCCATGGGTGCGTAGACCATGCCGCTGGCGCGCATCATGCCCGAAAACACCACACCCCAGCCAAAGGGGAGAATGGCCCAGAGCACGATGTGCAGCAAATGCTGAGTAAGATCGATCACCTCAGGGTCGGTGATGAACAGTGCAACCAGGCGTTCGCTGAACAGATAGGCCAAGGCAATCAGCGCGCCGGTGATGATCAGGTTCATCATCAAGGCCGTGCGGGTGATGGCGCCCAGCTGTTCCTGCCGCCGCGCCCCAATCGCCTGGGCGCCGAAGATCGAGGTGGCGATGCCGATCGACATGGCTGGGAACTGCACATAGTTCAGCACCTGGTTGAGAGCGCCATAGGCAGCTGTCGCATTGGAACCGAAGCGATTGACCAGCCCGACCACCACGATGCCGGCCACAGACGCCACAACCATCTGCAGCCCAGCAGGAACCCCTAGCCTTAGGATAAGACCGAGCAGCTTGAAGTCCGGCTTCAAGGCACGAAGCATGGTCGCATCTGGAGCCAGCGGCATCTTGCGGGCACGCATGTAGAAGAACAGAAACACCAAGACGATGACGAAGCCGGCGATAAAGCCCCAGGCGGCCGAGTTGACGCCCAGTGCCGGCAGGCCCCACCAGCCCTCGATCAACGCCGGCGTCAGGATGATGCCAACGACCATGGAGAGCAGAAGCGAGAACAGCGGCGTGATGGTGTCGCCAACCCCGCGCAGCACCGAAGTGACCACGAGGAAGACGAAGAAACCCGGCATGCCGAGGAACATGATGCGTCCGTAGTCGATGGCGGTCTGCCGAATATTTTCCGGCGCGCCGAGCACGCTCATGATCTGCTCGATAAAAACCGAGCCGATGATCGCGACGACCAGGCCCATTACTACGGCGGCGGTAATGGTTGTGCCTGTCACCTGCTTGACGCGGTCGACATTACGGGCGCCCCAGGCCTGCCCGATCAGGATGGTCGAGCCGGCGGAAAGGCCGATGATGAAGCTGATGAGAAAGAACAGGATCGGGAAGAAGGTGGCAAGCGCCGCCAGCGCATCCACTCCGATCATCTGGCCGATAAAGATAGAATTGATCGTCCCCGACAACGCCTGAAGAATATTCGAGGCCATAAGCGGGACGAGGAAGACGGCAAACCGCTGCCACAGCGGTCGAGTCGAATGGGGGTTCATGTGAACACTCCGGGGAACGAAAACGCGCAGGTCAACTCGCTCGGCCCCGGGGGCGGCACAACTAGCGGACTAGTGCGCCGGTGGGACCGCTTTGCACCGAAGTAGACGGATGCTGGCTGGACGGGCGCTGGAGGCTCGGCAATGACACGGCGGACTATCTACGCCCGGCTCAAGCCCTCGTCAATCGAGACGGGAGTGCCATCAGTGGCAGCGATGATCCCCATCAGCAATAATCATGGCATTCTGCTGCCGGCTCCGTGATATGCGAGCCTGATGAGTGCGCAAAATCCAAACCCGTCCCTCGTCCTAGACCAGTTTCTGGCCGGAGCACGCGCATGCGTGCCGGTGGCCATTTCGGTCGCTGCCTATGGTCTGGTCTGGGGCGTGTTGGCGCGCGGGGCGGGGTTGAGCGCGCTTGAAGTCATGATGATGAGCGGCTTTGTGTTTGCGGGGTCGGCGCAATTCGTTGCACTCGACCTCTGGACCAGTACCCCGGCGACCCTGCCCATCGGCCCGCTCGTGCTGGCGGCACTGATTGTCAATCTCCGCTACCTGCTTCTGACAGCTACGCTGCGACCGCTGTTTCCCCAGGACAAACTCGGGAGCGGGGCGCTCAGCATGTATCTGGTGACGGACGAGAACTGGGCCATGACCGTCGCCGCAATGGCGCGCGGCCAGGGTAGCGTGGCGTTTCTGATGGGCGGAGGCGCGCTCGCCTGGATTTCCTGGATGTCGACAAATCTCACCGGCTATTTCCTGGGCTCGGCCATTGATGACCCCTCGCGCTGGGGGCTCGACTTTGCCTTCACGGCTACATTCCTCGCCCTGCTGCTGGGGATGTGGAAAGGCCGGGGCGATCTTCTGCCATGGTTTGTGGCCGCCCTGGCCGCCATTGTCACCCAGCATTGGCTGCAGGGGAGTTGGCACATTCTTGTGGGTGGTATCGTCGGCAGCCTGGCGGGTGCAATCATGGAGGTGCGCAAACATGCACACCAGTCCTGAAGCGGTCCTCGCAATTCTCGGCATGGCGCTTATGACCATTGCCATCAAGGCGAGCGGCCTTTTGCTGGCTGATCGCCTGCCGCGCACCGGCTTTGCTGCAGCTTGGCTTCGTCACATCCCGGGAGCAGTGCTCGCTGCCCTTGTCGCGCCGGCCCTCGTCTCTGGATCAATCGCCGAAGTCATCGCTGCTGCCGCAACAACTGTCGTGTTCCTCGTCACGCGAAATCTCTTCGCGGCAATGGCCAGCGGCGTACTGACAATCTTTCTCATGCGCCTCTGGCTGGGCGCGTAAGATAGGCGTTTTTGTGAGAGTAGCGCTTGAGCTCCGTCAGCATCGCAATGTAAGCCCGGGCCAATTATCCGAAGAATGCGCTGACGAGACCTATCGAGACTGCAAAACGATGGCGGCGATCAAAGACCAAAGTGTAATTTTCTCAGGATCCACAAGCCATTGCCTATGCGTCAGCGCTGCCGACTTCATTCGGGGCAAACGCCGCACCCGTTCAAGCGATGGATGGGCGTCGAGGCGTTTGGTCTTCCTCCGGCGTAAAACTGACCATACGCGTCGCGTCACTCGTCGCCTCAAACGCGTGGTCTATGGACGAAGCCAGTTCAGGGCGACAATCGGTCACGACGACACCTCGAGGGTGAAGTACGATATCGGCAGCATGTTTAAAGCTTTCCGATACGTCGCCATTCTTGAAGGCGTGACCACCCTGGCGCTATTTTTCGTAGCCATGCCAGCAAAGTACTTCTTCGATTTCCCAGATCTGGTGCCTCCAGTCGGCACCATCCATGGATGGGCTTTTCTGGCCTATCTGTTGATGATGATCGTTGCCCTATGGGGAAAAAGCTTCACAGTTCTGGAATGGGCCAGAACCACAATCGCATCGTTTTTCCCGTTCGGGACGTTTCTGAACGACTCGTTCCTGAAGCGCAAAGAGGCTGAGCTATCGCAGTAAGTTGCCGCCGGCCGTTGAGGGGGGCGCCCGCTTCGCTTACAGTCGGCCAGCGGGTCGAGGGCACGGATATAGTGTGATTGCCATCCGCTGCGCGTTACATTGATAGATCCGGCCTGAAGCCAAAACCTGTAGGCTACTCCAGTCCATGAAGTAACAAACGACACGTCGCGGAAATGGGGTGGGCACGTTCGCCCGCTAACCACCTAGAAACGTGAAATAACTGCGCTCTTTGAAATCTTTGGTGCCCCCCGCCGGACTCGAACCGGCACGCCTCGCGGCGGAGGATTTTGAGTCCTCTGCGTCTACCATTCCGCCAGAGGGGCAATCCAAAGCGGTGCCTGCGTAGCATCGCCGCTCGCGGCTCGCAAGCTGCAAAACTCGCGCATCCACCAGAGCGGTCGTCGCAACTGCCTCGGCAACAAGAAGGGCCGCTCCAGCGGAGCAGCCCTCATTCACAGTGCGATCCTGGCGCAGGTGCTTATCAACGCTTGTTGATGCTCCAGGCACCCGGGCCAGCAAAGACCAGGTAAAGGAAGACGAAGCAGAACAGAATCGCGGCGTCGCCGCCATTATTGGCCGGGAACAGATTGCCGGGCGCGTGTACCATCCAATAAGCGACGGCCATGGTGCCCGAGGCAATGAACGCTGCCGGGCGGGTGAAGAAGCCCAGGGCAATGGCGATGCCGGTGATGATCTCGATCACGCCGGCAAACCAGAAAATGCTACCCACTGGCGGCATGAAGTCGGTGGCGGGGAAGCCGAACAGCTTTTGCGTGCCGTGGAGGAAAAACAGGAGCGCGGCGACGATGCGCAGCACGGCAAGAGCCTGCGGCGCGTATGCGGAGAGACGATCGGTCATGGAAATGCTCTTTCATGCTGCGCCGGTACTAGCGCGGGGGGATTTGGTAGCGCATCCAATTACATCGCAAAATTGCACCAATGTCAGACGCACTGTTCGCGAAAACACTATCAACTTGCCGTGTTGGGCGTTGGCGGCAAACCAGACCAGCATCGCGTGCGGGGGCAGTCACATTGCGTAACCGTCAAAGATTCTATATGACGCGCTATCTTTCAAATGACTGGACCATGCTGCGCAGATGACTCAGGCGCCTAAAATCGGACTCGTCAGCCTCGGCTGCCCCAAGGCGCTTGTGGATAGCGAGCGCATCATGACGACATTGCGGGCGCAAGGCTATTCGTTCAGCCGAGACTATGCGGGCGCAGACATCGTCCTGGTGAACACCTGCGGCTTCCTCGACTCGGCAAAGCAGGAAAGTCTCGAGGCCATTGGTGAAGCGCTGAATGAAAACGGCAAGGTGATCGTTACCGGTTGCCTGGGCGTCGAGGAAAACCTCATCCGCGAGACCCACCCCTCGGTGCTCGCCATCACCGGCCCGCATCAATATGAAAGCGTGGTTTCGGCGGTGCATGACCATTTGCCGCCCGTGCCGAACAAGTTCGTTGACCTGGTGCCGGAGAGCGGGCTGAAGCTGACGCCGCGCCACTACGCCTATCTCAAGATTTCCGAAGGCTGCAACAATCGCTGCTCCTTCTGCATTATTCCGCAGATCCGCGGCGACCTCGCCTCGCGTCCTGCCGCCGGCATCTTGTCCGAAGCCGAGGGCCTGATCCGCTCTGGCGTCAAGGAACTGCTGGTGATTAGCCAGGACACCAGTGCCTATGGCCTGGACATCAAATATGCCACCTCCAAGTATCGCGGTCGCGAGGTGAAGGCCAAGTTCTATGACCTCGCCAAGGAACTGGGCGAGCTCGGCGCCTGGGTGCGCCTGCACTATGTCTATCCCTATCCGCATGTCGATCCGGTGATGGAACTGATGGCAGAGGGCCTCGTCCTGCCCTATCTCGACATTCCCTTCCAGCACGCTTCGCCAAATGTGTTGAAGGCCATGCGCCGCCCGGCACACCAGGAAAAGACGCTCAACCGCATTCTCGACTGGAAGCGCCAGGTGCCAGATCTCACCGTGCGCTCCAACTTTATCGTCGGCTTCCCTGGCGAGACCGAGGAAGATTTCGAAATGCTGCTCGATTTCATCGAGGAAGCCGAAATCGACCGGGCCGGATGCTTCAAGTATGAGCCGGTCACCGGCGCCACAGCCAACGAACTCGATGGTGTCGTGCCCGACGAGGTCAAGGAAGAGCGTTTTGCGCAGCTGATGGAAGTGGCGCAGAACGTGTCGTTCCATCAGTTGCAGAAGAAGGTCGGTCGGACCATCGACGTGATCGTTGACGACGTGCGCCCGGAAGAAAACCGCGCCATCGCTCGCTCCAAGTGGGACGCGCCGGAGATTGATGGTCAGGTCATCATCGACAATGCGACCAATATCAAGATCGGCGACATCGTCTCGGTAAATGTCACTGACAACGACGAATACGACCTTTTCGCCGAACCTGCTGCCCAATAAACGCCTCGGTGGCTCAGGCGAACTGAACCGCGCCGGAGCTCGAGCGTGCCTGCTTCTCACCATAGAGCCGACGGTCGGTGCGCTCGATTGCCTCCCGGAAGGTGGTTGGTGGTCGCAGCACCACCGACCCGCAAGTCGCGGAAACGGGCTGGCGGTCATTGCCGCTGCGGGTGGCGAAACCTTCAGTGGCGAGCCGATTGATTTCAGCGAGCTGGGCGTCATTCAGCGTCGCGGTGCGGTTGGGCACGAAAGCGCAGAACTCGTCGCCGCCGATGCGCGCAATGAGACAATCAGACCCCATTACAGTCTCCAGAGCTTTCCCAAGGGCAATGATGGCATCGTCGCCGGCAAGGTGGCCATATTGGTCATTTATGGCCTTTAGGCGATCGGCGTCCGCAAGCACGAAAAGCCCGCCGACACCGTGCGCCATGGTGAGATCGAACTGCTCGATGAAGCTGCGGCGGTTCAGCAGCCCCGTCAGCGGATCGGTTGCCGCACGCCGAGCCAGTTCGCTGCTCTTGCGCATCAGGTCACGATAGGCGTTCAGCGTTTCTTCCAGCTTCGAAAAGCCTACCAGGGCAATTGGAATGGCAATGGCGAACGGCAGGATTAAGCGGACGAGAACCGTCACAGTATCCGCTTCGATCCCAAGTACGGCGCGAACGCCGGTGGATAAAGAAATGGAAATCGCAGCTGCGATCACCGACACCAACGCCGTCTTACGCAGAACATAACGGGATGGCCATTTCACTTGCATTACTCTCAGCCGACCGACACGCATCCCGCCTGTGGTCTCAGACTCGCGTAAACAAAGTCAGAGCGAGCTATCTGCAATTGCTTCTATTTCGGGCGGGCGAACCTAGCGCGCGAAAGCGTTGAAAGGGTTATCGTGGGTCAATCGCGTGATTACTGCCTCATCCACGCCCGCGGCCCGCAGCGCGGGCAGGAACGAGGCCACGAGATGTGTGTAGGGCATGGGCGTTCCGCCGCCCGGCTGCGCGGGGTCGTACCAGCCGCGGTCATGGCTGAGCAGCAGCCTCTCACCCTGCCCGGCCTCGAGCGCTCGACGCACCAGAGCGACAATGTCGTCGTCGGGTGCGCGACCGATATGGTCGAATTCAAGCCAGGCACCGCGGGCAAAGACCTCTTTGTGAAGGCCAAAATCCTTCTCCTCCTGGGTGTGGATGGAGATGAAACGGCTCGCCGATCCTCCTTCGGCTTCGATGATGTCGAGCTGGTCCAGCACGACTCGGCCTTTGATCGTGTGGGACCCGATTATGGCGCCGGTCTGTGCCGAGGCGCGGGCGGCAGCGCGCAGGATCCGGGTTTCGATCGGCGTGATACCATCGTCTCCAGCGCTCACTTTGATCCAGGCGGCCACGACGCCGGTGTCTCCGACGCCATCGACCAATTCGCTGACCATCCAGCGCTCGAGGTCGGCGTCGCTGGCATCACGGACCCAGTCGGGAATCCATGGCTCGCGATAATTGCCTGTCGGCACCACGATAGGCAGGCCGGTGGCTTTTGACACCGCAAGATCGATATCGACCCGCAGACCGACGCCGCCGGTGGAGCACTCAACCAGGGCCGTCACGCCCTGCGCCTTGATCGCCTCGATTTCTGGCGCCATCAGCCGCACCACATCCTCGCCATCCCCGGTGGCGTAGCCCGGCTGGTCAGGGGTGCGCAAATCGACAAACACATGCTCGTGGGGAAGAATCAGCCCCAATTGCTCACGATCAAAGCGACCCAGTGTCGTTATCAACTTCGGCATCACCATCTCCCTCTTTTTTAGCCACAGTCACTGCTCACTTCCCGCGTGTAAAGATGCGATCGACGTCGCCAGATTTTGGGAGACTGCCGTGGGCCTTGCCTTTCGCAACCAGTGTGCCACGCTCGCGTTGTCGAAGGACTCAATGCGAGGAGAAGGCAAATGGGTTTTGACGGAGTGGGTTGGATCGCGGCCATCATCATCGGCGGCGTCGCCGGGTGGCTGGCAAGCATGTTTATGAACGCTGGTGGCGGCATCCTGAAGAATGTGCTGCTCGGCATTGTCGGTGCAATTATCGCCAGCCTGGTGTTCGGCCTTCTGGGAATCTCTTTCGGTGGCTGGCTTGGCTACCTCATCGCCGGGTTCATCGGCGCCTGCATTATCATCTTCATCGGTCGCGCTGTGTCGCGATAACAGGTCCGGCCGGACGCCTATTTCGGTGTCCGGCCATTTCCCGACTGGAAGGAAATGGCGTGGTCCAAGCATGTGGCGCAACGTCTTTTCCCAAACCGCCATGGCGGTTAAATTAGTCATCCCAAACGGTTTTTTGCCGCTTTACCCCCGCTTCGGACCACGGCAACAACGACGCTAATTCGACCCGAACGAGATGGATTTAGCGTCCGATGAACAAGTTTGTTGCCTCCCTTGCCGCGGCGCTGGTTTTAAGCGCCACCCCGGTCCTGGCCCAGCCCACTGATATCCTCAATGCCTCCTATGACATTGCTCGCGAGCTGTTCGAAGCCGAGAATGCCGCTTTCGTGCCGGCCTATGCGGCGCAGAGCGGCACCGAGGTCACGGTAAACCAGTCGCATGCCGGCACATCGACACAGGCCCGCGCCATTCTCGAGGGTCTTCCTGCCGATGTCGTGACCTTCAATCAGGTCACAGACATCGACAAGCTGGTCGAAGGCGGGTTCGTCTCTGCAGATTGGCAGACCGAATTCGCCAATAATGCATCGCCCTTCTATTCCTTCCCCTCTTTCCTGGTGCGCGCCGGCAACCCCAAGAACATCACCGACTGGGCCGATCTCGCCCGGGACGATGTGAAGGTGATCTTCCCCAATCCCAAGACCTCGGGCAATGCGCGTTACACCTATCTCGCGGCGCGCGCCTGGGCTAACGAAGCCTTTGGCGGCGATCAGGCCAAGGTGGAAGAATATCTGACCAAGGTGTTCCTCAACGTGCCGGTGTTCGAGACTGGCGGCCGCGGCGCTACCACGGCCTTTACCGAGCGTGAGCTCGGCGACGTGCTGATCACCTTCGAGGCCGAAACGCTGAGCGCAGTGGACCTTCTTGGAGCCGACAAGTACCAGGCCGTCACGCCGTCGGTGAGCCTGCTCGCCGAGTTCCCCGTTGCCATCGTCGACAAGGTGGTGGACGCGCGTGGCAGCCGTGATCTCGCCAAGGCCTATCTCGACTTCCTCTACTCGACCGACGGCCAGCGCATTGCGGCGGAGCGCAACCACCGCGTCAATGATGAAGCGGTTGCGACCGAGTTCGCGGACCGTTTCCCGGCCGTACGCCTGGTCAATATCGACGAAGCGTTCGGCGGATGGGCCAAGGTTGCCGAAGAGCATTTCGCCGATGGCGGCCTGCTCGATACGGTTTTCGTGAACCAGTAATCCCACATCGACAGCCACCCGCCTGCGTCGCCGACGCGGGCGGGTGGATTGCCATCAACAGCGGATGACACAGGCGGGCAATGCCCGCCTAACGCATAAAAGGCGGCCAATGCCCAGATCCCGCAGCAAGCATCTGCTCCCCGGCTTCGGGCTGACCATGGGCGTATCGCTGTTCTACGTCACTCTCATCATCCTGCTGCCGATCACGGCGATGCTGCTCAAGGTGGGCGGCATGGGCTGGGCTGAGTTCTGGCGGATCACCACCTCGCGCCGCGCGCTCGCGGCCTACCAGATCACCTTCTCGTCTGCCCTCGTCGCGACGGTACTCAACGGCATTGTTGGCTTGCTGCTGGCCTGGGTGCTGACGCGCTACCGATTTCCAGGGCGTCGTATCCTGGACGCGTTGGTCGATCTGCCCTTCGCGCTGCCAACGGCGGTGGCTGGGCTGGTGCTGGTGACGCTGTTTGCCAATAATGGCTGGTACGGGCAGTTTCTCGAGCCCAATGGCCTCAAGGTCAATTACACGCAACTCGGCATCATTGCTGCCATGACCTTCACGTCCATCCCTTTCGTCGTCCGCGCCGTCCAACCAGTGTTGGAAGATCTGGACGAAGGGTTGGAAGCAGCGGCGAAAACGCTGGGGGCCTCGTCGCTCCAGGTCTTCACGCGGGTGATCTGGCCCGCCATTCTTCCCGCGTTTATCGGCGGTTGCGTGCTGTCCTTTGCCCGTTCGCTTGGCGAGTTCGGCGCCGTGGTATTCATCGCCGGCAATCTGCCAGGACTGACCGAGATCGTATCGCTGCTGATTTTCATCCGGCTAGACGAATATAATTACGAAGCTGCTGCGGCATTGGCTTTCGTGCTGCTGCTGGTTGCCTTCCTGACGCTGATCGCCACCAACGCACTCGCTGCCTGGCAAACCCGCTATGTGGATCGGAAGGCCTGATGCACCACCCTGCCCGCTCGCTCCCAGAAATCACCCTTATCGGCATCGCCTTCTTGCTGGCCGGACTGGTTTTGGTGGTGCCCTTGGTGCTGATATTCTCCTTCGCCCTGCGCGAAGGCATCGGCGTCTACCTGGCAAATATCGTCCAACCGCACACGCTGCACGCCATTGGCCTGACCGTGGTGACCGCGCTGATCGTGGTGCCGATCAATATCGTGATAGGAACGTGCTTGGCCTGGCTGGTGACGCGGTTCCGTTTTCGTGGACGGCAATTGCTGATCAGCATCATTGAGTTGCCCGCCGCCATGAGCCCAATCGTCGCTGGCGTGGTCTACCTCTTTCTCTATGGTGGCCAGGGCCTGCTTGGCCCCACACTGCAGGCGGCCGGCATCCAGATCATGTTCACGCCGCTCGCCATTGTCCTGGTCAGTCTTTTCGTCACTGCCCCATTCGTCGCGCGCGAGCTCATTCCGCTGATGAGCCAGCAGGGCACCGAGGATGAGGAAGCGGCACTTTCGCTGGGTGCCAATGGCTGGCAGATGTTCTTTCACGTGACATTGCCGAATATCCGCTGGGCACTGGTCTATGGCGCCGTTCTCACCAATGCACGCGCCATGGGCGAGTTCGGCGCCGTGTCGGTGGTGTCGGGTGCCATTCGTGGGCAAACCAACACGCTACCGCTGCAGATCAACCTTCTCTTCAACGACTTCAATATTACCGGCGCTTTCGCGGCGGCCTCGACGCTCGCACTCATTGCCGTACTGACGTTGATCGCCAAATCGCTGCTGGAAGCATGGGAGCATCGTTGAGGCGCTAAAACAGTGCGTCAAAGGCCACGAAACTAAGATTGATAGCGCCGAGGATGAGAAGCACTTCGATGACCAAGCCGATGCAGGCTATCAAAACACCCGCAATGGCGCCGACACCGTCGCGATTGAGCACGGAAAAGGCAAGAACGCAGAGCCCGACATTGGGAATGGCATTGATGAAGGGAATGGGAATAGTCATCGCCACACTCACCACCATGGTGAAGATACCATAGGGCACAGTCGCCGCTGCACCGGTCATCCAACGTAGGCGCGGTTTGGAAAAGCGTGCAACGAAACGCGTCACCTTGGCCACCTGCTCGCTGCCTTTCAACAAGGCGTTGAGCGGCAGTTTTCGGCGACCGATGATGCCAGGCAATCGGATGGGGCGACCCAGCACCATGGCCAGAGCAACCGCAAATGTTGTCCAGGCAATAGTGCCGCCGAAGCCTGGGGGGCCCGGGATCATGTTGAGCAGGGTCAACATCAGGATCAATACCCTGTGGGCCTGTGGCCCCATGGCTTCAATCAGCCGCGCAATGGTCAGCTTGGAGGCATCACCCTCAGCTTCGCGCCGCAGCACGGCGACGATGCGGTTGGTGTAACGAGTAACCGGACGCGGCCTGGGCGTCACGCGCGGTCCCTGGGGTGTGGCGCGCGATGCAGCAGCGACGAGTCACCGTAGGAATAGAAGCGATAACCATCAGCGATGGCGTGGCCATAGGCCGCCTTCATGGTGTCGAAGCCGGCAAAGGCACTGACCAGCATAAACAGTGTGGATTTGGGCAGATGGAAATTGGTCATCAGCAGATCCACGGTCCGGAAGCGGAAGCCGGGCGTGATGAAGATGTCGGTATCCCCGACAAAAGGCATTAGCTCGCCGGTAGCCAGCGATGCTGTTTCCAGAAGACGCAGGCTGGTCGTGCCGACGGCCACCACGCGCCCACCGGCGTCGCGTCGTGCCTTGATGCGCTCGACCGTGGCCTGATCGATCTCGCCCCATTCGGAATGCATGACATGGTCGTCGGTGTCGTCGACCTTCATCGGCAAGAAGGTGCCAGCACCGACATGCAGCGTCACCCGTTCCATGGCCACATCCATCTCGGCCAGCTGTTGCAACAGGCTTTCGGTGAAATGAAGGCCCGCGGTCGGAGCGGCGACAGCGCCATCCTCGGCCGCGTATACGGTCTGGTAATCGACCTTGTCGCGCTCCTCGACGCCACGCTTGGCGCCGATATAGGGCGGCAACGGCATGGCGCCGTGCGACTTGATGGCCTCATCGAGGGCCGCGCCGCCGAGTTCAAACTCCAGCGTCACTTCCCCTGATTCACCACGCCCACTGACACGGGCCAGGAGGGCGTCGGCAGCGCCGCCATTGCCGAGCTCGAGTTCGTCCAAAAGCGCCAGTTTCTTGGCCGGACGGGCGAAAGCGCGCCAGGTATGGGCGTCGACCCGCTTGTGCAGGTTGAACGACACCCCTGCCCGGTTCTCGCCGCGAATTCGCGTTCCCTTTAGCTCGGCGGGCAGCACCCGTGTATCGTTCACCACGAGCACGTCGCCGGGACGCAGCAATTGCTTGAGGTCGGGAATGTGCCGGTCGAGCAACGGCTTGCCCTCCTCGACCACCAGGAGCCTGGCGCTGTCGCGCGGCTCGGCGGGATGAAGGGCGATGAGGTTTTCGGGCAGGTCGAAGTCGAAATCAGAAACGCGCATATCGGCTCGTTAGCATTTGTGCTGCGCAGCGGGAACGGGTCTGGGGCAGCAAAGTTGCCGTAATGCGGCTAAAGCACACGGATCATGACCGCGCCAACGACCAGAAGCACAGCCCCCGCCAACCGCCCCATGCTGATTTCGCGCACGGCCATGCCCATGAAGCCGATCTTGTCGAGAAACAGGCCCCCCACCAACTGTCCCGCGACCGATAGAGCCATGACAGCTGCCGCGCCGATCATCGGCGTCAGTGTGATGTTGGAGAACACGTAAAATGCCCCCAGCAAGCCGCCGGCGACGAAGGTCCAGGGCTGGGGAGCACCAAAATTGATGGCAACGCCACTCAGATGGCTGAAAATGAAGGCCAGAGCCCAAAGCACGATGCCGCCAGCCAAGAACGATACTGCGGCCGCCGCAACCGGCACCTCGAGCGCCCGCCCGAGACTGGCATTGATCGGCGCTTGAACGGCAATGCACATGCCGGCGATGACGCCCATCAGCGCCCAAAGAATAGCATCCATTTTCAAAGTCGATCTCTTTCCGACGATGGCCACGGAATCAGTGGCCATAGCCCCATGCTCACTCGATTGGCAGGTCATCGTCCAGAGACTGGCAGCAAGACGCAGCGCTCCGGCCGCGTCTTTCGATCGGCAGGCCATAAAGCAGACTGGCGGCCGAAGCCGCCAGTACCAGTTTATTCAGCGATGTCAGCTGCGACTTTGACGGAGACCATCTTGTCCGGGTTGATCACCGGCTCGCCGCGCTTGATCTGGTCGACATTTTCCATGCCCTCGATCACCTGACCCCAGACCGTGTACTGGCGGTTGAGAAAGGGCGCATCGGCAAAGCAGATGAAGAACTGAGAATTGGCGCTGTTCGGGTCCTGGGCACGGGCCATGGACGCGGTGCCACGCAGATGCGGCTCGGCGCTGAATTCCTGCTTGATGTTCGGATATTGCGAACCGCCGGTGCCGGCGCGCGAGGGATTGAACTCCGGCAGATTGGTATTACCAAACTTCACGTCGCCGGTCTGAGCCATGAAGCCGTCGATGACGCGATGGAACACCACGCCGTCATAGGCGCCTTCACGCGCGAGCTTCTTGATGTGCTCGACATGGCCGGGAGCCACGTCGGGACGCATGGCGATGACGACCTTGCCCTTGGTGGTTTCGATAACGAGGGTGTTTTCGGGATCGGCATAAGCCATGGCATGTCTCTTTCGGTTCAGAGGAACGGTGGCCCGGATTTAGGGGCAATAAACGCCAAGCGCAAGGCAAAGCCTTGCGCTTGATGGGGGCAGCGCGATCGGCGCCCCATATGCCATTCGAATTACTTGTATTCGATCTTTGCGGTGATGATCTTGTCGGGATTGGCCACGGCGCCATTCTGGGACTGCGGGCCCTTCTCCAAAGCGTCCACGGCCTCCATGCCCGAGACGACCTTGCCGAACACCGTGTACTGGCCATCGAGGAAGCTGGCATCGGCGGTGGTGATGAAGAACTGCGAGTTGAACGAATTCGGATTCTGCGAGCGGGCGGCGCCGACAACACCGCGCTGGAAGCTTTCGGAATTGAACTCGGCCTCGACGTCGGGAAGATCGGAACCACCCGTACCGGCCATGGCGAGGTTGTAATTCGGGCTATCAACCTTGCCGTTCTGGACGTCGCCGGTCTGGGCCATGAAGCCGTCGATCACTCGATGAAAGACCACACCATCATAGGCGCCCTGCTCGGTGAGGGTGACGATACGCTCGACATGCTTGGGAGCAATGGCAGGCAACAGCTCGATATCGACCACGCCGTCGTCCAGCGTCAGAATCAGATGGGGCGTGCCGGTCTGGGCGAAAACCGGATTGGCGGCGACGAGCGTCGCGCCAAGGGCGAGTGCGGCAAAGGTGCGGCGGGTCAGCTTGATCATTTGGACTGCAGAGCCTTTAGGACGATTTGCGGGACGAAGGCGGAAATATCCCCGCCCATTTCGGCGATCTGGCGCACCAATGTGGCCGAGATATGCCGCACCGGCGGGCTGGAGGGCAAAAACACGGTTTGCAGGTCGGGCGCCATCTGCGCGTTCATTCCGACCATCTGCATTTCATAATTGTAGTCGGTCGTGTCGCGCAGGCCGCGAATGATCAGCTTGGCCCCGTTATCGCGGGCCGCATTGACCATCAGTCCCGAGAAATCGACGATACGAAATTCGGTGTTGGTGCGCTTGCCAATGGCCGGGAGCACCTGTTCGAGAATGGCGACGCGGTCCTGATGGGTAAAGAGCGGGTTTTTCTTGGTGGCGCTGACGCCGACAGCAACGACAAGCGTATCCACCAACTTGCAGGCACGCTCGATGACATCGAGATGGCCGTTGGTGAGCGGGTCGAAAGACCCTGGATAAAACCCGACCAGACTGCTCATGCTCTTCCCCCTTTTCTGCACAAACTTGTGTCACGGGGTTCCGCGATTTGGCAAGCTGATGGAGCCGGATTACCGTTCGGCGGCACCATCATGGCATGGGGTCAACAGGCGCATGAACACATCTTGATGGTCCTTATCGATGTCACTGTCGATCATGGTCCAGCCACGCAGCAGGTAGTAGGCCCGCATCTTGGGCTTGGCTGAAAGGTAGACGCGCTCGAAGCCCTGCGCTGACAGGCGTTGGCTTACGGCATGCATCAGTGCATCCCCCAAGCCCTCGCCGCGCGCCTCGGGTTCAACCCAGAGCGCAGCAAGGCACGGCCCCCAATCAGGCCGCGCACCAATGTCATCCATGATGCTGGTCACCGTGCCGAGGAACTGGCGCTGGCGCACTGCCACCAGCGTAAACGGATGGTCAACCGCCTTGCTCACATCCTCCAACGCCGTCACGACGTCGGCCAAAGTGTAGCCATCCGCCTCCCACCAGGTCTGCCAGATACGGTTTGCGACCAAAGCCAGAAACTCTGGCGCCTGCCGGAGGTCAACGATCTCGGCGTCTGAATGAGACAAGGAATTTGGTCTCTCAAATATACGTGGCCGCTTAACGAAAGGGGCGCCGAAGCGCCCCTTGATCTTATTCTGCGACAGGTTCGGCGGGCGGAGCGTCACCGCCCTCGTCCTCGTCGTTTTCCGGCTCGCTGATCCGTTCGACCGAGACGACCTTTTCGTCCTCGGCGGTATCGAACACGATCACGCCCTGCGAACCGCGGCTAACGATGCGGATCGGCTTATCGCCGCCAACCGGCAAGCGAATGGTCTGGCCGCCGTCGCTGATCAGCATGATCTGGTCTTCATCTTCCACCGGGAAGGACGCGACGAGATTACCGTTGCGCTTGTTGACCGCCATGGCCACGATGCCCTTACCGCCGCGCCCGGTGATCCGGTATTCGTGGCTGGAGGTGCGCTTTCCGTAGCCGTTCTCGGAAATGGTCAGGATGAACTGCTCAAGCGCACCCATTTCGGCATAGCGCTCCTGCGGCAGGTCGCCAGCGACCACGTCGCTCTCGTCCGAACCCGCAGCGTCCTCGATCTCACCGCGCATAGCACGGCTCATTTTGAGATAAGCGGCGCGTTCTTCCGCAGAGGCGTCCGAGTGGTTGATCACAGCCATGGAAATGACCTTATCGCCATCTGCAAGCTGAATGCCGCGCACGCCCATGGAGTCACGTCCCTTGAACAGGCGGACATCATCGACGCGGAAGCGGATGGCCTGACCATGCGCCGTCGTCAGCAGCAGGTCGTTATTGATGGTGCAGGTGTCGACGCCGACGATCTCGTCGCCCTCGTCGAGTTTCATGGCAATCTTGCCGTTCTGGCGCACCTCGACAAAGTCGGCCAGCGAGTTGCGGCGGACGGTGCCGCGGGTCGTCGCGAACATGATGTCGAGATTGCCCCAGGAGGTCTCGTCCTCGGGCAATGGCATGATCGAGGTGATGCGCTCGCCCTGCTCCAGCGGCAGGATGTTGATCAGCGCCTTGCCACGCGCATTGGCGGCGGAAAGCGGCAGGCGCCAGACCTTGAGCTTGTAGGCAATGCCACGGCTGGTGAAGAACAGCACCGGCGTGTGGGTATTGGCCACGAAGAGACGCGAAACGAAATCTTCCTCGCGCGTGGCCATGCCGGAGCGGCCCTTACCGCCACGGTTCTGCGCCCGGTAGGCAGACAGCGGAACGCGCTTGATGTAGCCGCCATGGCTGACGGTCACCACCATGTCTTCGCGGGCAATGAGGTCTTCGTCCTCGAAATCGGCCGCATGATCGGAGATTTCGGTGCGACGGGCAGTGGCGAACTGGTCGCGGATTTCTTCCAGTTCCGTGCGGATGATGTCGCGCACGCGATCGCGCGACCGCAGAATATCGAGATAGTCCTCGATCTCTGCCCCTAGTCCATTGAGTTCATCGCCGATTTCATCGCGACCAAGGGCCGTGAGGCGTGCCAGACGCAGCTCGAGAATGGCGCGCGCCTGCTCTTCGGAGAGATTGAACGTGCCGTCCTCGTTGATGCGATGGCGCGGATCGTCGATCAGCGCGATCAGCGGCGCCACGTCGGCAGCCGGCCAGCGGCGCGTCATCAACTGCTCACGGGCGGTAGCCGGATCCGGCGCAGTGCGAATGAGCGCGATGACTTCATCGATATTTGCAACCGCCACGGCCAAGCCGACCAAGACGTGCGCGCGGTCGCGGGCCTTGTTGAGCAGGAAGCGGGCGCGACGGGTAACGACTTCCTCACGGAACTCGATGAAGGCATCGAGAATCTGTTTGAGGTTCATCAGCTCTGGTTTGCCGCCGTTGAGCGCGACGAAATTGCAGCCGAAGGAGCTTTGCAGCGGCGTGAAGCGGTAGAGTTGGTTCAGCACCACATCGGGGAGCGCATCACGCTTTACCTCGATAACGACGCGCATGCCTTCACGACTGGATTCGTCGCGCAGGTCGGCAATGCCTTCGATACGCTTTTCGCGCACCAGCTCGGCAATCTTTTCAACCATCGCCGCCTTGTTCACCTGATAGGGAATCTCGGTGATGACGATGGCTTCGCGTTCCTTGCGCACTTCCTCGATGCTCGAGCGGCCGCGCACGATGATCGACCCCCGGCCGGTCTCGTATGCCTGGCGAATGCCGGCACGACCGAGGATGATGCCACCGGTCGGGAAATCCGGGCCCGGAAGGTGCTCCAGCAGTTCTTCGGTGGTGATGGCCGGGTTTTCAAGCGTGGCCAAGGCGGCGTTGATGGTTTCGCCGAGATTGTGCGTCGGGATATTGGTGGCCATGCCCACTGCAATGCCGCCACCGCCATTGACCAGCATATTGGGGAAGCGCGCCGGCAGAACCGTCGGCTCATGCTCGGACCCGTCATAGTTGGGCCGGAAGTCCACCGTGTCCTTGTCGAGGTCATCGAGCATGGAATTGGTGATGCGCTGCATGCGCACTTCGGTATAACGCATGGCGGCCGGCATATCGCCATCCACCGAACCGAAATTGCCCTGCCCTTCCACCAGCATCTCGCCCATGGAGAATTCCTGGGCCATACGCACCAGCGCCATATAGACGGCGCTGTCGCCATGCGGGTGGTATTTACCGATAACGTCACCGACAACGCGGGCCGATTTACGGAACGGCTTGTTGTACTCGTAGCCGTTCTCGCTCATCGAGAACAGGATGCGCCGGTGCACCGGCTTCAACCCATCACGCACATCCGGCAGAGCACGGCTCACGATCACGCTCATGGCGTAATCGAGGTAGCTCTTGCGCATCTCGTCGGTGATGTAAATGGGTGCGATGTCGGAGGACGGCGCGGCGCCGCTCACATCTTCAGGCGTATCTGTCACGTTGTGATTCTACGTTGGTTTTGTTGACCGGAAATATAGGCCATTCCGGCACAAAACACCAATTTCGCCTATCCACCCTGTGGAGATCAGCCCGAAACCGGGACAGGCCGCTTCATCTGCCGAAAGGCGGGGATGGCAATGGGCGACAAGGCCGCGGCCAGATAAAGCACGCCGGTTACCGACAAGGCAGTGAAAACCCCCAGATTGTCAGTCAGGACGCCCGCATAGAGGCCACCAAAGGGCATCAGCGCCCAGGCCAGCGCACCAACCAGCGCAATTACCCGCCCGACCATGGGCTTGGGAATGCGCTCGAACAGGATGGCGCCGACAATTGGATTGAGGAAACCGGCCATGAATCCGCCGATGACGAACAGTGCGATGATGGCGGGCAGAGGCAGGGCGAAGGCCAATGACAGCATGGGCATGGGTCCTGCGCAGATAAAGCCGATGACATAGATCAGGAGGCGCGGCAGGCGATCGGCAAGGCCCGCTGCCAAGGCGGCTCCCGCTATGGCGCCACCAGAGAATGTCGCCAGCAAGATGCCGACCCAGCTGACATCCAGCGCCATGGCCTGCACCCAGACTGGCAGCAAGACGATGGCGTAGGCCTGATCGAAGAGATTGGTGATGGCGATCATTACCACCAGCCCGACCAGCACCGGATCGCTGCGCAAGGCATGCCAGCCTTCTGTGAAATCGGTGCCATAACTTTTTGCCCTGTTTTGGGCACCCGGTTCCTCTTGATCGGGTACGCCGAACCGGACAAGGAGGGCCGATAGGACGAAAGCGGCCACATTGGCGAGGAGAGCCGGCGCGCTGCCCATAAGTGCAATCAGCACCCCGGCCCCGGCAGCGCCCAGTGTGCCGGCTAGCCGGTCGCTGGCGCCCAGGATGCCAGTAACCCGCTCAAGCGGCATATTGCCGATCGAGGCCACCAAAGGCACCAGGGCCTGCTTTGCCGCATCGGCAGGCGCACGCAACACCCCAACCAGTGCGACCGCTGGCAGTAGCACCCACAGCGAAAGGACTCCGAGCCAGAACAGCAGTGGGATGAGGGTAAGTGCCAGAGCGGACAGGCAGTCGCTCCAGATGGCGATCTGGCGTGCGCCTATCCGGTCAATCAAGGGCCCCGCCAAGGCCTTGGCAATGACATAGGGCAGAAGCTCGGCCAGGCCGACCAGGCCGGTCAGCACCGGGCTGCCGGTCGTGGTCAGCACCATCCATGGAAGGGCGATGACCGAAAGCCGGGTTCCACCGACAGAGGCAATGGTCGCTGATGCCAGCGCGACAAGCGGCCCCTTCCCACTCATGCCCCTTCCTCCTCCGGAGCGCGTGGAAAGGCGTGCAAAATGAAG
The DNA here is from genome assembly GCF_001899045.1 of Devosia sp. 63-57. NCBI lineage: Bacteria > Pseudomonadati > Pseudomonadota > Alphaproteobacteria > Hyphomicrobiales > Devosiaceae > Devosia > Devosia sp. 63-57. Next base: position 2,182,400 of record NZ_MKUY01000005.1, on the reverse strand, counting down.
CTGACCAGCTCGACTCCAGGCGCATAAGCTTCGCCGGCTTTTGGCGCGTGTGCCATGGCATCAAGCAAAAGCGCGTTGATCTGGTGGAGAAGAGACTCGGCCCGCTCTGCGGTGAGAGGAATGACATAGTCACTGATCGTGGATGCCTTGCGCCATTCGGGCGACAGTTGGGGATGTCGTGCCAGAGCGCGCTGCATCTCCTTGATCTGGGCGCTTAAAGCTGCTTCGGCGAAAGCGAGGCCCGCATCGAGCGCATCCTCGTCATCACCCTCCTCCAGGAACGTCGTGGTCTCGTGGGCCGCCTTCCACCAGCGGTCGCGCCCATTGCCCCGCTCGATGTCCTCCTCGATGAAGCCGTGGCGTGCCAATTGGCGGAGATGGTAGCTGGTCGCGCCGCTGTTGAGACCCATTCGCTCTGCCAGCCGCGTGGCGGTGGCAGGACCGTCAATGCGCAGCATACCCAGCATGCGCAAACGCTGCGGATGCGCCAGCGCTCGTAGCGCCATAGCGTCTGGCTTCACGCGACTGATGGTTCGGCTTTCGGACATGGCCTGCTCCAAATGGTGTGGAGCAAACTACATCACAAACATATCTTTGCAAACATTTGTTTGCGATCAGGATAGCGCGTCGAAATGGCTCCGCGCCGCAGCAATGCCCGGCATTGAAGAATTCGCCCATTCGATCAGCCGGCCGAAGGGCACGATCAGCGACTGCCCAAGCGTTGTCAGGCGATATTCGACGGAAGGCGGCTTGGTGTCGAAGACCTGACGGGCCACGAGGCCATCGCGCTGCAGGTCGCGCAGGGTCTGCGTCAGCATTTTCTGAGAAATGTCGGGGATTTCGCGGTGCAGCTGATTAAAGCGGCGCGGGCCCGATGCCAGGGTCATCACCAATAGCATGCTCCATTTGTCGCCGATCTTGTCGAGGACATGCCGGATGGGACAGGTTCCAGGCGTGCTGGAAGACGTTGCCTCGTTCCAGCGCTCCACATAGGCGGCGGCTATTGGATCGGCATGCTGCATGGTTGTTCCTCGTCACGGCTGTCTGGCTGAGCTGGGCGGAACAGATTGCACAATCCGCGCACAAACTCACCTTTGGATACTTACTCTCCACATTGCCGCCTTGCAAGTTGCAGCCTTGCGTCACCCGCAGGCGCAGTTGGCGCGAGATCACCGGGATCGCTGGACGGTTGATCCACAAACACTTAGAAAATGCGCCAAATTGTCGCCGTGGTGCGGAGTCGGGTGCAGGTGTCTTCTCCTTCCTTGTTCAAGCGTATCGTCGCCCGCATCACTTATGACCGGTCCATCGGTTTTGGCCTTGAGCATATAGGACTGGCCACGGTGAAGTGGCCGCGCATCATGGCGCTGGCCGTGCTGGCCTTTTCGATCCTGTGTTTTTCGCAGATTCCGAAGGCCAACGTGGATGGCGACCTGCTGCGGGTCTATGCGCATTCGGGGCACTATTACGATGCCTATGAAAAACTGTCGGATACGTTCGGCACCTTCGAGAACGACATCTATGTGCTGGTGAACTCGCCGAACCTGGTCGATCCGGACGTGATCGAAAGGGTCCGCAATCTCGCCTTCGATCTCGAACTGAACGACTTTGCCGTCGGCACCATGTCGCCCTTCACCTTGCGCAAGCCCGACGGCAAGGGCGGCTCTGTGCCGGCTGTTCCCGAAGGCATGCTGACCGCAGACGAGGTGGCCATGTCCTTGGCCGATCTGCAGGCCAATGACCCGATGATGCGCAATCTGATCACCCCAGACCTCACAGGCGTGGTGATCATCATGTTTCCCAACCGCGAGGCGGTGCTCGAGCGCGGCGCCAAGGCGATGATCGCCGATTTGCGCGCCGCAATCGCCCCCTATCAAAGCGAAGATCTCACCATCGACATTACCGGTCCGCCGGTATGGACCACCGAAATGCTCAACGCGGCGGTGGACGACCAGGTCAAGTTCACGGTCTACGGTTTCGCCTTGGGATCTATCATCGCGCTGGTGGCGCTGCGGTCGCTCTTCGGCGCGCTCATCGTGGCCGCGACACCGTTCCTGGCGGTGATGTGGTCTATGGGCATGATCCTGCTTTTCTTCGGATCATTCTCCTTCCTCACCATCATCGTCACCACGCTCGTACTCGTCATCTCCTTTGCGGAGTCGATGTTTTTCACCTTCAACTGGCTGGCCTATTGGCGGGACGGCATGGAGCCGAACAAGGCTGTCGATGCCACCATCAAGCTGGTGGGGCCGGCTACCGCCCTTACCATGCTGGTGTCTATTGTCAGCTTCGCCTCGCTATCGCTGACGCCAGGCCAGGGTGTGCGCGAATTTTCCATGGCCGGCGCCATGGGATCGTTCCTGTTGTTTGCTTGCACCATGACCTTCCAGCCGCTCCTGCTCAAATTGGCGCTGCGCCTGGGCTTCAGGGCGCCGCCCAAGACCAGCCTTGTCTTGACCGCGCCACTGCCGGTCAGCTGGTTTTTGGCCAAGCGCTTCGGGCGCCCCATCGCAATCGCGGCGATTGTCGCCACGGGCCTGTTGCTCATCCCCTATTTCCTGATTCAACCGCGCTTTTCATTCGAGGATTTCGTCGCCAAGGGGTCGACGGCGCTGACTGCTGCCGAAAGCATCGACGAAGGCGTCGGCGGCGTGGCGCCGCTGTATGTGCGTGTGCCGCTGATCGAGCACGATCCCAATATCGGCGAGGTCGACTACCAGCGCATTCGCGTCGTGCACCAGATTCTGGAAAAGGAACTCGGCCAGAACAAGGTCATCTCGGCGGCGAGCATGACCAATTACACCGATACCGGTTTCACCCGCGAAGAGGTGCTGAATGCTGTCGGCCCATTCATGCGGAAACGCTTTGTCACCGAAGACGGCTCGCAGGCACTGGTCACCGGCTTCATGCCCACCGTCATCGCCAGCAACGATCTCAAGGCGCTGGTGACACGGGTGGAGGCGGAACTGCATGCCTCGGGCATCCCGGAGGCCGAACTGGGCGGATTTAACATCCTCACGACCTTCGCAACCGACGATATCGTGCGCGGCCTGCAGGGTGACCTTACAGTCAGCGTGCTGGTAAATCTGGCGCTGATCGGCTTTGCTTTCCAATCGTTCCGCGTCGCGGCGGCGTCGGCCATCCCGAACCTCTTCCCGATCCTAGGCACCGAGGCCTGGCTGTGGTGGTCAGGCTCCGGCCTGCAACTGACCACGGTGATCGCGCTGACCATCGCCTTTGGCATTGCCGTGGACGACACAGTCCACTTCCTGTCGCACTATCTCCACGGGCGACGAGAGGAAAAGCGTAGCCATGAGGATGCAGTCAAGCACACGCTGCTGCGCATCGGCGGCGCTATCGTGGCGACGACGATCATCCTCTGCGCCGGCACGGCCATTCTGGTGTTCGCCGAGCTCCCGCAGGTAGCGCTGTTTGGCTCGCTGTTCGTGATTACGCTGGCGCTGGCGGTGTTGGGGGACCTGTTCATCCTACCCGCTCTGCTGATGGCGGGTGGCAAGTTCTTCCAGCCGCTCGGAAAAATCAGGGTGCGTACCGCCGACCACGAGGCCACGCCCGATGATCCTACCGGCGACACAATCACCGGCGATGGCGGCACCGATGGCGAAGCGCGGGAACCGCGGCCCGTTTGAGGTGGCGCTTGTTTCCACCAGTTCGGCGCCGCATGAAAACGTCGCGCCGAATCCGCGATTTATTGTTATCTAGAAGGTCTGAGATTTTGCCGGGGGGCCGGTTTTTGAATCCTGGAGGGTTTTGTAGCATGACGAAACTTGGACACCTGACCCGAGCCGCCGCCCTGGCTGCGGTGGTGGCGACGGCAGGCGCTGCTGGTCCGGCTATCGCCGCGCCGGCCGACGTGGCGCTTCTCAAGTCCTATATCGGTGAGTGGCGCGGCCGTGGCGTACTGGTCGGCGCCAACCAGGAGACCGTGGTCTGCCGGTTGACGCTGAGCCAGGGCAACCAGGACAAGGTCAACTATAATGGCCGCTGCACTTTGGCCGGCAGCAATCTGTCGGTGGCCGGTACGCTGGCCTATGTGGATGCCAACAAGCGGTTCGAAGCCGCAATGACCTCGAACGCCTCGTTCAGCGGTATCGCGGTCGGTCAGAAGCGGGGCGGCGGCCTGACCTTCAACCTGCGCGAACGCAACAAGGACGAGGCCGGCAAGGACCTCAATATTTCGGCGCAGATCCATCTCAGCGCCGACGCCATCAAGGTGTCCTTCGACGTCGTCTATGTTGAATCCGGCGACAGCCTGCGCGCCGAAGTGCCGTTCAGCCGCTGATATCGGCGAGCCTTGGGCAAAGCCATGGAATGACAAGGGCGGCTCCGAGGCCGCCCTTTTTGTTGTGTTCGCTTAGAACGGAATGTCGTCATCCATGCCGCCGGGCTCGAAGGCTGGAGCGTTGGAGGACGGACGACGCCCGCCGCCGCCACCACCGTTGCCGCCACGATCGCTGACGCCACGGAAGCCGCCATCGTCATTGCTGCGGTAGCCACCGCCGCCCTCGCCGGCTCCAGCGCCATCACCGCGGCCATCGAGCAGCGTCAGGTTGGAGTTGAAGCCCTGCAGCACCACTTCGGTGGAGTACTTGTCCTGGCCGGACTGGTCCTGCCATTTGCGGGTCTGCAACTGGCCCTCGATATAGACCTTGCTGCCCTTGCGCAGGTAGCTTTCGGCCACACGGACCAAGCCTTCGGAGAAGATCACCACGCGGTGCCACTCGGTCTTTTCGCGGCGCTCGCCGGTATTGCGGTCCTTCCAGCTTTCAGATGTGGCGATACTGAGATTAACCACTTTGCCGCCATTGGGCAGGTTCCGGACTTCCGGGTCATTGCCCAGATTGCCCACCAGAATGACCTTGTTCACGCTGCCAGCCATGGCGCACTTCCTTCCAATTCAGTCCCGGTCTGCCCTGTCGCGGGACGCTTTCGATCCATTGGGCAGGACTATAGCCGTCAGTGCACGGCCCTGCCCTTCGACCGCACCATAGCTTTTCCGAGGCAAGTCAGTCTGTCCAATTCTGCGGTTCTCAACAGGCCCGGACACGACATGGCGCGCCCTTCCCCGTTCCCAGAAAACCGTGCCTATGCATTTTGTTCACTTTATGTTCTCACGACTTCTGTGTCAACAATGTTGAGCTTGACCGGGATCAAGGCGCTGCCACACAGTCGTGGCAAGGAGGAGTCGTGACGTTTTAATTCAGAGTTTGCGATGACCCCTGCCGACCTCTCCGCCCGCATCCGCAACAAAGCGCTTCTCGATCGCATCGTCTCCGCCGATGAAGCGGCGGCACTGATCAAGGATGGCATGGTGATTGGCATGAGCGGCTTCACCAAGGCCGGCGATGCCAAGGCCGTTCCCGTCGCGATGGCAGACCGGGCCAAGGCCGATCCGTTCAAGATCACCCTGATTACCGGCGCCTCCCTCGGTCACGATATCGACCGCATGCTCACCGAGGCGAAAGTGCTCGCCCGGCGCATGCCGTTCCAGGCCGACCCGACGCTGCGCAAAGCCATCAATCGCGGCGAGGTGATGTTCATCGACCAACACCTGAGCGAAACAGTGGAGCATCTGCGCTCCAACCAGCTCGGGCCCATAGACTATGCCATCGTCGAAGCGGCCGCCATCAATGAAGACGGGGGACTGGTGCCGACCACCTCGATCGGTAATTCGGCGAGCTTTGCCATCCTGGCCAAGAAGGTCATCGTCGAAATCAACCTGTCGCAGCCAATGGGACTGGATGGTTTGCACGATATTTATATCCCCTCCAAGCGCCCGACCCGTGCGCCTATCCCCCTGATGGCCTGCGACAGCCGCGTGGGTACGCCCTATGTGCCGATCCCACCCGAGAAGATCGCTGCGATTGTCATCACCAACGAAACCGACAGCGCATCCTCTGTGCTGCCTTCCGATGTCGAGACCGGCGCTATCGCGCGTCATCTCATCGCCTTTTTCGAGAGCGAAGTCGCGAGCGGCCGGCTCGACCTGACGCTGCAGCCACTACAGGCCGGCATTGGCTCGATCGCTAACTCGGTGCTGCAGGGTCTCGCAGACGGCCCCTTCCACCATTTGCGTCTCTACAGCGAGGTACTGCAGGATTCGACATTTGACCTGTTCGACGCCGGCAAGCTCAGCTTTGCATCGGCGTCGTCGATCACCCTGAGTGCGCCCTACGCCGAACGGGTGTTCGGCAATTTCGAGGCCTATAAGGACAAGCTGATCCTGCGACCGCAGGAAATCTCGAACCATCCCGAGATCATCCGGCGGCTGGGCATTATTGGCATCAATACTGCGCTGGAATTCGACATATATGGCAATGTCAACTCGACGCATGTGGACGGCACCATGATGATGAACGGCATCGGCGGCTCCGGCGATTTCGCGCGCAATGCCTATCTCTCGATCTTCGTCACCAAGTCACTGGCGAAAAGTGGCGCCATTTCGTCAGTTGTGCCTATGGTCAGCCACGTCGATCACACCGAACACGATGTCGATATTCTGGTCACGGAATGCGGGCTCGCCGACCTGCGCGAGTTGGCGCCACGCGAACGCGCCGCGCTGATCATCGAGAACTGCGCCCATCCAGATTACCGTCCTCAGTTGCGCGACTATTTCGAGCGGGCCGTGGCGCGAGGCGGACATACCCCGCACCTCATCGAGGAAGCTTTCGCCTGGCATGTGCGCCGCCAAAAGACCGGAAGCATGCGGGAAAGCTGAGGCGCTCCCATCGGCAAGCCGTGGGCCAACAAGCGGCTGCCTAGTTCTTGTGCAACAATGATTGCTCTTCCCCTGCCGCCGGGGTAGGACAGTGCAAACTGTCCTGAAGCATTTCCATGACCAACGTTTCTTCCCCACCTGCGCCCGAAGCGCAGCGTACGGCCCTGACCATTATTCTTGCAGTGAGCGGAGCCCATCTGCTCAACGACTTGCTGCAATTCCTTCTCCCGGCGCTTTATCCGATGCTGAAGGAGACATACGGGCTGAGTTATCTGCAAATTGGTCTGCTGACACTCGGCCAGCAGATCACCGCCTGTTTGCTGCAACCACTGTTCGGCCTGTCTGGCGATCTCAAGCCCAAACCCTATTGGCTTGCCATCTCCATGATGATCGTGGCGCTCGGCGTGGCGGCGCTTGCTGCTGCCAGTGGCTTCTGGATGTTGTTCATCGCCGCCGTTATCGTCGGCACAGGCTCGGCATTGTTTCACCCGGAGGCATCGCGCGTGGCGCGCATGGCGTCGGGCGGTCGGCTGGGATTTGCTCAATCGCTATTCCAGGTGGGTGGCAATGCCGGCACTGCTCTGGGCCCACTTGCCGCCGCGTTCATCCTCTTGCCGCTGGGCCAGTCGAGCGTGTTCTATTTCCTGGCCGTAGCGGCGCTCGGCGTGGTGCTTCTCAGTTATGTCGGTCGCTGGTACGCCGAGCATCAGCGCCAAGCGGCCAGCCGCCCCAAGGCAGCCATTGCCAAGCCAGCGCTGTCCCGCCAGCGGCTGATGGTCGCCTTCGTGGTCATAGGGGCGCTGCTGCTCAGCAAGTTCATCTATATCGAGGGGCTGAAGAGCTATTACGCTTTCTTCCTCATTGAGAAATTCCAGCTGTCCGCACAGGAGGCCCAGTTCTATCTTTTCGCCTTCCTGGGCGCAGTGGCCGCAGGCACGTTCTTCGGCGGGCCCATCGGCGACCGTTATGGCCGGCTCGCGGTGATCTGGGTGTCGATCCTGGGTGCCCTGCCCTTCACCCTCGCCCTGCCCTATCTGGACCTGTTCTGGACGGCAGTGATGAGCATCATGGTTGGCCTCATTCTCTCGTCCGCATTCTCGGCCATGGTGGTTTATGCGCAGGAACTGGTGCCCGGCAAGGTGGGTATGATCGCCGGTTTCATCTTCGGCTTCGCCTTCGGCATCGGCGCACTCGGCGCCGCGGTCATGGGCGCGCTGGCTGACTGGATCGGCATCATCGCCGTGTTCCAGATCTGTGCCTTCTTGCCGGCGCTGGGTATCCTCACCATCTTCCTGCCGAGAACCGCAGAACTCTATCCTGAAGGAAAGCGTGCATGACCTCTGCACTCGAAGGCGATAGCGACAGCCAGATCACCCTGACGCGGACCATTGAGGCCAATGTCAGCGACGTATTCGCAGCCTGGACCGATCCGGCACTGATCGAGCAATGGCAGGCCGATGAGGCTGAGTTCGACGCGTTCGAGGGTGGACAATATCGCTTCGTCACCTTTGCCGAAGAGGATGATGAAGCCGACCACGAGGTCAGCGGCGAAGTGCTGACTTATCTCGAAGATGAGCGCCTTGTGCTTTCCTGGGTCCACCGTGACGAGGAAGAGGGTGAAGAACTGCTGTTCGTGCTTGACCTCACCTTCAAGGCCATCGACCAGGACAGCACCAGCATCACGCTCACCGAGCGGGGCTTGCCGCACGCCGATGCACAGACGCGCATCTTCTCCATGGAAGCCTGGAGCGCGGCGCTCGAGACCTTGGCCGAATTGATGGAATAACCATCCGGCGTGGGTGAACCGGAAGCGGGCTTCGGGCGTATCTCCTCGGACATCCGGAGCCGAACGTGACCGCATCTCCCACACTCGTCTGGCTGCGCAACGATCTGCGCATAGCCGACAATCCTGCCCTTCATGCTGCCGAGCATGATGGCCGGCCTGTTATCGCCATCTATGTGCATGAAACCGACCCGGAACTGCGCCCCGTGGGTGCGGCAACACGGTGGTGGCTGCACCATAGTCTGGTCGCGCTGGAAGCAGACCTGGCCCAGCACGGGATCGTCTTCGAGGTTTTGTCGGGCCAGGCGGGGGCCGTGCTTGAAAAATTCGCCCACGATAAGGATGCTGCCGCGATCCACTGGAATAGGCGTTATGCGCCAGCAGAGCGCGACCTCGACGCAGCGATAAAATCGAAACTACGCAAAACTGGGATCACCGTCACCTCGCATCCGGGCAATTTGCTGGTCGAACCGTGGATGATCGAAACCGGCCAGCACAAACCCTATTCGGTGTTTACGCCGTTCTGGAAATCGCTCCGCAACATACCGATTGAAGCACCGCTTCCGGCCCCCAAGAAACGCGCAGCCCGCAAGACCAGATCAGTCGACGGGGGTTATGACATTCCATTCTGGGCGCCGAAAATGGCGCAATACTGGACAATCGGCGAGGCAGGCGCACGAGACGCGCTTGGAGCCTTCCTTGATGAGCGTCTCGCCGATTACCCCGATGGTCGCGATATCCCAGCCAAAGATCTCACTTCCAGACTATCCCCACATCTACGTTTCGGTGAAATCAGTCCGCGTCAGATCTGGCGTGCCGCGCGCATGCGCGCCGATGCCGAGCCCACATTGGCGGGGCCGGTGGAAAAATTCCTGTCCGAGTTGGCATGGCGAGAGTTCAGCTATCACCAACTCTACCACCGCCAGGATATCGCCGAGATATCCATGCAGCGCAAATATGAAGGTATGCGCTGGCGTCACGCGCCGAACGATCTTGCAGCCTGGCAAGCCGGCCAGACCGGCATCCCCATCATCGACGCCGGGATGCGCGAGCTTTGGGAGACCGGGTACATGCACAATCGGGTGCGCATGCTCGTGGCTTCGTTTCTGAGCAAGAACCTGCTGACCGACTGGCGCCTGGGCGAAAAGTGGTTCTGGGATTGCCTGGTCGATGCCGATATGGCCAATAATCCCGCGAGTTGGCAGTGGGTCGCCGGCTCAGGGTTGGATGCGGCGCCCTATTTCCGCATCTTCAATCCCGTAACCCAGGGCGAACGTTTTGACGCGTCTGGAGACTATGTCAGGCGCTGGGTGCCCGAGATCGCAGAACTGTCGGACAAGTTTGTTCACAAGCCTTGGGAGGCAGCGGCATCGGACCTCACCGCTGAAGGCATCGTCCTCGGCAAGACCTATCCAAGGCCCATCGCCGATCTCAAAGCCACGCGGCAACGGGCTCTTGATGCATCGGCGGCCCTAAGCTGAACCGGACCTGGCGAAAACTTATTCCACGGCGAGCATCAGCCGGCGAGCTCACTTGCGCCGAAGAGGCGAGCGAGGAAAAGCCGTGCCGTTCAGTCGCCGCAACGCTTGCGCCGTCCCGGTGGCGCCCCTACCATAAGTGCTTGATCCACCGACAATTCGACCATGGCCAAGCACCAAGACCTCATCTCCGCAATCGGCAACACGCCCCTCATCCGTCTCAATCGCGTCTCGGCTCTTACCGGTAGCGACATCTGGGGCAAGGCGGAGTTTCTCAATCCTGGCCAGTCGGTCAAGGATCGAGCGGCGCTGTTCATCATCCATGACATGGTCAAATCGGGCGCGCTCAAACCCGGTGGCACTATCGTTGAGGGCACTGCGGGCAATACCGGCATCGGCCTGACGCTGGTGGCCAATTCGCTCGGCTTCAAATCGGTGATCGTCATTCCCGAGACGCAGAGCCAGGAAAAGAAGGACGCCCTGCGCCTTTACGGCGCCGAACTCATTGAAGTGCCCGCCAAGCCCTACAAGAATCCCAATAACTACATCAAGATTTCCGGGCGCCTGGCCGAAAAGCTCAATGCCGAACTGCCGAATGGTGCCGCCTGGGCCAATCAGTTCGACAATGTCTCGAACAAGCGCGCCCATATCGAAACCACGGGTCCAGAAATCTGGCAGCAGACCAATGGGCGCATTGACGGCTTCATCTGCGCAGTCGGTTCCGGGGGCACACTTGCCGGCGTCGCCGAGGCGCTGAGGGCGCGCAATCCTGATGTAAAAATCGGGCTGGCTGACCCCGAGGGGGCGGCGCTTTACGAATATTACGCCCATGGCGAGCTCAAGTCCTCGGGCAACTCGATCACCGAGGGGATAGGTCAGGGCCGCATCACCGCCAATCTTCAGGATCTCAAGGTCGACTTGCCGTACCAGATCCCCGATGCAGAAGCCCTGCCCTACATCTTCGACCTGCTCGAACATGAGGGACTTTGCCTCGGCGGCTCGAGCGCGATCAACATAGCTGGCGCCGTGCGCATGGCCCGCGATCTGGGCCCGGGTAAAACCATCGTCACTATCCTCTGCGACTATGGCAATCGCTACGCCAGCAAGATCTATAATCCGGAATTCCTCGTTGAGAAAAACTTGCCGGTGCCGCGCTGGATGGTCGAACGCACGCCCATCGATATTTCGAGCGTCATCCTGCCAGAGGCTTGATGGGCAAACGCGCCCCGCTTGGCAGGACCGCCCTCGGATCGTCCCGAGGGCGCTGTTTACGTCGACCCCGGGCTGGCTGATCAGCCCGGTCGTTGGCCATCACTGGCCAAATCCGAGGTTGGTTGGCCGGTCAAACCGATAAGGCCGACGCCGCTTCAGCGCCTCAGTGGCTTCAGCTGCCCCCACCGTGAAATTACGAGCCCAGCCGGTGCCCCGCCCCGTCAACAGAAAGCCAAAATAGATGCTTTCAGCGGTCGCCGGGACATCAAGCGTGATCGCGAAACCTTTCCAGTCCTCGGAACCTCTTGCGGCAATGCCCGGGCGATCCAACAGATTTTTGAAGCGCAACTTGCGGCCCTGAGCATCGTCGATGCGCATCCACATGGTTACGCCCCCATCAAGATCGCGGCACGACAATTCGCAAGCCACCCGGACCGCTGCCTCCCGATACGGTTCGGCACTGATGATTTGGGCCATGGAGCCAAACTGAGCATCCCGTGCATGATATGCCACCGGTGTGCTCTGGATCATGGCGCAGCCGAGCCTGTCGGGATCAAGTCCCATACGAAAATAGCCATCGCGGTTTACGCTGGCGTCGAGCCATCCCTCCGGCATGACCAGCGGTCGCATATCAGCGTCGGCAAGGTCGATACGGGCGCTTAATATGTTCCAGTTGGCTAGCCCGAACTGGCGGGCCACCAGTTCCAGACAGTCGCTATGGCTGAGGCTGACATTTCGCTCTGCCAACCCCTGCCGAAGCAATTTGGCCATGAGTTTTGCGTCCATGAAACTATGCATGGTCTGATCCTGTCGGACGGGCAATTTCGTAGTCAGTGCTCGCATTGCTGACGGCCTGCCCGCATGTTCAGGGTCAAACCAGTGTCAAAACCATGCATTCACCGTCCCTGTTAGGGCGCGAGCGGCAGGCTGCAGGAAGCCTCATCCAAATGCTACTCGCTCGAGAGACGCTGTCAACTCGGGATTGTCGCGGGTTTGCCGCCTGATACAGTGCGGACGCAAATCAGTGTCCCGGGGGCAAGGTGTTCGGCATAGACGATATTCTGCGGGCCATAGTGGCGGATCTACACATAGTCGCCCTGGTCATGGCGGCGATCTACGCCCTTGCGATCGTCTGTGCGATCCGGGAAATCCTTAATTCCCGCACGTCCCAGGGATCTATCGCCTGGTTGCTGTCCCTGATCCTGCTGCCCTTTCCGACGGCCTTTCTCTACCTGATCTTCGGTTGGAAATTCTTCGACGACTATGCAACCGACCGCATTAAGAACGGCCGCGCCAACCGGCCCTTGCGCGCCAAGGATCTTGCGCTGATCGACCGAGAGACCGACGACAAATGGCCGGTACAGGTGGCCGTGTCGGAGCTGCCTTTTCTCAACGGAAATGACGTCGAGCTGCTGATCGACGGTCAGGCAACGTTCCAATCGATCTTCGAGGGCATAGATGCGGCCCAGGAGTATTTGCTGGTCCAGTTCTACATCATCCGTGACGACAAGCTTGGCCAGCAACTGGCCGAGCGGCTGATAGCCCGCGCCAAGGCCGGCGTTTCTGTCTACCTGCTGTATGACGATGTCGGCAGCACGGGCATGCCCAAGCGGTTCCGCACGCAGCTACGCGATGCCGGGATCAAGGTGGCAGGCTTCAATCAGCGCCATAAGTTCATGCGTCTTTATGGCCCGACCCGCATCAATTACCGCAATCATCGCAAGATCGTGGTGGCCGATGGCAAGCATGCCTGGGTCGGCGGCCACAATGTTGGCGTCGAATATCTCGGCGAGAATCCGAAATTCGGTCACTGGCGGGACACGCATGTCCGCGTGTCAGGACCGGCGGCCCTGGGCTGCGCTTTATTGTTCCGCGAGGACTGGGAGTGGGCAACGGGCGAATTGCTGCCAGCGACGCCGCCCAAAACTGTGGATACGCCAGGGGACCAGTCAGTGCTGGTGATGGGCTCGGGCCCTGCCGACAAGCTGGAAGAGTGCGCAATCGCCTATACCGACCTGATCGGGCGGGCCCGCAAGCGTCTCTGGATCGTCAGCCCCTATTTCGTGCCCGATACCGATATTCGCACCGCACTGTTCGCCGCGCGCCTGCGCGGTGTCGATGTGCGCATCATGCTGCCCGACAATCCCGATCACGCCATGGTCTGGCTCGCCAGCATGGCCCATGCCGATGCCATGGTGCAGCACGACATCTCCGTCTATCGCTATGTCGACGGCTTCCTGCATCAGAAGGTCGTGTTGATGGACGATGAAATCGCCACGGTCGGCAGCGTCAATTTCGACAACCGGTCCTTCGCAATCAATTTCGAGATTACGCTCTGGTTCACCGGCAAGACTGTGTTGGACGCGATCGAGGACATGTTGCTGACCGACTTCAAATCCTGTCGTCAGGTCAGCAAGGCCGAGGTCGAAACACGCTCCTTGCCGCATTATTTCCTGACACAGGCCGCGCGGCTCTTGTCGCCACTGCTGTAAACCGGCCTAGCGGATCGGGGGGGCGTAGAGAAGCCCGCCATTGCTCCACAGGGCGTTCTGGCCCCGCAGCATGGCCGCGCCGGTTTGCGGGCCGAAGTGGCGGTCATAGAGCTCGGCGTAATTGCCGATGGCGCGGATAATGTCGGCCATGAAGGTGGGGCGCAGGCCGAACGCGGCACCGTAATCATCCTCAAGGCCAAGCAGGCGTTTGACCGCCGGGGTACGCGTAGCCGCCAGGGAGTCGATGTTGAGACTGGTCACCCCAACCTCCTCGGCGGTGATCAAGGTAAAAATGGTCCAGCGCACGATGTTGAACCACTCGATGTCGCCTTGTCTCACAACCGGGGCCAACGTCTCCTTGGAAATGCGCTCGGGCAGGATGCGATGCTGGGCGGGATCGGGCAGTTCCCGACGAATGGCCTGCAACTGCCGCCCGGAGGCCGATGCGACCTGACAGAGGCCGGAGCGGTAGGCGACCATGAGATCGGCCACCTCCTCATAGACCACTTCCTTGAAACTGGTCTGATTGGCGAAGAAAAACTCGTCCAGCGCCTGCAACTCGCCAGAGCCGTCGACCACGCAGATGCTCACATCGTCAAGTTCATAGGCCGACACCACCCCCAGCGATTGCGGCACCAGGAAAGCCTGGCCGTCGAAGAAACTGGGCGTCACATATTCGGCGCCATAGCGGATATCGCGCCCGGCAACCCAGGCGCCGTTCCGCATCAGCACATCCACGGCGCCGGTTTGCAGCGGCGCAAAACGCGCTTCGCCGCGAAAGGCCCGGAACTCAATGAGATCGGGATTGCCAAATACCGCCGCCGCGAGGCCACGGCACAGGTCCACATCGAAACCGGACCAGCGGCCATCGCTGTCCTGCTGGGCAAAGCCGGCCAGCGGATTGGCCGAGCCGCAGACCAGAAAACCCCGTTCACGCACAGCGTCCAGCGTCTGGGCGGCGGCCGGCGGCGCAGCGAGGCCGATCGAAAGCGCGGCCAGAAGCAGCAATGGCTTGCAAAAACGGATCAATCTGCCGGCTTTCCAGGTCGTTTCGCCGGTTTCCCTGAATCGGCGAACGATCTAAGTCCTTGTTTTGGCGCGTCGGCCGGCGGCAATTCAATTGCTGCTTCGGCCGGAACGCTTCAGTCCCTGCCCGTATATTGGCAGCCAGAAAAATGGGGTCAAGCCGTGGACCGGCTCGACCCCCTACTAATTGTGCCGCAAGGCATGCCCGGAATGGGCAGGAGTTCCGCTGGCCTCAGTGCAGAATCTGGCTGAGGAACAGTTTGGTGCGTTCGTGCTGCGGATTGGAGAAGAACGCGTCCGGCTCGTTCTGCTCGATGATCTGGCCCTGGTCCATGAAGATCACGCGGTTGGCGACCTGACGGGCAAACCCCATTTCGTGGGTCACGCAAATCATGGTCATGCCTTCCTCGGCCAGGCTGATCATCACCTCAAGCACTTCCTTGACCATTTCGGGGTCTAGCGCGGAGGTGGGTTCGTCAAACAGCATGATTTTTGGCTGCATGCAGAGCGAGCGGGCAATAGCAACGCGCTGCTGTTGCCCACCCGAAAGCTGGCCGGGATATTTGTTGGCCTGCTCGGGGATTTTCACCCGTTCGAGATAGTGCATTGCCGTCGCCTCGGCCTCGGCCTTGGGAATGCCGCGCACCCAGATCGGCGCCAGAGTGAGGTTCTGCAGGATGGTGAGATGCGGGAAGAGGTTGAAGTGCTGGAACACCATGCCCACTTCGCGGCGCACTTCGTCGATGCGCTTGAGATCAGCGGTCAGCTCGGTGCCGTTGACGATGATCTGGCCTTCCTGATGCTCCTCCAGGCGATTGATGCAGCGGATGAGCGTCGACTTGCCGGACCCGGAAGGTCCGGCGATGACGATGCGCTCGCCCTTCATCACCTTGAGGTTGATGTCGCGCAGCACGTGGAAATCGCCATACCATTTGTGCATGTCGATGACTTCGATCGCGACTTCGGTCTGGGAGACCTGCATGTGGCTGGTGTTGACGACACGGTCGACGGTGGTTTCGGAAACCTGAGACATAGAGCTACCTCTTGTAGCCAGTGTTAAGACGGCGCTCCATGAAGATGGAGTAGCGGGACATGCCGAAACAGAAGACCCAGAAGACCATGGCGGCGAAGATATAGCCGGTGGTCGCAGTATTGGCCGACTGCCATTCAATGGCGGAGTCGTTCTTGGTCTTAACCGCTTCGAGCAGGTCTCTCATGCCGACGATGTAGACGAGCGACGTATCCTTGAACAAGGAAATGAAATTGTTCACGATCCCCGGGATCACGTGCTTGAGCGCCTGGGGCAGGATGATGAACCACATCCGTCTCCAATAGCCCAAACCCAAGGCCGCCGCCGCTTCATATTGCCCCCGCGGGATGGCCTGCAGGCCGCCGCGCACCACTTCAGCCATATAGGCCGAGGTGAAGAGCGTGACACCGACGAGCGCACGGAGGAATTTGTCCACGGTCATGCCCTGCGGCATGAACAGCGGCAACATCACCGAAGCCATGAACAGGATGGTGATCAGCGGTACCGCACGGATCAGTTCGATGAACATGATGCAGACGGTCTTGATGATCGGCAGGTTGGACTGGCGCCCCAGCGCCAGCACGATGCCCATGGGGAAAGATAAGGTGATGCCGACCACCGAGATGATCAGGGTGACCAGAAGACCACCCCACTGCTCGGTTGGCACAACTCGCAGGCCGAACAGGCCGCCGGCAAGCAGGATGTAGCTGACGATCGGATAGACGATCAGCAACAGCACCGCATTGAGGCGCTTGAACGGCATTTTGGGGATCAGCATCGGCGTCAGGAGCAGTGCACCCAGCGCAAATACCAGGTTCGGACGCCAGAACTCCTGCACCGGATAGAAGCCGTAGATGAAGAAGTTCATCTCAGCAGCGATATAGGCCCAGCACGCACCGGCATTTTCAAGCCGGCACTGTTCCACCGTGCCACCAGGGCCAACGGCATTGCCGAAGAAAAACCCGTAAAGCGGCGGCACCACCCAGAGCAGGAAAGCCGCGCCGAGCACAGTCAGCACTGAATCGAGCGGCGTTGCGAAGAGGTTCTTGCGAGCCCAGGCCACAATGCCGCTGGTGCGGATCGGCGCAGGACGCGCAGGAACAATTTCGGATCGGACGAAACCAATATCTGTCATGGCGCCCTCCTACCGTTCCACCAGCTTAACCCGGGCGTTGTACCAATTCATGATCGCCGAGGTGAGCAGGGAGAATGTGAGATAGACGGCCATAGTGATGGCGATACATTCGATCGCCCGGCCTGTCTGGTTGAGAGAGGTGCCGGCAAAGACGTTCACCAGTTCGGGGTAGCCAATGGCGGCGCCCAGCGAAGAGTTCTTTGTCAGATTGAGATATTGGCTGGTGAGCGGCGGCACGATCACCCGCATGGCCTGCGGCACGATGACCAGACGCAGTCGGTCGCCCTCCTTGAGCCCGAGCGATGCGGCGGCTTCAGTTTGCCCATGGCTGACTGACTGGATACCGCCGCGAACCGTCTCGGCGATGAAGGCTGCCGTATAGATGGTGAGACCAAAGGCGAGGGCAACGAATTCGGGCGGCAATTGCAGGCCACCGCGGAAATTGAACCGCTCCAGCACTGGAATTTCGAAAGCCACGCTGGCACCGCTGACCCAGAAGACCAAGGCCGTCACGCCAAACAGGATAACGACGGACGTCAGGAATACCGGAAAGCGCTGGCCGGTGGTTTCGAGCCGTTTCTTGGCCCAGCGCCTCAGCACGATGACGCCGATAATTGCCAACAGCAGGCCGAGCCAGACGAAGTTGAACTGCTCGTCCGGTATGGGTCGCGGCACCATCACGCCGCGCTGGTTGATGAAGGAATCAAAGGGCAGTTCCAGCGAGTTACGAACCGCCGGCATGGATTTGAGTACGGCGAAATACCAGAAGAACAGCTGCAGCAGCAGAGGGATGTTGCGGATCACCTCGATATAGACGGTGGCGATGCTGGAGACGATGAAATTGGTGCTCAGCCGAGCAATGCCGATGGTGAAGCCAAGAATGGTGGCGAAGATAATGCCCACCACGGCCACCAGCAAAGTGTTCAAGAGCCCGACCAGAAACGCTTCCCAGTAGTAGGAGGCGCGGGACCAGGGCAACAGCGAGAAAGAGATGTCGAAGCCGGCGGTCCGCCACAGGAAGTCGAAGCCGGTGGTCTTGTTCTGCGCTGCCAGATTGGCGGCGGTGTTGCCGATGATCCAGGAAATGAAGGCGATGATGATGCCAGCCACGACCACCTGGTAAATGATCCCTCGGATCATCGGGTCGTTGAGAAAGCTGGGCCGTGGGGCCGATTGGGGGCCCGTATCGTAAGTTGTCATTTATGCTGTCCCTTGGCCGCGAAGAGCCGCCGCGCAGCCAAGACGGCGCGCAGTCGACGGAACAAAAAGTCCGGCGCTCCAAAAGGAGCGCCGGCTCAATTCGTTCAGCTTAGCGGATCGGCGGGGAGTACTGGATGCCGCCGTCGCGCCAAAGGGCATTCAGGCCGCGTTCCAGCCCGATCGGGGTATCCGGACCCACGTTACGATCGTAGCTCTCGGCGTAGTTACCGACCAGCTTGATGATCTGGTAGGCCCAGGCATTGTCGAGGCCGAGCGGCGCACCGAACTCGCCTTCAACGCCAAGCAGGCGCTTGATGGCCGGGTTGTCAGAACCGAGCTGTTCATCGACGTTGGCCGAGCTCACACCAAGCTCTTCGGCCTCGAGCAGCGCGAAATAGGTCCAGCGAGCGATGTTGAACCACTGCGTGTCACCGGCGCGAACCACGGGGCCGAGCGGCTCCTTGGAAATGATCTCGGGCAGGATGATGTGATCGTCTGGATTGGCGAACTTAGAACGTTCCGCCGCGAGGGCAGAGGAGTCGGTGGTGTAAACGTCGCAGCGGCCGTCTTCGTAGGCCTTCACCACTTCGTCCTGATCAACGAACACAACAGTGTTGAATTCCATGCTGTTGGCGGCGAAATAGTCGGCGGCGTTGAGTTCGGTGGTGGTGCCGGACTCGATACAAATAGCAGCGCCGCTGAGGTCGAGTGCGGAATCGATGGCGTCTTCCTTGCGCACCATGAAGCCCTGACCGTCATAGAACATGGTGCCCACAAAGCTGATGCCCAGCTGGGTATCGCGGCTCATGGTCCAGGTCGTGGTGCGCGAGAGAACATCCACTTCGCCAGCGGAAAGGGCGGTGAAACGCTCCTGGCTGGTCAGCGATGTGAAGCGAACGGCGTCCGCGTCGTTGAAGATTGCGGCAGCCATGGCGCGGCAGAAGTCGACTTCCAGGCCAGTCCACACATTGTTGGAGTCGGGAGCAGAGAAACCGGCGACGCCACCGGTCACGCCGCACTGGATAAATCCCTTTGCCTTGACATCATCAAGGATTGCCGCCTGTGCGGCGGTCGCGCCGAGCCCCAGCGAGGCCGCGACTGCGATCGATACGAGCGCTTTTTGCATTTATTTGCCTTTTTGTTTCCTGACCCTGTCGTCTATTCGGAACCTATCAAGTTTGCCGAGGCTCCGATTGCACCACCGCCTTTGTGTGACGGTTGTGATGCTGTTAAGCATGCAAGCGTCTATTGACCGTAACGTCAAGGGCAGAAGGTACATTGGGACAGCATCTCTGTCTCTTTTTTAGCCAGATGATGAATGTGATCCGTTTTTGAGCAGTCGATAGATGAGCGACCAGAACAACAAAATCCCAGCAAACACGGCGGTCGAGACGATCCTGACCCATGGCGGCCGTGAGCCGAACGACCATTTCGGCTTTGTGAACACACCAGTCTTCCGGGGCTCGACTGTGCTGTTCAAAACTCTGGCGGATCTGGATTCCCAGCAGCAGCCCTATCTTTATGGGCGAGCAGGCAATCCCACCACCGATGGTGTCGAATCAGTGGTGACGGCACTCGAGGGCGCTCATCGCACCCAGCTGGTGCCCTCAGGCCTCGCGGCCATCACTGTCGCGCTGATGTCCTGTCTGCGCTCGGGCGACGATGTGCTGATCAGCGACAGCGCCTATGAGCCAACCCGCGCCTTTGCCGACGGCTACCTGGCCAAGGTCGGCATCAAGGCCCGCTATTTCGACCCGCGCATCGGCGGAGGCATAGCCGAGCTGATTCAGGCCAATACGCGCGCCATCTTCGTGGAAAGTCCGGGGTCGCTGACTTTTGAAGTACAGGACCTGCCGGCGATCGCCGCCGCCGCCCACAAGCACGACATCCGGGTCATCGTTGACAACACCTGGGCGAGCCCCCTGTTTTATAAGCCGCTGGCGCTCGGTGCCGACATTGTGGTGCATTCGGCAACCAAGATGTTTTCCGGCCATTCCGACACCTTTGGCGGCACCATCTCGACCACGGAGGCCGCGTGGAAAGATGTGGAGAGCACCCGCCGGCTGCTTGGATTCTACACTTCAGGCGACGAAGCCTTCCTGCTGTCGCGTGGCTTAAAGACCCTTGCCATTCGCATGCGCGAGCATGAACGTCGGGCGCTTGATTTCGCCAGCTGGCTGGAGCAACAGGATGGCGTCGTAAGCGTGCTACACCCTGCCCTGCCGAGCCATCCCGACCATGCGCTGTGGAAGCGCGACTTCACCGGTTCGGGCAGTCTGTTCTCCTTCCTCCTGCCACCGGGGCCACGATCGGCCCTTGCCGCTTTCGTCGATGATCTGCGCATCTTCAGCATGGGCTATTCCTGGGGCGGCTATGAAAGCCTCTGCCTACCGGCCAAGCTGGTGAAGAACCGTACGGCTGTCCCATGGAACAGTGAAGGTCATTTGCTGCGCCTGCATATCGGTTTCGAAGACATGGAAGACCTCAAGTCCGACCTCGCCGATGGCTTGGCGCGTTACGCCAAGGCCCGGTAAGCCAAGAGTTTTTTTGCGGGCAGTGAACATCTGCCCGCATCTGCCGCTCGGCACTTGCCCTTTGCCCAGGAACAGGCTAACGGATGCACGTGATCTCGGAGTGTAGCTCAGCCTGGTAGAGCACCGGTTTTGGGAACCGGGGGTCCAAAGTTCGAATCTTTGTACTCCGACCATCACACCGCATCGTGTTGAGGATTCTGCATGACCGCCCGTATCTACCGCCCTGCCCGCAACGCCATGCAGTCCGGCAGGGGCAAGTCGAAGCAATGGGTTCTGGTGCATGAACTGGCGGTTCCGCGCACCATCGATCCGCTGATGGGCTATACAAGCTCATCCGATATGGAGCAGCAGGTACGCCTGTCGTTCGAGACGCTTGAACTGGCCGAGGCCTATGCTCAGCGCAACGGCATTGCCTATACCGTCCAGCCCGCGCATGAGCCGACGCCCAAGCGCGTCAGCTATCCGGACAACTTCAGGTCCGACCGCAAGACGCCCTGGACGCACTGATCCAGCTGACATTGTGATTCCGTCTGGCGCCGCAAGAGATTGCGGCGCTTTGCTTTTTTGCACTACGGTAAGCGTGTTCAGCTCGGTTCGCCGGCTGGTCAGATGTTCCATTTGCCGGAGTGATCCCATGAAAGCCCGACATTTCCTCGCTACTTTCTCCGCAGTTCTGGCCATGTGCACGTCAGCGTCAGCGGCACCCGCGCTTTGGAAGATCAGCGACGAGGACAGTTCAATCTGGCTGTTTGGCTCCGTGCACTTGCTGCCACCCGACATCGACTGGCGCAGCGAAGTCCTGGACGATCTTCTGCAGACGGCCGACCGGGTCTACTTCGAAACCGACATCAGTCCGGAAGCGCAGCTGACGATTACGCCCCTGACAATCAAGCTGGGGTTCAGCAATGACGGCACCCTGCTCAACCAGCATATCGGCCCGGAACTGACCGATCGGCTGCGCGAGGCCGCCAAGGCCTATGACATGCCGATGCCCTTCCTTCTCACCATGCAGCCATGGATGGCCGCTACCACCATTTCTGTCGGCGTCATGGCGGGGTCGGGATACGATCCGACCCTCGGCGTCGAAAATGTGCTGGGCCGCGAAGTGCCTAAAGAGCGTCAGGGCTTTCTGGAAACACCGGAGGAGCAGATCGGCTTTCTCGGCGGCGGAACCATGGACGAGCAGATTGCCATGCTCGAGGCCACGCTCGACACGCTCCACGTCATGATGACCGACCTCGACGCCATGGTTGCCGCATGGATGGACGGTGATCCGGATGCCTTGGGCGAAATCTTCATGGAACAGATGGGCGGATATGACAGTGGCATGGTCAGCCGGCTCATCGATCAGCGCAATGCCAATTGGACAGACCAGATTGCCGGCATGCTGGAGCGAAACGAGGAGGCGCTCCTGATTGTCGGCGCCGCGCATATGACCGGCTCGACCAGCGTGGTCAAGATGCTGCAAAAGCGCGGCTATGCCAGCGAGCGCATACAATAGCAGCAAAAGCAAATGCCCCCCGGCAAAGCCGGAGGGCATTCATTATTGGAGCGGGGGACAAGCGCTTAAACGGCGCTTAGCTTGGTCCACTTGCTGTCGTTCTGGCTCGACTGCACCGACGCAACGATGAACTGCATGCCTTCGATGCCATCTGCCATGCTGGGCAAGAGGCTTTCGTAATCAGCACCCTCGCCACGGATGACGGCGGCGAACTGGCTATAGAGCGTCGCAAAGGCTTCGAGATAACCTTCGGGGTGGCCGGAGGGGATGCGCACGTTCATCGACGCGGCCGGCGGTACCGAAATCGAACCACCACGGGTCAGAAGCTGCTTGGGCTTACCGAACTCGGTGAACCACATGTAGTTCGGGTTGTCCTGACGCCATTCAAGGCCACCCTTCTCGCCATAAACGCGCAGCAGCAGGCCGTTTTCGTTGCCCACGGCAACCTGGCTGGCCCAGAGCATGCCCTTGGCGCCACCCTCGAAACGCAACATGATGTGCACATTGTCGTCGAGCTGACGGCCCGGCACAAAAGCAGTGAGATCGGCCGACACGGAATCGGTCTTGAGACCGGTGACGAAGCGGGCGAGGTTGTAGGCGTGGGTGCCGATATCGCCAATACAACCGCCGGCGCCGGAACGGGCCGGGTCGGTGCGCCATGCGGCCTGCTTGTTGTCATCGCCGGCCGCTTCGGTAAGCCAGTCTTGCGGATATTCAACCTGCACGACGCGGATCTTGCCGAGTGCACCGGAGGCAACCAGTTCGCGGGCCTGGCGCACCAATGGATAGCCCGTGTAATTGTGGGTCAGCAGGAACTTGGCGCCGTTCTTCGGCTTGATTTCGGCCAGCTTGCGAGCGTCTTCCAGCGTCGAGGTGATCGGCTTGTCGCAGATCACGTGGATGCCGGCTTCGAGGAAGGCCTTTGCCGGGCCGAAATGCATATGGTTGGGCGTGACGATGGCGACCGCCTGGATACCATCGGGTCGCGCCGCCTCTGCCTTGGCCATCTCCTCATAGGAGGTGTAGATGCGGTCGTCGGCGAGGCCGAGGTTTTTGCCTGATTCCTTGGCCACTTCGGGGCGCGACGACAGTGCGCCTGCCACCAGTTCGTAATCGCCATCAAGGCGGGCCGCGATGCGGTGCACATAGCCGATAAAAGCTCCAGTGCCGCCGCCAACCATGCCCAAGCGAATGCGCTTTGCGCCGTTTTCTGCCATTTTTCTCTCCCGATACGTATTGGGTACCAAACCTCATCCTGCAGCGGATGTCATCCCGGCGGAGGCCGGGATGCATCTCGCCATGTCAAGATGGGCCCCGGCATTCGCCGGGGTGAATCCCCTTGATGGTGCTTAGCTCAGGCCCAGCATCTTGCGGTTCGCCGCCTGATCGGTGCCGCCGGACGCAAAGTCGTCAAAGGCCTTTTCGGTGACCCTGATGATATAGCTCTGGATCAGTTCCGCGCCTTCGCGGGCACCATCTTCGGGATGCTTGAGCGCGCATTCCCATTCGAGCACGGCCCAGCCCTTGAAGTCATTGGCCGCCATCTTGGCAAAGATCGCCGGGAAATCCACCTGGCCATCGCCGATAGAGCGGAAGCGCCCTGCCCGGTTTACCCAGGACTGGAAGCCGCCATAGACGCCTTGGCGTCCGGTCGGATTGAATTCGGCATCCTTGACGTGGAAGGCCTTGATGCGATCCTTGTAGATGTCGATGTAGTCGAGATAGTCGAGCTGCTGCAGCACAAAGTGGCTCGGATCGTAGAGCAGATTGGCGCGCGGATGGTTCTTCACGCGGTCGAGAAACATCTCGTAGGAGACGCCGTCATGAAGGTCTTCCCCGGGGTGGATTTCGTAGCAGACATCCACACCTGCCTCGTCGAAGGCATTGAGGATCGGGGTCCAGCGGCGTGCCAGCTCATCGAATGCCTCTTCGACCAGGCCCGCCGGGCGTTGTGGCCAAGGATAGATATAGGGCCATGCCAGCGAACCGGAGAAGGTTGCATGCGCATTAAGGCCAAGGTTCTTTGACGCCTTGGCCGCATTCATCATGGTCTGCACCGCCCATTCCTGGCGGGCTTTCGGGTTGCCATGCACGGACGCCGGGGCGAAGCCATCGAACGCCGTATCATAAGCGGGGTGGACGGCGACGAGCTGCCCCTGAAGGTGAGTCGAAAGCTCGGTGATCTCCAGCCCGTGGCTGTTGACAATGCCCTTGATTTCGTCCGCGTAAGTCTTGGAATTGGCGGCCTTTTCGAGATCGATGAAGCTCGAAACCCAAGTCGGAATCTGCACGCCCTTATAGCCCAGGCCGGCAGCCCAGCGGCAAATATTGTCGAGCGTATCGAACGGCGCCTGATCGCCCGCGAACTGGGCGAGGAAAATGGCGGGGCCTTTAACAGTGGTGGCCATGGGGAGGTCTCCTCTCGAGGCCCCGCACACCGCACTGCCGGGGCTTGTTCTTATGATTTCGGCGTATGGGCCGCATGCTAGTCGGGCGACGATTGCTCGCCGCCCAACATTTTATTCAGCAGTGTTGACCGGCGCCGAGCGCCTGTCAATGAGGTACGTCCATCAAGCCTTTAGAAGAGCGCGAGCATCTTCGATATTGAGGGCGCGGGGACGCTCGCAGGTGGTCTGCAGGGTCAGAACTTCGCCGGTCTCGCCGGCCTTGAGCAGCCCGGTCATGACTTCCACGACGTGCAAAGCCACATCGAGACCACAACGCGCGGTCTGGCCGGTTTCGTGCGAAATCATCATGTCGGCGAGGCCGGCACAACGGTAATTGGCACGTGGATTGGGCTGGTCGAGACCCTGGTTCGGCTTGCCGAAGGGGTGATCCCATGCGGCCACCAGCGTACGGGTGCCATCGAGAGCCGCGGTGACGAGATCGCCACCGAAGAAATTCGGATCGGGTACGAAGATCGAGCCATCCGTGCCATAGAGCTCAATATTGTGGTGGCCATGCGCCGCCACGTCCCAGCTGGCGCCGATGGTGACGATGGCGCCATTGTGGAACTCGAGAATGCCGTGGATGGTGGTCGGAGTGCCAACCTTGATGATGCTGCCCTTGTTCGGGCCTTCGGCGGTCACGACGCGCTCATTGCGCGCCATATTGGTGAACGCGGAAAGCTTCTTCACTGGCCCAAGCAGGTGTACGAGGTCGGTGATGTAGTAGGGGCCGAGATCGAGGATCGGGCCGCCGCCGGGCTGGAAGAAGAAGTCCGGATTGGGATGCCAATGCTCCATGCCGCGGCTCATCACGTGCGTGGTGCCACTCATGATCTTGCCGAGCTTGCCACTATCGATGATGTCACGCGCTTGCTGGTGTGCGCCGCCCAGGAAAGTATCGGGCGCCGAACCGACCTTGAGACCGCGCTCGTCGGCAGATTTTTTCAGCGACAGGCCTTCTTCGACGGAAAGCACAAACGGCTTTTCCGAATATGAGTGCTTGCCGGCAGAGATGATGTCCATCGAGACGCGATAATGCGCTGCCGGAACGGTGAGGTTGACGATGACGTCGATCTCGCTGTTTTTGAGCAATTCGTCGGGCGTCTGCGCGGCAACCTTGAATTCGTCGGCGCGGCGCTTGGCCGCCTCCGGAACGATATCGGCCACGGCACGCACCTCGAGGCCCTTGAACAGGGGCGCAAGGCCGAGATAGGCGGCAGAAATATTGCCGGCACCCATGATGCCGACGCCATAGGTCTTGGCCATTGGCTTAGACTCCGTAGCTCTTGAGAGTGTCCATGGACTGGCGCGCGAAGCGGATGGCGTCGAGCGGCTTGTCGTGCTCAAGCACGAAATATTTCGCTTGGGTCTTGGCCTTGACGTCAGCGATCAGCGTCTTCCAGTCGAGCGTACCGTGACCAACGTCGGCCCAGCCGTCTTCGTCAGCATTCTGGCCGGCGGGGGCGATGTCCTTGACGTGGACGGCGGTGATGCGGCTGCCCAGCTTGCTCAGCCAGAACTGCGGATCTTCACTGGCCTTGACCACCCAGGCCAGGTCCATTTCCCACTGTGTGTCGGGCGAGGCGTCCAGGATCAGTTCCATCGGCGTCTTGCCGTTGGCATCCTTGGCGAACTCCCAGTGGTGATTGTGATAGCCGAAGCCCTTGCCGGCGGCCTTGAAGGCGGCGGCAATCTTGGCCAGGCCTTCGCCGAATTCCTGCCAATTGCCACCGCCGGTGCGGAAGGCTTCCGACGGGGGCGCCGGACAATAGACCGTCTGAATGCCGACCTGATCGACGATCTTCAGCGCGGCATCGGTGTCTTCGAGCTGGCCGTAGCCCATATGGGCGGTCGGCATGGTAAGGCCTGCATTCTTGAGGCTCTGCGCCAGCGCGGCGGGATCAGCGAACTGGCCACCCCAGCCCTCGACCTGCTTGTAACCCAGGCTGGCCAGGGTATTGAGGGTTTCATCCAGCGACGCTTCGTTGCGTGCACTGTAAAGCTGGTAGGAAAAGTCCATTTCGGCCTCTTTTCGGGGTTGGGATGCGGTGCCGCATCTGCCTGCCGATGGAGTTAGCCGACAGGCAAAAAACTGTCGCGCTCTCTGGTCAGGCCGAGCACCGCAAAAGTAAGGTTTGCCGTACAAACGACGCGACGGCGCCCGCCTGGGGCGCCGCCATGGTTAAGGAACGACTAGAGCCGCATTTCGCTGGTGGCGTCGAAGAGCGAGCCACGTGCCACGTCGAAGCCAAGATTGATCTTCTGGCCCGCTTCCATCGGAATA
Organism: Devosia sp. 63-57; assembly: GCF_001899045.1. Classification (NCBI taxonomy): domain Bacteria; kingdom Pseudomonadati; phylum Pseudomonadota; class Alphaproteobacteria; order Hyphomicrobiales; family Devosiaceae; genus Devosia; species Devosia sp. 63-57. The sequence continues at coordinate 2,155,539 of NZ_MKUY01000005.1, read as the reverse complement.
TCGGACGAGCAGCGGATGGTTACGGGCTGACCCGCAAGGCGGGTATAGGCCAGTTGCTCGGAGCCCATGGGCTCGACAATCTCGATTTCGGCTTCGAACTGGAACGACGCCTTGGCCGCATCGGCGCCGACGCTGATATGCTCGGGCCGGATGCCAAGAACCACGTTCTGTCCGTCGGTCGGCTTACTGTCGAAGGCGTAGTTGTTCATCGGCACCGAAACACCGTCGAGCTTGACGACGGAGGACCCATCGGCAATCGAGCCCTTGAGGAAATTCATCGCCGGCGAACCGATGAAGCCTGCCACGTAAAGATTGACCGGCCGGTTATAGACCGCGTGCGGGGTATCGAGCTGCAGGATCATGCCATCACGCATGATGGCAATGCGATCAGCCAGCGTCATGGCCTCCACCTGGTCATGCGTCACATAGACCATGGTGTTCTTGAGGCGCTGGTGCAGACGCTTGATCTCGACGCGGAGGTCGCTGCGCAGCTTGGCGTCGAGGTTGGACAGCGGCTCATCGAACAGGAAGACGTCCACATCGCGCACCAGGGCACGGCCGATAGCCACACGCTGGCGCTGGCCACCGGAGAGGGCCGCCGGCTTACGATCGAGCAGCGCCTCGATCTGCAGGATCTCGGAGGCGCGTTTGACGCGTTTGGCGATCTCGTCCTTGGGCATACGCGCATTCTGCAGGCCGAAGGAGAGGTTTCCGCGCACCGTCATCTGCGGATAGAGCGCATAGGACTGGAACACCATGCCGATGCCGCGCTGCGACGGCTCGGCCCAGGTGACGTTCTTGCCCTTGATGAAGATCTGCCCGTCGGTGATGTCGAGCAGGCCGGCGATGCAGTTGAGCAGGGTCGACTTGCCGCAACCCGACGAGCCGAGCAGAACGATGAACTCGCCCTCGCTCACGTCGAGATCAAGGCTCTTGAGCACATGTACCGAGCCAAAGTCGAGTTTGAGGTTTTTGACCTGGATTGAGTAGTCCATTCATTCAGCCTTTCACGGCACCGGCGGCAATACCGCGCACGAAGAGCCTGCCAGAGACGAAGTACACGAAAAGCGGCACCAGCCCGGTGAGAACCGTCGCTGCCATGTTCACATTGTATTCCTTCACACCCTGGACCGAGTTCACGATGTTATTGAGCTGCACCGTCATCGGGTAGAGTTCGGGCTTGGTAAACACCACGCCGAACAGGAAGTCGTTCCAGATGCCGGTAACCTGCAGAATGACGGCGACGACGAAGATCGGGATCGACATCGGCAGCATGATGCGGAAGTAGATGCCCCAGAACCCTGCCCCGTCCACACGCGCCGCCTTGAAGAGTTCTTCCGGCAATGACGAGAAGTAATTGCGGAACAACAATGTCAGGATGGGCATGCCAAAGATGGAGTGCACGATGACCAGACCCTGCAGGGTGCCGTAGACACCCAGTTCACGCAGCAGGATCACCATCGGATAGAGCATCACCTGGTAGGGGATGAAAGAGCCGAAGATCAGGATGGTGAAGAAGATGTCCGAGCCCTTGAACTTCCAGTTGACCAGCGCGTAGCCATTCACCGAAGCAATCAGGATCGAGATGATGGTGGACGGCACGGTGATGCGCACCGAGTTCCAGAAGCCGCGCGACAGGCCATCGCAGTTGAGGCCTGTACAGGCTTCGGCCCAGGCTTTGACCCAGGGCTGGAAGGTAACTTCGACAGGCGGGGAGAAGATATTGCCCAGCCGGATTTCCGGCATGCCCTTGAGCGAGGTCATGATCATGACCCAGAGCGGCAGCGCATAATAGACGCAGACCACGAACAGCGTGCCATAGAGCATGATATTGCGCGGCGAGAGGCGGCGCTTCGGCTTGGCCCCGCGCGGGCCGTTCATAGCAGACGCGGCGGACGACGCTTGTGCGGTCGCGGGCGCTGAAGATGCAGTGAGATCAGCCACGCTTCTTGCCTCCGAATTCGAGGTAGGCCCACGGAATGAGCACGATGAGCACCGAGAGCAGCATCATGGAGGATGCGGCGAAGCCCTGTGCGAGGTTCTGGGCCTGGAACATGTAGTCATAGACATACATGGCGGGGACCTGGCTGGCATTGCCGGGACCACCGGAGGTCTGCGCGACCACCAGATCGTAGAGGCGGATGATGCCGGACGCGACGATCACTAGGGTGGTGATGAATACCGGACGCATCATCGGAATGATGATGAAGAGGTAAACCTTCCAGCGCGGAATGCCATCGACACGCGCCGCCTTCCAGATTTCCTCATCAATGCCGCGCAAACCGGCGAGCATCAGGCACATGACAAAGCCCGTGCCCTGCCAGAGACCGGCAATGAGCAGGCCGAACATCACCGTCTGCGGGTTGTTCAGGGGATCGAAGGTAAACCATTCTAGCCCGAAGCCGCGCACAATGTGCTGGATGCCGAACTGCGGATTGAGAATCCACTGCCAGACCAGACCCGTCACGATGAACGAGAGGGCGAATGGATAGAGCATGACGGTGCGGAAGGCGTCCTCGAAGCGGATCTTCTGATCCATGAGTACGGCCAGCAGGAAACCAATGCCGATGGTGAAGACAAGACTGAAAACGCCGTACAGCAAGAGGTTCTGGATCGACACAACCCAACGGCTGGTGGCCCACAAACGCTCATATTGCTCAAAGCCGACAAAGGTCGTCCGCGGCAGCAGTTTCGAGTTGGTAAACGAATAGACGACGGTCCAGAGCGTACCGCCTAAAAAAACCACCAGCGCGGTGAAAACCATCGGAATGGCCGCGATCTTGGCGTTTATATTTTTGAACAATCGTGCGGGATGCAAACCTGCCACCGTGCGCTCCTAAGCCCCAAATAGACAAAGCCGGGGCCAATCCGTTTGAGGATTGGCCCCGGCGCTAGTTCGGAATTAGAGACCCGACTTCAGGTTGGCGACCCACTGCTGGTGAGCGACTTCCGGAGCCATGTCAGAATTCCAGAATTCGACCATCAGGTCTTCGTTCTGCTTCTGGACGTCCGGCGACCAGACCATGTCACCCGACGGCAGGATGTTGCCGGAAGCGAGCAGTTCCAGACCCTTCTTCATGCAGTCATTCGCGGCGCCGAGATCGACGTCACCACGGATCGGCAGGGAGCCCTTCTTCAGGTTGAACGCAACCTGGACTTCAGGCGAGACGAGCAGAGCGGCAAGACGCTTCTGGGCGGCTTCCTTCTCGGGATCGTTGAGCTTGGGGAAGTAGAAGGCATCACCACCGGTCGACAGGTAGGCATTAAGGCCCAGACCCGGCAGACAGGTATAGTCTTCACCAGCAACCTGACCGGCAACCTGGAATTCACCCTGAGCCCAGTCACCCATGATCTGGCCGCCGGCTTCGCCGGTGATCACGAGGTTGGTGGCCTGGTTCCAGTCCTGGACGTTGGAATTGGCAGCCAGCGCGCGGGCGTCGGCGACAGCCTGGAAGACTGCGGCGTATTCCGGACCAGCGGCAACGTCCATGTTCTTTTCAATGTTGACCTGCTTCCAGACATCGAGACCGGCAACGCCAATCGCGATGGCACCGAAAGCGGTGGCCGACTGCCAGGGCTGGTTACCCAGTGCCAGCGGGATCTTGCCTGCCGCTTCGAGTGCAGGCCCTGCAGCAACGAATTCGTTCCAGTTGGTCGGGACGGGAATGCCGGCATCCTCAAATGCCTTGTTCGACAGCCAGAGCCATTCGGGCGAGTGGATGTTCACCGGAGCGCAATAGACGCGACCATCGACGGTACAAGCGTCCAACAGGGAAGGCGGATAGATCACTTCCTTCCAGTTGTTGGCTTCGGCGACGTCGGTCAGGTCGAGCATCAGCCCGGCTTCAACCAGTTCCAGGGCCTGCTGGCCGTGGTTGAACTGGGTTGCACCCATCGGATCACCACCGGTGATGCGGCTGATCATGATCGGGCGGGCAGTGCCACCACCGCCGGCTATAGCGCCGTCGATCCACTTGTCACCCGAAGCGTCGAATGCCTTGGCCAGTTCGGCAACGGCAGCAGCTTCACCACCGGAAGTCCACCAATGGGTGACTTCGAGGTCGGTTGCGAAAACGGCGGTTGAGCCGAGGAAAGCAGTTGCCAATGTGGCAACCACTGCAAACTTTTTCATAGGTTGTCCTCCCAACGAACACGAGGGGCATTCGCCCCAGCGATGCACCCGCTGCAACCCTAACCTTCCTCAGGCGCAAGACTGCAACGCGGTGTAATCGATTGCATAGACCGCCTAAACAGGTTGTGCAATCGATTTCAGGAGTTTCATACACGTCTTGCGGACATGTCAAGATCGATTTAGACAGATTGCATAACTGGCGGCGAGAGGGGGCGCTGACAGCGTGCGTCCAGAGCGAAAAACGCCGACGATTCAAGATGTTGCGCGGTCAGCGGGGGTATCCACCGCCACGGTCAGTCGCGCCCTGTCTTCGCCAGAGAGGGTAAGTGATGGCACACGTGCCCGTGTTTCGGAGGCGGTCCGTGTAACCGGTTACACGCTTAACCAGACAGCCCGGTCGCTGCGCCAGCGTTCGGCGCGCACCATCCTCGTTGCGCTGCCCGATATACGCAATCCTTTCTTCTCGTCGATCCTCGATGCCATCGAGCGTGAGGTGACGGCGCGCGGCTACGGCATGCTGGTGGCCAACCTCTATTTCGGCCACCAGGCTACACGACTGCAGGACTACCTGCTCTCCAACAGGGCCGACGGGCTATTGCTGCTCGATGGCTCGCTGAACGCCGACGACCTGCGGGTTATCACTTCGGCCCCCTACTCCGTGCCCCTCGTGGTCGCCTGCGAAGACATTCCCAATTCCGGTTTTCACACGGTGGTGACCGACAATGTCCAGGCGGCCGAGCGCGCCACCAGGCATCTCATCGAGCTGGGGCACCGCCGCATCGGTCATATTTTCGGGCCCGAGCAGAACGTTGTCGCGCGTGACCGCTTGGCCGGTTTTAACCGCGCCATGAATCGCGAGGGCCTGCCAATTGCACCCGAATGGGTGTTTCGCGGCAGTTTCGAGATGGATAGTGGATTTGCCGCCTCGGCGCGCTACATGACCTTGGCCGACAGGCCGACCGCTGTTTTTGCCGCCAATGACGAATCCGCCATAGGTTTTCTCTCCGGCCTCCGCCGTCACGGCATCTTGTGCCCTCGCGACATTTCCGTGATCGGATTCGATGATCTCGGCGTCGCGCCGCATTACTCACCGCCGCTTTCAACCATGCGCCAGCCGCGCGAAACCTTGGGAAAGATGGCTGCGGAGGCCCTGATAGACCTGATCGAAGGGCGGCAGGGCAATGGCACGCCCCTGCGGATCGTGTTGCAGTCCGAACTGATTGCCCGCGAAAGCACCGGCCGCCCTGCCGAGCTTGCCAGCGCCTAGCGAATTCGCAAGCTACCGGGCACGTCAGCGGCATTTGCGGTTTTCTTTGCGCCAAAATGCGCTAAAGGAAACCCGCAAATATCAGCAACGGTCCCGTAGCTCAGCTGGATAGAGCAGCAGCCTTCTAAGCTGTTGGTCACAGGTTCGAATCCTGTCGGGATCGCCACCCTCTCCTCACATACCGATTCGCGACCGCCGTTCTTGGATGTCTCCGAGGCTGGTCATGCCGACCCGTGAAAAGTCGCGGAAATCCTGGGGTAAAGGCTTCTTGCGGCCCGGCGCGCTTGCCCTCGATGGTGTTTTGCGCCACTTTGCTGCCACAAACGGGGGCTGATCCACTGGCTTTACACGCGAAGCGACCGACCATCGTTCTCTTTGATCTCGATGGAACATTGGTGCACCACGTCAATCCGCGGGTGCTGCAGATGCTGGAATTCCTGGACGATTGTTCGCACCGGGGCGGCCGACTGGTCGCACGTTTCCGCCTGCGCCGCCGCAATATGAGCGTTGCTCCGGCCAAGGCTCCCAAGCTTTTGGTGCACAAAGCCATTCACAAAGTGCGGCGCAAGTCGGTCGAGCAGATGCTGCTGCCATGCGAAGCCATGCGCGAGACGCTCGAGCGCTTGAAGGCCGAAGGCGTAACACTGGGCCTGGTCAGCAATGGGCTTGGGCGCGGCTATGGCCACGACGTGATCGATGCCTTCGACCTGCGCAAGTACTTCTCCAAATGCGTGTTTCGCGAGGATGTCCCGCGCGGCAAGCCCTGGCCCGACTCCATCGTTACGGCACTTGGCGATATCGGGCGGGAACTGCGACGCTCTGACGTGGTCTGGTATATCGGCGACCAACGCAAGGATATTTCTGCGGCCCTTGCTGCCTCAAAGGTCACCGGCTATCAGATCCGCCCGATCGCCTTGGGTGCGCGCGCAGCCCTGGGGGCCGTGGAGGCGCGGCTTAATCCCAGCCATATCATGTGGACGCCGTCCGACTTTCAGCGCGCCGTCGAAACCATGTTCGAACCCGACGAGCACGCGATGTCGATGATCGACCCCCTGCCCGCACCGATGCTCTAAGCGCAAACTTCCGGACGCCACTCTCTGACGACGCGCGTTTAGCGTGCGGGGGCAGTGCTAAAAATCAAAACCCATCTGGTTCAGGGCGGGCTCTAGCTCAGGCCTGGGCTTTTTCGTCTTGGTTACCGACAGCGGCGCTGCTGGCTCCGGCCGGGCCGGCTTTGCTTTCTTTCCGGCGATCTTGGCCCCATTCCGATTGGGAGCCGCCTTTTCTTCGCTCGCGTGGGCACCAGGCTTTTGTGGAGCGGTCGAAATCGCGACAAGCCAGCGCTCGGCACCAGCAATGCGGCCGCGCTGGAAGGCGTAGAAATTTTCTCGCCCCTTTTTCACTTCGGTGACCAGACCCGCCGCTTTCAGGACGCGCAGGTGGCGAGAGATGGCCGGGCGGCTGATTGGGAAACGCTCGGCCAATTCGTGAACGGGCACGGGCCCGTCGCGTAAGATCTCGACAATCTGGCAACGCGTCGCGTCGGCCAGTGCGGAAAAGACGTCGATCGGGGCTTTGGATTTCCTGCTCATCCCAGCGGTTAAAGTAAGCGCAGCGTTACGCGTCAAGCACTTGGCGCGAACAACAAGCTGTTGTTCACCAGGATTGTTGGGCGCGGCTTTACCGTCACCGCTTTTCGAGGGCCCCCGGCAAGGAACTGGTCATTTCTCCGCCACACGATGCGGCTAGGGAGAGTGCCATGACCATTACCAGCAAACCACAATCCTATTCCTGGTGGAGCCGCGAGCAGCGGCCGTTCACCGTCGCAGAACTCGTCGTCGACGCTGCGGTGCATATTCTGGGCCTGGTCGTGGCTGTGGCCGCGGGATCCATCCTGCTGACCCTGACCCTGCTGCACACCGCGCCAGAGGCATTTCCGGCACTGTTGGTCTATGTCAGCACCTTGATCGTCGTGCTCGGGGTGTCGCTGGCTTACAATCTCTGGCCGGTTTCGCCGATCAAACGCCATTTGGCGCGGCTCGATCAGGCTGCCATTTTCCTGTTCATTGCCGGGTCGTACACGCCATTTCTGGCTGTCATCGGCGGTACGCCGGTCGGCACCGTCATGATGAGCCTGGTTTGGGGCGCCTCCCTGGTTGGCGTGGCCCTCAAACTTATCATGCCGCAACGATTTGGGCGTCTTGCCATCGTGCTTTACCTGGCCATCGGCTGGAGCGGCGTTCTCGTCTTTCAGTCGCTGGCCGCTGTGCTGCCAGCCACGACGCTGTGGCTATTGCTGGCGGGTGGCGTCACCTATTCGGCCGGCATCATCTTCCATCTCTGGGAAAAGCTGCGCTTCCAGAATGCCTTGTGGCATGTCTGCGTCGTCGCCGGCGCCAGCCTGCACCTGTGGGCGGTTATCGACTGCATGATCGTAGCGCGCATCTGACCAAGCCCGTGGAGCAAGGGCCAACAGCGTATTTGCTCGCGAAAAGCGGTTCAGTTTGCTGGCTTGATCCGCACATGCTCGACGCGATCGCCGGGCTCAAGGCCAATTTCCTCACTACGGCCGCCCGGAATCTCCAGCACATATTGCACCGGCACCTGTGAGGGTATCGAGGTGGTGTCGTGCGGCCGCGCATTGACATAAATGGTCTTCACCAATCCATCGGCCCCAATGAAGATCATGTCGAGCGGAATGAAGGTGTTCTGCATCCAGAACGACACGGGGTGCTCAGACTGGAAGTCGAACAGCATGCCGGCGTCATCGGCCAATTCCTGCCGATACATGAGCCCACGCGCCCGCGATTCCGGCGTATCAACCACTTCGACCGTGAATGTATGATCGCCGGAAGCGGTTTTGAGGACCAGACGGCTTTCGTCGCTGCAGGCCGCCAAAGGCATGGCCACCAGGAGCGCCACCCCAGCCGCGCCCAAGGACCGCAGGAGGCGCATCCCGGCAAACGGGGATGAAGTGGAAACAGAAGTGCTGCTCACGGCGGGTTTATCCTCAAGGTCGTGGTGGCTCCCAGCTAGTGCCGGTGCCGAAAATGACAGGCAGCGCAAGCGCATCGCCATCAATGCGAGGATGGCGCCTCACCCCAACCATCAGGTCGAATTTCGGCGACCATAAGGCCCTTGGGGCCATTGCCGTAGCGGACCAGCACGAACTGGCCCGGGCGGAGCTCGGTAATTCCGAAGCGACGCAGCGTCTCCATATGCACGAAGATGTCCGGAGTGCCTTCGCCGGCCGACAGGAAGCCGAAGCCGCGAATGCGGTTGAACCACTTCACCTCGAGCCGCACCATGCCGGAACTGGCTTCCACCACGACATGGGTCCGCGGTGCGGGCATTTGGGAGGGGTGGCGCGCGGTGGATTCGTCCATAGAGACGATGCGGAAGGCCTGCAACCCGCCAGGGCGGTTCAACGCCTCGACAACGATGCGCGCACCTTCATAGGCCGTCTGATAGCCGTCGCGGCGCAGACAGGTGACATGCAGCAGTACATCGGCCATGCCATTGTCCGGCACGATGAAACCGAAGCCCTTGCCAGCGTCGAACCACTTGATGGAGCCTGAAATCTCGATCGTATCGAGCGATTGCTGGCTGCCGGCGGCATTGCCGCTTTCATGGTGATCCGGCCCAGTCTCCATGGACAGGCTGTCGGACTCACCGCCCTCGCCGTTGATCTTGGCCCCCATTGCAACGCCTTCTCATACGCGCCCGCTGCGACCGCGGGTACTCCTCACACTCGTGAATCACTCTGGCCGATTCAGGCTGAAAAGTTAAGAAGGTCTTTCGAAATAGTTGGCACTGCATCGCCACTGCGGCGTTGCTCGCTTGGGAAAGCCTTGTTACCCCCTTCTGCACCCAGCCTAATCGAGGAGAAAGCTATGAAATACCTGCACACCATGGTGCGGATCACCAATATCGAGGACAGCCTGCGCTTTTACCGCGACGGGCTCGGCCTCGAAGAAGTGCGCCGCTCCGAAAACGAGAAGGGCCGCTACACGCTCATCTTCCTGCGCGCTCCCGGCGACGAGGGCGGCGAAGTTGAGCTGACTTATAACTGGGACCCCGAGACCTATGGCGGAGGCCGAAATTTTGGCCACCTCGCTTACCGGGTAAAGGACATTTACGCGCTCTGCGCGCATCTGCAGGGGATGGGAGTCACCATCAGCCGCCCGCCGCGCGATGGCCACATGGCCTTTGTTCGCTCTCCGGACGGAATCTCCATCGAACTGATCCAGGATGGCCGCCTCGACCCGCAGGAGCCATGGGCGTCCATGCCCAATACCGGCAGCTGGTAGGCCCCGGCCGGCGCAAATTGCGTCATTAAGCAAACGCTAACCGTGCCGCTTAGCGGGCGGTTAGCGAAACAGTTCTAATTTTAGCGACCAGAACCACGGCCCATTGCCTGTTGCGCGCGCGCCACATCCGGCCTCGGGAAAGTCGCCATGCCCTCCCTGCTCCGCTCCGCCATTGCCACTCTCGTTACGGCAGCCACACTCACGGCCTGCGTGCCTATGGCCATGTTCGCCAGCGGCAGCGGCCCGTCCTATTCCGGGCTGCGCTCGGATTGGGGCACCTATGTCTCGTCCAAATCGGTGAATGCGTTTTGCCTGACGCCGAAACTGCGATTCCTGATCTGGGAATTCGAGGGGCATTTCGGGAAAAAGGTGGTGATGCAGTCGGGCTATCGCGACACGCATAACAATTCGGCCGCTGGCGGCGCCGACAATTCCTACCATATGAAGTGCATGGCGGCGGACTTCTACATCCCGGGTGTGGATAAGTCGCGGCTGATCGAATTCGCCATGCGCACCAATGGCGTAGGCGGATTGGGCTGTTACCCCGGCAGAACCTTCATTCACGTCGATGTTCGCGACCGGCCGCGCGGCTATAATCGACCGGTCACCTTCTCAGGCTGTTGAAAAAAATGATGCGAAACAACGAAATGGGTTGCGTCGCGTGAAGAGCCCAACTATACGACAGCCATCGCGCTGATGCGCCCTTCGTCTATCGGTTAGGACGGCACCCTTTCACGGTGCAGAGAGGGGTTCGATTCCCCTAGGGCGTACCACTCCTCCCGCTTTTTGGCGGTTGGAGACAAAGGCGATAGATTGTGCGCCCATCGTCTAGCGGTCAGGACGACGCCCTCTCACGGCGTAAACAGGGGTTCGATTCCCCTTGGGCGTACCAAATCAAATCCCCTACATGACCGCATTATGAACGAAATCTGAACGCGCACATGCATTCAGCAACGTAAGATATTTCTGCGACCCGCAAGCAATCTGAAGCAGCATGGCGTCTCCGTGCCAACTCGACGGCTCATAGATCATTTCTCAACCGACGGAGTGACGCATAGGGGTGCAGGAAGAGCGGCCCATAACTGCGGCGCGCCGATTCCCCCTTACCTGCAAGAAACAGCATCGAGCGCACTGTTCACTCCCGATGCGCGTGACTCGGAATCTGCGCCGACGAAAATAGGCAGGGTGCCACCGAACTGACTGGCAGGCAGGCCTGAAACAAAATTTCACAACGCGCACTTAGTAGTTTTACCAGACCGCCCTGATGTACGCGGGAATTTTTTCCCAGCGAACAATCTCTGCCTGCCAATCATGAAATAGATAGACAATACGCTATATCTGAATCGGTTTTTTGCTTGCCATCTCGCGCATATGCTGACATCTGAACCCGCACTTGTTAACATCCATTGCCCGCTAATTTTCGACTTTTCGCAGCGTCTTGATTCCATGGCGTAGGCTCTCTTGCCTCTCTAAGGTGCAAGAAGCGGTTTTCCCGCCCGTCCAGCGTCTGGGATGGCATCCAGATCGCGCTGTGACCGCAATCTGGCGCAGCAGGTCGGCAGCCATCTGAAACATGAGCACAATGAAGACATCCTACGCTGCGGAAATCGTCATTCCCTGCTTCCACGAAGAGGAAGCGCTCCCCAGCACAATCCCAGTCTTGATCTCGTTCTTTCGGGATCTGGTAAAAAGCGACGACAATCGGCTTTCCTCGTTCCGCATCACGCTTATTGATGATGGGAGCAAGGATCAGACCTGGAATACGATCCAAGGCCTATCGGAGACCAATACGGAGATCAGAGGCCTCAAGCTTGCACGGAACTTTGGTCACCAGGCAGCCATGCTTGCTGGCCTGACGCATGCTGGTGGCGATGTCGTGATAACTATGGACGCAGACTTGCAGGACGACATCATGGCGATCAAGGATATGCTCACCGCCTATGAAGCCGGCGCGCACCTTGCCCTCGGCGTGAGAACCGACCGCAGTTCAGACTCCACATTAAAACGCAGCACCGCTAATGCCTACTATCGTGTGCTGACGCTTCTTGGCGTCAATATCATAGAAAATCACGCCGACTTTAGGTTGATGTCCCGAACTGCGCTCGAGGCGTTGTTGCAACATCAGGAGGTGAACCTATTCCTCCGGGGCCTAATTCCCACCATCGGGTTTTCCGTGGTGCTGGTGCCCTATGCCCGCAAGGCCCGCGAACAGGGCACGACCAAATATACAGCCGGGAAAATGCTGCGGCTGGCTATTGACGGCATTACGTCATTTTCAGTCGTTCCGCTGCGCCTTATCGCAGCCGTCGGCGCCTTCGTCTTTCTCGGGACCGCCCTTCTCGGACTTTATGTGGTCATCCAGCGCGTTGTTGTGCCGAGCCAAGTGGTACCGGGCTGGGCCTCTACCCTTCTACCAATACTGCTCTTAGGTGGCCTGCAACTGCTCTCTATAGGCGTATTGGGAGAGTATGTTGGAAAAATCTATATGGAAGTAAAGAAACGTCCTCGCTTTATTGTCGAGGAAGTGACCGAATGAAATTGAATAAATTTCCTTATGCCGCATCGACCATCCTGGCCTTCGCAGCCTCGATGTTATTTTTTATTTTTTTCTTTCGCCATTTTTATCACGGCGACTTGGCGCTGCCAATCACGCTTGCCGGGGCCATTCGAGACAGCGGACAACTGTTTCCAAAAGATTTTTATTATGGAAACGACCTAATCTTTCTTCGGCCCCAATGGCTCGTCGCCATAACCCTGATTTTTGTCGAAGATGTCTATACTGCTTATGCCGTAGCGTGCTCCGTAGCCATATCGATTTGCTTTCTTGCGCTTTCTCAAGCACTTGCAAGGCTTTCTAGATTTTCGACCGGCAAGGCAATTTTGGTTGCGTTGCTGGTCCTCTTCCCAATTGGCTATACCGAGTATGACTTCATGATCGGTCAGCAGTCGCACCTCCAGAGTGTTACCCTCTCGATCATTTCAGTTATTGCATTGCATAGCCTCTTCGTTCCGCCTTGGCGAAACTCGGCGGCACTGGTCCTCTTCTCTTGTGTTGCTTTAGTGACATGCGACTCCCCGCCCCGCGGGGCGATCTTGTTCGTCGCACTCCTGAGCGTGGCCGCGGTCATGTACTTTCAGAGCAGCCAACTGCAAACGCTTCGCCGCGCAGGACTGGCAATGCTTGCAAGTGTCGCCGTGGGTGGGGTTGCGAACCGTTTGACCGGAGTGCGGCCAGTTGGTGTCGGCAATGACCTCGTGTTCGACGCTGACAATGCGATACAGCGGCTCTCGGAGCAGGCCATAATCTTCATCAATCGCTATGTGGGGATGGACGGACTGCAGAACGCGCCGATTCTCAGCGGCGCTCTACCGGTCTTTGCAGCCAAGTTGCTGCTTGCTTTTGTACTGGTCGCGATGCTCGTCTTAGTTGCAAAGGTCGCACTTAGAATCCTAACCGATCGAGCTGCGCTGCCGGCGCTGTGGGTGGCAATGGGCGTTTCGGCGGTGGTTTCAATAGCAATCGGCGTTGTACTGGTTAGCTATTCCAGGTTGAACATCGATGTGCGGCACTATCTGTTCGGACTTGTAGCGCTAAAGGCCGCTGTCCTCGTACTCCTCGCCGAGCGGCGCCGTTACGCACTTGTGGCGGCAACAGCAACGATCCTGATCGGTTCATCAGTCACGCTATTTGTTCTTTCACCGCAATTTCGCGACCGATATTTGATGCGGACTGAGTGGGCAAACGCGCTGCTCGTGGCACTGGAAGACACCATCGAAACACAGGCGCTCCCGCAACCTGTCACCTTCTATGGTTCTTTCGCCAACACGATGCCCTATGAGTTCTTCGCCCCCAACGCCGTAGCGGCCGCGCCGATTGCCGTAGATCGCGGTGGCCTCATACGGTATGAATGGCTTAGTCGGCCCAGCCGCTACTGCAAGCCGGAACCGGCACTTCTCGCGGTATCTGCAGACGACTCCCAGATGCTAGCCGTGCATCAGTTGGTTGACCTCGTGCCGCTCAAGGATGTCGGCGGCGTACTTCTGTATGAGGTACCCGGCACATTGCTCGACGATTGCCGCTAACGTTTCCCCCCCACACCACCCATTCCCCCGTCACTGCACTTTCTTGTAGGACTCTGGCCCTCGTGCAGATCGACCCTCACCCCGCCCGTTCCCCTGTCACTGCCCTTTCCACGTGGTGGCGGCCGATGGGGAGGATTAGGGGGGTGGCGGAGATGGGGTCGAGGACGATGCGGGAGGCCATGCCGAAGACGTTGGCGACGACCGCTTCGGTCATGACGTCGGCGGGGCGGCCTTCGGCGACGATGGTGCCGGATTTCATGGCGACGATGTGATCGGCGTAGCGGCAGGCGAGGTTGAGGTCGTGCAGCACGACGACGACGGTGCGGCCGCGATTCCTGACCAGGTCGGTCAGCAGGTCGAGCACTTCGACCTGGTGGTTGATGTCGAGGAAAGTGGTGGGCTCGTCGAGCAGCAGGAGGTCGGTCTGCTGCGCCAGGGCCATGGCGATCCAGACGCGCTGGCGCTGGCCGCCGGAGAGTTCATCAACGGGACGATCGGCCAGTTCGGCGGTATCGGTTGCGGCCAGGGCCTCGGCGACGGCGGCGTCGTCCTCGGGAGTCCAGCGGCGGAACCAGCCCTGATGCGGATAGCGGCCACGGCCGACGAGATCGGCCACGACAATGGCGTCGGGGGCCACCGGGGATTGCGGCAGGACACCGAGGACGGTGGCAACGTCGCGGGTGGGCATCTGGTGGATGGGCTTGCCATCAAGATAGACGGCGCCGCGGCTGGGGGCCAGGAGGCGCGCCAGACCGCGCAGCAGGGTCGACTTTCCGCAGGCATTGGCACCGACGATCACTGTCAGCTTACCCGGCGGCACTGTGAGGTCGAGGGCAGAGACGATCTTGAGGTCGCCATAACCCAGGTCCAGCCCCGCTGCGAGCAATTGGTGAGAAAGGGTCATGAACCGCACTCCATTCAGTTGACGCGACCGGAGCGACCGGACGCCATGAGCAGCCAAAGCAGGAAGATCGCACCGAAGGCACCGGTGACGACGCCGACCGGCAATTGCACGGACGGCAAGGCATGCTGGGCCGCAAGGTCGGAGCCCAGCATGACCACAGCGCCAACGCCGGCCGCCTGGGGAAAGCCCCGCCCTGCCCCGGCCAGCAGTCGCCGCGCAATGGGGCCGGAAACGAAGGCGACGAAGCCCACGGGACCGACAGCGGCGGTGGCAAAGGCCGCGAACCCGACGGCCACCAGCAGGAGGCCGACGCGGGTCTGCTCTATATTGCCGCCGAGGCCACGGGCGGAGTCATCGCCCAGTTCCAGCGCATCGAGGCCGCGCACGAAAAACAGCAGCGCGGCGATGAGCACCAGCATGGCCAGCCCAAGCACCAGAGAGTCGCTGGCGCGGGCGGCATTGAGACTGCCAACCAGCCAGGCCATGGCCTGCTGCACATCGAAAATGCGGGCGCGGGTGAAGATGTAGGAAATGACGGCGCCGAGCATGGCGGCCATGCCGATGCCGATCAGGACGATGCGATAGGGGGTGATGCCATCGCGCCAGGCGAGGAAATAGATGGCCAGGGCCGTCAATACCGCGCCGGACAGCGCCCCCAGCGACACGGCCAGCCCGGACCAGCCGAGTACGATGATGCAGAATACCGCAGCGGCGCTGGCGCCGTGGGAAATCCCGATAATATCGGGACTGGCCAAGGGGTTACGCAAAAGAGTTTGGAAAATGATTCCGGCAAGGCCGAAGGCGGCGCCGGACAGGATGGCGAGCACGGCGCGCGGCAGACGCACCTGCAAGACGATGAAATCAATGCCCTTGTCGACGGCGCCGGTCAGTGGCGACAGCAGCGAGCGCAGGATTTCGCCGGGGGCGACGGGGTAGTCGCCGAGATAGAGCGCCAGCGTGAAAACCAGGACGATGGCGAGGACGAGCGCGCCATTGACGCGGCGGCGGCGCCGGCTATTGGCATTGCGCACGCCGGCAAGGCGAGAGAGGCCGAGATCGAGGCTCATAGCGAAGCCAGTTTACGCCGGCGCACCAGCGCGATGAAGAAGGGCGCCCCGAGAAAGGCGGTGACGATGCCGACCTGCACCTCACCGGGCGGGGCAATCACCCGGCCGAGCACGTCTGCCCCCAGCAGCAGGATCGGCGCGAGGAGCATGGAATAGGGCAAAATCCAGCGATAGGTGGGACCGGTTATGGCGCGGGCGACATGGGGCACGGTCAAGCCGACAAATGCGATGGGACCGGCGGCGGCGGTGCTGGCGCCGGCCAGGACCACAGCGGCGAGCGCGGCGACGGCCCGCGACAGGCCGACCTTTTGTCCCAGCGCCCGCGCGACATCTTCGCCCATGGCCAGGCCATCGAGCATGCGCGCGGAGGCGAGCGCCAGAATGGCGCCGGCAACGAGGAAAGGCGAGACCTGCAACACAATGTCCATGCTGCGCCCGGCCAGCGAGCCCACCTGCCAGAAACGCACTTCGTCCAGGGTGCGGGTACTGGTGAGGAGAATGGCGCTGATGAAGGATTGCATGACGGCGTTGGTCGCGGCGCCAGCCAGAGCCAGCTTGATCGGCGTGGCGCCTTCGCGGCCGAGCGAGGCGACGGAATAGACCACCAGCATGGCCGCAGCGGCGCCGGCAAAGGCGAACCAGACATATCCGCTGAGCTGCGACAGGCCGAACATGGCGACGCCGACCACGACGAAAAGCGAAGCGCCCGAATGGATGCCGAGAATGGCGGGATCGGCCAGGGGATTACGGGTGGCGCCCTGCAGGACGGCACCGGCCAGGCCCAGCGCAGCGCCGACCAGCAGCCCGGCAAGGGTGCGCGGCAGGCGCAGATCCCAGATGATGCGATGTTCGGTGGAATTGGGGTCGAACGCCACGACGGCGTTCCACATGGTCTCAAAGGCGATGGGGCGCGCGCCCACCGTCAGCGAGAGGACGACCAGAGCAAAAAGGGCGGCGGCAAGCACGCCCAGGCCCAGCATCAGCGGGGCGAGGCGCCTGTGCTGGTGCTGGGCTTCGACCATGGATCAAGGGGCGATTTCTGCGTCAGCGCCATTGATGGCGGCGGTCAGCTGGTCGAGCGCGCCGGCATAGGCGCGGTAGTTGCGGAGCCAAAAGGCGGGCCATTCAGCGACCTGACCGGCGGCGACAGCCTTGATGGTGGTCCAGGTGGGTTGGGCTTCAGCGGTTGCCATGGTGCTGGGGGAGCGATTGTCGACGAGGACCAGGTCGGGCTGGTATTTGTCGGCGTTTTCCCAGCTCAGCGTTTCCCAATAGCCGCGACCGTCGGCGACTTCGGGATCGATGAGCTTGAGGCCCCAATTGGCGAAATCCATCAGCTCGGCGGCGCCGGCCGTGACGGCGACATAGAGCGCGTCGGAGCCCGCCCATACGGCCAGCGCCGTCAGGTCGGGCTTGGCGGCGAGGGCGGATTTGAACGCCGCAAGGGAGGTTTCGAATGCGGCCTTATCAGCGGCGATCTGCGGCTGGCCGAGATCTGCGCCCAGGCTTTGCGCCAGGGCTTCATAGTCCTCGATCAGCGTCAGGATGGAGTCGCCCTGCTTGGGGCCGGTAAGCGGCGCCAGCGGAGTGAGGGCATTGACCACATCGTTGCCGCCGCTCCAGGTGGTTTCGAGCGGCCAGAACTCGCCGATGATCAGATCGGGCTGCAGCACGGCGGCCTTTTCGATATCAACCTCGCCCCAGGCCTGGCCGATGATCTCAATGCCGGTCAGGTCCAGCCCCTGCAAGGCTTTGGCGTCGGAAATGACGCTATCGGCATAGATGCCGACGGGGCGAATACCGAGCGGGATCAGACCGGCGGCAGCGTCCTGGCTGGCAATAATGCGCTCTGGCACGGCGTCGAGCACGACTTCGACACCGTCACCCCCGACATAGCGCCATTCGGCGTGAGCGGGAACCATGGCGACCAGGGTGGCCAGCGCGGTGACGGAGAGGAGCTTGAACATGACAAAAGCCATCCATTTTTGACGGTTTCCTAGCCGCCATAATCTGATGGGTCAAGTCATGTTTTAATTACGCACGCGGCGCGGCTGCCCTGGATGGTTTGCGGATGGCAATGCGGTGGGCGGAAAGGGATGATTGGGGTGATGCCCCGGCCGAAGTTCGACCGGGACATTTGGTGTACAGGTGCTATGCCGGCCGGCGATACTGATAGATGCCGACGTCAATCGAGCCCTCGGCAAAACCCGCCTCGCAATAGCTCAGATAGTAGATCCACTTGCGCTTGAAGTGCTCGTCATAGCCGATGGGGGCAATGACCGGCCAGCGCTCGAGGAAGCGCTCGCGCCAGAGACGCAATGTGCGGGCATAGGAATGGCGGAAAGTCTCAACATTTTCGAGCACCAGGCCATAGCGCTCGCCGAAATCGTTCATCACCTGCTTGGTCAGCAGCATGCCACCGGGGAAGATGTAGCGCTGGATGAAATCCGGACCGGAGCGGTAGGCGTCGAACTCCGCCTCGTTGATGGTGATGGCCTGGATCGCAGCGGTGCCACCCGGCTTCAGCCGGTCATGCAGGGTCTGGAAATAACTCGGCCAATTGTCCTCGCCCACGGCCTCGATCATCTCGATGGAGCCGATATGGTCGAACTGGCCGGTGGTGTGGCGGTAGTCTTCAAACACCAGGGTGGCGTATTGGTCGAGGCCCTGACGCTTGAGGCGTTCAAGACCGAATTTCAGCTGCTCGGCAGACAAGGTGATGCCGCGCAGATTGGCCTTGTAGTCACGCGCCACGGTTTCGGCGAAGCCGCCCCAGCCGCAGCCGATCTCGAGCACGCTGGAGCCCGGCGTGATGCCGGCCATGTCGGCAACGCGGCGATATTTGATGCGCTGCGCTTCCTCGAGGCTCTGGTCACCCGATGTGAAGATGGCCGAGGAATAGGTCATGGAGGGGTCGAGCCACTGGCCGTAGAAGTCGTTGCCGAGGTCATAGTGCTCGGCAATGTTCTTCTTGGAGCCCTCGAGCGTGTTGCGGCGCGACATGTGATAATGCAGGTCCGACGCGGCGCGGTGGAAGAAGCCCTTATTGGCATTGTCGAACATGTCGCGGTTCTGCAGGAAAAAGCGGAACAGCGCGGTGAGATCATCAATGTCGATGTCGCCATTCATATAGGCCGATGCGAAGCCGACCGTGCCGCGCTGCATGGCCTCGGTGATGACCTTGAAATTGTTGAGCCGGAGCGTGGCGTGTTCGCCGCCATTGCCCTGGCCGATGGTCCTGGTGTGACCATTGGGAAAAATGACTGTCACCGAGCCATATTTCGGACTTCCGATCAGCCGGAAGCCAATCGAGTCCACGAGCCAGGACACGAAGTGGGTCCAGGCCGATGCGCCGGTTTCAGAGTGATCTACCGCCGTCTTGGTCATTAGCCGCGTCGTCCAAATATAGCGTTCAGTCGGCGACGAAGTGCATCCATCGCCAAGGGTTCAGCGTCGGCGGCGTCGTTAGGAGGTGGGCGACACACCCTTCCCGATGACGCCATGGGTCCAGTTTAGCTTTGATGCACCCAGATGCAAGCGCCACATCGAGCCATCCAAACCGCGCGGGACCCGGTTCAACCACTCTATACGGTCGAACCGGCGGTTTGGATCCATCGGCGTGGTCAGCGTTCGGGGCGAGCGATGTCGATGAGGCGGAATTGCACCTGCTCGCGGCCCTGATAATGGTCGAGGGAAAGGCTGCCGGCAAAGTGCAGCGGCTGGTCGCTGTCGCGCATCAGCACGTCGCCGAGGGGCGTGCCGGCGGCGCGGAAGGCGATGGCCTTGAGGCGGGCGCCGTCGTCGGAGGTCAGGGTGAAGCTGACATGGCCGCCCTTGCCGACGATCTGCGGAAAGCGGGCGCGATGGGCCGGGAAGACGAAAACCGGCGAGGGATTTCCGGCGCCGAAGGGACCGGCCTTTTCGATGGCGCGCAGCAGATCGAGCGAGGCACCGCGGGCGGTGAGCGCAGCATCGACCTTGAGGGCGGAGGCAGCGCGGGCCACGGAGACGCTGGCGGCCAGCCGTTCGGCGAGGAAGGCGCGCAAGGGGCCGATATCACCGGGACGCAGCGAGACGCCCGCCGCCATGGCATGGCCACCGCCCTTGGGGATGAGGCCGGTTTCGACGGCCGCGATGACGGCGCTGCCGAGATCGACACCGGGGACCGAGCGGCCAGAGCCGGTTCCGGTGCCGTCGGGATGCAGCGCGATGGCGAAGCTGGGACGCTCGAACCGCTCCTTCAGGCGCGCGGCGATGAGGCCGACGACGCCGGGATGCCAGTCGGCGGAGGCGAGAATCAGCACCGGAGGCCCCTCCCCCGCACCGATCTCGGCTTCGGCGGTGGCGCAGGCCTGTTCGACCGCCTCGACCTCGATGCGCTGCCGCTCGGTATTGAGATCGTCCAGCCGTTCTGCGACCGCCATGGCTTCGAGTTCGTCATCCAGCGCCAGGAGCCGGGTGCCGAGCGCGGCGTCGCCGATGCGGCCGCCGGCATTGATGCGCGGGCCGATGAGGAAGCCCAGATGGTAGGGATTGATCGGACCGCTGATGCGCGCGGCGAGACCGAGTGCGGCAAGGCCCGGCCGTTCGCCGCGCCGCGCCACTTCCAGCCCGCGCAGCACGAAGGCGCGGTTGAGGCCCACCAGCGGCACCACATCGCAGACCGTGGCCAGCGCCACGAGGTCGAGCAGTTTCAGGAGGTCGGGCAGACCGGTAACGCCACGGTTGCGCAAGGCGCGATTGACGGCAACGAGGACCATGAAGGTGACGCCGGCGGCGCAGAGATAGCCGAGGCCGGAAATATCGTCGGGACGGTTGGGATTGACCAGGGCATTGGCCCTGGGCAGGTCGTGGTCGGACAGATGGTGATCGATCACCAGCACATCGGCGCCGCCGTCGCGGGCGTGGGCAATCGGTTTTTCGCTGGTGGTGCCGCAGTCCAGCGTGATGATGAGGCTGGCGCCGGCGTCGATCAGCTTGTCCATGGCGCCGCTATTGGGGCCATAGCCCTCGAAGATGCGGTCGGGAATGTGCACCTGCGGATCGAGGCCGAAATGGCGCAGGAAGCGCAGCATCAGCGCGCAGGAACAAGCGCCGTCGACGTCGTAATCGCCGAACAGCGCCACTTTCTCCCTGGCGATGATGGCGTCAGCCAGCCGGTCGGCCAGGGCATCCATATCGGCCAGGGTCGAGGGATCGGGCATCAAGGCCCGGATGGTGGGGTCGAGATAGGAGGCCGCGTCCTCGAGGCCGACATCGCGGCCCGCCAGGATGCGGCCGAGAATATCGGACACGCCGCTGCGCTGGCTGATCGCCGTCGCCATGCGCGCCGCCGCACTGTCCAGACGATCCACCCAGGCCCGTCCCGTGACAGACCGTGAGACGTCGAGAAATGGGCGCGGCGTTTCGGGCATGGCGATGGGTTAGGCGATTTTGATCGGGGTGGGAAGGGGTTGCACGACGACAGGGGCAGCACGGGCCCGTCGTCCGGTGCGGCCCGCCACCCCGGATCGCGTTATTGAGGCTCTTCTCCTGAAAGGGGAAGAGCGAGACGATTTAGGTGCTGATAGGCCGGCCTTACTTCGGCGCCGGGGTTCGGGCGCAGAGCTTGTTGCCATCGGGGTCGCGCAGATAGGCGACGAAAACACCATTGGGGCGCAGATGGGGTGGGGTTTCGGCGGAGGTGCCGCCGTTTTCGGTGCCGGCAGTGTGCCAGGCGCGGACTTGGTCGGCGGATTCGGCGAAAATGCCGATCGTGCCGCCATTGGCGGCGGTAGCCGGCTGGCCGTTGATCGGCGTCGTGATCATGAGGCGGCTGCCGTCGCGGGCATAGACCAGCCGGCCGCCAGCATCGACTTCGCCGGCTTTGCCGCCAAGGGCAATGAAGGTTGCGTCGTAAAATGCCTTAGATCGCGTGAGGTCGTTGCTGCCGATCATGACGTGGGAGAACATGGTTCAACTCCGGAAAGTTTGCAGAGGCGAAGCGTTTGGGAACAAGCCTATCGCGCGTGGCGAGCCCTGATCCAGCGGGTGGTCTGGCTCCAGGAGCGCATGACGACCGTGCTGGTGTCGACGGTGCTGCGGCGCAGTTTTACACCATCGACCAGGGAGCCATCGGTGATGCCGGTGGCCGAAAAGAGTACGTCGCCGGAAGCAAGGTCCGTGACCTGATAGATGCGGTGCGGGTCCTCGATGCCCATTTCCTTGGCGCGGAGGCGCTTGTCGGGCGTGTCGAGGATGAGCTTGCCCTGCATGTGGCCGCCAATACAGCGCAGGGCAGCGGCGGCGAGCACGCCTTCTGGGGCACCGCCGGAGCCGAGATAGATGTCGATGCCGGTATCCTCGGTGTTCACCGCGTGAATGACGCCGGCGATGTCGCCATCGCTGAGTAGTTTCACCGAAACACCAGCCACGCGCAGCTCTTCGATGAGGCCGGCATGGCGCGGACGATCGAGCACCACGGCGGTGATTTCGGAGACCGGCACGCCCTTGGCCTTGGCAAGTGAAGTGACGTTTTCGGTCGCCGACCATTCGACATGGACGGTGTCTGGGGCATAGCCAGCGCCGATGGCGATCTTGTGCATATAGACGTTGCGGGCGACATTCAGCAGGCCGCCGCGTTCGGCCATGGCCAGCACGACGAGGGAATCGGGCTGGTTCTTGGCGCAGAGGGTGACGCCTTCCAGGGGATCGACGGCGATATCGACCGCAGGCCCCTCGCCTTCGCCCACCGGCTGGCCGACATAAAGATCGTCGCACTCATATTGCTCGCCCTCGCCGATGACGATGCGGCCGCTGATGGCGACGCGATCAAGCTCGGCTTTCATGGCGGCGACGGCAGCGTCGTCGGCGGCGCGCTCATTGCCCTTGCCCCGCCATTCGGCGGCGGCAATGGCGGCGCGCTCAGTCACGCGCACCATTTCCAGGGTGAGCGTGCGATGCAGATTGGCCGGGTTCTTGCGGTCTTCGACCTTGCTGAGCTTCATTTTGCCTCCCGGCAGCGGGCCCCGGCCCGCGCCGGACTCAGAGCTTCTCGATGCGGATCAATTGCGGTTCGCCGACAATGAACCCGTCCGCTGCAATCTCCGCAAGCGCTTCGCGCACGGATGATTCCAAAGTCTGTTGAGTAATCATCACAACGGTGCGCGTCGGGGAGCCATCGACGGCCACTGCCTTAGCGCTCAAATCGGAACGCTGGATGACGGAATCGATGGAGATCGACTTTTCACCCATGCGCGTGGCGATGGCGGCCAGGGCCCCCGGCACGTCCTTGGCGCTGAGACGGATGTAGAAGCCGCCCGGATGGGCGCGCATCGGCGCCTCGTGATAGGGCATCAGCTCGGCGCTAGGCACGCCCAAAGGCGGCACGCGGGTGCCGCGGGCGATGTCGAGAATGTCGGATAGCACCGACGAGGCGGTGGGCGGACCACCGGCGCCGGGGCCGGCCAGCAGCAGCTCATGCACATGGTCGGTTTCGAGCGCCACGGCATTCATGACCCCATCGACGCCGGCAATGGCCGAGCCCTTGGGCACGAAGGTGGGGTGAACGCGCTGCTCGATGCCGTTTTCGGTGCGTTCGGCAATGCCCAGGAGCTTGATCTTGTAGCCGAGATCGGCGGCCACCTGGATGTCATGCTGGGTGATGCGCGAAATGCCCTCGATGCGCATGCGATCGGGCGCGATTTCGTAGCCGAAGCAGAGCGTGGCCAGGATGGAGAGCTTGTGGGCGGTATCAAAGCCCTCGACGTCGAAGGTCGGGTCGGCCTCGGCATAGCCAAGCGCCTGCGCATCCTTGAGGCAATCGGCAAAAGAGATGCCTTCATTGCCCATGCGGGTGAGGATGTAGTTGCAGGTGCCGTTCATGATGCCGAACACCTTGGCGATGCGGGCAGAGCCCAGGCCTTCTCGCAAGGTCTTGATGACCGGAATGCCGCCAGCTACGGCCGCTTCGAAACCGAGCTGCGCGCCGGCTTCCTCGGCCATCTTGGCGAGGGTGACGCCGTGCTTGGCCAGCAGCGCCTTGTTGGCGGTGACCACCGGGCGGCCGATTTCGAGCGCCGCCTTGACGGCTGCAAAGGCGGGGCCGTCTTCGCCGCCGATCAGCTCGACGAAGAGATCGATGCCATCCCATTTGGCGAGGGCCACGGGATCGTCGAACCATTCGAGCCCGGAAATATCAATGCCGCGGTCGCGGGAACGCGAGCGCGCGGCAACGGCGACGACCTGCAATTGACGGCCAAGTTTTCGCGTCAGCTCGGCGCCGTCCTTCTGCAGGATGCGCACCAACGTGGCGCCGACATTGCCCAGCCCGGCCACGCCAATGCGCAGCGGCGCCTGACCATCGGCATCGCCGAATTCGGCCATGGCCTTGAGGATACGCGCCCGGGTTTCGGATCGCGGCTCCCGCCCGTCCCGCAGATCGAAGACGAAGAGCGGATCGCCCGCCACGATTCGACCGAACCGGGTGGGTGTCCAACCCCGGGCGGAAATGAAGGTTTCGACGGATTGGCGGAAAGACTGGATATCGCTCATAATGGCCGCCATGTGCATAGGAAAGTGCCTAGCCGTCAATAGGAGTTTTGCCTGCGGCCGAAGCCGCAGGACAATAGCGCACAGGATTAGCGCCGCGCGGCTTCGGCAGCCCCGGCAATCAGCTCGATATAGCGCGGATAGCCCCATTTGAGCGAGAGGGCGGACGGTGGCGACATGGACGAGATCAGGTCCGGGCCGATGACATGGGCGACGGCGCCTTTTTCGACAGGCGGCGCCAAGGCGATGACCGGATTATCAAAGAAGGCCGCATCGGCTTCGGGCGTATCGAAATAGGAAATGATGATGTCGGCGCCGATCTGGTCAAAATTCTCGTAGCTCACCGAGAAATAGAACTCGCTGCCTTCGGCGCGGTCGATGACGCTCTGGGGCGTGGACAGGCCGGCATCGACGAGGAACTTTGTGCGAGCATCGAGGGGGGCATAGACGGCGACCTGGCCATTATAGTCCATGATGCCGGCAAAGCTGATGCCTGCGACTTCCGGATATTTCGCGGTTTCCTCGCCGATGAAGGTGGTGAGGTCGGCGACCAGGGCCTCGGCTTCGGCCTTTTTGCCCATGGCCTCGCCGGTAATGGTGATGGTCTCCTGCCAGGTGGTGGCCCAGGGCCCTTCCGGATAGGCGACGACCGGAGCGATGCCGCTCAGCACATTGTATTCGTCTTCGGTGAGGCCTGAATAGACGGCGACGATCAGATCGGGCTTGAGGGCGGCGATGGCTTCGACCGGCGGCTCGGCGGCATTGGGGAGAATAGTCGGATAGGCGGCGCCCAGAGCTTCGACGCCCTCGCGGGTCCATGCCAGGACGCCCTCGGCATCGGCGCCATAGCTGAAGAAGGGCACGCCGACCGGCACTTCGCCCAGAGCGATGACCGCATCCTGCGCGCCCCAGCCCCAGGTGACGATGCGCTGCGGCTTGGCGGGAATGGTGGTTTCGCCGAAGGCGTGGGTGATGGTGACGGGGAAGTCCTGGGCCTGGGCGGCGTGAGCGAAAACCGCACTGGCCAAAACCACGGCGAGGCGGAAAACCTGCTTGATCATCTTGGAAACACTCCTGTTGCGACGGTCGCGCCGTCCGGGGCCGGCCGCCCTGCCCTCCTCCACCTGTGCGGAAGAAGAATCGGGCGGCCGGTGGATTGCGGGTTACTGAGCCTTGGCTGCGGCAGCGGCGCGGCCGACTTCGGCCATCACCTTGTCAAAGCCCCAGCGGATCGACAGGGGCGTGACGGCGCCACCGACGGCCATGGTGAGTTCCTCGCCGACGAGATTGGTATAGGCCCCCTTGGCGACCAGCGGCGACAGCTTGATCAGGTCCATGGCGAAGAACGCATCAAAGGACGCCTGATCGTTGAAGAAGCTGATGAGCATGTCGGCCGGGATGCGGTCGAAATTCTCGTAGCTGACGAAATAGGCGATGCCGGTGTCGTTCGTGCCGGTGCCATCAAGGTGCGGCGCCGCGGCCATGCCGACATCGACGAACATCTGCACGCGCGGATCGCCCTCCATCCGCACCGCCACCTGGCCGTCATTGCGGTTGACGATATTGGCGAAGACCATGCCCTTGGTCTCGGGATATTTGTCGGCTTCGGCCTGCATATGGGCCTGGGTATCGGCGATGAGCTTTTCGGCTTCCGCCTCGAGACCAACAGCGCGGCCGGTGAGCGTCACCACGTCCTGCCAGCTGGCGAACCAGGGCTTGTCGGGATAGGCGACCACCGGCGCGATGGCGCTCAGGACCTCGTATTCCTCGGGCGTCAGGCCCGAATAGGGCGCGATGATCACGTCAGGGTCGAGCGCGGCAATGGCCTCGAGCGGCGGCTCATTGGTGTTGGGGAGGATAGTGGGCATGGCAAAGCCGTGCGCCGCGATGGCCTCCTCGGTCCAGGGCAGAATGCCGTCCTCGCCGCCGCCATAGGCGAAGAAGGGCATGCCGACCGGGGCGATGCCGAGATCGATCACCACGTCCTGTGCCGACCACCCCCAGGTCACGACCCGCTCTGGCTTGGTCTCGATGGTGGCCGAGCCCAAAGCGTGCTCGATGGTGACGGGAAATTGCTGGGCGGCGGCGGCGCCGGCGAGAGCAAGGCCGATGGCCGTGGAGACAAGCAGAGAACGAAGAGACATGGGTCACCCTTTGCGTGGAGATGGCTCTCCATACAAAAGCTGATATTGCATGTCATGTATTATTTGACTGGCGGCAGCGTTCAGACCGCCTGGCGGGTCAAGAGAACCATGACTTCGTAGTGGTCGGTTTGCGGGAACATGTCGAAAAGCCGCACACGGTCGAGCGTGTAGGACGGCAGCGCGGCAATGTCCCTGGCAAGGGTCTCGGCATTGCAGCTGGAATAGATGATGGTCGGCGCCCCGGAGGCTTCGAGCGTGGCGCAGAGGCGTTCGCCAAGTCCACGGCGCGGCGGATTGACGATGACGGCGTCGGGGGCGTGCTCGGCGGTGAGGGCGGTGGCGTCGCCGACGGCGAATGTGACATCGGCCAGCCCCGCCTCAGCAGCACTTGTGCGTGCCGATTCGGCGGCCGGGGCGCTGACTTCGACGCCGTGCACCGTCCGGCCGGGCGCGGCAACATGGAGGGCGAAGCCGCCGACGCCGCAATACAGGTCCCAGACCGAGGCGGCGCCGACTTCATCAATCCACTGACGGGCCTGATTATAGAGACTGATGGCGATATCGGTATTGGTCTGGAAGAAGCTGGCCGGGCGCAGATGCAGCACCAGATCGCTCAGACGCATCGGCAGGGTGTCGTTGTCGCCAAGCACGATTTCCTCCTCGCCTTCGAGCACGGCCTTGTGCTCGGGCAGGAGATTGGCGGTGACGACATGCAGTTGCGGCAGCGCGGATAGCAGGCTGGGCAGGTGTTTGCGGATGCGGCCCAGCGGCTCGGTGGAGCGCAGCACGAAGCGCAGCATCAGCGCGCCATCGGGCGCCTCGGTCAGCAGCACATGCTTGAGTTCGCCGCGGCGACTGGGGACATCATAGGGGGTGAGGCGCGCCAGGGTGATGAAGGCAAAGATGGGCGCAAAGGCGGCGCGCAGGCCGGGGGAGACAATGCCGCAGGCGGTGAGATCGACGCCGTGTTGGCTGGCATCGAGGATGCCGAGAGTGGGCCGATCCACACTGCCGCCGACAACCATCTTGGCCTTGTTGCGGAAACCGGCGGGACGGGAGAGCTGCGGCGGCAGCCAATGCGCACCGGGCCAGGCGGCGAGAAGAGTGTGCAGGCGCTCGCTTTTGCGGGTAATCTGGGCGGCATAGTCCATGCCCATGAGCGTGCAGGAGCGGCAGACGCCCTGATCGTAATAGCCGCACTGCATGGCGGCGCTCGCCCCTGCCTGCACCAGACGACCCCGTAAAATGGAAGGAGGCGGGATCACCGCCTCCTCGGATTACATCAAACCTGCCTGTGGATCAGGCGGTGAGCGGCACCACATTGCCCTGGCTGGCCTTGCCGCCGAGGAACTTCTTGACGTTGCGCGCGGCCTGGCGAATGCGGTGTTCGTTTTCGACGAAGGCCAGGCGGATATATTGATCGCCATATTCGCCGAAGCCGACGCCGGGCGCGACGCCAACACCGGTTTCCTGGATCAGCAGCTTGGCGAATTCGAGCGAGCCCATATGCGCATATTGAGCAGGAATGGGCGCCCAGGCAAACATGGTGGCCTTGGGGACCGGAATATCCCAGCCGGCGCGGCCAAAGCTCTCCACCATGACGTCGCGGCGGTTCTTGTAGACCTTGCGGACTTCCTCGATCACCTCGTCGGAGCCGTTGAGGGCGGCGACGGCGGCGACCTGGATCGGCGTGAAGGCACCATAATCCAGATAGGATTTGACGCGGGCCAGCGCCGCGATCAACCGCTCATTGCCGACCGCAAAACCCACGCGCCAGCCGGGCATGGAATAGGTCTTGGACATGGAGGTGAATTCGACGGTGATATCGATGGCGCCCGGAACCTGCAGCACCGATGGCGGCGGGGCGTCTTCATCGAAATAGATCTCGGAATAGGCGAGATCGGAGAGGATGAAGATGTCGTTGGCCTTACAATATTTGACGACCTCGGTGTAGAAATCGAGATCGGCGGTGTAGGCGGTCGGGTTGGCCGGATAGTTCAGCACCAGCGCGATCGGCTTGGGGATCGAGTGCCGCACGGCGCGATCCAGCGAGCGCATGAAATCCTCGTTCGGATCGGCCGGCATGGAGCGCACGACGCCACCGGACATGATGAAGCCGAAGGAATGGATCGGATAGGTCGGGTTGGGCACCAGCACCACGTCGCCGGGGGCGGTGATGGCCGAAGCCATATTGGCAAAGCCTTCCTTGGAGCCAAGGGTGGCCACGATCTGCGTGTCCGGGTTCAGCTTCACGCCGAAGCGGCGGCCATAATAGCTGGCCTGGGCTTTGCGCAGGCCGGGAATGCCGCGGGAGGTGGAATAGCGGTGGGTGCGACCATCCTTCACCGTCTCCTGCAGCTTGGCCACGATGTGCTCGGGCGTCGGCATGTCGGGATTGCCCATGCCCAGGTCGATGATGTCGACGCCTTCGGCGCGCAGCTTGGCCTTGATCGGGTCGATATGGGCGAAAACGTAGGGGGGCAGACGGCGGATGCGATGGAAAACTTCGCTCATGTGATTCCTCGGTGGCCCGGATGGGGGCCTAGCTGGCCGCGACGCGTCCGGTAACGCTGGGCTCGACCTTAAGAGCCCGATTATCGCGGA
Organism: Devosia sp. 63-57; assembly: GCF_001899045.1. NCBI lineage: Bacteria > Pseudomonadati > Pseudomonadota > Alphaproteobacteria > Hyphomicrobiales > Devosiaceae > Devosia > Devosia sp. 63-57. Next base: position 2,126,499 of record NZ_MKUY01000005.1, on the reverse strand, counting down.
ATTATGGTTCTGAACGGGTTAAGCAACCCGGCTGGTGAAGAAACTGGCTTATTCGGCTCCTCCCGGCCACGCTGTGGCCAATGGGAAGAGCTATCGGGCGTTCGCAGCGGCGGCTGCGACGGCCGCGGTCACCATGCCGGCGAGCATTGCTCCAACCATTGCAGTAGTGAACGGAGACGCCATGTCTCTTGCCCTTCAGATGCGATTTTTGTAATCAAAACAGCTATCGATACGCCGTTCATAAATCCTCGCCGAGGGCTTGTAAATGGGCCGATGCGTGCCAACGTTCGGCGGATGAACGGTACAGAGTGAGGTTTTAAGTTGAAACGTATTGCCCTGGTGACCATCGGCACGCAAGGCGACGTTCAGCCCTATCTCGCGCTCGCCATTGCCCTGCAGGAGCGCGGCTACACGCCGGTATTGGGGGCGACGGAGGATTTCGAGGGCCTGATTACCGGTCTCGGCCTCGAGTTTCACTCGCTGGGTCCCTCCATTCAGTCCTTCCTCAAAGAGACGCGGTTCGAGAACGCCATGAGCAGTTCCATGCTCATGAATGGCCCATGGATGCTCAAGCAGGGTCAGCAGATCATCGATACCGCGGCACGTGCGGCCTGGCGGATGTGCCAGGGCGCCGAAGCCATTATCGTCAACATGAATACCAGTTTCGGCATCGATATTGCCGAGGCGCTGAAAGTGCCGGCGATCATGACGGCGCTGCAGCCGCTCAATTCGACCAGCGAATTCCCGCTTTCGATGTATTACGTCGCCGACGATCTGGGCCCGACGCTCAACAAGCTGTCCTATACTGCCGCTGCCATGCAGCAGGCCTATTGGAACCTGCCGCGCAATCGCCTGCGACGCGAGCTGATGGGGCTCGAATCGCGCGAGATGGGCGGCGTCTTCACCAATACCGACGGCTCGCCGCTGACCACGCTCTATGCCTATTCCTCGATCGTGTCGCCGCGACCGCGCGACTGGCCCAAGACGGCGCTGGTCACCGGCTACTGGACGCTGCGCGACCGGACGGGCTGGGAGCCGACGCCGGAGTTCGAGGCGTTTTTGTCGGCCGGGGAAGCGCCGGTCTATATCGGCTTCGGCTCGATGCCGTTTGGCGCGGAACGCAATACCCGCATTCTCAAGGAGGCGGTGGCCAAATGGGGTGGTCGCGCAGTGGTGGCGCGCGGCTGGGGTGGCATCGATCCCAGCGACCTGCCCGAGACCATTTTCCCGATCGAGAAGGCGCCGCATGACAAGCTGTTCCGCTATGTCAGCGCCGTGGTTCACCATGGCGGCGCCGGCACCACGGCGGCGGGCCTGCAATTGGGGCGGCCCACTTTCGTCGTACCGCAGGCCATCGACCAACCCTATTGGGGACGACGCGTCTATGAGCTTGGATGCGGCCCCAAGCCGATCCGGCTGCGCAAACTGACGGCAGAAGCGCTCGCCGAAGCGCTGGCCGATCTCAGTTCCAATGAACATTATCGCCGCAGCGCCGCCGATGTGGCGGAGCAACTGCATGGCGAGGATGGCTGCGACAAGGCGATCAAGGTGATCGAGCGCGTCATGGCCCATTTCGTGCCTGGCGCCGTCAAGGTCAAGCGCGGCAAGGCGAAGGCCAAGAGCAAGAAGCTGCCGCTGAAGAAGGCGGTTTAGGGTTGGGTTGCATCCGCCCGATCGGGAGCGTTGAGGGATCGGAGTTGATACACCCCCACCCAACCTCCCCCTGAAGAAGGGGGAGGAGCATTATCGTGTTTGCGGTGAGATGTAGATGCCCCCCACCATGCCGCCCTCGGGCTTGCCCGAGGGCCTGTCGGCAAACACCATGGGAACCGGTTCGCGCTGAGATTGGCCCTCGGATCAAGCCCGAGGGCGGCGTGGTGATCGTTGTGCCTGGCGTGTCGGAGATCAAAAATCCCTATCGGTTCATCGCCGGGCCAGAGCGTAGCTGATGACGACGGCCGTGGCGCTGGCGAGCATGAGCGATGCCGTGATGATCATGAACAGCACTTCGGAGGGTGGGTTGATGATCGCAGCGATGACGATCACGAGTCCGGCAATCATCATCAGGCGACCGCCCCAGCGATGGGTCACGCGCCAGTTGTGGGGATCACGCAGCGTCCAGGGCAGGCGAATGCCGGCGACCCAGTTCTGCTGCATCTTGGGCGTGTAATTGCCGATGACGAGGGCCATGGCGCCGACGACGAAGGCAATGAGGCGCGGCATGTCGACGATCTGACCGAGGCCGACGGCGATGGTCGAACCGGCGATGACCATGGCCAGTACCAGCATCAGGCTGATGGTGGCATGAATGACGTGGCGTCCGGCTTCAAAGTCCTGGCGCAGGCCGGCGGGGCGCAGGATGGCCATGCCAGCGACGATGAAGACCACTAGGGCGAATGGCATCAAAAGCGTGAAGGCGGCGGGCGCAAAGGCGTCAGGCACGCCGCTGATATCCCAGTGCACAGGCAGGTCCCGGTCAAGCGGCACAAGGAAGAAGCCGGCGATCGTGATCGCCACGAGCACGGCAAACAGCACGCGGTTGAACAGGTTGAGGATTGGACGATCAGCCATCTTTGGGCTCCGTAAGGTCAAAAATACCGGCAAGTGCTTCTTCGAGCACACTGGTATTGAGGTGATAGATCAGGCTCGTCCCCTGGCGCTCGACGGCCACAAGCTCGGCCTCCTTGAGCTTGTTGAAGTGAACCGAGAGCGTGGGTCTACTGATGTAGAAATGTTCGGCCAGTTCGCCCGCGCTCATTGGGCCACGCTTGAGCAAGGCCAGAACCTTGCGTCGGACCGGATGGGACAGCGCTTCGAAAACCGTGTTGATGCTCAATTCGGGATCTCTCTTTCGCTGTCCATCTAATTAGTTCTTTAGCTAATTAGAGTCAACACTAAATAAAACTCGTCGTATTCAATTTCGAAACGCCATGCACAAACAAAAATGGCGGCCCGGAGGCCGCCATTTTCTGGTTGGTGTGCAAGGGCTTAGTGGGTGATGTTGGCCGTTGCGTCGTCGGTGGGCTCGGTGGTGCTGGCAACAGCCGGCTGCTCATCGAAATTCCATTCGATGGCTTCGGGCTTGCGCACCAGGGCGCGCTCGATCACCTGTTCCATCCGGCTGACCGGAACGATTTCCATGCCTTCCTTGACGATATCCGGGATCTCCTGGAGATCGCGGACATTCTCTTCGGGGATCAGCACGGTCTTGATGCCACCGCGCAGCGCCGCCAGGAGCTTTTCCTTGAGGCCGCCGATGGGCAGCACCCTGCCCCGCAGCGTGATCTCGCCGGTCATGGCGACATCATTGCGCACCGGAATACCGGTCATCACCGAGACGATGGCGGTGGCCAGGCCAATACCGGCCGAGGGACCATCCTTGGGGGTGGCGCCTTCGGGCAGGTGGACGTGAATATCGCGCGTATCGAACATGGGCGGCTTGATGCCGTATTCGATGCAGCGAGACTTCACATAGGCCGTAGCCGCGGTCAGCGACTCCTTCATCACTTCCTTGATGTTGCCGGTGACCGACATGCGGCCCTTGCCCGGCGTCATCACGCCTTCGATGGTGAGGATTTCACCACCCACCGAGGTCCAGGCCAGGCCGGTGACCAAGCCAATCTGGGATTCGGCTTCGATCTCGCCATGCTTGAAGATGGCCGGACCGAGATATTTGGCCAGACGCTCATCGTCGATGGTGATCGACTTGACCTTGGTGCGCACGATGTCGGTGATCGCCTTGCGCATCAGCTTGGAGATTTCGCGCTTGAGATTGCGGACGCCGGCTTCGCGGGTATAGCCGCGAATGACCTTCATCAGCATCTCGTCGGACATCACGAACTCGCCGTGTGCCACGCCGTTTTCCTTGGCCGCCTCGGGAATGAGGTGCTGCTTGGCAATCGCATGCTTCTCCTCTTCGGTGTAACCGGAGAGACGAATGATCTCCATGCGGTCCATCAGCGGGCCGGGAATGTTGAGCGTGTTCGAGGTGGTCACGAACATCACGTCCGAGAGGTCGTAATCGACCTCGAGATAGTGGTCGGAGAACGTGTTGTTCTGTTCCGGATCGAGCACTTCGAGCAGGGCCGAAGACGGATCGCCGCGGAAGTCCTGGCCCATCTTGTCGATCTCGTCGAGCAGGAAGAGCGGGTTGGATTTTCCCACCTTCTTGAGCGACTGGATGATCTTGCCGGGCATGGAGCCGATATAGGTGCGGCGGTGACCGCGGATTTCGGCTTCGTCGCGCACACCACCGAGGGCCATGCGGACGAATTCACGACCGGTGGCCTTGGCGATGGACTTGCCCAGCGAGGTCTTGCCGACGCCCGGAGGACCGACGAGGCAGAGGATCGGGCCCTTGAGCGTGCCGGTACGGGCCTGCACGGCCAGATATTCCAGGATGCGCTCCTTGACCTTTTCGAGGCCATAGTGATCGGCGTCGAGCACCTTCTCGGCCAGAGCCAGGTCGCGCTTGACCTTGCTCTTCTTGCCCCATGGGAGCCCGAGAAGCGTATCGAGATAGTTACGGACGACCGTGGCTTCGGCCGACATCGGGCTCATGCCCTTGAGCTTCTTGATCTCCGCGTCCGCCTTGGTCCGGGCTTCCTTGGAGAGCTTGGTCTTGGCGACGCGCTCTTCGAGCTCGGTGATCTCGTTGGCGCCGTCTTCGCCATCGCCCAGCTCGCGCTGGATCGCCTTCATCTGCTCGTTGAGATAGTATTCGCGCTGGGTCTTCTCCATCTGCCGCTTGACGCGGGAGCGGATGCGCTTTTCGACCTGCAGCACGCCGATCTCGCCTTCCATCAGGCCGATGACCTTCTGGAATCGCTCGATGACCGAGACCGTGGACAACAGATCTTCCTTTTCAGGGATCTTGATGACCAGGTGGCTGGCAATGGTGTCGGCAAGCTTTGAGGCGTTCTCGATCTGGCCGACCGCGGCGACGACCTCGGCGGAGATCTTCTTGTTGAGCTTGACGTAGTTGTCGAACTCGCTCTGGGCCGAACGGGCCAAAGCTTCGACTTCGGTGGCGTCTTCGACGGGCTCGGGCAGCACGGAGGCCTCGGCCTCGAAATATTCGTCCGTCTGCAGATAGCGGTCGATGACAGCGCGATGCAGGCCTTCCACCAGCACCTTGACGGTGCCGTCCGGCAGCTTCAGCAGTTGCAGAACGGTGGCAATGGTGCCCGTGGGATAGATCTGGTCCGGCGCCGGATCATCGTCCTGCGCGTTCTTCTGCGTCACGACAAGAATGTGCTTGTCGTCCCGCATAACCTCTTCCAGAGCCTTGACCGATTTTTCGCGCCCGACAAAGAGCGGAACGATCATGCCGGGGAAGACGACGATGTCGCGCAGGGGAAGAACCGGGTAAACCCGGTCCCGGCCGATTTCGCCGGTGGGATTGACGTCCGACATCATATTTCCTTTCCGGGGTGCGCCGGGGAGGAATTCTGGTTGGCGCACCCTATTGCGACTGCCCAGTCACGAAAGGCTGGGCGATTCAGGTTAATAAATAGGGTGGACCGGGTGCGCCGCAAGTCAACCTTTGCGCTTTTGTGACCGTTAGCGTTACTTCGCACAGGAGATATGTGCCGAATGACGGAAACACCAATGTGCCTAGGAAACAAGGCGTTGGGCGACGCACCGGGATATCGGCGCCCATCGAAACCAGAGGACGGACAGCACCTATGACCGCACGACCAAAACGCATCGACCTTCTGGGTGTCGCAACGGCCTCCGGCGCCTCGGTGCGCGGCTGTGGCATGGGGCCGGAAGCCCTGCGCGTCGCTGGCTTGATCGAGGCGCTGATCGATCTCGACCATATGGTCGCCGACCACGGCGACCTGCGCCGGCCGCAGCCGGAAATCTCCACCAACCCATCCAGCGGGCGTCTCCCCGACGAGCGCAAGTCCGACGTCTTGAGCCTGGCGCAACGCGTCAGCGATGCGGGGCTCGGTATTCTCGATGAAGGTCACTTTCCAGTGTTCATTGGCGGCGACCACTCGATTGCCATGGGCACGGTCTCCGCGGTGGTGCGCCATTGCCTGCCCGCGGGGCGCCCGGTGCATGTGCTGTGGATCGACGCGCATGCCGACTACAACACCCCGGACACCTCGCCCTCGGGCAATCTGCATGGCATGCCGCTGGCGCTGCTGTGCGGCGAGCCCGGCTTCGATGACAGTTTTGCCGGCGACTGGCTGGGCCGGATCGATCCGCGCAATGTCTGCATTTTCGGGGCCCGGTCGGTGGATCGCGACGAGCGCCGGCTGGTGCAGGCGCGCGGCGTCGATGTGGTCGACATGCGCAAGATCGACCAGTTGGGCGTGGTGGCGGCGCTGGCCAAGGTGATCGACCGCGCCAAGGCCGCCGGCGCGCATCTGCATGTCAGTTTCGATGTCGACAGTCTCGACCCCGCCATTGCACCGGGCGGCGGGACGCTGGTGCCGGGCGGACTGACCTATCGCGAGGCGCATCTGATGATGGAAATGCTGCATGACAGCGGCGTGGTGGGCTCGCTCGACGTGGTCGAGCTCAACCCCTTTCTCGACCACGGCGGCAAGAGCGCGACGCTGCTGGTGGACCTGGTGGCGAGCCTGTTTGGGCGATCGATCATGGGCGAGGAGCCCGGACCGATGGAGTTTGTCTCAGAGCAATGATCAGGCGGCGCGGCCTTGTTGCGGCAGGCCGATGATGGCGCAGTCGCGGCCGCTGGCCTTGGCCTCGTAGAGTGTCTGGTCGGCGCGGCGATAGAGCGAGTTGATGCCGTCATCGCCCACGCTGGACTGAACGATGCCGGCGCTGAAGCGCACAGGTGCCCCATCGGGCAGGCGCAGGCCGGCGGCGAATTCATCGCGCAGCCGCTCGACGAAGCCGTGCACGGTGTTGGCGTCGGCGCCCTGATAGATGAGACAGAATTCCTCGCCGCCCATGCGCGCAGCAATTGCCGGCTTGGGCTTGGCGTCACTGATGGTGGCCCCAAAAGCCGCCAGGACCCGGTCGCCTTCATCATGTCCCCAGCGGTCGTTCACCTGTTTGAAAAAGTCGAGATCGAGCGCCACGAAGGTGAAGGCGGTGCCCTGCCCCATCGACTGGTGCCAGAGTTTCGAGCCACCTTCATGCAGCGCCCGTCGATTGACCAGGCCAGTCAGCTCGTCGCGGAAGGCGAGCTCGGCGAGCCGGGCTTCGGCGCGATCCTTGAGGGCGGCAAGCCAGGACAGCGTAATGAGCGTGGTGCCGATATAGCTGGCAAAGAATGGCCAGGTATTGGAGGGATCACCGCTGATGGCGTAGAGATCGATGCGCCCCAGAAACACGGCCTCGGCAGGTCGGGACATGGCACTGACGAACGATACGCTATAGCCCATGGCCAGCAGCACGGCGGTGCTGGGCCGCACCACCTGACGCCCATGGATCAGCACGAACACCGCTGCAGCGCCCAATTGCGCGCTAAGCACCACGGCGATGACGATGGCCGATTGTTCGGCGGTGATCGGTAGCAGCAATATGGCCGCCACGGCGCTGACGGGCGGGGTGATGAACCAGGCGCGATGCACGCGCCGGCCGGTCATCGCAACGACGGCGGCCCATTGCAGCGCAATGATAGAGGTGACGCAGCCGCCATAGATCGCCACCAGGAAGATATTGCGGGTGAGCACGGCCGGAATGACCGCCGCCCAACTGAACACCGCCATCAACAGCGCCAGGCAGAACATGATGGTTTCCGGACGATCCCGGCGGAGCGTCATGATCGGAACAGCAATGGCAAAGACGATGATGCTGACGATACGCGCCACCACCAATGTCGGCATGTCCAATTCCAATGCCGTACTCAAAACGCGCCTCCGACGGACCCAAGCAACCGTCACTTGGCGCAAGCTAAGCCAAAGGCCGTAAATTAATGGTTTTAGTTAGGTAGAAGTACCGAGCGCCGAGCGGCCTATGGGGCTGCGGCGTCGAGGGATGAACCGGTGAAAAAGCGGAACGCCGCCGGCTCGTTGAAGCCTGCGGCGTTCCCAAAGGTTCGATCTGGATGCAGACGTCAGGCGGTTGCCGGCTCGTCTTCCTTCTTGCGCTCGGAATAGATGTAGAGCGGACGCACATCCTTGCCCTTCACCACATCCTCGCTGATCACCACTTCCTCGACGCCTTCAAGCGAAGGCAGGTCGTACATGGTGTCGAGCAGGATGGCTTCCATGATGGAGCGGAGGCCGCGGGCACCGGTCTTGCGCTCGATGGCCTTCTCGGCGATGGCCTTGAGGGCATCTTCGTGGAAGGTGAGCTCGACCTCTTCCATCTGGAACAGGCGCTGGTACTGGCGCACCAGAGCGTTCTTCGGAGCGGTGAGGATTTCGATCAGCGCCGGAATGTCGAGGTCTTCGAGGGTCGCGAGAACCGGCAGACGGCCGATGAATTCCGGGATCAGGCCGAAACGCACCAGGTCCTCCGGTGCCACGTCCTTGAGCAGATCGCCGACGCGGCGGTCCTGCGGGTCCTTGACGGTGGCCGAGAAGCCGATGCCGGAGCCTTCACCACGCGCTGAAATGATCTTCTCGAGGCCGGCAAAGGCGCCGCCGCAGATGAAGAGGATATTGGTGGTGTCGACCTGCAGGAATTCCTGCTGCGGATGCTTGCGCCCACCCTGCGGCGGCACGGAGGCGACAGTGCCTTCCATGATCTTGAGCAGGGCCTGCTGCACGCCTTCGCCCGACACGTCACGGGTGATCGAGGGATTGTCCGACTTGCGGGAAATCTTGTCGACTTCGTCGATATAGACGATGCCGCGCTGGGCCTTTTCGACATTGTAGTCGGCGGCCTGGAGCAGCTTAAGAATGATGTTTTCCACGTCCTCGCCCACGTAACCGGCTTCGGTCAGCGTGGTAGCGTCGGCCATGGTGAAGGGCACGTCGAGAATACGCGCCAGCGTCTGCGCCAACAGCGTCTTGCCCGAGCCGGTGGGCCCGATCAGCAGAATATTGGACTTGGAGAGTTCCACATCCTGGTTCTTGGTCGCGTGGTGCAGGCGCTTGTAATGGTTGTGGACGGCCACGGACAGCACGCGCTTGGCGCGGAACTGGCCAATGACGTAGTCGTCCAGCACCTTGCAGATCTCAGCTGGGGTGGGCACTCCGTCGGAGGATTTGACCATGGAGGTCTTGTTCTCTTCGCGGATGATGTCCATGCACAGCTCTACGCATTCATCACAGATGAAGACAGTCGGGCCGGCAATCAGCTTGCGAACCTCGTGCTGGCTCTTGCCGCAAAACGAGCAGTAGAGCGTGTTCTTCGAGGTTTCGCCGTTCGTTGTCTCTTTGGACATCCTGTCACTCCCGGGGACTGAGGGCCCCCTTGTTCAAGCGCTAACGGAGACCGTAACGCGCAAGACATAAAGAAAGTCTAAGCCGAAACGACCTTAAAGGCCGTTCCGGCTGGGTGCAATTGCGCTTGGATCACAGTCCACGGCGCACCAGCATTGTGCTTAACGCGCAGCAATCAGCTTGCAGCCTCGGGGACGGCGCGCTTTTCGTGGATGGAATCGATGAGGCCAAAGGTCTTGGCCTCTTCCGGGCTGAGGAAGCGATCACGCTCGAGAGCGTTCTCGATTTCTTCGTAAGTGCGGCCCGTGTGCTTCTCATAAATCTGATTAAGACGCCGCTTCAAACCCTCGACTTCCTTGGCATGAATCAGGATGTCGGTGACCTGACCCTGGAAGCCGCCGGAGGGCTGGTGGACCATGATGCGGGAGTTGGGAAGCGAGGTACGCATGCCGGCTTCACCGGCTGCGAGCAGCAGCGACCCCATGGACGCGGCCTGGCCCATCACCATGGTGGCAACGGCGGGGCGGATGAATTGCATGGTGTCGTAAATGGAAAGGCCAGCCGTCACCACGCCGCCGGGCGAGTTGATGTACATGGCGATTTCCTTTTTCGGATTCTCCGATTCGAGGAAGAGCAGCTGTGCCACGATGAGGGAGGCCATGTTGTCCTCGACCACACCGGTCACGAAAATGATGCGCTCGCGCAGGAGGCGCGAATAGATGTCGAAGGCGCGCTCGCCCCGATTCGACTGCTCGACCACCATGGGTACGAGCGTGTTCATGTAAAGATCGTGCGGATCCCGCATATGATTGCCCCTTGGCACCTGTCCGCGTCGCGAGCCGGATGGTGCACTTGGTTGGATGGACCATGCCCCTTCCCCGAACGCGCATGTGGCGAAGTCAGAGGGCATGTCGGAATATCGAATCAGCGCGACAGGCCGATTGCAGGCTATGCCGCCTTAATGGGCGGTAAAGGCACAGATAGGCGGCAATGAGGCGCGCTTCAATAGGCAGATCGATCTACCGCCGATCAGGGTGAACGCATCCCCTAGCGGATCAGCAGGGAGACGACCATGGCCAGGAAAACCAGACCGATAAGGCCGCAGACAATGCGTATATAGGTCTGCAGCCTGGCGCACTCCCGCAGGGCGGCGCTGCGTTCAGGCTCGGCCAGGCGTAATGCCTGGTCTTTTGCGCGGTACGCCCTGCCCGAGCCGGGAATTTTCGACAGGTCCATGTGCGGCCGCAGCCTGGGATCGGCCAGCTGTCTGGTCTCGATGTTCTTGAACTTGTTGCCAAGCACGGAGTCCCAGGCAATCGCACCGGTCAGCGATACCAGTATGAAGACCAGAAACGCGCCTTGCCAAAAATCCATCGGGCTAGTCGGTGAACCCGACCGCAACACCCTTCTTGCGGAAATAGGCCTGCATCAGCTTGCGGCCCTGGCGGTTGCCCTGGGCCAGCTTGGCGGTTTGGAAAGTGGCTTCCTTGACACCTTCCCTGGCCATTGCCGCCTTGAGGGCAGCGATGTGGGTGTCGAGGTCTTCGTTGTCATTCTTGATCGAGGCGTAGATGGCGTCGATGGCGGCGGAAACGGTCAGGTCGCTCACGGGTCGAGAATCCTCAGTCGAGTTTGGCTGCCTTCAGAACATCATTGATGCGTCCTTGCCAACCTTTTCCTGTGGCCTTGAACTTTTCGATGACGTCGGGGTCGAGGCGCAGGGAAATCTGCTGCTTGGGGGTATCGACAGGCGGACGGCCACGCGCGCGGCGGATGCGGGCGTATAAGTCGGGGTCATACTCAGAGAGAGGTTTCATCTCTGCGAGTTGCTCGTCCGTCAGTTCCGGAGAGTCGACGGCATCCCAATCTTCCTTGGTAAAACCAAGGCCTTCTCCAAATTCCTTCAAAACTGCCTCCTTTCACGTGCACTCATGGGCCGCATCGAAATCACCGAAATAGCTTCAAGCCCATATTTGACATGGATCACTGTGATGCCTGCGCCATCAAGCCAGCCAACGGCAATGCGACGGCCGAGTTTGCCATCCTCAAAACTTGCGTTCTCGAAAAATTCCAGCGTCAAGTCGCGGAAGTCGAGGCCATGCTTGACCAAATTGGCTAGCCGTTTTGGTTCGTCCCACACAATCTGCATTTATGTATCACATTAAATAGGGCGATCCAATGACTTTGCCAGAGGCGAAAGAGGCGTCGATGGCGATTGCTTTGCGGCTGGAAGGCCGTAGATTTGACCAATCGATAAAAGCGTCGCAGAGCCCCCGCATATCCATGGCCGCCATTATTCAAGTCAAGCCGATCACCGATGTCCCCGACATGCTGCGCGCCAGCGCCCAACCGCAGGACCCGGACTTCTACCAGAACCCCTACCCTTTCTATGCCCGCCAGCATGCTACCCACCCGGCCTTCTTCTGGGAGGAATATGGCCATTGGTGCTTCGCCGACTTCAAGACCGTGAGCCTGTTGCTGCGCGACAAGCGGTTCGGCCGGGACATTCTGCATGTCGCCAGCCGCGAGGAGATCGGCCTGCCGGCGCCCAAGCCCCATGTCGCGGATTTCGATCTGACTGAGAAGCATTCCCTGCTCAATCTCGAGCCGCCCGACCACACACGGCTTCGTACACTGGTGAACCGGGCATTTGTATCGCGCCAGGTCGAGCAGTTGCGGCCGCGCATCCGGCAATTGGCACACGAGATGATCGATGGCTTCGAGGGGGAGGACAGCGTCGACCTGATCAAGGCTTTCGCCGCGCCGATCCCGGCCATCATCATTGCCGAGATGATCGGATTGCCGGCCGAGATGGCGCCGCAGCTGCTCAATTGGTCCAACCGCATGGTGACGATGTATATGTACAATGTCACCCGCGAGACCGAGCTCGACGCCAATCAGGCAGCGGCAGATTTCACTGCCTATCTGCGGGAAGTGATCGCCGAGCGCCGCAAGGCGCCGCGCGAGGACCTGCTCAGCCATATGCTGACCACCGACCGCGACGGCGATGTGCTGGACGAGGACGAGGTGATGTCCACCGCTATCCTGCTGCTCAATGCCGGCCATGAGGCGACGGTGCATACGACTGGCAATGGCGTCAAATCCATCCTCGAAAGCGGCATCGATCCGAAGACGCTGTTTGTGACGCCTGAGCAGGCGGAGGCCACGGTGGAGGAATGCCTGCGCTTCGACGCGCCGCTGCATCTGTTCACTCGCTATGCGCTTGTCGACACCGAACTCAACGGCATCCCGCTGCGCAAGGGCGATGTGGTGGGGCTGATGCTCGGCGCCGCCAATCGCGATCCGGCACGCTTCGCCCATGCCGACCGGTTCGACCCGTTCCGCACCGATGGCGCCAATGTCAGTTTTGGCGCCGGCATTCACTTCTGCATCGGCGCGCCGCTGGCGCGGATCGAATTGCAAGAGTCCATGAAGGTGCTGTTCGAACGGCTGCCGAAGCTCAGGATTGCCGAGCCGCCGCGCTATGGGAATGTGTATCATTTCCATGGGCTGGAGAGGCTGATGGTGAGCTGGCGGTAGCTGGTGGCGTCGCGGTGGGCCATACGTCCCTCTTTCATTCGCTCACCAGCCGTCACCTTTGGGCTCGACCCGAGGGGTCTTGGCTGCCTGGCCTGCGCGAAGAAAGAGCCCTCGGGTCAGGCCCGAGGGTGACGATCTGTGAGGGACTGCGCATTTTAAGATACAAAGAGGGGGCCTTTCGGCCCCCCTCTTCATTTCGTAGCATTCTTACTGCGCCGGAACAGCATCCGCATCGGCGTCGAGGTTTTCGACGCTTTCGCCGCGGTCGTAGGTGGCCTGATCCAGAATGCCCTCGCGCTTGGCGACGATGGTGGGCACCAGGGCCTGGCCCGCAACGTTAACCGCGGTGCGGCCCATGTCGAGGATGGGGTCGATGGCCAGCAGCAGGCCGACGCCTTCGAGCGGCAGCCCGAGGGTGGACAGGGTCAGCGTCAGCATGACCGTGGCGCCGGTAAGGCCGGCGGTGGCGGCTGAGCCGATGACCGAGACGAAGACGATCAGCAGATAATGCTCAAGCCCGAGGCTGATGCCGAAAAACTGGGCGACGAAGATGGCCGAGATCGCCGGATAGATGGCAGCGCAACCGTCCATCTTGGTGGTGGCGCCGAGCGGCACGGCGAAGGAGGCATATTCACGCGGTACGCCGAGATTCTTTTCGGTGATGCGTTCGGTCACTGGCAGCGTGCCGATGGACGAGCGCGACACGAAGGCGAGCTGGATGGCGGGCCATGCGCTCTGGAAATAGCGGATGGGGTTGAGACCATTGGCCTGGAGCAGCGCCGGATAGACGACGAAGAGCACGAGGACGAGGCCGATATAGATGGCGGCGGCGTACCAGCCGAGTTGCGCCAGGGCGTCCCAGCCGTAGACGGCGACGGCATTGCCGAGCAGGCCGATCGTGCCGATGGGCGTCAGGCGAATGACCCACCACAGGACCTTGTGGATGATCTTGAGGAAGGAGCGGTTGAAGGCAAGGAACGGATCGGCGGCCGGGCCGACGCGCAGGGCTGCAACGCCGACGACGATGGCGACGATAAGGATCTGCAGCACGTTGAAGTTGAGGCTTGTGGTCGCGCCGGTATCGGAGACGCGGGTCGATGCCTGCAGGCCGATGAAGTTGGACGGGATCAGGCCCTTGAGGAAGTCCAGCCAGGAGCCGGTGGAGGATGGCGCGCGGGCCGCGGCTTCGGTGACAGCGGTATGGACGCCGGGCTGGATGATGAGGCCCAGCGCGATGCCGATGGCCACGGCGATCAGCGCGGTGATGGCGAACCAGAGCAGCGTCTGCCACACCAGCTTGGCGGCATTGTTGAGCTCGCGCAGATTGGCGATGGAGGCAACGATGGCGGTAAAGACCAGTACCGGCACCAGAGCGCGCAGCAGCGAGACGAAAGACGAGCCGATGGTGGCAAGGGTGACCGTCAGCCAATTGGCATTGCCGGCGGCATCAGGACCCATGGTGCGGGCGATGAAGCCCAGGACCAGGCCGATGACCATGGCGGCAAGCACCTGAACGCCGAAATTGCGGTAGAGCGGCTTTGGCGCGCGTGGCGCAGCGCCGGCCGAAACGGTAGTTGGCATGACAAACCTCGTCAGAGAAGACCGCTCGCACAAGGCTTGTGCAGCGTGCCTCACAATTAGCCAGGACCATACGCCTGACGCCGACGAAGTTCAGCGCATGACATTCCCTTTGCGTAGCGCGCGGAAGATAATTCTATCGCCCAATGCCGATCATCGAGAAAATCCGCTCACAGGCGGCGGGTAATGAGGGTAATGAGGGTAGCGAGGGCAGCGATGACTGGCAGGGTGAGGAGACTCGTGGCGAGGGCGATCACCATGGGACCTGGCCCCGGATCTATCCAGACCAGAGCGGCAAGAGCGAAGGCCAGAAGGCCGCTGGTGAGCCCGGCGACGCGGTGCACAATGCGCCAGCCGCGATCGGATGCGATCGGCCAGGGCATGCGCATGCCGGCATAGGTGTGGCGCTCGGCCTCGAACAGCACAAGGCCAAGCACCAGCAGCGCGCCGGCCAAAGCAAGGCCGGTAAAGCGGATGAGGTCGAGATCGGAGCCATTGCCCATGACCAGCAGGCCAAGCTGGCAGGCGGCGGCCACGGCGAGTGCCAGGGTCAGGGCGGGATCGAGAATGTGCTGAACCTTGGCGAAGTGGTTCTTGGTGAGCGCCCGGCCGAGGACGAAGAAGCCTGCCATCAGCACGATCTGGACGAGGGGCGCCACGACCAGCGCCACATCGCGCGGCCACAGCCAATCCGGGATGCTGCCCTGCCAGTGGGCGGGGAAGGCATAGTTGGCCGGAATATGCAGGAACCCCACCGCCGCCATGGCGACCGTCACGGTGAGAATGAGGGCATGGAAGCGGGTGACGAGGTTTTGCATGGCGGGATGGATATGGCAGGCCAGTGCCCGACCGCAAGAGCCCTCGCGTCAAGCGCGAGGGCGTTTATCGGGTGATTTCGTCCCAAAGATCACGCCATTCAGGGTTGTGCTCCTCAATGAGCGCCACCTTCCAGGCGCGTATCCAATGCTTGAGGTTCTTCTCCCTCTGGATCGCGAGCCGCACGGTCTCGAGGACGTCAAAGTGCACCAACTGCTTGATGGTGTGCTCCTTGGTATAGCCGTCGGCGACACCTTCTCGATGCTCCCAAACACGGCGAACAAGGTTGTTGGTGACGCCAACATAGATTTTGCCGCGTGGGTGGTTTGCAAGGATGTAGGTGTAGCCCGCCATCGCAGGATGGTCGGCAGAGAGAGCCCTCGCGTCAAGCGCGAGGGTGACGAGCGGTGGGGACGACCGGTGGGGGCAGGCAGTGCGAGGGTAACGAGTGGGCCTAGCAGGCGAAGATTGGTGGTGTGACAAAGAAAAAGGGCCGCTTTCGCGACCCTTTTTGAACTTGGTTCGATCCAGCGATTAACGCTTGGAGAACTGGAAGGAGCGGCGGGCCTTGGCCTTACCGTACTTCTTACGCTCGACAACGCGGCTGTCGCGGGTCAGGAAGCCACCCTTCTTGAGGACCGGGCGCAGGGCCGGCTCGAAATAGGTGAGAGCCTTGGAGATGCCGTGACGAACGGCACCGGCCTGACCGCTGAGACCACCACCGGCAACGGTGACGTTGACGTCGTACTGGTCGAGGCGCTCGGAAGCGACGATCGGCTGCTTGACGATCAGCTGCAGCACCGGACGGGCGAAATATTTGGAGAATTCGCGGCCGTTGATGGTCAGCGTGCCCTTGCCCGGCTTGATCCAGACGCGAGCGACGGCGTTCTTGCGCTTGCCGGTGGCATAGGCGCGGCCGAGGCTGTCCAGCTTCTGGGTGTGAACCGGAGCATTGTTGGCCGGAGCGGCAGCGGAAGTGCCGAGGTCTTCGAGAGAGTTGATGGTTTCAGCCATATTACTTCACCCGGACGTTCTTGGAGTTCATCGCAGCAACGTCGAGCTTAGCCGGGTTCTGCGCTTCATGGGGATGCTCAGCACCGGCATAGACGCGCAGGTTCTTGAGCTGGGCGCGGGTCAGCGGACCGCCCGGCATCATGCGGCGCACAGCGTTCTCGAGGACGCGGTTCGGGAAGCGGCCTTCCAGCAGCTCACGAGCAGTACGGTCCTTGATGCCGCCGGCATAACCGGTGTGCCAGTAGAAGCGGTGCTGGTCGAGCTTGCGGCCGGTCAGCTTCACCTTGTCGGCATTGATGACGATGATGTTGTCACCCATGTCCATGTGCGGGGTGAAGGTCGGCTTGTGCTTGCCGCGCAGACGCGAGGCGATGATGGAAGCAAGACGGCCCACGACCAGCCCTTCGGCGTCGATGAGGATCCACTTCTTCTCGATCTCGCTCGGTTTTGCCGAGTAAGTGCTCATGTTGAAATCCCTAAGATTCATGCAGCCAGACCGCAGGGGAATGGCTCGTTCGCGGCGGGGTGTATGGGAGATTCCATGACCCGTCAAGTGCATTGAAAAAGATAAGCGTTTTCAGTGGCTTATAAAAGCGGTATTATAATACCGCGCCACCCCATACCGTCTGGAATAGTGGAAGTGACGCTGAAGTGGCGCCACTTCGCTTGGGGCTTCAGCGCACGCGGCGCATGTCGGCGATATAGCCCATGGCGAGGCCAGCCAGCATGAAGGCCAGCGCCTGGTGACCGACGGCGAGGCCGATCGGCACGCCCGCGAGCAGGGTGGCAATGCCCAGGCAGACCTGGAGCAGCAGGATGACGCCGATGCGGGGTAGCCAGCCATGGACGCCGCCAAAGCCGCCATCCTTGTGCCGCCGCCAGATCAGCCAGCCGATATAGGCGGTGATGAGATAGGCGATGCCGCGGTGAATGAACTGCACGGTCATGGCGTTTTCGAACAGATTGCGCCAGGCAGGCTCCATGATGAAGAGGCCCTTGGGGATGATGGCACCATCCATCAGCGGCCAGGTCTGGTAGCCCATGCCGGCATCGAGACCGGCGACAAAGGCCCCTGCCCCGATCTGCATGATCACGAGCAAGAGGAGAAGCGCGGCCGTGCCCATGTGGAAGCCGCTGACATGACCGATGACGCGGCCGGGGGTGATGGAGCGGGCAACATAGATTAGGGCCACGAAGAGCAGACAGGCAGCGGTGAGGTGGGCGGCGAGGCGATATTGGGAGACCGAGGTGAGCTCGGTAAGGCCCGACGTCACCATCCACCAGCCCAAAGCGCCCTGGAAGCCGCCAAGGATGAAGAGACCGAACAGCGGCAGCGCCAGTTCGCGCGAAAGGCGCTTCTGAACAAGGAAGACAACGAAGGGCACGAGGAAGACCAGGCCAAGCGCCCGCGCCAGCAGGCGGTGAAACCATTCCCAGAAGAAGATGAACTTGAAATCATCGAGGCTCATCCAGGAATTGACCACCGAATATTGCGGGATCTGTTGATAGGCCTGGAACTCGGCCTGCCATTCGGCGTCGTTGAGCGGCGGAATGACACCGGAGATAGGCTTCCAGCTGGTGATCGACAGACCAGACTCGGTGAGACGCGTAATGCCGCCGACCACCACGATCAGCAGCACGAAGGCGGCGAGGCCGTAGAGCCAGATGCGAACGGGACGAAGACGGTCGCTGGCGAAGCTGACTTGGCCTGGTGCGGCATCTTGCAAGGAGGTCACGGCACTTTTCCGGTATCGGTGGGGCTGGCGGAGTGGTAATGCCAGCTCAGTTTAGTCGCAACAGCCCAGATGCCGCACATGACGCAGCGTAACCGCAAGTTGATCGGAGCTTTCCTGCTGGTGGGGTCGATCGTTTTGTGGTGCGTGCTGGCGACCGCGATCTACCTGATGCTGCCCGAGGGGCTGCCGGGACTGGTGCTGATCGGCTATTTCGTCGTTGCCGGCATGGGGTGGCTGCTGCCCTCGATGGTCATCATCCGCTGGATGGCCCGGCCTAATGACGTGCCTGGCCAGACTAGCCGGTGATCTTGCCAAGTTGGGTGAAGAGCCCGCCGCTGGCGAAAATATCGACATAGCGGTGCTGCTGAAAGTAGCCGTTGAGCGAGACGCGTGGCAGTGACCACGGCGTCTGGGCATGGTGGGCGTAGAGACCGCCCGGCCGGGTGGTGACGGCGGTGCTGAACCCCGCCTCCCGCGCCAATTCGTATTCGCGTGGACCACATGAGAGCGGACCGCCGAGCGGATAGGAAAAATGCTGCGGCCTCGTACCGAACTGGGCTTCGATGATGTCGGCCGACTGGGTCATTTCGCGCGCCGCCTGTAGAGGGGGGAGCTTGGCGAGTTCGTAATGGTTCACGGTGTGGGCGCCGATGGTGCAGAGCGGATTGTCTGCAAAGAGACGCAGCTGCTGCCAGTCCATGATGAGCTCGCGGCATTGCACGTCGAGGTCATATCCGTAATTACCGGTGAACTCTTCGAGCAGTTTGAGCCGCTCGGGCTCTGGCAGCTTGCGCATGCGCCAATAGAGGCGCGCGAAGGCATCCGCCTTCTGCCGTGTCGTGATGGTGTCGACATATTCGGTTTCGCCATCCTCGGTGAAAACTACGGCCTGCTGGCGGGCAATGATATCTTCGATGGCCTGCCACCAGATCTGGCCGACGCCGTCGACGAAAGCGGTGGGCACGTAGAGGGTGAACGGTGCCTCGTGGCGCTGCAGTATGGGCAGGGCGTGGGTGAGGTTGTCACGATAGGCGTCGTCGAAGGTGAGGACGACGAAGGGCCGCCCTTTTTCGGTAGCGCTGAGGCGGGTCATGGCCTCATCGAGCGACACAATGTCGATGCCGAGGTCGCGCACGCGCTCGATGCAGTAATCGAGAAAGTCTGGCGTGATCTGCAGGATGGCATTGGGCGAGAACGCGGCGGGGGGTTCGGGCAGCACCCGATGCAGGGTGAAGATCACCCCGCGCGATTGCGACAAAAGCCGCGACAGGTGCGGCATGCCGGAGAGCCATAGCACCTCGAAGGCGGCGCGGATGGCCGTGTATTTCAGCGACATGCCAGGCTCCGCCTCAAGCGGCGACCGACTCGGCGAGAAGGGCAACCTCGACGCGCGGCAGGCCGGCATCCATCAACCGCCCGCGCACGAATTCGGCATCCTCGATATCGGTTTCCTCGCCGGCCACCAGGATGATGCGACCTTCGAGCTCGGCAAAGCTATAGAGGGAGGACTGACGGCCGACGCGGCCGGTCAGCACCACCACGACCTCGTAGATGTCACAGAGGGCGTCGACCAGGGTCAGCGGCTTGCTGGACTTCGCGTCGATGGCCAGGCCCTGCCCCCAACTGATTTCGGCAAAGCTGTTGTCGGCCGACTTCTGCACGATATCGCCGAAGCTGGCCTCGCCGGTGCTGAGGTCGGTGAGGCCGAGTTCCTCGGTCTGGCGGCCGGTGCCGGCATCGACCAGGGCAACGCTGAGACCCTTGGCCAGCGAGTCGCGCACCAGGTCTTCGGCGAGGTAGCGGCTCGGCAGGCTGGCGCTGTGGTCGGCGAGCAGCAGCAGGTGCGAGCGTCCCAGCACGAGATCGGAAGCGAGATCGTCATACTGCACGATCACCGGCGGACGGCGCGGGGCGCGGCGCGGCTGCGGAGCCGGCTCCGACGCGGCGATAGCAGCAGCAACCGGTTCCGGCTCGACGACCTGCGGCTGGACCTTGGCCGGACGGCGCGGCTGGTATTCCGGCTCGGACATCAGCGCCTCCATGAAGCTGCTGGCGGCGGCGGCATGCTGATGATCGATCGCGTCGGGGACCACGGCGGCCTCGTCGTCCTTGAACATCGGCAGTTCAGGCTCGTCCTCGCTGGACGCAAGGACAGGCTCCTCGACATCGGCGGCACGGCGCGCATGGGCGAAGGTGGGGCGCTCGGGCATGTCATAGATATCAGGCGCCTCGTAGAGGTCGGGAGTATCTTCGACGTCATGCGGCTCACCCATCGCCGGCGCCTCATAAAGAGGTGTGGCCTCGTGGAATGCCTCGTCTTCGGCGTTGATGGGAGCGGCGTGGTCCACGGCGGCAGCGACTTGTGGCTCGACCTGCTGGGTCTCGACGACGGCGCGGCCGGACATCAGCTCGCGGAAGATGATGGCGCCGATCTGGCCCATGAAGGAGACGAGGCCGACGGCCAGCATGATGAGAGCGGTCTGCGGGAAGGCCGGATTGACCGAGGGTGCAGCGACGCTCACCACGCGCACGTCCGGCAGGGCCGAGTTGGTTTCGACGCGCGAAGAGGCTTCGTTGTATCGGAGGAGATAGGCTTCGAGCAGATCGCGCTGGGCCTTGGCCTCGCGCTGCAGGCCATCGAGGGCAACAGTGTCCTTGGTGGCGACAGAGGCTTCGGTCTTGGCGCGGGTCAGGTCGGCCTGCAACGAGGTTTCGAGATCGGCCTCGATCTGCGCTTCGGCTTCGAGAGCCGAGGCGACGCGCTGGCCTTCGGCGCGAATCTGGCGATCCAGTTCGATGATCTGCGCGTCAATGGCACGGATGGCCGGATGGCTGGCCAGAAGCGTGGCGGAGCGCTGGGCCCTCTCGCCCTGCAACTGCGCCTTTTCCTGGCTAAGCTGCTGGATCACTACCGATGCGCGCACATCGCTGACACCCTCGATGGGCTGGCCACGCTCGATCAGGCCGCGAATGAGGGCGGCGCGCGACAGGGCGGTGTTCTTGCGCTCCTGGGCGGAATTGATCTGGGTCGCAATGGTGGAGAGCTGCTGGTCGAGCAGGCTGGTATTGTTCTGGCCGGTGAACAGGTCGTTGTCGACCTTGAACTGGGCCACGGCGGTTTCTGCTTCCTGCACCGACAGGCGAAGCCGGGCAATCTCGTCACGCAGCCAGGTCGAGGCTTCGGCCGTGTCGGAAATGGACAACTGGGCACGACGGCTCACATGCGCATTGGCGATAGCATTGGCGATGTCGGCGGCACGCTGCGGATTGGTGGAGCGCACGAGCACAGAGATAAGGCGGGAATCACGCTCCTGCACCACTGTCAGGCGGCTATAGAGCGTATTGAGCACGGTCTCATCGACGCTGACCGGCGCCGACTGGCGGCCCATCAGCTGGGTAATGACGGCCATGGGGGAAAAACCGCCCTGCGAGCCGTTGAACTCGGGAACCGAGCGCAGGTCCAGTTGGTCAATGACCTGAAGCAGCGTGTCGCGCGACTTGATCAGCTCGATCTGGCTGGAGACCACGCCAGCCTCATTGCCGCTGACCGACGGCGCGGCCTCGTTGGAGGCGCGCGAATAAGAATTGGAACGCGGCTCGACCAGGATCGAGGCCGAGGACTCGTAGAGCCGTGGCAGGAACATCAGCACCACGAAGGTCAGCGCCAACAGCACCAGCGTGACCAGCAGGATGCGCGGCAAGCGTTTCACGACAGCGCCGGTCACCGCACCGATATCGATGCGTGCGTCGGAATAAGCTGAAGAATCGTGTGCCATGGCCAACCCTCGGAATTTGCCGAAGTGTCGGCCAATCGTGGTCAACATTCAGTTAATCGCTTTCGCAATTCGCATGAGGGCATTTCCCGATAAGGAAAATCTTAACCATGCACAGCGATGCTGGGCCCATCTTCGAATGCGCGAGACCGCCATGCGCTGGCTTTCAGCCCTACTCATCGTTCTGCTTGTTCCCATGCTTGCTGCCTGTGTCAGCACGAGACCATCGACCTATCTGGTCGATACCAAGGGGCCGTACCAGCTGGACACCGGCGACGTCGTGCGCGTGTCGGTCTATGGTGACGCCGAACTCAGCAAGAGCTATCGTGTGGACGATAACGGTGCCATCGCCTTCCCGCTGGTGGGTCCGGTGCAGGTGCGTGGCGCCACCACCGCCAATGCCGCCTCCCGGCTCGCCGGCGCGCTGGCAAATGGCTATATGCGCAATCCCGACGTCGCCGTGGAAGTCGAGCAATATCGGCCCTTCTTCATTCAGGGCGAAGTGCGCACTTCTGGCCAGTTCCCTTATGTGTTCGGCATGACGGCCCGCGCCGCCATCAGCACGGCCGGCGGCTTTACCGACACCGCAGACCGCAACAAGGTGCTGGTCTATCGGCGCCAGGGCACCGAAATGGTGAAGGGCGGAGTCGACCTCGATTTCCCGATCTATCCGGGCGATACCATCGTCGTGAACGAACGCTGGTTCTAGGCCAGATGGCTCGAGAACCCCTGCGCATCCTGCAGGTCATGCGCGCGCCGGTCGGCGGCCTGTTCCGCCATGTCGCCGACCTCACCCGGGCGCTCAGCGCCCGCGGGCATGAAGTGGGTCTGGTGGTCGACACGCTGACCAATGACACCCAGACCGAAGCCCGGCTGGCCGCGCTCGAACCCTTTGCCGCACTGGGTATTCACCGCTTTCCCATGCCCCGGCTGTTCGGCAAGGGCGATGTGACGACTCCATTCGCCATTTCCAAGCTGGCGCGTCGCCTCAAGATCGATGTGTTGCACGGGCATGGAGCCAAAGGCGGGTTTTATGCCCGGCTGATCCGCTACGGCTCGAGCAAGGCCATTGCCTTCTATACGCCGCATGGCGGGGTGCTGCATTTTCCGGCCAGTTCGGCTTCGGGGCGGCTGTTTCACCAGCTCGAGAAGATGCTGATGGCCAAGACAGCGGCGATCATCTTCGAAAGCGCCTATGCGCAAAAAACCTATGCCGGGCTGATCGCCGCCCCCACCTGCCCCACCGAAGTGATTCACAACGGCCTGGCGCCGGAGGAATTCGAGCCGGTTCAACCCGTGGACGATGCCGCCGATTTCGTGTTTGTCGGCGAGTTGCGCGCGCTCAAGGGCATTTTTCCGCTGGCAGAGGCCATGGCCCGCCTGCATCGTGCGGATGGTCGTCCAGTACGGCTGGTGATGGCCGGGGACGGCCCAGAGCGCGCCGCGCTCGAAAACCGACTCGCCAGTCTGGGCATTGCGGACACAGTGCAATTGGTGGGTTCCCAGCATGCCCGCAAGGTGTTCGCGATGGGTCGCTGCGCCGTGGTGCCATCGCTGGCGGAATCACTGCCCTATGTGGTGCTGGAGGCAGCGGCGGCGCGGCTGCCAGTCATATCCACCGATGTGGGGGGCATTCCCGAGATTTTCGGCCCCACTGCTGCAAGTCTGGTGCCCGCCAACGATGCCGAAGCGCTCGCCGGCGCCATGCAGGCTTTTCTGGACAACCCCGATGCGGCCGCGTCCGAAATGCTCCGTCGCCTCGAGCATATCCGGGCCGGCTTTTCGCTCGCGGTGATGACCGACGCCATCGAAGCCTTGTATTACCGCAGTCTCGGCAATGCGCAGGGCTGACTTCACCGACTTTAAACGCCTGATGTGGAAGATACCGACGGTAGTGCGTTTGTCGGTAGTCGCATCATGTTCAAGATTGATCCCAAAAGGGCCATAGAGCGCCATTCAAGGCGCCATGTCGTCGACGAAGCCGACAGCCAGCCCCTGTCCTGGGCTGCCGAGGAGATCATTCGCAAGCAGCCAGAGCCGACGCTTTCCGGCGCGGTGATTTCCGGAATCGCGCAGATCGTCGAGGCCTTCCTGCTTGCCGCGCTGGGCTATGGCATCCATCTGGCATATGTCGATCCGGCGCAGGACTATTTCTATATTCCGGTGGTGCTGGTTACAGCGCTCTTGGCTAATGTGGCCTTCAACGTCGTGCGCTCGCACCGCATCGCGGCCTATCGCGATCTGTTCGGACAGCTGGGGCGCGTGCTTGCCGGCTGGGCAGCAGTGATGATCCTGCTCACCGTCACCATCTTCTTCTTCAAGGCCAGCGACATGGTCTCGCGTGTCTGGCTCCTGTCCTGGTTCCTGTCCGGCGCGGCGGTGCTGGTGGCCTATCGGCTGTTGTTGCGCGGGCTGGTGCAGCGCTGGACCGAACAGGGACAGCTCAAGCGCCGCACCGTGATCGTGGGCGGCGGCCAGGATGCCGAGCAGCTGATCAACCAGATCCATGCCGGCGCCGACAAGGATATCAATCTACTGGGCCTGTTCGATGACCGCGATGGCGAGCGCTCGCCAGATATGGTCGCCGGGGTGCACAAGCTGGGCAGGGTCTCCGACCTCATCCATTTCGCACGGCGGACGCGGGTGGACCTGGTGCTGGTCTCCATGCCGCTGTCGGCCGAAAAGCGCGTACTCGACATGCTGACCCAGCTCTGGGTGCTGCCGGTCGATATTCGTCTCTCGGCGCATATGAGCAAGCTGCGCTTCACCGACAAGGCCTATTCCTATATCGGCGAAGTGCCCGTGCTCGACATGGCCGACCGGCCGATTTCCGACTGGAACCTGGTGTTCAAGTGGGTCTTCGACAAGGTGGTCGCAGTTGTTTCGTTGATCCTGCTGGCGCCGGTGATGATCATTACCGCCATCGCCATCAAGCTCGAGAGCAAGGGGCCGGTGTTCTTCATGCAGAACCGCCATGGCTTCAACAATGAGCTGATCCGCATCTACAAATTCCGCTCGATGCGGACCGACATGCTCGACGGCGCCGCGGCCAAGCTGGTGACCAAGGGCGATCCGCGCGTCACACGCGTCGGCCGCTTCATTCGCAAGACCTCGATCGACGAACTGCCGCAACTGTTCAATGTGCTCAAGGGCGAGCTGTCAGTGGTGGGGCCGCGTCCGCATGCGCTGCAGGCCAAGGCGGACAACAAGCTCTATTACGAGGCTGTCGAAGGCTATTTTGCCCGCCATCGGGTCAAGCCGGGGATGACCGGCTGGGCCCAGATCAATGGCTGGCGCGGCGAGACCGACACGATCGACAAGATCATGCAGCGGGTGAACCACGACCTCTATTATATCGAGCACTGGTCGATCCTGCTGGATCTCTACATCCTGCTGATGACGCCGGTCTCGCTGATCTCGAAGAACGAGAACGCATATTGAGCGCAACGGCCACCTTTGACGGGCGCCTGGCGATGGCCGGCTCCGCTGGGGCCGGCCATGCTGCTGCAAAACGCCGGGCCACGCGGCTGCTCGACATCATGGTGTCGATCTGGATCTTTTCAGGTGGCATCGTCTTCTTCGAGCCCTCGCCCTATGAGCTGGCCTTCGTCTTCGTGCTGCTGCTGGCACTCATGGGTGGGGTTGGGCTCTATCGCTCAACCTTCGGACTCCTGGCCATCATATTGGGGTTTACGCCCTTCGCGCTGATCGCCTGTTTCCAGGTGCGGTACAACACCATCAGCGAGGCGCTGATCTTTTCGATCGTCACCATCTTCCTGATGATCACGAGCTATTTCGTCGCCAATTTCATCGCCGAATGCACCATCAAGCGGATGCGGCTGATCATGACGGCCTATACGGCAGTTGCTGTGCTTTCGGCTGTCATCGGTACGCTGGCCTATCTCGGCATCATGCCGGCTGCTGATCTGTTCGTGCGCTATGGCCGCGCCAAGGCCGCCTTCAAGGACCCCAACGTCTTCGCCCCCTTCCTGGTCCTGCCGGCCATGTTCGCGCTGCAGCGCATTCTGCTTGGTCGCGGCTGGCAGGTGATTATCGCCGGCGGGGTCTATGTCGCGCTGTTCATCGGCGTCTTTGTCAGCTTTTCGCGCGCTGGCTGGGCGCATTTCGCGCTGTCCTCAGCGGTCGTGCTGGGACTGGTCTTCTTGCTGGAAGCCAATGCCCGCGACAAGGCACGCATCATGCTGATGGCACTGGGTGGCGCATTTTTCCTCGTCGTGGCCATGGCGGGGCTGTTGTCCATCCCCGAGGTTTCCGACCTCTTCGCGGCGCGCCTGACCTCGCAGAACTACGATACCGGCGAGACCGGCCGTTTTGGCCGCCAGGGCTATGCCTTCGAGCTGGCGCTCAACAATCCCTGGGGCTTGGGCCCCGGCGAATTCCGCAATCTGCGCATCATCGAGGAGCCGCATAACGTTTTCGTCTCGGTCATCCATGTCTATGGCTGGGGCGGCGCGGCCTTCTTCTACATCCTGGTGTTCGGCACGCTGTGGAAGGGCGTGGCCATCATCACCCGGCCGTCGCCCTACCGATTGCTGGCCATTCCGGTGGTCGCGACCTATGCGCTCGTGGTCGGCGAATCGGCAATCATCGATTCCGACCATTGGCGGCACATCTATCTGCTGATCGGACTGGTCTGGGGGCTTTCGACCGCCATTCACAACGACCGCCGCCGCAGTGCGCCCCGCGACGAAATGCTGATCTAGCCTGATTTGACGCAGGGGGTGCGCGGGCTCGCCAGCGCTTCCAGCTCAGGCAGCTGGCATGTGCAAAACGGGAAGAATGTCCGTTTTGTTTTCACAAGCCCATTTAGGGGCTTGCTTCAAAAGCCCCATTTGCCTAGTCGGGGCGTAGCGCAGCCTGGTAGCGCATTTGTCTGGGGGACAAAGGGTCGTCGGTTCAAATCCGGCCGCTCCGACCATTTCACCAAATCCGCCGCGCGCCTTGTCCCAGCCGGCATCGTATTGCCGGAACTGCTGATGACGCTGCGCAAAAGCGATCTGGCCGCCGCCATGTCCCTGTGGCCGCAATTGCAGGGCGCCACTGCGCGCCTGGTCAATCATTCCGAAAATCACACTTTCCGTTTCGATGCGCCCGGCCGGCCATCCTACATGCTGCGCGTGCATCGGCCGGACTACCAGAACGGCGACACGATCAGCAGTGAGCTGACCTGGATGGCGGCGCTGCGGCGCGACACCGCGCTGCCGATCCCCCTGCCCCTGGCGGGAGCCAATGGCCAATTGCTGCAGCGGTTCGAAACGCCGGATGGAGAGGGGCGCTTTGCGGTCCTGTTCGATCTCCTGCCGGGGAGCGAGCCAACGCCGGAACAGGACCTCGAGGGCCTGTTTCGTGTGCTCGGCGACTATGCGGCGCGCATGCACCTGCATGTCATGGATTGGCAGCGACCGGAGGGGTTTCAGCGTCAGGCCTGGACGGCCGAGAGCATTCTCGACGCGGACGGGCTCTGGGGTGACTGGCGCAAGGGGCCAGATGTGGACGCCACCCTTCGCGCCACTCTCGATTGTCTCGATGCCGCCTTGCGCGAGGACCTGGCCGCCTATGGCACCTCTGGGGACCGCTACGGCCTGGTTCATGCGGATATGCGGCTGGGCAATGTGCTGGTTGATGGCGAGCATGTCAGCCTGATCGATTTCGACGATTGCGGCTTCTGCTGGTTCACCTACGATTTTGCGGCGGCGATTTCGTTTCACGAAACGCATGCATCCGTGCCGGCACTGAAGGCGGCCTGGCTGGATGGGTATCGAGGGGTGCGGCCGCTCTCAGCCAGTGACATCGCCACGCTTGACACGATGATCCTGCTGCGGCGCATGGCGCTGCTCGCCTGGATCGGCTCCCACGCCGAAACCACACTGGCCCAGACCCACGCCCCCGGCTTCGCCAAAGGCACAGCCGATCTGGCGGAACGCTATCTGGCGGTGCGGCGGGCGGCGTGGGGCTGAGCGCCTATTACCTTGGACAAAATGAACGGGCCCGCATCATTGTGCGGGCCCGGCTCAATCTCAAAGCAGATCGTCTGATCAGACGTACCAGATACCGTCATGGATATGCGGATCGACATTGGCCTTGTTCTCATTGCTTTCGGAGAAGAAGGCGAGCAGGTCGGCACGGTTCGTCTGATTGGTGTTGAGCTTGTTGACCCAATAGTCAAAACCCTGCTGGTCCGAAACACGGCCGAGAGTGTTGACATAGAGCAGTTCCACGAAGCGCCCGTTGCTGACGGTGCTCTGATCTCCATAGACGCGCGCAAATTCCGGGGAGTGAATGAAACTATCGGAAATGGCATTGAGCCGGACGCCCTTGTCCATTTCCTTGATCCAGTAGCTCAGCCCTTCGGTGTCTGGCGTGCGGTGGAACGCTGCCTGATAGAGGCGGTAGGCCTGACCGGCATTGCCCGCGATATCGAAGGCCAAGATGCCATCGGAGAACTGCACGCGCTCGATCGAGACAGCGTTGACATTAATGCCCTCGGCATTGTTCCAGAACTGCCAGCCCTGACTGGTCTGCGCCTTGAAATAGCCGGAGGCGTGGCCCGGCAGGCTCAAAACATCAAAGCCGTTGCCGCCATCGACGAAGGAATTGCCGCGGCCGAGCGTGATGGTGTCGTTGCCGTTGCCAGCATAAATTTCGTCGTTGCCGCCACCGCCATAGATATAGTCGTTGCCGCTGCTTCCGATAAGCACGTCACGATACTGAGACCCGAAGATGGTGTCGTTGCCACTCAGCATGTTGGTGATGAGACCGGGCACATCGCCGGTGCGCGCGAAGCTGGCCACGGTGGTCATCGGCAGCTGCAGCTCGCTGATCTTGAAGGTCTGGATGCTACCGGCATACTGCGTATAGGATGTCAAAGTCCCGGCATAGATATTGCCGTTGCCGTCATACCTGAAGCCGTAGCCCTCGTAGACGTCGGTGCGGCCATTGGCGGTAATCGCGATCTGCGTGCTGTTCTGCAGATAGGTCTGCCCGGTCCATTTTGGCTGGTGCAGGAAATCTGTGCCAACCGATACGACGACTTTTGCCATAAGTACCTCCAACTACAAGCCTAATATGGCCACACGAGTACGGCGCCGTTATGGCATCGCGAGCCTGAACCGGGGATGAACGTGATGGAAAAGCAAAACGTTCCGGCATCGGGAACCATTTGCCGATTGTCGCGTTTATGAAGCGCATGCCCATGACATGACGCGAGAAAGCCTCCAGCACCTTCCCCCGGTGACGGAGGCTTTTTCTATGGGGATTTGCCTAGGTGCGCCGCGCAAAGTCGTCGAGGCGGTGGCGACATGCGGCGTAGAAGGAGACGAGGCGGCCGTCGACCTGCAGGGCCAGGCGCAGGCAGTCGTCCAGGGCTGGCGAGCCCGCGAGGCCATTGGCGAGATCGAGCAGCATGGCTTGATGCGCGGTTTTCAAGGCGATGAAAGCGGGGCTGTCGCGCAGCTCGGAGTCTCCGACAAGCAGCAGGATGGGTTCGCGGCCACTCATCCCCTTGAGAGTCACCGCGCCAGCATCGAGAAATGCCAGCTCCGGCGCCTGCTTGGCCGTTGCTTCCGTCACCAGGATTTCGTGGCCAACACGCTTGCACGCGCCCTCGATGCGGCTGGCGACATTGACCGTGTCGCCGATGCAGGAATAATCGAAGCGCTGTTCGAACCCCATATTGCCGACCAAAGCCGGGCCGGTGGCGATGCCGATACCAATGGCTATGGGCTCGCGACCGGCTTCCGCGTTCAGCGTCTCCAGTGCCGCGCGCATGGAAAGCGCCGCTCGACAGGCATGGAGCGCATGGCGATCGACATCGACCGGCGCGTTCCAGAAGGCCATGACCGCGTCGCCCATGAACTTGTCGATGGTCCCCAATTCCTTGACGATGGCAGCGCCGAGGGCGGCGAACAGGCGATTGAGAATGGCGACGAGTTCGGACGGGGGACTGCGCTCGGCCAAAGCGGAGAAATTGCGGACGTCGGAGAACATCACCGTCAATTCACGCACATCACCGCCCAGTTTGAGCAGATTGCCGTCGGCTTCGATGCGGGAAAGCAGCGAGGGCTCGACATAGTGAGCAAAGGCCCGTCGGATGCGTCGGCGATCGGCGTCGGTGACGGCAAAACGAAAGAAGGCCATGGCGGCGTATAGAACCAGCGCGCCGAACAGGGCGAAGCTGGGATCGATCAAGAGGCCCGGACCGGTGAAGGCCCACCAGCTGACACCCACCTGCCCCGCTGCGACCAGCAGCGACACTATCAGCCCGATGATCGGGCCGGTGACGATCACGGCCAGCACGATGGCGAGGCCGGAGAGGGCAAAGCTGACGATTTCGAGGCCGCCAACCCAGTCGGCCCGATCAAGGAAGCTGCCGCTGAGGATTTGTTCAAGCGCCTGCGCGTGGATGGAAACGCCCGGCACGGCCTCGCCAAGGGTGCTGGCGCGGATGTCGAGAAGGCCGCTGGCCGAGGTGCCGACCAGGACGATGTGGCCTGCAACCAGCGGCGCAAGGGTCTGATAGTCCTGGCCCAGCACGGATTCGGCCGGCAGGTACATCTCGGCCGGGAAGCGCCGATAGTAGAGCCACATGTCGCCGCTGGGGCCGGTGGGGACTGAAAAATCGCCGACGCGGACTGACTCCACCGCCGCGCCGTCCCCCGCGCCGCCGAGCACCACCAGCGTCGTTTCCCCCATGGCGACCCGCAGGGCCTCGATGCCCAAGGCTGGAAAAACTGCACTGTCCTTGCGCCAGAGTAGCGGCAGACGGCGGGCAATGCCGGCCTCGCCCTGGCCGAGGCTGGCAATGCCGAGCCCCGTTGCAGCATCTGCCAAAACAGCGAGCGGCTGCGCCGTACCGCCGAGTTCGGGCAGGCTCGCCAGGGTGTCGTCGCCGGTCATCGCCAGGCCCCCCTTGGGTACCAGCGTCGAGGGCCGGGCGCGAACGCTCTGCGACAGGCTGAGTATGGTGGGACCGCGGGCCAGCGCCTGGGCAAAACGGGCATCGTTGTCACCGCCCTGCCCCGCCATGGCGGACAAGCGATCGGGTTCGCTGAACAGCATGTCGAAGGCGATGGCTGCCGCGCCCAACTCGGTCAGTCGTTCGGCAAGTTCGGCCATGGTGTTGCGGGGCCAGGGCCATTGACCGATGGCGGCAAGGGAGTTTTCGTCAATGTCGATGATGCGGATGGGCAGGCCTGGCGGCGCTTCGCGCGGGCGCAATTGCTGGAGGGCATCGAAGCTGGTTTCGCGCGCCATCTGCACGGGATAGGGGTCGGCCGCGCGCAGCAGGGTGAGCGCGATGATGACGATGAGGCCGAAAACCAGCGCCGCCCAGCCCCTCTTGCCCATGCCCTGCCCGATCAGTTCACGCGCGCATCGGCGGCCGACTGGCTTTGGCTGGACAGGCGCGGGCGGCAGCGAACCTCACGGCGGAAATCGCTCGGCGACATGCCTGCCACCTTGCGAAACGACTTGTTGAAGGCGCTGAGCGAGCCGAAGCCGCTATCCATGGCCACCTGCAACACATTGGTGTCGTCCTGCATCAGTTGTGCCTGCGCATAGCTGAGGCGCATGAGGTTGACATAGTCGTTCAGCGTCATGCCGGTGGACTTCTTGAAGACGTTCATCGCGTATTTCGGATGCACGTCGGCAGCCACGGCGATGTCGATGGAGTCGATATCCTCGCGGAAATTCTCGGCGATGTATTCGCAGATGCGCACCACGACCGGCGAGGCGTGCTGGTCGAATTCGCCATTTTCGCGCACTTCCGTGGCCTCGGGCAGCAGGGCATAGGGCTCGAAGCGGATGCGCTCGATCCGCAGCAGCATTTCGTCGACCGCCACGCTGGCCTTCATGGCGTCGCCAGAGCGCGCATAGCTGTTCCAGCGGGCGAAATTGACCGGGTCCGAGGAATCGGTGGCATGGGTCAGAAGCGTCGCACCCTGCATCAACCGCGCCTGCATGGCCGAGGGCAGGCGCAGGCGGAAGAAATGCACCAGAGGCAGATGTCCGCCAGCATAGACCAGATCGTCGGAAGCATCATCCAGCCAGTGGGGCAGTCCGCCCCAGAACAGGGCGAGGTCGCCGGCCGCAAAGGTGACCTCGTGGCCACTCATCTTGTAATGGGCCCAGCCCTTGACGATGAAGTTGACCTCGACCTGCGCATGCCAGTGCGGCGCGCGCATCACCAATGGCGCAGCATGAAACAGCCGCAGTTCGCCGGGGAGGCCCTCGACGCCGTCGATCAAAGGCTCGTAATAAGTACGACTAATCTTACTTTCCGCCAAATCTGAATACCCATTGAGAGTGACGGCACCAACCTGACCGTTAGCTTAGGTAGCGCTCAGAGGAAGAGCAAACGAAAAGGGAGGAACTATGATGACCCGCATCACTTCGCGGTGGACGCGCACCTTTGCCACGATCATGACCGGCGCCAGCCTGCTCAGCGTTACCGCTGCGACGGCCCAGCAGCTCACTGTCTGGTGCTGGGACCCCAACTTCAATGGGGCCACGATGGAAGAGGCGTTCTCGCGCTACAAGGCCGCCCATCCCGACGCCACCATCGACATCCAGATCTTCGACAAGGCGGCGATGGAGCAGAAGCTGCAGGCCCAGCTCGCCTCCGGCACCACTGACGGTCTTCCCGACATCGTGCTGGTCGAAGACTATCGCGCGCAAAAATACCTCCTGTCCTTCCCCGGCGCGTTCGAACCGCTGACCGACAAGATCGATTACTCGGCCTTCGCCCCCTATAAGGTGGAAGTCTCGACCGTCGACGGCCAGACCTATTCCATGCCCTTCGACTCCGGCGTGACGGGCCTGTTCTATCGCTCCGACGCCCTGGCAGAAGCCGGCTATACTGCGGCCGACCTCGAAAACATCACCTGGGACCAGCTGATCGAGATCGGCAAGGCCGTGAAGGAAAAGACCGGCAAGATCCTGCTGCCGATCGACCCGAACGCTTCTGACCTGTTCCGCATCATGATGCAGTCGGCAGGCACCTGGTATTTCGATGCCAGCGGCAATGTGACCATCGCCGACAACCCGGCCTTCAAGAGCACCATCGAGACCTATCAGCGACTGCTGACCGCCGGCATCACCAAGCCGGTTGCCGGCTGGACCGAATATACCGGCAGCTTCACCTCCGGCGATACGCTGGCAACGCCCACCGGCGTGTGGATGACCGCCACGATCAAGGCCAATGCCGATCAGTCCGGCATGTGGGCCGTGGCGCCGGTGCCGCGCCTAGGCGACATCGAGTCTTCGGTCAATGCCTCCAATCTCGGCGGCTCGAGCTGGTACGTGCTCGCTTCGGCGCCCGAGAAGGAAACCGCGATCGACTTCCTCGCCACCGTCTGGGGCCAGGACGTGGACTTCTATCAGAAGATCCTGGTCAACCAGGGCGCGCTCGGCTCGCTGCTGGCCGCACGTGAAGGCGAAGCCTACAAGGCCACCGACGAATTCTTCGGCGGCGCCCCTGTGTGGCAGAACTTCTCCAACTGGCTGGCTGCGATCCCGCCGGTGAACTACGGCATCTTCACCGAAGAAGCCGACTCCGCCGTAGTCGCGCAGATTCCGGCCATCACCAGCGGCGGCAATGTCGATGAGATCATCGGCCAGATCGACGCCCAGGTTCGCCAGCAGACCCAGTAACACCGGAATCCGGAAGCGGTTCGCCGCTTCCGGCCTCCCCGAGGCCCTCGCCGTCATGGCGGGGGTCATCGATCAGGCGGCGGGCGCCGCAGGCTCGGGGCTCGGGGATGACAGGGATTTGGTCGGCAAGGGAGGACCACGGCGTGGCGCAATCGCATCTGGCGCGCAACGAGCGGATCAATGGCTGGGCTTTCGTCATGCCCGCGCTGATCCTCATCGGCATTTTCATGATCTACCCGATCATCTGGTCGCTCTGGATGAGCTTCCAGGTCGGGCGCGGCATGCAGTTCAGTTTCGGCGGGCTGACCAATATCATCCGGCTGACCCAAGACCCGATCTTCATCCGGGCGCTCACCAATACACTGATCTTCCTGGCTATCCAGGTGCCGGTCATGCTGATCCTGGCACTCTTGTTTGCCAGCGCGCTCAACGATCCGCGCCTATGGGGCCGCAGCTTCTTTCGCACCGCCATCTTCCTGCCCTGCGTCACCTCGCTCGTGGCCTATTCGGTGACCTTCAAGGCGATGTTCGCCGCCGACGGCATTATCAACCAGATGCTGATGGGGCTGCACATCATCGGCTCGCCCATTCCGTGGCTGGCCGATCCATTCTGGGCCAAGGTCGTGGTCATCTCGGCCATCACCTGGCGCTGGACTGGCTACAACATGATCTTCTACCTGGCCGCCATGCAGAATATCGACCGCTCGATCTATGAAGCGGCCAAGATCGACGGCGTGCCTGCCTGGGCACGCTTCTGGTACATCACCGTGCCGATGCTGAAGCCGGTGATCCTGTTCACCGCCGTCATCTCGACGATCGGCACGCTGCAGCTGTTCGACGAGCCGAACCTGCTGACCCAGGGCGGGCCTTCGGACTCCACGCTGACGCTGTCGATGTATATCTACAATCTCAGCTTCAAGTTCATGCCCAGCTTCGGCTATGCCGCCACGGTGTCCTATGTCATCGTGATCCTGGTGGCCATCCTGAGCTTCTTCCAGTTTCTCGCTGCCAGGGATCGCCGCGCATGAGCAATCCCCTCGCCCTTATCGGACGTGGCGCCACCTATGTGGCGCTCAGTCTCGCGGCCTTCGTGTCGGTGTTTCCGTTCTTCTGGATGGTGGTTGGCTCGACCAATACCAATGCCGACCTCATTCGCGGCAAATCCACTTTCGGTGATGCGCTATGGCGCAATATCGAGGTGTTCTTCACCTCGGCCGACATGCCGCGCGTGTTCTTCAACTCCTTCTTCATTGCCGGGGTGGGCACGCTGCTGACCCTGCTCATCTCGTCGCTGGCCGGTTACGGCTTCGAGATCTTCCGCACGCGGATGAAGGAGCGGGTGTTCGCAGTGCTGCTCCTGATGCTGTCGGTACCGTTCGCGGCTCTGATGATCCCGCTGTTCATCCTGATGGCCAATCTCAAGCTGATGAACACCTATCAGGCGATCATCCTGCCTTCGGTGGCGTCGATCTTCATCATTTTCTACTTCCGTCAGGCGACCAAGGCCTTTCCGCACGAATTGCGCGATGCCGCCCGCATTGACGGGCTGAAGGAATGGCAGATCTTCCTTTTCGTCTACATGCCGGTGATGCGCTCCACCTATGCGGCGGCAACCATCATCGTGTTCATGACGCACTGGAACAATTACCTGTGGCCGCTGATCGTGCTGCAGACCAACGACATGAAGACCCTGCCCCTGGTCGTCGCCACGCTCAGTCAGGGCTACACACCTGACTTCGCCGTCGTCATGGTCGGCTCGATTTTCGCCACCCTGCCCACTCTCATCATCTTCTTCCTGCTCCAGCGCCGCTTCGTCGAAGGCATGCTGGGCGCGGTTAAATAAGGTCTTCACCCCATGAGCAGTGTTCGTCTCAACAATGTCCGCAAGTCCTTCGGGGCGGTGAATGTCATCAAGGGTGTTGATCTCGACATCGGCGACAAGGAGTTCGTGGTGTTTGTCGGGCCCTCGGGCTGCGGCAAGTCCACCCTCTTGCGCATGATCGCCGGGCTCGAAACCATCAGTGGCGGCGATCTCGAGATCGGCGGCAAGCGCATGAACGATGTCGATCCGTCGCAGCGCGGCATCGCCATGGTGTTCCAGACCTATGCGCTTTACCCGCATATGACGGTGCGCGAAAATATGGGCTTTGCCCTGCGCTTCGCCAAGGTTCCGAAGGACGAGATCGCCCGGCTGGTCGACGACGCAGCGCGCATCCTGGCGCTGGGACCGCTGCTCGACCGCTATCCCAAGGAGCTCTCGGGTGGCCAGCGCCAGCGCGTTGCCATCGGTCGCGCCATCGTGCGCAATCCCGAAGTGTTCCTGTTCGACGAGCCGCTGTCCAATCTCGACGCCGAATTGCGCGTGCATATGCGCATCGAAATCGCCCGGCTGCACAAGGAATTGCAGACCACCATCATCTATGTGACCCACGACCAGGTGGAGGCCATGACGCTGGCCGACAAGATCGTGGTGCTGCGCGATGGGCTGGTGGAACAGACCGGGCGGCCGCTGGACCTCTATGACGACCCGGCCAACCAGTTCGTCGCCGGTTTCATCGGCTCGCCGAAGATGAACTTCATCCCGGCAAGCGTGGTGGCAAAGTCGGCTGATGGTGTCACCCTGGCGCTGCCGCAGCAGGGCAATGTGCGCCTGACCCTGCCGATCACCTCAGCCGAAATGGGCGAAGCGGTGACGCTGGGCGTGCGCCCCGAACACTTCGCGGCCGCCGGCATGGGCGGCGTCGACATCACCGTGGATGTCGACGTGGCCGAGCATCTGGGCACAACCTCTTATGTCTATGCCCGCACCGACGGCGATCCGCTGATCATCGAGCGCGAGGAGTCGCGTCACGAAACCAGCGCCGAGCGCATCACCGTCTCCATCGATCCCGCCAGGGCCTATCTGTTCGACAAACAGGGCCAGCGGCTCCGCTAGAATTTCTCAATTTCGTAGGACTATCAAAATGACGTCGAAAATCCGCTGGGGCATTATCGGTCCGGGCAGCATCGCCAAGGCCTTCCGCGACGGCGTGGCACAGGCCGAACATGGCGAATTGAACGCCATCGCCACCCGCAATCCCGGCAAGCCGGGCCTTGCCGAGGAATTTCCCGGCGCGCGCATCGTGCATGGCTATGACGCGCTGCTGGCCGACAAGGACGTGGACGCGGTCTATATCGCGGTGCCGCATACCGGCCACGCAGAATGGGCGATCAAGGCTGCGGAAGCGGGAAAGCATGTGCTGGTGGAAAAGCCGCTGGCACTGTCGGCACATGAGGCCGACGCGGTGTTCCATGCCCATCGCAAGGCTGGCACCTTTGCCGGTGAAGCCTTCATGTATCGCCTGCATCCGCAGACCGCGAAGATTATCGAACTGGTGAAATCCGGCGTGATCGGCGAAGTGCGGATGATCCAGTCCAGCTTTGGCTTCAACATGGGCAAGTTCCAACCGCAGCATCGCCTGTTCGCCTCGGAACTGGCCGGGGGCGGCATCATGGATGTGGGCTGCTATCCCGTTTCAATGGCGCGCCTGCTGGTGGGGGCAGCTACGGGCAAGCCCTTTGCCGATCCGGTCAAGGTCGCCGGCACGGCCCATCTCAATGCCGAGGGCACCGACGATTTCGCAGCTGCGCTGTTGAGCTTCGGCAATGGCGTGGTCGCACAGGTGTCCTGCGCCGTCATGGCCAATCTTGACAATGTGCTGCGCATCCATGGCTCTGAAGGCCGGATCGAGGTGCCGGACTTCTGGTTCGCTGGCGGCAATCGCGACCAGGGCCTGGGCAAGATCGAGGTGATCAAGGGCGGCAAGACCGAGGTGATCAGCGTCAATGAAAGCGCCCATGTCTATTCGTTCGAGGCGGAAGCAGCGTCGCAGGCCATCCTCGCCGGCAAGCAGGAATTCGACGCGCCGGGCATGAGCTGGAATGACACGCTGGGCAATCTGCGCGTGCTCGACAAGTGGCGCAGCGACGCCGGTATCGAGTTCTCCGTCGAGAAGTCCAGCGTGCGCACCAAGACCCTGGACAATCGCAGCCTCGGCCCCAACAAGGGTGTCATCCCCAAGCGCTCGATCCCTGGCCTCGACAAGCCAGCCTCGGCCGTAGCGATGGGCTTTGAAGATTTCCGCACCTTCTCATCTGGCGCCATCCTGCTCGACGCCTTCTGGGAACGTGGTGGCAATATCTTCGACACCGCCTATATCTATGCCGGCGGTTATACCGAAAAGCTGTTCGGCGAATGGCAGAAGAGCCGTGGCGTGCGCGAAGAGGCCGTGGTGATCGGCAAGGGGGCGCATTCGCCGCTGGTCTATCCCGACGTGATCGCCAAGCAGCTGACGCAGTCGCTGGACCGGCTTCAGACCGAATATGTCGACGTCTATTTCATGCACCGCGACAATACCGACGTGCCGGTGGGCGAATTCGTCGATGCCATGGATGCCGAGGTCAAGGCGGGGCGCATTCGCGGGCCTTATGGCGGGTCGAACTGGACCAAGGAGCGCATGAGCGAGGCCATTGCCTATGCCAAGGCCAATGGCAAGACGCCGCCGCAAGCGCTGTCCAACAACTTCGCTTTGGCCGAAATGCTGGACCCGATCTGGGGCGGGTGCGTTACCGCCTCCACCCCTGATTTCAAGCAGTGGCTGATCGATAGCCAGGTGACCAATTTCTCCTGGTCGAGCCAGGCCCGGGGCTTCTTCACCGACCTCGCCGGTCGCGACAAGCGGGACAATGAGGAACTGGTGCGGGTCTGGTACAATGAGCAGAATTTCGGTCGTCGCGACCGGGCCATCGAACTGGCACAGAAGCTCGGCCAGTCGCCGATCCATGTGGCGCTGGCCTATGTGCTGGCCCAGCCCTTCCCCAGCGTGCCGCTGATCGGGCCGCGTCGCCTGGTGGAGCTCGAGGACAGCCTCAAGGCGTTCGATATCCAGCTCACGCCCGAACAGGTGAAATGGCTCGAACAGGGCTGACAAAAACAAGCGCCGCCCCAAGGGGCGGCGTTTTTATTTGCGCGGTCGCGCGGCGGAGCTGATGGTTGCCGGAGATCAGCTGGCGCTGCCATAAACAACGCGGTTGCGACCACAGGACTTGGCGCGATAGAGAGCCGCGTCGGCAGCTTCGACGATTTCGGCGGGGTTTGCACCATCGGCGAGGCTGGCAAGGCCGAGGCTGATGGTGATGGCGATATCCTGGTCGCGATAGGCGATGGGTTGGGCGGCAACGGCCTCGCGAATGCGGTTGGCGAGATCGATCGCCATTTCCGGTTCGGTCTGGGAGAGGATGATGGCGAATTCCTCGCCGCCAATGCGATAGAGCTGATCGGACGTGCGCAGGGATTTGCGCACGGTATTGGCAAAGGCGCGCAAGACTGCGTCGCCAGCGGCATGACCATGGGTGTCGTTGATCTGCTTGAAATGGTCGATATCGAGCGTTACGAGCGTGGCCGAACCCGATCCGCGCAGATATGATGCATGGGCGCGGGCCAGAGCCTCGTCGAAGGCGCGGCGGTTATGCAGCTGGGTCAATTCATCGACGCGCGCCAGATCGGCCAGCGCCGTCTCCGAGGCCTCGATCCGCGCAATCATGCGGTTGAACTCCTGCGCCACCCGGCTCAGTTCGGGCGGCACGCTGATATCGATGCGATGATGACGGTCGCCACTGGCGAAGCGGGCCGCGCCATCGACCAGCCTGTCGACGCTGCGCGACATGATCAGGCCCACCAGCGCCACGCCGCCAATCATGGCCAGGAGCGAGAGCCCCAGGGAGACGGCGAAGATGATCGTGGCACTCTCGCTCCATCCAACCGCATTGTCGTAGTCGGCCTGAACCGCGCCGGCGATCACAGCATAGGCCTGGCCCAGGCGGTCGGATACCGCGGCGATGTGGCCATGGAACAGGCGCGCCTTGCGCTCGGCCTCAGGATCGTCGGCCGCCACCGTTTCGGCAGTGAGCTCGGTGGCATGAGTGTCTGCGGTCGCCCAGCTTTCCGTGGCATTGTCGAGATGGATAAGGGCCTGCGGATCATTGGAAAACTGCGCGCGCACCTGTGCAAAGCCGGTCTCGATGCGGCCGCGCAATTCGCGATAGAGCAAGGGGCGCTGTGAGCCGCCCTCATTGATGTGCTCATCGATCGGCACCAGCGTATCCCAGACCAAGATACGCAGATCCTGCAGGGGACCGAGTTCGGTCCTCTGCCGTTCCGACACGTCATGGAAAGCAGCGATCACGCCGCGGTTGAGCACCACATAACCAAATATGGCCGAGAAGGTGAGCGGCGCCACGGCGAGGATCATGCCCAAGGCGACCCAGAAGCGCAGCGACCGCGTCTTGAAGAGCTTGAGCATGGGAATATCTCGCTGAACTATGAGCTTCCCATGGATGGGTCGGTCTCAGACAAAGGAACGCCGCGACCCTATTTTCGGTGGGTTAACAACACCCAAAACCAACGTATCGCATTTAACCCTCGGCGAAGGTGTTCACAGGTGTTTTCTTTGCCAGGGCCACCATGCGCAAGGCTGCAAAAAATGCCAGGACTGCGAACAAGGCGGCCATGACGAAGAGCGGAACGATAGAGCTCAGTACCTCGGTTTTTTCCACAGCCAAAGGGTAGCCGGCCGCATTGGCGGCCACACCGGCCAGTGCCGCCCCGAGGGCATTGCCCGCTGACTGGGTGGTCGGCAACAGGGCCGAGGTCCGATCGCGCTCGGCCTCGGTGCTGGCCTCCATGATGGTGAGCATGGTGTAGCCGTTGCAGGTGCCAAAACCCATGCCGATCAGAACTTGTCCGACCAGCAGGACCGGCAACTGCGTGGCTTCGAGCCCGATCAGCACCAAGACGAGGCCGGCGGCCAGCAGCAGCGGGCCAGTCCGGATCAGAATGCGACGGGTGGAGCGCTGGCGCACATTGGCCACCGTCACCGAGGAAAGGCTCCAGGCCACCGCCATCACGGCACCGGTGATGGCCGCCTGGGTGGGACCGTAGCCCCAGAGCTGCTGCAAGAGCATGATGAGATAGACGGCCGTGGCCGCACCCGCGACCGGCATCAACAGGAACATCCAGAGGCCGGAGCCGACAGCGGTGTTGAAGGAGAAGGCGTCGGGCGGCATCAGGCGGTGGTCGGCGCGCCGGTCCAGCCAGACGGCGGCCACCAGCAATACCGCAGCGCCCACAAGCGAAAGTGCCGCCTGCAGAGGAGCCGCCACGGCTGCCAGCGCCACCAGCATGGTCCCGGCACCAATGGTCAGGAGCCTGAGACCGGGGAAACCGTGGGCGTCTGGAGCCCGCTCGGCGCGCGGCACCACCATGAGCACCATCGTGACGAAGATCAGCACGAAGGGCACGTTGATGAGAAAGGCGGCGCGCCAGGAGATCAACTCCGTGAGGGCGCCAGCGCCTGCGGGGCCACCAAAGGCGGCCACGGCCCAGACCACCGCTTGCATGCCAAACACTTTTGGCACCAAACGGCTGGGGAAGAGTTCGGGGATGAGCGCGAAGCAGAGTGCGGCAACAACGCCCTCGCCCAGCCCCTGCACTGCGCGACCGACCAGCACCTGCGTCATGTCGGTGGCAATGGCGGCGATCAGCGTGCCGACGAGAAAGACCAGGGCGAGCCCAACAAGTGCCCCCCGCGACCCGAGCCGCCGCTTGAGCATGGCGGCAGCGGCGCCGCCGACAATGGCAAAGACCAGATAAAGGGTCGTAGCCCAGGAGATGACCTCGACGCCGCCCAGCTCGTGCACCGCGGACGGCAATGCTGCAGCCGAGAGGAAGGCATTGAAGGCAAAGAGCGTGACGCCCAGCGCCAGAATGGTGGTGACCGGCAGATAACGCGGTCCAAAAATCTCGGCCCACCGGCCCTCGACTGTCTCAGACATCTCGGCATTCCAATTAAACAAGATTTGTCTTGTTTAAACCTGTAAATGGCGGAAGGCAATCGGGGGATGCACAGAATTTGTGCAAGGGGGATATCACTCCGGTGTTGGCGGGGTTAGCGCCGATGGATTTGAGTGGGCTGCACACCCCCTCCCTGCCTCTCCCTAGAGAAGGGGGAGGAGCTGCTTCGCGTCGTGGGAGGCCAGCTGCGCTTGAAATGTTTTGGGATCTTTAGGTTTCGGCGCACGGGGCCACCGAGCGACGCTCCGCCCTCGGGCTTGATCCGAGGGCCTGTCGGCGGGCGCCTTGCGGCGCTGGTGATCGCGGAGATTGACCCTCGGGGCGAGCCCGAGGGCGGAACGGTGGGTGGGATACCGCGTGCCGACAGGCAGCACCGACTGGCGCCCCTCAGGCCCTTGAGTTCAACCGAAACATGAAAGGCCTAGCTCCGCAGACCCGGGGCTTCCTGGCCGGTGCTTTGCACATATTCGGTGTAGCCGCCGCCATAGGTGTGGACGCCATCGGGGGTCAGTTCCAGCACGCGGTTGGAGAGGGCGGCGAGGAAATGGCGGTCGTGGCTGACGAAGAGCATGGTGCCCTCGAAGGCCGAAAGCGCCTCGATCAGCATCTGCTTGGTCTGGATATCGAGGTGGTTGGTGGGCTCGTCCAGCACCAGGAAATTTGGCGGATCGAAAAGAATCAGCGCCATGGCAAGACGCGCCTTTTCACCGCCGGAGAGCACGCGGCACTTCTTTTCGATATCGTCGCCCGAGAAGCCGAAGCAGCCGGCCAGCGCCCGCAGCGGCGCCTGCCCTGCCTGGGGGAAGGCCGATTCCAGCGCCTGAAACACAGTGTCGTCGCCATCGATCACGTCCATGGCGTGCTGGGCGAAATAGCCCATCTTGACGCTCGGCCCGCGGCTTACCGTGCCGGCATCGGGCTCCGACGTGCCGGCCACCAGCTTGAGCAGGGTCGACTTGCCGGCACCGTTGACGCCGAGAATGCACCAGCGCTCGCGCCGCCGGACGTGGAAATCGAGCCCGTCATAAATGGTTCGGCTGCCATAGGCCTTGTCGACGCCCTTCACCAGGACGATGTCTTCACCCGAACGGGGCGCAGGGCGGAACTCGAAGGCGACGGTCTGCCGGCGCTTGGGCGGCTCCACCCGGTCGATCTTGTCGAGCTTCTTCACCCGGCTCTGCACCTGGGCGGCGTGGCTGGCGCGAGCCTTGAAGCGCTCGATGAAGGCGATTTCCTTGGCCAGCATAGCCTGCTGCCGCTCGAACTGGGCCTGCTGGTTACGGTCGGTGATCTCGCGCTGGCCCTGATAGAAGTCGTAGTCGCCGGTATAGCTGGTGAGATTGCCGGCATCGATCTCGATGATCTTGTTGACGATGCGGTTCATGAACTCGCGATCGTGCGAGGTCATCAGCAGCGCGCCGGAATAGGACTTGAGAAAGCTCTCGAGCCAGATGAGGCTTTCGAGGTCGAGATGGTTGCTCGGTTCGTCGAGCAGCAGCACATCGGGCTTCATCAGCAGGATGCGGGCCAGCGCCACGCGCATTTTCCAGCCACCCGAGAGCGCGCCGACATCACCGTCCATCATCTCCTGGCTGAAGCCCAGGCCGGCCAGCACTTCGCGCGCCCGACCATCCAGCGAATAGCCGTCGAGCTCCTGAAAGCGCCCCTGCACCTCG
Source organism: Devosia sp. 63-57 (assembly GCF_001899045.1). Classification (NCBI taxonomy): domain Bacteria; kingdom Pseudomonadati; phylum Pseudomonadota; class Alphaproteobacteria; order Hyphomicrobiales; family Devosiaceae; genus Devosia; species Devosia sp. 63-57. The sequence goes on along the minus strand of NZ_MKUY01000005.1, from coordinate 2,083,491 downwards.
CCGTAGCGGGTGATGATCTCGTCCATCTCGTCGGCGCGGTCCGGATCGGCCATGGCCGCCTCGAGTTCTGCCATTTCGGCCATCAACTCGCTGACCGGGCCAGCGCCATTCATCACCTCGGCCACCACCGGCTTGCCGGACATGTCGCCGACATCCTGACTGAAATAGCCAATGGAGGTGCCGCGATCGATGGAGACCTGGCCCTCATCGGGTTGTTCCTCGCCGGTGATCATGCGGAAGAGCGTGGTCTTGCCGGCGCCGTTGGGACCGACCAGACCGACCTTTTCGCCCCGCATCAGCGTGGCTGAGGCCTCGATGAAGACAATCTGCTTGCCGTTCTGCTTGCCGATACTCTCGAGGCGGATCATGCGCGAAAACCTGGATATGCACGCAAGATCGCGCGCCGAAAAACCTGGGCCGCTCTTAAACACCCCAAGGCACCAGACGCAAGGCGGAACGGTTTTTTGATCGTGTTACGGCCATGCCATGAGCGAAACGAACCGGCGGTTTTGCGAACAGATTTTCTACATCGTTCGCGAAAGCCGCACAGTTACACCTATGTGCTTACTTGCCGCAGGCCGCGCCCTGCCCTAATTATTCTCGTGCAGGTTCGCCTGCATTGTTCTCAGGGCGGGGCGAAATTCCCCACCGGCGGTAAGGCAGCAATGCCAAGCCCGCGAGCGCCTTTGGACCGTTTGGTCCCTGGGGTCAGCAGATCCGGTGTGACTCCGGAGCCGACGGTATAGTCCGGATGAAAGAGAACGGGACCAAGCGCCTTGCCGGGCGCGCGTGGCCTATTGGGCCGCGCTGTTCCGGCCTGTCGTCTCCCGTAACCCTGAGGAAACTGGTTACGGAAAGGACGACGAATGAACCAGATTTCCTCTTCCCGCAACGCCGCCACCACGGGCGCGCTGTTCATGTTGGCCGCAAGCCTGGTGTTTGCCGGCTCCAACACATTGCAATCCATCCTGCCCACCCCGGTCGAGTATGGCGGGATCGGCATGAGTTCGACTGGCATGGCCTTCTGGCAATATCTCATTGCCTCTATCCTGGCGCTGCCGTTGATCCTGCGCATCGGTCTCCACAATCTGCGCACGGCGCATCCGATCGCCCACGAAATCCGGGCTTTTGTATCGGCGCTGGGCGTGCATGTGTTCGTTTATGGTTACGCGTCCGGCGTGCCGATCTGGCAGATGGTGACGCTACTGGCCACCGGTCCGCTGTTCATCATCATCGGCTCGGTCCTGCTGCTGGGCGAGAAAGTGTCGCTGGCCCGGATGGTCGCCGCCATGCTGGGATTTGCCGGTGCGATCATCATCTCCGGCGTGGGGACGGAAGGGATCGGCCTGCAGGCGCTGATCCCGATTACCGCCGCTGCGCTCTGGGCCGCAACAGACGTGTTGACCAAGCACCTGACCCGCAAGGGCGAGCGCCCGGAAACGCTGACTATTTCGCTGTTGGTACTGATGACGCCCAATCACCTCGCGATTCTGCTGGCGGCAAATGCCTTTGCGGGCGTGCTGCCCGTTGGCATGGCGCCGGGCTTCCCCTTTGCCCTGCCGGGTGGCAATGGCCTCGTGCTGCTGCTCCTGCTCGGCGCATTGACGGCAGCGGCGCAATATCTGCTCGCCTTCGCCTATCGCAATGCCGACGCTACCTATCTGCAGCCCTTTGCCGATGTTAAGGTTTTGCTGGGCGGGTTGCTCGGATGGATCGCTCTCGGCCAGGTGCCCTCGGCCTGGTTCTGGCCCGGTGCCCTGCTGATCGTTGCCGCATCGGCGCTGATCTATTGGGCCGAACGTGACAATGGGCCCAAGGCGAGCCTGGCGGCCGCCTGATCGGCTCCCTCCAGTATTCGCCACGTTCCGACAGGTTCGCAAAACACAGTCCCCTCGGGTCAACCCGAGGGTGATTGTTGTGATTTGCGGGATTGGGGCGGTTCCGGCGCAGAGGGCTACAGCGCGACCCAGCGCCCCTCATGATGGCTTCGGGCCATGGCGTGCACCGTCTTCTCGATCTGCAGACCTGCAGCAAAATTGATCACACGGGCCGGCTCGTCGCGAATGGCGCGCAGCAATTCGTGGCATTCGATGATCTTGAGATCGTTGAAGCCAAGGCCGTGGCCGGGCGCTGGAATGAAGCGGTCATAGGGTGGGTGCACCGGAGCCGCGAGGATAGTGCGAAAGCCCTGTTCGCTGGCGCGGTCGGCAGTGCTGTAGAGCTGAAGCTCGTTCATCCGCTCCTGGTCATAGGTGATGCTGCCCCTGGAGCCGAAGATCTGCACGGCGATGCGGCCCTTGCGGCCCCAGGCGGAGCGGTTGAAGGCCAGCACACCGCTGATCCCATCGCCCAGTTCGACCAGCACGCTGGCAATGTCGTAGGTTTCGACATTTCGGCGCGTACCCTCTTTGGTCGGCCGGTCGGGATAGGGCTTTGCCAGATGCGCGAACACCTTGGTGACCGGCCCGAACAGCACGGAGAGCATGCTGAGTGGATGCACGCCGAAATCGTCAAGCGCTCCATAACCGGAACTGGCCTCACTCTTCCAGTAGAACAACGCCTGGGGATCGGCCATGAAGTCCTCGTCCATTTCGAGGCGTACATGGTTGACCGCGCCGATGGCGCCTTCCTGCAGAAGCCGCCCGATGTGACGGATCATCGGGTTCTGGATGTAATTGTAGCCGAGCACGGCGACCCGGCCGCTCGCCCGAGCCGCAGCCTCCATGCGCATTGCATCGTCGAGCGCCACCGCCATGGGCTTTTCGCACCAGACATGCTTGCCGGCTTCCAGAGCCGCGATGGCCATCTCGGCATGGAAGGCGTTGGGGGTGGTGACGGAGACGACATCGACGGCGGGATCGGCGATCAGCGCCCGCCAGTCGCCGCTGGCGCGGGCAAAGCCAAATTCCTCGGCCTTGCGGTCGGCGATCTCCTGGCTGACCTCGGCCAGATGCTCGAGGCGCACGCGCGGCCCGTCGCCGAAAACTGCCTTCACGCCGGTCCAGGCGAGCGCATGGCACTTGCCCATATAGCCGGTGCCGATGAGGCCAACGCCGATCGAAGATTTCATTCCATCCCTCCGCCACAATGAAACGCATGTTCAATAGTACATTCATTCCGGTTTTGGAATGGGGCTGCTGGTCAGGAAAATGGGGTTTGTGGTAGGAGGAGGTGTTGGTGATGGGGTGAGTGAAAATGACGGGTTCGGGGCTGCCGCCGCAGGATTTCGAGGCGTTGCGGATGGCTATTCTGGGGCGCAAGGCGGAATTGCCGAAGCGGCTGACGCAGGTGGCGGCCTATGCGCTCGATCATCCCGACGAGATCGCCTTCGGTACGGCGGCGAGCATTGCCAGTTCGGCGCAGGTGCAGCCCTCCACGCTGGTGCGGTTTGCGCAGCATTTTGGCTTCGACGGATTTTCGGGACTGCAGCAATTGTTCCGACTACGCCTGCGCGAACGCAATTCCAGCTATGAGGATCGGCTGCGTAGTCTCGAGGAAGGCGGGCCGGCGCTTTCGGAGAGCGCTGGCATTCTCAACAAGTTCATTTCAGCGGCGCATAGCAGCGTCGACAGCCTCGCCAATGTGGTGGACCCGGAGAATTTCGACCGTGCTGTCAGTATCTTAGCGCGAGCAGAGACCATTTACCTCATCGCCAAAAGGCGCTCCTATCCGATCTCCAACTACATGGCCTATGCCTTTGGGAAGCTGAAGGTGCGGTGCCAATTGGTGGGGACGGCGGCGGGAATCGATGACGATCTCCTGGCCTTTGCCAGCGAAAAAGATGCCGCTTTCGCCGTGAGTTTTTCGCCCTATGCCTCGGAAAGCGCGGCGCAGGCGCGGGCTTTGGCTGGGCGCAATGTGCCGCTGGTCTCGCTGACCGACTCGGCATTTTCGCCGCTGGCCGAGTGCTCGACCGTGTGGTTCGAACTGGTCGAGGCCGACCATGCCGGCTTCCGCTCGCTGTCGGGAAGCATGGCCTTTGCCATGGCGCTGACCGTGTCGGTCGCAGAAAAGCGCCGCCGCGGCTGACCTTCCGATGCGTGTTTCCTGACCGCGATATGAACGAATTCTGAACATTCCACGTTCGGAACGTATATTCTATCTTGACGCAGTTTCAGAACCTGTATTTCATTATTCCTGAAGCGCATCATAGCGCGAAGCGATGACGACAGAGCGCGGGAGAGATAAGGGTGACTACCGAATTGGCGAACAGACCGCTCGATGTGATTACCATCGGGCGTGCCTCGGTGGACCTTTACGGCCAGCAGATCGGCACGCGGCTCGAGGATATTGCCAGCTTTGCCAAATCGGTGGGCGGCTGCCCCACCAATATCGCGGTCGGTACGGCGCGATTGGGCCTCAAATCGGCGCTTGTCACCCGCGTCGGCAATGAGCAGATGGGCCGGTTCATCCGCGAGCAACTTGAGCGCGAGGGTGTCGAAACGGCCGGGATGGTCACCGATCCCGAGCGCCTGACGGCACTGGTGCTGCTGGCGGTCGAGAATGACAAGTCGTTCCCGCTGATCTTTTATCGCGACAATTGCGCCGATGCGGCTCTGGATGAGGGCGATATCGACGAGAATTTCATTCGCTCGGCCCGTGCGGTGCTGGTGACCGGCACGCATTTTTCCAAGCCGCATAGCGACAGGGCGCAGCGCAAGGCGATGCGAATTGCCCGCGAAAATGGTGGCAAGATCGTCTTCGACATCGATTACCGCCCCAATCTCTGGGGCCTGGCCGGGCACGATGCCGGCGACAGCCGCTATATCGCCTCGGACAAGGTCTCGGCACATCTCAAGACAGTGCTGCCAGAATGCGATCTGATCGTGGGCACTGAAGAAGAAGTTTTGATCGCGGCTGGTGCCGACGATCTCCACGCTGCGCTCAGGACGATGCGGTCCCTCTCCTCCGCCGTGATCGTCCTGAAGCGCGGTCCCATGGGCTGCATTGTCTATGACGGCGCCATTCCCGACGATCTCGAAGACGGCATTGTCGGCAAGGGATTTCCGATCGAGGTCTATAATGTGCTGGGGGCCGGCGACGCCTTTATGAGCGGGTTCCTGCGCGGCTGGCTGCGCGGCGAGAGCCATGCCACCAGCGCCACCTGGGCCAATGCCTGCGGCGCCTTTGCGGTGAGCCGGCTGCTCTGCGCACCCGAAATTCCGACCTGGACCGAACTGCAGTTTTTCCTCGAGCATGGCAGCAAGGAGCGGGCGCTGCGCAAGGACGAGGCGATCAACCATGTGCACTGGGCCACGACACGTCGTCGTCCCATCCCCGCGCTCAAGGCGCTGGCCATAGACCATCGCAGCCAGTTCGAGGACATGGTCGGGGGCGATGCACAGAAGCTGGCGCGCATTCCCGACTTCAAGGTGTTGGCGATCAAGGCGGCGGCGCAGGTGGCCGATGGGCGGGACGGCTTCGGCACGCTGCTCGACGACAAATATGGGCGCGATGCGCTTTATGCGGCCGGTGCCCTCAAAAATTTCTGGGTCGCCAAGCCGATCGAGCTGCCGGGGTCGCGGCCACTGCAGTTCGAGTTTACCCAGGATCTGGGCTCGCGCCTGGTCGAGTGGCCGGTGGACCATTGCATCAAGGTATTGTGCTTCTTTCATCCTGATGATGCGGCGGCGTTGCGCCAGGAGCAGATCGCCAAGCTGCGCTCGGCCTTCGATGCCGCCCGCAAGGTCGGCCGCGAATTGCTGGTCGAGATCATTGCTGGCAAGAATGGACCACTCGAGAATGATACGGTGGCTCGGGCGCTGACCGAGATCTACGATGCCGGGATCAAGCCGGACTGGTGGAAGCTCGAGCCACAGAACAATGTGGCGGCCTGGGCCCAAACCGACGCGGTGATCGAAGCGCGCGATCCGCTCTGTCGTGGCGTCGTGCTGCTGGGGCTGGATGCGCCGCAGGACCAGCTGGAGGCCGGGTTCAAGGCGGCCAAGTCGGCGCGCACGGTCAAGGGTTTTGCGGTGGGCCGCACGATCTTTGCCGATGCGGCGCGGGCCTGGCTGGATGGGAAGATAAGCGACGAGGAGGCCGTTGCCGATATGGCGAAACGGTTCGGGGCGCTGGTGGAGATTTGGGAGCGTGCGGGTTAGTGGTGCTTTCGCCTCCCTCCCCCTTGAGGGGAGGGAATGAGGGTGGGGGTCCATCGGTTTGTCACTGAACCACCCCCCACCCCGGCCCTCCCCCTCAAGGGGGGAGGGAGCGATGGAACCGCACCAACCAGAATTTGAAACGCCCTAGTGCGCTGCGGCATCCCCCTCACCCGTCTCGGCCTGCGGCCGATCCAGCCTCTCCCAAAGGGTGAGAAGAATTGAGGGGGCAGCCCTGGTGAAGGATTATTGAGGAAACGGCAATGAGCCAAAAAACTGTTCGATTGACGATGGCGCAGGCCGTGGCGCGGTTCATGACGGCGCAGATGACTGTGATTGATGGCGAGAAGCTGCCGATCTTCGGCGGGGTCTGGGCGATTTTCGGGCATGGCAATGTCGCGGGGATCGGCGAGGCACTTTATGCGGTCAAGGATCAGCTCCCGACTTATCGCGGCCAGAACGAGCAGAGCATGGCGCACGCCGCCATCGCCTATGGCAAAGCCAGTTTCCGGCGCCGCTTCATGGCCGCGACCACCTCGATCGGGCCCGGCGCGCTGAACATGGTCACGGCGGCGGGGCTTGCCTATGTGAACCGCATTCCGGTGCTGCTGCTGCCGGGCGACGTGTTCGCCAATCGCCTGCCCGATCCAGTGCTGCAGCAGGGCGAAAACTTCGGCGACGGCACGGTGAGCGTCAATGACTGCTTCAGGCCGGTAAGCCGCTACTTCGACCGCATCACGCGACCCGAACAGATCATTCCGGCGCTGCGCCGCGCCATGCAGGTGCTGACCGATCCGGCGGAATGCGGGCCGGTGACGCTGTCGCTCTGCCAGGACGTTCAGGCGGAAGCCTATGACTACCCGGAGAGCTTCTTCGCCGAGAAGGTGTGGGTGCCGCGCCGGATCATGCCGGATGCCGACGAATTCGCCACGGCCGCGGCGGCGCTAAAACTGGCCAAGAAGCCGGTGATCATTGCCGGCGGTGGCGTCCTCTATTCGGAAGCCAGCGAGAGCCTCGCCGCCTTTGCCGAGGAGCACGGCATTCCGGTGATGGAGACGCAGGCGGGCAAGAGCGCCCTACCCCATGTGCACGAGCTCAATATGGGCTCGGTCGGGGTGACCGGCACCTCGGCGTCCAACACGCTGGCCGAAGAAGCCGATGTGGTGCTGGCGGTGGGATCGCGACTGCAGGATTTCACCACCGGCTCCTGGGCGCTGTTCAAGAACGAGAATCTCAAACTCATCGGGCTCAATGTGCAGCCCTTCGACGCGCATAAGCACAACGCGCTGCCGCTGGTGGCGGATGCGCGGGTGGGTCTCGAAGCGCTGGATGCGGCGCTGATGGGTTGGCAGGTTGAGTCCGCCTGGACGCAGAAAGCGTTGAAACTCAAGGAAGATTGGCTTGCTGACGCCGATGCGGCACGGGCTGCCAGCAATGTCGAACTGCCCTCCGACGCGCAGGTTATCGGCGCCGTGCAGCGCGGCCGGACAAAGGCCACCCTGGTTTGCGCCTCGGGCGGTTTGCCGGGCGAATTGCACAAGCTGTGGCGCGCCGATGGGCCGGGCAGCTATCACCTCGACTATGGGTTTTCGACCATGGGCTACGAGATCGCCGGCGGGCTGGGCGTGGCGCTAGCGCGGCCGGAAGACGATGTCGTGGTGATGGTCGGCGACGGCTCCTATCTGATGATGAATTCGGAAATCGTCTCGGCGGTGATGATGGGCCTCAAGCTCACCGTGGTCGTGCTCGACAATTCCGGCTTCGGCTGCATCAACCGGCTGCAAATGGCCACCGGTGGCGCCAATTTCAACAATTTGTTCCGCGACACTTTCCATGTCGAAATGCCGAACGTGGATTTTGCGGCGCATGCCGCATCCATGGGCGCCAAGGCGAAGAAGCTGGCTTCGGTGGCAGAGCTGGAAACGGCGCTGGCCGAGAGCGAAGGGGCCGGCGGTGTGCATGTGTTTGTCATCGATACCGATCCGCTGGTGACCACCGAGGCCGGTGGGCATTGGTGGGATGTGGCGGTGCCGGAGGTGAGCGAACGACCCAGCGTCAATGCGGCGCGCGAGGCCTATGTGAAGGCATTGCGGGCGCAGCGGGCGGGGTAAGGCCCCCTCACCCGTCTCGCGCTTCGCGCGATCCACCCTCTCCCCGAGAGGGAGAGGAATAGAAGGTGCCCGTCGATCCATTCTTCTCCCGTGGGGGAAAAGGGAGGCACCGCGTTTTGAACATCCACCGGCTCACCCCTCTCCCCTTGCGGGAGAGGGTGGATCGGCCAAAGGCCGAGACGGGTGAAGGGTTTTGGCGCTGTAGGGCGCAGGAGAGAAGCATGAAAGCCAAACTTGGCATGTCGCCCATCGCGTGGTGGAACGACGATCTGGTGGAACTCAGCGATGACGTGTCGCTGGAAGAGTGTTTGCGGCAGTCGCGCTCGGCCGGGTTTACCGGCATGGAGAAGGGCCGGCGGTTTCCGGACGATCCGGCGACCATGCTGCCGATCCTGCGCGCGGCCGATGTGACGCTGTGCGGAGGCTGGTTCTCGGGCACGCTGGTGGACGAGGAACTGGCGGCCAACAAGGACCGCATCGCGCCGATGATCGAGCTGTTCAAGGCGGTGAACGCGCCCTGCATCGTCTATGGCGAAGTCGGCCGCTCGATCCAGGGCAAGCGAGACGTGCCGCTGGCGCAGAAGCCGCGCCTGTCGGACGACGAAATGCAGGCCTATGCGCGCAGGGTGACGGCGTTTGGGGAATGGTGCGCCGAGCAGGGCATGCCGCTGTCCTATCATCACCACATGGCCGCCGTGGTCGAGACCGAGGCGGAGCTCGATGCCTTCATGGCCGCGTCCGGGGCAGGCATTCCGCTGCTGCTCGATGCAGGGCACCTCGCCTTTGCCGGCGGCGACGTGCTGCGGGCAATCGACAAGCATCATGCGCGCATCAACCATGTGCATGTGAAGGATATCCGCCGCTCGGTGGTGGATGGGCTCGATCGCAGCAGGCAGAGCTTTCTCGATGCGGTGGCGCTGGGCGCCTTTACCGTGCCGGGCGATGGATCGCTGGATTTCGGCGCTATCGTGCAGCGCTTTGCGGACTATGGCTATGAGGGCTGGTTCGTGGTCGAGGCCGAGCAGGACCCGGTGGCCAATCCGCCGCTCAAAATGGCCCAGGTGGGCCACAAGGAGCTGATGCGGGTGATGACGGCGGCCGGCTACACCGTCGAGACCGAGGGTTTCCCGAAAGGGTGAGTCTTTCGAAGCGCTTGTGCTAAAGCCTTACCGGATTGAATCAAGCGGGAGGCGATGGCATGGCGCTGAAGGAAAACGAAGTAAGCTGGTTCCGGCCGCTGTGGCGGCGGGTTGCCGTGGTGGTGTTCCTCTGCATCTGGCTGGGCTGGGAAGTGTTCTATACCGGCGAGCAGCTGTGGATGATCCTGGTCGGCGCAGCGCTGGCTTACTCGCTCTACAATTTCTTCTACGCCTTCCCCAAGGAGGAGCCGAACCATGAGCAAATCCCCCCTCCTCGTGCGCCCGACGGCGACGAGCGGCAAGATCCATGATGTGACCCCCGCTTCGGCGGGATGGACACATGTCGGCTTCGGCCTGCATCGGCTGAAGCCGGGCGAGGCCTATGGCGAGGCCACCGGCGCGCGCGAAGTGTGCCTGGTGCTGGTCAGCGGCAAGGGGCGGTTTGCCGTGGATGGCGAGCATTTCGGTGAGCTCGGCGAGCGGATGAGCCCGTTCGAGGGGGCGCCGTGGGCGCTCTATGTGCCCGCGGGTGCCACTTGGGCGGTGGATGCGACCACCGATCTGGAGCTGGCGATCTGCTCGGCGCCGGGGGGCGGCGATTTCAAGGCGCGGGCGATCCCGGCGGGGACGCATAAGCAGATCCATCGCGGCAAGGGCGCCAATGTCAGGCATGTGCACAATATCATGCCGGAGGATGACGGGGCGGCCAATGCGCTGCTGGTGGTTGAGGTGATCACGCCGCAGGGCAATACCTCGTCCTATCCGCCGCACAAGCATGACCAGGACAATCTCCCGCATGAGAGCCTGCTGGAAGAGACCTATTATCACCGAATGAACCCGCCGCAGGGCTTTGCGTTTCAGCGGGTCTATACCGACGATCGGAGCCTCGATGAGGCGATGGCGATCGAGGATGGCGACGTGACGCTGGTGCCGCGGGGCTATCATCCGGTGGCGACGACGGCGGGGTATGATCTCTATTATCTCAACGTCATGGCAGGCCCGAAGCGCGTGTGGAAATTCCACAATGCGGCCGAGCATGAGTGGATGCTGGGGTAATTCAGTCGAGCATGCTTTCCGGCTGACTGCCGTCCGTGTGGAAGGCGAACGCGTAGTCGCGGCCATTGGCGTCGGTGGCGGTGCACTTGTATTGCGCCGGAGCGGCCGTAGGGTCGCCACTCAGCGCGCACTGACCATTGGCCCGATGCTCGGTGATATCCTCGCCGGCGCTGTCCTTGCTTTCGATGATGCTGTCGAGCTGCACGGCAAAGCCGGCGTCGGTGCGCTCAGCCATGCCGGAGAAGACGAAGAAGCGGCCGGTGGGATCATCGGTCCAGATCGAGAACTCCATGGCACCGCCGTCATAGGACACCTGCATGAACTCGTCGGCGCAGATGGCGAGCAGGTTTTGTTCGCCCACGCGCAATTCCTCGCAGTCACCGCGCAGAGTGAAGACGGAGAGTGGCTCGGCACCCTGGCCGAAGGCGGGTGAGACGATCAGCAGGCTGGCGATGAGAGGAAGATATTTCATGGGCTCTTGAGGCTATCGGAAAAAGGAAAAGGCATCGGATGGACGCCTTCTCCCATACGCCAGATATCGAGCGTTGTGAGCCCTTTACCGCCCCTGGAACACGCTCTTGTCGGCCATGGCGCCGGTGATTTCGCTGACCTTGACCGCCCTGCCCTCCTTGACCGATTTCAGGGCGGCGTCGGCGAGGGCGAGGGCGATGAGGCCATCGACCCCGCTGGGCGAAGCCGGAGACTTCGATTCAACACAATCGATGAAGGCGCTGATTTCGCGGGCATAAGCCTCGGTATAGCGGGTCATGAAGAAGTCGTGCAGCGGCGGGCGAGTATAGCCATTGCCATTGGCGATTTCGATCGAGACCGGACGCTGGTTTTCGGCCGCGACCGAGCCCTTTGAGCCATGAACCTCGATGCGCTGGTCATAGCCATAGGTAGCGCGGCGCGAATTGGAGATGGTGGCATGCTTGCCCGAGGCGGTGGTGAGGATCAACGAGGCGCTGTCATAGTCGCCGGCCTCGCCGATGGCCTTGTCGACCAGGACCGAACCAAAGGCGGTGACGGTATCGACCTCTTCGCCGAGCAGGAAGCGGGCCATGTCGAGATCATGGATGGTCATGTCGCGGAAAATGCCACCCGAACGCTTGATATAGTCGACCGGCGGGGCGCCGGGATCGCGGGAGATGATGGTGATCATCTCGACATCGCCGATCTGGCCCTCGGCAATGGCGGATTTGACCGCCTGGAAATGCGGGTCGAAGCGGCGGTTAAAGCCGACCATCAGCGTACCGCCTTCGGCATCAACCACCTTGAGGCAGGCCTTGACGCGCTCGACATCGAGATCGATGGGCTTTTCGCAGAAGATGGCCTTGCCGGCGCGAGCGAAGCGCTCGATCAGATCGGCATGCGTATCGGTCGGCGTGCAGATGACCACCGCGTCGATGTCGCTGGCGGCCTCGATCTCTTCAATGCTGCGCACTTCGGCGCCGTATTGGGCCGCAAGATCGGACGCGGCCTTGGGAAAGGCGTCGGCGACGGCGACGAGCCGGGCCAGGGGATTGGATGTCACCGCCTTGGCGTGAACCTTGCCAATGCGGCCCGCGCCGAGCAGGCCGAAACGAACGGTCATGTGTAGTCTCTCCAAACAAGCGGCCGGACACCCTGCCCGGCCGGAATTTCGCTGCGGTCGCTGGGTCAGACGGTGCCGCCCAGTGAGGTATTGAGCTCGGCCAGTTCCGCGCCGCCAGCCATCATGTCCTGCAACTCCTCGGGCTTCAACTCACCCTTCCGAGCAGTACCCAGGGTCTTGCCACGGTTGAGCACGGTGAAGCGGTCTCCCACGGCCATGGCATGACGCACATTGTGGGTGATGAACACGATGCCGATGCCGGTCTTGCGGACACGGTCGATGGTGGCCAGCACATTGGCGGTCTGGCGCACGCCGAGGGCCGAAGTCGGTTCGTCGAGGATCAGCACCTTGGCGCCGAAATAGACGGCACGGGCGATGGCCACGGTCTGGCGCTCGCCACCCGACAAGGTGCCCACCGCCTGGTCGGGCTCGCGCAGATTGATTCCCATGCGTCGCATCTCGGCCATGGTGACGCGATTGGCCTCGTCCATGTCGAGGAACTGGAACGGCCCAAAACCCTTGCGGGGCTCGCGGCCCATCCAGAAATTGCGGGTCACCGACATCAGCGGGATCATCGCCAGGTCCTGATAGACCGTGGCCACACCCGCCTCCATGGCATCGCGCGGATTGGCAAAATCGACCTTCTGCCCGTTCATGCGGATTTCGCCCGAGGTCGGCTTGTGGACGCCGGCCATGGTCTTGATGAAGGTGGATTTTCCCGCACCATTATCGCCCAGGAGGCAATGGCACTCACCCGGCATGACCGAGACGGAGACGCCATTAAGAGCGATGACGGGGCCGAACTGCTTCTTGATATCGACAAGTTCAATGAGAGGCGTATCGGCCATGATCAGCGCTCCCCGGTGATGAGACGGCGGATATAGGTGTTGAGGATCACTGCCAGCAGCAGAATGACACCCAGGAACACCCGGAACAGCGAGCTTTCGACGCCGGCGAAGAACAGACCCTGCTGTACGACGCCGAAGATGAGCGCGCCGAGCGCCGCACCGATAACCGAGCCATATCCGCCGGTGAGCAGCGCGCCGCCGATAACCACGGCGATGATGGCCTCGAATTCCTTGAGCAGGCCGCGGTCGGCAGCCGCCGAGCCGAATTCCATCACCTGGCAGGTGGCGAAGACCGTGGCGCAGAAGGCCGAGAACACGAACATGGCGATCTTGACCCGGTCTACCGGCACGCCAACATAACGGGCCGCCTTGGCATCGCCACCAGCGGCATAGATCCAGTTGCCGAAGCGGGTACGGGTCAGCAGGATATGGGCGAAGATGATGAGGGCGAGCGCCCAGACCATCAGCATGGGAATGCCATCGACCACCGGCTGCCCCGCCTTGTTGCCGGCCTGGAAGGTGGCGATCAGGCCCATATCGGCCATCCAGGTGAAGACGAAGCCCAAAACCTTACCGCCGAACAGGGCAGCGAGCCAATCGCCCTGCGCCGCCTCGCGCACGCCGCCGATAATGGTCTGGCGGGTGGTGGAGATGGACAGGTAGATGGTGAGGCCGCGCAGGATATAGAGCGAGGCCAGGGTGACGATGAAAGATGGCAGGCCGGTCTTGATGACCAGATAGCCATTTGCCGCGCCGATCAGCATGGCGGTGATGAAGGCGGCGATGATCGACACCCACATGGGCAGGCCCATATGGACGCTCAGAAGGGCAATGACGATGCCGGCAAAGCCGATCATCGAGCCGACGGAGAGGTCGAATTCGCCGGCGATCATCAGCAGGCATGCGCCCACGGCGATGATGGCGAACTGGGCCGAGACCACGCCCCAGTTCATGATGCCGTCAGCGGCAAACATGCCGGTGCCGCCGGCGACGATGGCGAAATAGATAAAGACGAGAACGGTGCCGGCCATGGCACCCAATTCTGGGCGCACGAAGGCCCGGCGCAGGGGCGACTGGCGCTGAACGCGCTCGTCGACCGGAGGCGCGGCCACAGGCTGCTCACTCATCGAAACATTCCTCGATCGGGGAAAACGCGCCGGACGCTGCGGCCGCGTCGAGAGGGATGGGGCCGCTGACGCGGCCCCTTTTCGGCTTAGCGGTACTGACCGGCAAACTTCTCGACCAGATCGATATTGTCCTTGGTGATGAAGCCCGGACCCGAATTGATCGAATTGCCGGGGACCACGCCATAGCGCGACAGATTGGTCAGCACGACCACCGGCAGGTAGCCCTGCAGGAAGGGCTGCTGGTCGATGGCGAAGTTGATGGTGTCGGCCTTGATGGCGGTGGCGATTTCGCCGGAGAGATCGAAGGTGCCGAAGAAGATGGCGCCGGCCTTGCCATTGGCGTCGAGCGCCGCAATGGTAGGGTGCGCCGAGGTCGGCCCGAGGGTCAGGATGCCATTGGTATCGGGATTGGTCTGCAGATAGGCGGCGACCTTGGACTGGATTTCACCCGGGTCCTGGCCGGCGTCGATCATCTGATTGCCCAGGTCAACGCCCAGCGCATCGGCAAAGCCCTGGCAGCGCTCCACCGAGGCGGGATTGGTGATGTAGTGGTTGACGCAGAGGAAGCTGGTGACCCCGGCAGCCTTGGCACGCTCACCGGCACCGAAACCGGCATCGTATTCGGGCTGGCCGACATGCAGCAGCGCGCCGATTTCCTTGGACTGCTCGATGGTGCCCGAATTGATGGTGATCACCGGAATGCCACGCGCCACGGCGTCGGAGAGCGGGCCCTTGAGCACGTCATAATCGGCAATGGTGGCGATGATGCCCTGCGGATTGGAGGCAGCGGCCTGCTCGATGATGCGGGCCATGTCGGCGAGGTCGCCTGTGGGCGGATTGCGATATTCAACGGTCACGTCCATCTGCTCGCCGGCCAGGGCGATGGCGTTCTTGATGGTGTTCCACCAGCTATCGGAATCGGGCGCGTGCGACACCAGCACGAAGCGCTCTCCCTCGGCGACAGCAGGGGTCACGGCGACCGGCAGGGCCAGCGCCGCAATGGCGAGCGCGGACAGTCCCTTGACAACAAAGCTCATGATAATCCTCCCAGATTCATGGTTCACATGCAGAATGTTTCATCCGCAGCATTTTCTTAACGAAACAAACATTCCATTTTTGAAGGGAGCCGTCAAGACTGGATTGGCTGGGAGCAGATGCTGGGCAGTGCTACGGAGGCTTGGTGCGGGGTGGCTGCGCGCAAACGATTGCGGGTGTTGGTGTTTTGGGGAGCTGGGCTGGATTTGAGTGCGACGAAATGGTTTTGGAACGTTCGTTCTAAAATGAGGAAGGCAGGTCGGAGGAAGGGCGCTTGTGGCCACCACCATTTCTGCACTCGAACTTGATGCGAGGGATATTGGCATCGCGCGTGACGGGCGCGCGGTGACACGCGCAGGGGGTCTCGTCCCCCACCCCAGGCCTCCCCGCAAGGGCAGGGCTATCGCATATGGGCTTGAGCGTGCTGCACACCCCCACCCAACCTCCCCCTGAAGAAGGGGGAGGAGCCGCATCGAGTGCCAGGTGAAATATTGCCAAACACGCAGCCCGAACTCCCTCCCCCTTGATCGGCTTCGACCCGTGCCGGAGGCAAAATCGCTCCAGTGGAGCGATTTTAGGTCAGAAGGCCGTTCGAGCTCTGCTCGAATGGAATGAGGGGGTGCTGAACCATCCAGGAGCCCGTTCGTTCATGGGCGTTTGCTGAACCTGCAGCACCCCCACCGACCCTCCTCCTGTAGAAGGGGAGGGAGAGCAGGAGCCGCATCAACCAGAACGCGAAACGCTCTAGAAGCTGCACCTAGCGACGGTGCAAGAAGGGCAAAGCCCTCGGGTCTTCGCCCGAGGGTGACGGCCGGTGGGTGGGGCTGGGGGATAGCGCGGCGATAAGGGGGGAGCCGCAAGGGCGCGTTTGCGGCGGCGTCAGTGTTCGCGGGCGCGTTCGAGGATGCGTTTGCACTCGAGCAGTTCGCGCAGCACATCGGAGAGCTGGTTGCGCGATTCGTCGTCCAGCGCCGGGCTGGCTGTCATCAGCGCTTCTTCGACTTCGGCTTCGTCGCTGGCGGCTTCGGCCTGTTCGATCAGCGGCAGGATTTCATCCAGGCCCTTGCCCTCGCCCACGGCAATGACATAGCGCGGGCCCTGATCCTTGAGGATCTTCTGCACGCCCTTGATGGTAAAACCCTGATCATAAAGCAGATGGCGGATGCCGCGCAGCAGCATCACGTCCTCGGGCCGGTAATAGCGCCGGCCACCGCCGCGCTTCAGCGGCTTGATGGTGGGGAAACGCGTCTCCCAGAATCGCAAGACGTGCTGAGGAAGATCGAGTTCCTCAGCTGCTTCTGAGATGGTTCGGAAGGCGTCGGGCGACTTGTCCAAACCGGGGTTCCTTTACGCAAGAAAGCCTTACTTTCCAGCGTCGACCATAGACTTGTTAATCTTGGACTTCAACACGTTGCTCGGTTTGAACACAAGAACCTGCCGCGGCAGGATCGGGACTTCCTCGCCCGTCTTGGGATTGCGGCCGATACGCTCGTTCTTGGAGCGGACCTGGAAGGAGCCGAAAGAGGAAAGTTTCACATTGGCGCCAGTTACCAGCGCATCGGTAATCAGTTCCAGAACGCGCTCGACCAGTTCCGCCGATTCGGTGCGGGACAGGCCAACGGTGCCATAGACGGCCTCCGCCAGATCGGCGCGTGTAATCGTCTTCTGAGCCATTCAAACCCCCGTGCAGTCCAAGGTCACAATTCCCGGCCGGCAGGGCATCGATATTTCAGCAATGCCTTGCAGCGGGCACGACTCCCCACGAGCCGAGCCGTTTCGTTCGGGAATCCTTCCCTGTCGACGCCACCGTCTGACCCCATCGCCCCCGGTTCCAGCGTCGGGCTCCTCCACCCGGAGAAACACTAACGCCTTGAAAGGCTTGAGGTCAATGCGCTGAGTTACGTCTACCAGCGAATGAGCGACGCGCCCCAGGTGAAGCCGCCGCCCATGGCCTCGAGCATGACCAGGTCGCCGGGCTTGATGCGGCCATCGGCGACGGCGACGCTCAGCGCCAGCGGCACCGAGGCGGCGGAGGTATTGGCGTGCTGCTCGACCGTCATCACCACCTTTTCGGGCGGCAGGCCGAGCTTGGCCCCTGCCCCCTCGATGATCCGGCGATTGGCCTGGTGCGGCACAAACCAGTCGAGATCGGCGACGGTGTGACCGGATTTTTCCAGTGCCGAATAGACCACGTCGGTGATCTTGCCGACGGCGTGGCGGAAGACTTCGGGGCCCTGCATGTGCACATGGCCGGTGGTGCCGGTGGTGGAGGGACCGCCATCGACATAGAGCTTGTCCCAGTGCTTGCCGTCCGAGCGCAGGGCCGAGGCGATGATGCCGCGTTCCGGCTCGCCCTCGGCCAGCTCGACGCGCTCCAGCACCACGGCGCCGGCACCATCGCCGAACAGCACGCAGGTGGTGCGGTCGGTCCAGTCGAGCAGGCGCGAGAAGGTTTCGGCGCCAATGACCAGCACGCGATTGGCGAGGCCGTTCTTGATGTAGCTGTCGGCGGTAGTGACGGCATAGACGAAGCCGGAGCATACGGCCTGGATGTCGAAGGCGAAGCCATGGGACATGCCCAGCTTCATCTGCACCAGAGTGGCGGCGGCGGGGAAAGTGTAATCCGGGGTGGTGGTGGCGACGATGATCAGGTCAATGTCGTCGGGGGTGAGACCGGCATTCTCGAGAGCGGCGCGGCCAGCAGCAACGGCCAGATCGGAGGTGAACTCACCCTCGGCGGCGATGTGGCGCTGCTTGATGCCGACGCGTTGCTGAATCCACTCGTCGGACGTATCGACCGTCTTGGCGAGTTCCGCATTGCTGACGACGTTCGCCGGCAGATAGCTGCCGACACCACGGATAACGGAACGGGTTCTGGTCACGCCGATTTGGCCTCGGTCTCGGGCGCCGCGCTGGGGGCCGCTGTGTGGATGGGAAAGTGCTGCATGCTGTCACCGATCTTGTCGATCAGGCGGCTGCGCGCCATTTCGTAGGCAAGGCCCAGAGCGCTCTTGTAGCCGATCTCGTCGGTGCCGCCATGGGACTTGATGACGATGCCGTTGAGGCCCATGAACACGCCGCCATTGACGGTGCGCGGGTCCATCTTGCGGCGCAGGGCATTGAGCGCCGACGAGGCGAACAGAGCCCCGATCTTGCTCATGAGATTGGCCTTAAGGGCGTTGCGGAGATAGGTGCCGACCTGGCGGGCGGTGCCCTCGGCGGTCTTGAGAGCGATATTGCCGACAAAGCCTTCGGTCACCACCACGTCGACAGTGCCCTTGCCGATATCGTCGCCCTCGACGAAGCCGTGATAGGTGAAGCCGGCGCCGCTGGCCTGCTGCAGGATCTTGCCGGCTTCCTTGATGTAATCGAGCCCCTTCACCTCCTCGGTGCCGACATTGAGCAGGCCGACCGTGGGTGAATCCGAATCAAACAGCGCCCGCGCCAGCGCCGAGCCGAGAATGGCGTAATCGACCAGCTGGCGCGCATCGGCGCCGATGGTGGCGCCCATGTCGAGCACGATGATGTCGCTGCGCAAGGTCGGCCAGATGGCGGCGATGCCCGGGCGGGAAATGCCTTCCATGGGGCGGAGGCAGAAGGTGGCCATAGCCATCAGCGCACCGGTATTGCCGCCGGAAATGGCGACATCGGCGTGCCCGTCCTTGACCGCCTGGATGGCCATCCACATCGACGAGACGTTCTTGCCCTTGCGCAAAGCCTGGCTGGGCTTTTCGTCCATGGCGATGACGGTATCGCAGTGATTGACCGTCGACGCAGGCTTGAGTGCCGGAAATTCCTCGAGCAAAGGCTCGATCTGTTCCTTGCGCCCATGAAAGATGAAGCGTGTCTGCTTGCGTTCCCGCAGGGCTAGATAGGCCCCGTGGATCACGGCGCGCGGGGCGTTGTCGCCACCCATGGCGTCCACGGAAATCGTTATTGCGTCGGTCATTTCAGCCTGTTTTTCGGCCCACCTGGGCGGGCATGCAAACATATCCCATCAGGGGGTCGGTGCAACCCCCGTAGCGAGACGCCTCAGTCCTTGTCGCCCTTGTCCGACTTGAGTTTGGCCAGCTTGGCGAAGGGGCCCGCCTCAGGCTCATCGAGGAGATCCTCGAGTTCGGACAGCGACTCGCCCTCGCGCCGCGGATAGGGATCGAGGGCCAAAGCGAGGGTTTCCAGCAACAGCGTGCTGAGGTCAACCTCGGGACCGTCGATATGGTCGGGAAAATCCTCGTCGTCGAGATCGATGAAGACTTCCGAGCCCGGCGTGGGCGCCTGGGCGCCGCGCGGCGCCGGCAGGAAGACGCGATCGACGTCTTCGGCAATGTCCTCGGGAACCGGCTCGAAGGTGACCACGGAGGCCTGAATGACACGCGCTTCGATCCGGCCCTGGGCACGTAGCCCGCCGCGCAGCGGCGTGACGCTGAGATGGGCCTTGAAGCGCTCGACACCCAGGATGTTCATCGCCTCGGCAATGGCGGCGCAGGTCTTCTCATCGGCATTGACGTCCACCGATCGGCCGCCGGCGGGCAGACGATCAATGCGGACGATGGCGTCGAACAGGGGGGCGGACTGGCTCACAACACACCCTCGAAATCGATCCTGCCGGCGGTGAGATCATCCAGCGACTGGGCGGCGAGCTTGTCGTCCAGCGCCTTCACATAGGCCACCAGCGCCCGCACATCGGGGCTGTCCTTGCCGTCGAAGATATTGCGCGACAACACGCCGGCCAGCGCGTCGTCGTCATTGCGATCCATGGCCTCGTTGATGGCGGCGAGCAGGCCGAAGAAGAGGTTGCCCATCTTCTGGATCTTCTTGGGGACGCCGAGATCGCCGGCACCCATTTCCCGCAGCGAACGATCCATGTCCTTGAAGAACAGATCAAACACCGCCTGACTGAAATCCTTGGCAGATTTCGGGCCGGTGCGCAGGCGGCGGAAGACCAGAGCCATATGCAGGCTGATCATGTCGAAGCGGCCGGTGACGCTATCTGGCACATTCCATTCAGCATAGAATTTGGGCTGCCGGGATTGCGCCACAATGGAATTGTAGGCGGAATAAACGGGTTCCGTAGCGGCGTCCTTGCGGAACAGGGAGAAAATCATGGGATTGCGCTCCGCAGCAGTATCGGTCAAACACAGGCTGGTTGAGGATGCCGGTTCATTGCCAGCTTGCCAGACAGCCGCGTTGACAGCTACACATTCCGGCGGCCAGTGGGCACGCGCCTAGTTGTCACGCCTATAGTCGAGAGCCATCGGGAAAGTCAAATTCATGCACCTGCGTATTGCCAAAGCCTCCGTTGCCGCTGCCGTCTTGGCCGTTGCACTCGCCGGCTGCTCCAGCAGCACGTCGCTGATCTCCAAGCGCACACAGGGCTATGAAATCTCCGATGCGGCCATGGCGCAGATTCGTCCGGGCCAGAGCCAGCAATTGGTGACCCTGGTGCTCGGTTCGCCCCAGTCCACCAACACTTTCGGCGATCAGTCGGCCTGGTACTATGTCGAGACCAAGGTCGAGCAGACCTCGTTCGGCCTGACCATGGTCAAGGAACGCACGGTGCTCGCCATCTATTTCGACAAGAGCAAGAAGGTGGTCGACAAGGCCGTTTATTCGCTGGCCGACGGCAAGGTCGTCACCATCGAAAGCCGCCGCACCCAGTCCTTCGGCGAAGATCGCACCTTCATCGATCAGATCTTGCAGTCGTTCTGATTCGATCTGGATTGACGAGTTTCAGGCGCCCTGCTCTTCCGAGCGGGGCGTTTTTGTTTTTGGGGTTTTTGAGCGTGGAGCGCGCACCCCCACCCGGCCTCCCCCTATAGGAGGGGGAGGAGTTGCATCGCGTTCTGGGTGAGATGTGGACGAGGCCACTGTTCCGCCCTCGGACTTAATCCCGGGGGCGGTGGGGAAGTGGCTAGTTGGCGTCCATGTCGACGCCGGCGCGGCGGGCGATGGAGTCGAGGGCGGCGTTGACGAGGCCGCTGGCGTCGTCTTCGTAGAAGGCGCGGGCGACGTCGACATATTCGGTAATCACCACCTTGGCGGGGATATCCTTGCGGCGCAGCAGCTCGAAGGCGGCGGCGCGCAGGATGGCGCGCAGGGTGGCATCGACGCGTTCCATGGGCCAGCCTTCAGCCAGTGCCTCATCGACGGCGGGATCGATCTGCAGCTGGTGCTTGGCAACGCCACTGACGATCTGGCGGAAGAAATCGGCATCGGCCGGCAGATATTGTTCGCCCTCGATCTCGCGGCCGAGGTGGAAGGCGCCGAACTGGGCCAGCGTATCCTCGAGCGTCGCGCGCCCCACATCCATCTGATACAGCGCCTGTACGGCGGCGAGGCGGGCAGCACCGCGCTGATTGGCGGCGCGCTTGGTCTGGGGATCGCGTTTGGGATAGTCGGTCATTCAGGCGTTCAATTTCATCTTTATGGCAGCCAGGGCGAGCGCGGCGCGGGCCGCATCCCCTCCCCGATCCTGATCGTTCACATTGGCCCGGATCCGGGCCTGCGCTTCGGTTTCCACGGTGAGAATGCCAATGCCCAGGGGCAAGGCATCGACCATGGCAAGCTCAACCAGGGCGCGGATGCTCTCTCCGGCCACGGCTGAGTAATGATTGGTCTGGCCGCGCATGACGCAGCCAAGGGCGACATAGCCGTCATGGTCGCCGACTTCCAGCGCCATGGCCAGGGCCATCGGCACCTCCATAGCGGAGGGAACGGCAATTGTCTCGTGGGTTGCGCCAGCCGCTTCGAGCGCGGCGATGGCCCCGCGCCTCATCTCATCGGCAATGGCCGGATAGGCCCGCCCCTCGACAATGAGAAAATGCTGCCCGTCAGCCGAACCCGGCGCGATGGCAAACCGCTCGCCATAAGAGTCCATGATCAACCTCCCTGCCCTGCCTGGGCGCCAATCATAGCGCAAGCGAAGATAAACCGGCAGGTGAGGCTGGCCGGCAAATGCAGATTATCTTGAACAGGAGACCGGCGCGACGCCGTCACTCCTCGACATCCTTGTCCTGCGCCAGTTCGGCCAGGAAGAAACGGAAGTCGTCGGCGGCGGAGAAGTTCTTGTAAACGCTGGCAAATCGCACGAAGGCCACGTCGTCGAGACCCTTCAGGCCTTCCATGACATATTCGCCGATCTGGTCGGAGGTGACCTCGACATCGCCCAGGCTTTCGAGCTGGCGGACAATGCCCGAGATCATGCGCTCGACCCGTTCGGGATCGACGGAGCGCTTGCGCAAAGCGGTATTGATGGAGCGGGCCAGTTTTTCGCGATCGAACGGCACCTTGCGGCCGGTCTTTTTCACCACGGTGAGATCGCGCAGTTGCACGCGCTCGAAGGTGGTGAAGCGACCACCGCAGCCATTGCAGACGCGGCGGCGGCGAATGGCGCCGGAATCTTCGGTGGGACGGCTGTCCTTCACCTGGGTGTCGTCATTGCCACAATAGGGGCAGCGCATGAGTTGGTTGCTCCCTTGTGAGCGGCATCGGCTGAGTCGGGGCGCAGGATTGCGCGGATTTCGGGCGCTGTCATCCCCGTTCACCGGGATTTTTCGAGCGCAAAACAGGGGCTTATGCCGTGAGATGCAGGGCGGTTTAAATGAGGCCGTATTTGCTTTTAGCGGTTGAGCTTCGATTCTTCGCCCCCTCCCCCCTTGAGGGGGAGGGCCGGGGTGGGGGGTGGTTCAGTGATTCACTGATGGACCCCCACCCTCATTCCCTCCCCTCAAGGGGGAGGGAGGCGAAAGGGCACCGGCGGTGTTCGCATGACGAAAATGACTCGACCTGTTTGGTGAGGGTGCCCGGTCGGGCACCCCAGTGTCGGTCAAATCAGGCGTAGATGGGGAAGCGGGCGGTGAGCGCCTTCACCTTTTCGCGCACGGCCGCCTCGACAGTGGCATTGCCCTCGTCGGAATTGG
Source organism: Devosia sp. 63-57 (assembly GCF_001899045.1). NCBI lineage: Bacteria > Pseudomonadati > Pseudomonadota > Alphaproteobacteria > Hyphomicrobiales > Devosiaceae > Devosia > Devosia sp. 63-57. The sequence continues at coordinate 2,060,561 of NZ_MKUY01000005.1, read as the reverse complement.
CTTCGCGCAGGCCATCGAGCACTTCGACGATCAGCGAGCCGATCTCCTGGAATTCGGCCACACCAAAGCCACGGGTGGTGCCCGCCGGAGTGCCGAGGCGAATGCCGGAGGTGACGAAGGGCTTTTCCGGATCGAAGGGAATGCCGTTCTTGTTGCAGGTGATGTAGGCGCGGCCGAGACCCGCCTCGGCGCGCTTGCCGGTGGCGTTTTTGGGGCGCAGATCGACCAGCATCAGATGGTTGTCGGTGCCGCCGGAGACGACGTCGAGACCATGGGACTTGAGCGTGTCGGAGAGAGCGCGGGCATTGTCCACGACCTGCTGCGCATAGGCCTTGAATTCAGGCTGCAGGGCTTCCTTGAAGGCCACGGCCTTGGCAGCGATGACATGCATCAGCGGACCGCCCTGCAGACCGGGGAAAACGGCCGAATTGATCTTCTTGGCGATATCCTCGTCATTGGTGAGGATCATGCCGCCACGCGGGCCGCGCAGGCTCTTGTGGGTGGTGGTGGTGCAGACATGGGCATGGGGCACCGGCGAGGGATGCACGCCACCGGCGACGAGGCCGGCAATGTGGGCCATGTCGACCATGAGATAGGCGCCGATGGAGTCGGCGATCTCGCGGAAGCGCTTCCAGTCCCAGATGCGCGAATAGGCGGTGCCGCCGGCCAGGATCAGCTTGGGCTTGTGCTCATGGGCGAGGCGCTCGACTTCGTCCATATCAAGCAGATGATCGTCCTTGCGCACGCCATAGGAGACGACGTTGAACCACTTGCCGCTCATGTTTACGGGCGAACCATGGGTCAGGTGACCGCCGGAATTGAGATCGAGGCCCATGAAGGTGTCGCCGGGCTGCAAGAGGGCCAGGAACACGGCCTGGTTCATCTGGCTGCCGGAATTGGGCTGCACATTGGCGAAGCTGGCGCCGAACAGCTGCTTGGCGCGTTCGATGGCCAGGGTTTCGGCGACGTCGACGAACTGGCAGCCGCCATAATAGCGCTTGCCCGGATAGCCCTCGGCATATTTGTTGGTCATGATCGAGCCCTGCGCCTCGAGAACGGCGCGGGAGACGATGTTTTCCGAGGCGATCAGCTCGATCTCGTGGCGCTGGCGGCCCAGTTCATCCTGGATCGCCTGGGCGATTTCGGGATCGGTCTCGGCCAGCGTATTGGAGAAAAACTGCGGATAGAGCGAGGACGATGTGGCGCTCATGGGACTAAAACCTCGCGGAAAACGAATGGGTGGACATGACGGCGCTCATATCATGCTGCGAAGCACGATTCCAAGGCCGGGAGGGATAAGCAAAAGGCATAGGGCTCCCCTGGTTTACGGATGGGTGCCCAGGCGAGCGGCTCTACAAGGTTCGCGTTCCCCGATGGTTGCCCATCTCTTTCTCGCCAGTCGCGCGAACGGCTCCGTTATGGCGCAGAACCGCGCGCCTGTGAAGGGGCGATCGGTCGCATCGCGGCGGAGCACGGGGCGAAATGGTCAGGCGAGCTTGCCGCGGGTGGGGAGCGGAGCGGTGGCCGTGGTCTCGAGCTTCTTGCGCAGCTTGGCCATGGCGAGGCGTTCCATGTGCCCCTTGGCGGCGTTGACCGGGGCGATGACCACGACTTCGATGCCGGTGGCCTCGTCGATGGCGGCGACGCGCATCATCTGCCCGACCTGGGTAAATTCGAAAAAGACCTGGCCCTGGCTCATCGCTCCTCCTGCGATAGGGACGCTACAGGATTTGACGAGGGGTCTCAACGCCTGTGCGGCGCGCTGCCCTTGCGAGGGATTGAGGGTGGGGTCTTAACTCTCCGAGAGACCATTCGGTAATAGGAGTTTGCCGAGCCTGCAGAACCCCCACCTAACCTCCCCCTGTAGAAGGGGGAGGGAGAGCAGGAGCCGAACTCTCTTTGCCACGCGAAAAAGCTCCGCACCGTACGCCCCCAAAAACAAAAACCTCCGGAAAATCCGGAGGTTTGGTTGGTTTCGCGACGGGGAGGAGGATCAGGCGTCGAAGGTGATCTTGCCTTGCTCGTCGAACTTATAGACGTCGTCGCGGAAGCTGACGGTGCCCTGCTTGTTGGCCCAGGCGGTGATGTAGGTGGTGTGGATCGGCACCTGGACCTTGAGAGCGACATCGAGGCGCTGGAGCGAGGCGAAGGTGCTGTCGACGCGACCGCGATCCCAGTCGCCATTGTCGCGCAACAGCCAGGTGACCATTTCGTTGACGCCCTCGACGCGCACGCAGCCCGAAGAGTGGAAGCGAGCGTTCTCGCCGAACAGCGCCTTGGAGGGCGTGTCGTGCAGATAAACGTCGTGCTTGTTGAAGAAGTTGATCTTGCAGTGGCCCATGGAATTTTCAGCACCGGGCTCCTGCCGATACATGTAATTCACCTGGGTATCGGTGATGTTCGACCAGTCGATGGTCGTGGGATCGATGGTATTGCCGCTGCCATCGTAGATGAAGATATGCTGCTTGGCCAGGTATTGCGGGTCCTGCTGCATATACTTGGTCAGGTCCTGGCGGACCAGCGACTTGGGGACGTGCCAGTAGGGATTGAAATTGATCTGGTGGATCTTGCTGGCCAGGATCGGGGTGGCGCGTTCGACGCGGCCGACCACGGCGGTGTGGCGCTGCTCGACCATGCCGCCGGCAACGGCTTCGATGGTGGCGGCAGGAATGTTCACCACCACATAGCGATCGGACAATTCCGCGGCCATTTTCTGCACGCGGGTATAGTTGAGATAGAGCTGCTGCAGGCGGGTCGCAGCCGGCACGTTCATAGCGTACCAGGTGGCTTCGTCGACCTGGCCATTGACTACGAGACCATGGCGAGCCTGGAAGGCGCGGACGCCGAGATCGGTGGGCTGGTCGAAAAGATCGTTGATGCGGTCGGTCAGCGGCATATCGCCCGAAGAGATCAGGCGGCGCTTGAGCGCGACAACGGCCTGCGAGGACTTGCCGAGATTGAGGCCATAGGCCTGCTGCGGGATTTCTTCCCAGCCGCCGGCGGCCACAAAGGGCTCGTACTGGGAAATGGCCAGCTGCAGATTATAAAGCGTGTCAAAGGACAGGATCGGCTCATTGGTGGCGATCAGCGCCTGGGCCGTGGCGGTGTTGCCGCCCTGGTCAGCGTCGCGCAGAACGCGATTTCGCCCGATCATGTCCCAGACGGATTCACCAGCGTCCTGAGCATAGGCAGATGGCAGCGTGGCGGCGGCGCCGGCCACGGCAAGAGTTTGGATAAAGGAACGTCGAGTCAGCCGCATTGAGTCACCCAATAGATCACCAGCCTGATCACTGGCGCGATATCATCGCAAAGACCGGCATCACAACGGCCTCAACGCCTTGTGAACCATCCGGCCCGTTTTACCCATAGTCAGGAAATGGTTTCCAACCACGTAACAGGGGCTGAACTGATAATGCGGCGCAAATAAGAAACGCCGGCCTTGCGGCCGGCGTTCGCGCACAGGTGTAGCACGGAGGCAACACGCGCGGGACCCATGCGATGTCCCCTGCTCAGGGGCCATGCTGTCAGAGCTTGTAGAGGATCTGGTCGACCCAGAAGCGTTCCAGGCGAGCGAGAGCCTTGTTGAGGCCGTCGAATTCGTCGTCGCCCAGGCCACCGACCTTGTCGATCGACTTGAGGTGACGGTCATAGAGCTCGTCGATGACCTCTGCCACTTCTTCGCCCTTGGGCGTCAAGCGGATGCGGACCGAACGACGGTCGGTGCGCGAGCGCTCCTGGAAGATGTAACCGGTTTCGACCAGCTTCTTGAGATTGTAGGAAACGTTCGAGCCGAGATAGTAGCCCCGCGAGCGCAGTTCGCCGGCGGTCAGCTCGGCATCGCCGATGTTGAACATCAACAGGGCCTGTACGGGGTTGATGTCATCCCAGCCCATGCGGTCGAACTCGTCCTTGATCAGGTCGAGCAGGCGGCGATGCAGACGCTCGACGCGTGCAACGGCTTCCAGGTAGAGGGGCTTGAGACTTTCGGTCTGGGTCGGTGCCAGGGCTTCAGCTGCGTTCGATTTGATTGCCATTTGTGCCTCACTGTTCAATCAACGTGCGATTTTTCGCATCTCATGAGGCCAAACTACGGCCACCCGACTAAGATCGCCCTAAGCCGCACGCTTAAAACTATCTTACTGGAAAGCAATGATAATTTGCCTTTATGCTTCGTTACACCGGGTGATAAAATTGTAACCTTTCCGAGGGGTAAAGACCCCGTTCAGGTCCTGTTTTCCATTCCGCGCCCCAAGGGCACGACGCCCCGGACCGCCAGCGGCGAACCAGGGCGTGGCGGCTTGGCGACCTCTGGGAAAGCGTCAGGCCGACAGCGGATGGGTCAGACGGGCGACGCCAGCCAGCTTGGTGGCGATCACCAGGCCAACCCCAGCCGCCTGCCCCAGAAGCAAAGCCATGCCCAGAGGGGTGAGTGTGGACGCATGTACCGAAGCCAGTACGATCGAGACGAGCACCCAGCTGCAGTCGCCGGCGATATTGAGCCAGACCAGAGCGAGCGCGGGACGGGCGATTTTGCCGATTGCGTAGTTACAGGCCGCCCAGAACAGGAGGAAGATGCCGGCAGCTGTGAGGTGCGCCGATGGCAGGGGCCAGCCAAGCAGCTGGCTCAGAGGCTCGGCGAGAGCTAACAGCAGCAGCGCGCCACCCACGCAAATGCCGGTATCGGCTCGGTAGATGGTGTGGGGGTCGCGGAGCAGTGCGGCGGGGGTCAAGGCAGTCATGTTCGGGTCTCCCAATGGGTTCGACCGCCACCATTGGCCAGCGCAGGTCATGACCGCAATTCCCTCAGAGGTAATGGAATTGTTTCCCCGATCGGGGCAATGTGGATGGGACGAAATTGACCGACGGGTCAGTGTGCGGCGAGGAGCAAAAGGCCATGTTTGATACCGCCCTGCGCGATTGGCGCAGCCGCCGTGGCATGAGCCAGATGGCCCTGGCCATGGCCGCCGAGGTCTCGCCGCGCCATCTGTCCTTTCTCGAAACAGCGCGAGCACGGCCGAGCGCCGCCATGGTGCTGCGGCTGGCCGAGGCGCTGGGACTGCCGCTGCGGGAGCGCAATGCGCTCTTGGTGGCGGCCGGATTTGCGCCGCAGTTCGGGGACAGCGACTGGCTGAGCCCTTCCATGGCAGAGTTGCGCCGGGCGGCACTGCTGCTGCTCGGGGCGCATATGCCCTACCCCGCCATCGTGCTCGACGGGGCATTCTGGATTCTGGAGGCCAATGCGCCGGCCCTGGCACTGATCGGCGCCAGCGAGACCACGCCGCGGCAATACAATCTCGCAGACCTGGTGTGCCAGCCAGGGCCGACGCGCGAGTCGATCCTCAACTGGCCGGAGGTCGCGGGCTATCTGGTGCATCGGCTGCGCGAGGCGGTGCGCCGGCATGGACCGGCCTCGGAGCCGGCCAAGGTGTTGGCGCGGGTCTTGCGGCAGGAGGATGCGGCGGCGCTGGTGCATGCCCATGAGAGCCAAAGGCACCTGGCGCTGCTGCCGCTGGAATTCCGCATCGAAGGGGCGGTGACGCGCTGGTTCACCACGGTAACCAGCTTTGGCGGGCCGCAGGATGCGCTGGCCGAGGAAATCACCATCGAGCAGTTTCACCCGGCGGTGTGAGGTCAGGACTCAGTCGGCGGCGTGGGCGCGATTGAGTCGCAGGTCGAGAACGAACACAACCATGACGGCGGCGGCGATCACGATACGGATGCCGAAGCCGATGGCGGAGATGCGTACATCGGGATTGCCGGCAATATAGAGCGCCAGCTCGACCACGGTGGTGGCCATCATCAGGAAGGCCCCCCAGCTGGATTTGATCCACAGGCCAACCGATGCGAACAGCCGCGCCACGGTGAAAACGCCGAGATAGGCGAAGGCGGTCGAGCCCATGGTCTCGAGCGGACTGATTGCGCCAAGATTGATGCCCAAGAGGCGCGCGGCATCGTTCAACCCCAGCAGCAGGGCGACGATGGCGATGATGCGGATATAGATGGCGAGGGCGGGAGCCTTGAACAGCATGGCTCTCCAATATCGCCTGGCTGCCCCTGCGACAAGCATTGCCTTGGAAAGCACGCGGTGCGCCTGCTAAGGAGCCGGCAGAACAGGAGACGACCCATGACGCAGAACTGGCCCCGCCACGACATGTCCTTTCTGGCCGGGCACCGCTTGCGCCGCACAAGGCGCACGGAATGGAGCCGCGACATGGTGCGCGAGACCCAATTGCTGCCGCGCGACCTGATCTGGCCGCTTTTCGTCATCGAAGGGCAGAACGAGCGCACCCAGATCAAGACCATGCCGGGGGTGGAGCGGCGGTCCATCGATCTGATGGTGGAGGCGGCCAAGGCGGCACGCGATGCCGGGATTCCGGCGCTGGCGATTTTCCCCAATACGCCGGACCATCTGCGCGCCGAGGATGGCGCCGAGGCCTATAATCCGAACAACCTCATGTGCCGGACATTGGCGGCGATCAAGGATGCGGTGCCCGAAATCGGGCTGATCGCCGACGTGGCTCTGGACGAATATTCGAGCGATGGCCAGGACGGGCTGGTGCGCGACGGCGAAATCCTCAACGACGAAACCGTCGAGGCCATGGTCAGGTCGGCGCTGGTGCAGGCGCGGGCCGGCGCCGATATCATCGCTCCATCCGACATGATGGATGGCCGCGTCGCCGCCATTCGCGCGGCGCTCGACGATGCAGGCTTCGAGCAGGTGCAGATCATGTCCTATGCCGCCAAATATGCGTCGTGCTTCTACGGGCCGTTCCGCGAGGCGGTCGGCTCGGGCAGCCGGCTCAAGGGCGACAAGCGCACCTATCAGATGGACTACGCCAATTCAGACGAGGCGATGCGGGAAATCGAACAGGATATCGCCGAGGGGGCGGACTCGATCATGGTCAAGCCCGGCCTGCCCTATCTCGACATCGTGCGCCGCGCCCGCGACGCCTTCAATGTGCCGATCTATGCCTATCAGGTGAGCGGGGAATACGCGATGATCGAGCTGGCGGGGGCCGCCGGCGCTATCAACCGCGATGCGGCGGTGCTCGAAAGCCTCTGGGCCTTCAAGCGCGCCGGCGCGAACGGGATTCTGACCTATTACGCGCTGGAAATGGCGCGGAAGCTGGGCTGACCGGACTTCCCGGCCGTTCTAACCCGCGCGTTCCGTCGTACCATCTTCGGCGGCGAGCTGGGCCGGGCGTTGGCCGCGGCGGCGGCGGATGGCGCTGATCATGCCGGCGATGGCGACGAGGCCCATGCCGGCCAGGGCGATGGGCTCGGGCGCATGGCCGAAGACCAGCCAGCCAAGGACGCCGGCCCAGACCAGATGCATATAGGTCATCGGCGCGACCAGTGCCGCCGGGGCATAACGATAGGACTGGGTGAAGAGGTAGTGGCCGAGCCAGGCGGAAACGCCAAGGCCGGCGAACAGCACCAGTTGCAGCGCGGTCGGCGCGGCGCCGTGGAGGGTCCAGGGCAGGAAAATGCCGAAGCCGATGGCACCGACCAGGGCCGAATAGAACAGCATGGCCATGGTGCGCTCGGTATGCGCCAGCACGCGCGAGAGCAGGTTATAGGCGGTTGATACAACCACATTGCCGAGCACGAACAACACGCCGAGCGGATCGAGGCCACTGCCCGGCCGGGCGATGAGCAGCACGCCGGCAAAGCCCAACACGGCCGCAAGCCAGGCGGTTGGTCCGACCTTCTCCTTGAGCAGCGGGCCGGACAGCAGCACGACCAGCACCGGGCAGAGATAGACGATGGCCGTGGTTTCGGCCACCGGCATGCGCTGCAGGGCCAGGCTGACCAGGAATGAGCCCAAGGCAAGGCTGGCGGCGCGAACCAGCACCAGCCCGGTGCGCGTGGTGCGCACCATGTCGCGTCCGTGGAACGGCGCGACCAGAGCCAGCATCAGCAGGCAATGGGTGATGTAGCGGATGGCCGCTACCATGGGCACGTTGTATTCGGTGATCAGCAGCTTGTTGGTGGTGTCGTTATAGGCGAAGAGCAGCGTCGCGCCCAAAATGAGGACGAGGCCGCGCAGGGGCTGATGCGTCAGCGGCGCGGGCGAAACGGGCTTGGACATGAATGGCTTCCGGGGCGGCGCCGGCTAGTTCCGGCGACTCGTAAGGAGGGGGATTGGCGCCAGTCTAGCCCCGGCAGTGCCTGGGGGACAGCCACGGGATCATTTCTGTGCCCGCCCCTCTTGCATTGCGGCCTTTCCGTGACAATTTGTCAGCCATGAGCACCCAATATTCCGCCCGCCCGATGCTGCCCGATCCCGAAACGGCCCCCGAATTGTTCGAGGGGCTGCTGACGCGCCGGCTCGCGGCCTTCATGATCGACACCGTGCTGATTTCGTTCATCGTGATGGCGGTGGCGATGGGTGGTTTCATTCTGGGTATCTTCACGCTCGGGCTGGGCTGGCTCTCGATCTTCTTCTTCGTGCCGGCAGCGGTGGTGATCTATTATGCGGCCACGCTCGGTTCGAACCGGCGTGCCACCATCGGGATGCAGGCGATGGATATCGTGCTGACCCCGACCCGTGGGCAGCCGCTGGATGGCTGGATGGCCTTCTTCCACGCCCTGCTGTTCTGGGCGACATTCTGGATTTCCTGGCCGATCGCGGTGCTGTTCGCGCTGTTCACGCCGCGCCGGCAAATGATCCACGACCTGATCATGGGCACGCTCATGGTCCGCCGCTCGCCGATGATCCGCCATTGGCAGCGGATGCGGGACGAGGAACTGGACGCCTATTGAGGCGCGGGCCTCAGCGCGCCAACCGGGCTTTTCCGAAAAGACGCCAAAGTGACTGCGGTGGCGTTGCCGGGGACGGTTGGGGCGGTTACACTGGGGTATTGCGCAATTGGCTCGCCAATGACCGACCAGACCCCTGACAACACCCAATTGTTCCTGACGGCCGCCATGCCGTGTCCCTATCTCGAGGGACGCACGGAGCGGAAGCTGTTTACGCATCTGACGGGTCGTCGGGCCTCGGCGCTGCATCATCTGCTCAGCGACAATGGCTTTCGCCGCAGCCAGAACCTGATCTATCGCCCGGCCTGCGAGGGGTGCAATGCATGCCAATCGGTGCGCATAGTGGCCGGCGATTTCGCGCCGTCGCGGCGCTTCCGACGCGTGCTCAACAGCAATAGCGACATCGCCATCACCGTGCGTCCGACGGCGGCGACATCGGAGCAGTTCGAACTGTTCAAGCGCTATCTTGATGCCCGCCATGTCGGCGGCGGGATGACGCAGATGAGTTTCCAGGACTATGAATACATGGTCGAGGACACGCCGGTGCAGTCAGTGCTGGTGGAATATCGGCTCCGCGACCATCCCGACCAACAGCTGATAGCCGTGGCACTCACCGATGTGATGCCGGACGGGCTTTCGATGGTCTACAGTTTCTACGATCCCGAGTTGACGCATCGCAGCCTCGGCACTTTCCTGATTCTCGACCATATCGCCCAGGTGCGCTCCGCCAATCTGCGCTATGTTTATCTCGGCTACTGGGTCGAGAACTCCCCAAAAATGGCCTACAAGGCGCATTTCCAGCCATTGGAAGTCCAGCGCGGTCCGCTGGGCTGGGTGCCGCTACAACCACAGCGGTGACAGTTGGCGGGATGCGTGGATGCTTTCGGCCGCGATTACACAGCGATATCGAAGACGATGAGACCGTCAATGCCGCCATCCAGGGCGGCGACCAGGCGGCCGCCGGCAGCTTGATGGGCGGGGTGGACCAGATAGGCGTCGCGCGCGGTCTCATCGGCAAAGTCGATGACGAAACCCTCGGTAAAACCCTTGTGCAGACCTTCGGGTGAGATATTGGGGCCGGCGCTCATGGCGAGGAAGCCGGGAACGACTTCACGTAAAGATTCAAGTTCGGCGTAAATACCGTTCCGCGCCTCTTCGGTCACATCGGCGCGAAAGCGGGCGAACACACAGTGACGGATCATTTTGCCGAGTCTCCAGATTCGGTTAGCCGAGGATGCTCAAGCATAGAGTCCGGATGAGGCGTGGCAAGATGGGGCGCGGGGTGAGCCGAGGGCGGAAGGGCGTTTGTTGGGTGAAGACCGCACAGGGGGTTTGAGCGTGTTGCACACCCCCACCCGGCCTCCCCCTGGAGAAGGGGGAGGAGTTGCATCGCGTTCTGGGAAAGGTCGGTGACAGGCGCCGGCTGTTTATCCTAGCCAGGGGCGGTTTTTATGTCGGGCTTATTGGTAACGCTTTCAGGGCCCTTTCGCCTCTCTGCCCCTTGAGGGGAGGGATTGAGGGTGGAGCGCTGAACCAACCGAAAATCCGTTCGCCGATGGGAGTTTGCTGAGCCTACAGAATCCCCACCCGGCCTCCCCCTGGAGAAGGGGAGGAGTTGCATCGCGTTCTGGGAAAGGTCGGTGACAGGCGCCGGCTGGTTTCCCTACCCAAGGACAGTGTCGGGCTTGTTGGTACGCCAAAGAGCCTAAAATTCATCTCGGTTTGAAGTGATCTAGACCATTTCAAACTGAGGTGGACTCAGCGCGCTTTCGCCTCCCTCCCCCTTGAGGGGAGGGATTGAGGGAGGGGGTCCATCGGTGTGTCGCTGCACCACCCCCCACCCCGCCCTCCCCCTCAAGGGGGAGGGGGCGATGGAGCTGCGTCAACCAAAACGTGAAAAATCTAGCTCGTGATGCGTGTTGTTGTGGTGGTGTCGAAGAGGTGGGCAGACTGCGGGTGGACGGTGAGGGTGATGGGGTCGCCGGGATGGGCGATGAGGCGTTGGCGGAGGAGGACCGAGACCTTGTCCTGGCCGAGATTGACGACGATGAAGGTTTCCGAACCGGTGGGCTCGATGCTCGAAATGGTGCCGGTGAGCCCCTGCCCGTCTGTCGACAGCGAGAAATGTTCGGGGCGGATGCCCAGGGTCACGGCGCGGCCAGCAAGTTCAGAGGTGGCTGCATCGAGCGCCAGCCGGGTGCCGCTGGCGGTTTCGAAGAGCATGGCGCCATCCACAGAGCGGACATGGCCTTCGAGGAAGTTCATGGCCGGCGAGCCGATGAAACTGCCGACGAACATGTTGGCGGGGAAGTCGTAGAGGTCGAGCGGGGTGCCGAACTGTTCGACCACGCCGCCGCGCATGACCACGATGAGGTCGGCCATGGTCATGGCCTCGATCTGGTCGTGGGTGACATAGATGGTGGTGGTCTGCAGGCGGGCGTGCATGTCCTTGAGCTCGGCGCGCATCTGCACACGCAGCTTGGCGTCGAGATTGGACAGCGGCTCGTCGAAGAGGAAGACCTGAGGCTGGCGGACGATGGCGCGGCCCATGGCGACGCGCTGGCGCTGACCGCCGGACAACTGCTTGGGATAGCGGTGGAGATAATCGGTGAGGCCGAGGATGCGGGCGGCCTCGCCGACGCGCTGGTCGATCTCGGCCTTGGGCTGGCGCGCCAGGCGGAGCGAGAAGCCCATATTTTCGGCGATGGTCATATGCGGATAGAGCGCATAATTCTGGAACACCATGGCGATGTCGCGGTGCTTGGGTTCGACATCGTTGATGACGCGGTCGCCGATGGCGATCTCGCCCCGGTCGATATCCTCGAGCCCGGCAATCATGCGCAGCAGGGTGGACTTGCCGCAGCCCGAGGGGCCGACCAGCACCACGAAGGCGCCATCGGGAACGGCGATATTGACGTCCCGGATGATGTCGGTGGGGCCGAAGGACTTGGCAACGTTGCGGATGTCGACGGCAGCCATTTATGCACCTGTGTCTGGATTGGAGAGGCGGCCCGCGCCGAGGCGCTGCGCCACATGGATGGCCGCCGAGAGGCTGAGGCCGGTGTGGTAACCCGGATCGAGATCGGGCGTGGCCGGGACATAATCGACCGGGCCGTTTTCGGTGAGTGTCTGATAGGCAAGCGCCGGTTTGCCGCGCCAGAAATGCTGGAAGAAAGCAGCATGGGCGGCTTGCCAGATGGCGAGCACCTGCGGGTTGGCGGTGCGCTCGTAGCAGAGGGCGGCGGCACGGATGGTTTCGGGCAGCGACCACCAGGGGCAATAGGGGCTTTGCGGCGTGCCATCGGCGACCGCAACCGCGAGGCGAATACCGGGGCCATGAAAGCCGGCCTTGAACGAGGCGATGAGGACGGTCTGCAGGCGCTCCAGCGTGGCTGTGTCGAGGCTGTCCGGGAAGAAATCGAGGGCGAAACCCACCAGTTCGATGCCGTGACCGACATTGCAGGCATCGCCGCCGGGGACGTTGCGCAATAGGCCGGAAGCGGGATCGAAATGTCGCTCAAGGACGTGGGCGACGAAGCGCGGGGCGAAGTCGGCGGCGTCGGGGCGGCCGATGCGCTTGAGCAGGCCGGCGGCGCCGAGCAGGATCATGCGCGGGCCGAAATCGTCCGGCTGCTCGGCGAGCGCGGCAGCGCTCAATTCGCGCTTCTCGTCCATCTGGAAGCGGCCGGTTTCGATGGCAGCGACGATGGCGGGCAACTGGGCGATATAGGCGTCGCGCGTCTCGGGGCTGTCATAGCGCGCTGCGGCGGCGATGAGGCCCTTGAGCACGAAAATGTCCGAATAGGTGAAGATATCGGCCGGGCGGGACTGGGGCGATGTGGAGCCGTCCTTATGGGCGATGACCGGATTAAGGTCGGCGTCGTAGCAGAAATAGGCATGGCCATTCTGCGCCCAGAGGGCGACCAGGCGCGCATAGAGACTGCGCCCGGCGGCGTCGATCTGCTGGCTGAGCGCCGGATCGCTGTCGGCGAAGAAGGCGGCGTGTTCGGCCAGCGCTTCGAGCCCCCTGCCCTGAATCCAGCCATAGGTATAGGCGGGACCGCGCAGGCCATCGGCGGCGGTATAGTCGGCCAGCGTGATGCTGTTCTGCTTGCTGTTGAGAAAGCCGCCCAGGCTGGGGCGGGCCAGCAGCCAGCGCATGGTGCCGGCATTGGCCTCGATATAGGTGCGGCTGGCCTCGGCGAGGAAAGGGTTGGGTGTGCCGGTCATTCCTTGAGGCCCGTGCTGGCGACGCCCTGCACGAAATTGCGGCGCAGGATGACGAAGAGGGTGATCGAGGGGATCAGCACCAAGGCCGAGGCGGCGCTGAGGCGGCCGAGATCGACGGTGAAGCCGGTCTGGAACAGGGCCAGGCCCACCTCGATGGTGTAGGCCTCGCGATTGGTGGCAACGATCATCGGCCAGGCAAAGGCGGTCCAGGCCTGGAAGAACGCGAGAACGCCAAGCGCGCCCAAGGCGCCGCGCAGAAGCGGCAACACGATGCGGAAAAAGATCCACAGCTCCCCTGCCCCATCGATGCGTGCGGCCTCGATGAGCTCGTCGGGAATGGAGTGGATGACGTTCTGGCGGATGAGGAAGATGCCGAAGCTCATCACCAGATAGCCGAGGAGGAGGCCCCAGAGGCTATTGAGGATGCCCAGGCTCTGCGCCTGGAAATAGAGCGGGATCATATAGACCTCGAACGGCACGATGGCGGTGGCGAGGATCAGGGCGAAGATCACGCTGAGGGAGCGATATTTGAACTTGGCGAGGATGTAGCCGGCGATCGAGGAGGTGGCGAGGATCGCCAGGGTCGACAGGACAGCAAAGAGGATGCTGTTGAGAATCCAGCGCAGCAGCGGGGTATCCTGCAGCACGGCGGCGAAGTTGTCGGTGGTCGGATTGGCCGGAATGATGGTGGGCGGCCAGGCCAGCATTTCCTGCGGCGTCTTGAAGCCGTTGGAAACGAGGAAGACCAGCGGCAGCAGCATGAGCAGGCTGAAGACCATCAGGATCACGTCGATGCCGCGATCGACCAGCATGCGCTTGAGGCGGCGGCTCTTGCCGGTTTGGGTGGTGTTGCGCGTCATGCCCGGCCCCTTTCACGCAGCAGCGAGAACTGAATGAGGGTGAGCACCAGCACGATGAGCAGCAGCACCACGGCCTCGGAGGCGGCATAGCCGACGCGATAATTGCGGAAGCTGTTTTCGAGCATGTCGAGCACCAGCACGCGGACCTGCCGACCGGGCGCACCCTGAGCGTCGGAGGCGAGCACGAAGGCCTGGGCATAGACGTTGAAGCCGGAGACCAGGGTCACCACGGACACGTAGAGGGTGATGGGCTTCAGCATCGGGATGGAGAGGAACCAGAAGGATTGCGGGCCGGAGGCGCCGTCGAGCTTGGCGGCCTCATAGAGCGAAACCGGCAGGCTCTTGAAGCCGACCAGATAGATCAGCACGGCATAGCCCAGTGCTTGCCAAGAGCAGAGCACGATGACGCTGATGACCGAGAGCGTCGGATCGAAGAGCCAGGCCTGCGGCTGGATGCCGAAAAAGCTCAGCAGCGCATTGAGCGGTCCGAGGCGGGCATCGAAAATCCACTTCCAGGCCATGGCTGCCGGGACCAGCGACACGACATGGGGCAGGAAGATCGCGGTTTCGTAGAAGCCGGAGGCGCGCGAGCGGGTGCGGTAATGGATGAGCGCCGCTAGCACCATGGCTGTCGGGATGGTGATGATCAGCACCCCGAACGCAATGATGGTGGTGTTGAGAAGCGCCTCGTGGAACAGCCTGTCGCCCATCAGCTCCTGGAAATTGGCCAGGCCGATGAATGGCTTGTTCTTGGACAGGATGTCCCATTTGTGCAGGCTGAGACGCAGGGTCTCGACAATGGGGAACATGCGCAGCCAGGCAAAGATCGCCAGCGTGGGCAGGATGGCGAGCATGGCGAACAGCCATCTCTTGCGCCGCAGCATTGTATTCTCCGCTGATGGGTCCGGGAGGGCGATACCCTCCCGGATCGTTATGGTTGGGGCCGAGAGCGGGTTTTACTTGGCGAGCAGGCCTTCGCGGTCGAGCAGACCGTTGATCTCGTCCTGCATGGCAACCAGCACGGCGTCGATCGCGGCATCATCCTCGGCCAGGGCCGGATTGGCAAAGGCTTCGGTCAGGCGGGCGGCGGTGCGGGTGAGGATTTCTTCCACCGGACCGATATTGGGCAGGGAGAAGAACTCGTAGCTTTCAGGGTAGTCGACGAAGGCTGCCAGGGCCGGCTTGGCTTCGAGGATGGCGCTATAGTCGAGCCCGGCGCGGTTGGGGAGCCAGCCGACATTGTCGAGCAGCCAGAGGAGGTTTTCCGGATCGTTGGTGGCCTCGGCAAAGGCCCAGGCAGCCGCCTCCTTTTCACCCTCGCCGGTGACCCACAGCGAGACCGGGGCGACGATGGAGCCGCGCGGCAGGGTGGCGGTGGCATAGGGGAGATCGGGCGCCTTGGCGGCGATGTCGCCGATGACCCAGGACTCGCGGATGAACATGGCGGTCTGTTCACGCTCGAAGGCTTCCGCATCGGCCGGCATCTCGACCGTGACGGTCTTGAGCGTGTGGACGTTCACCAGATACTGCTTGAGCGCGGCGCGGCCCTGTTCATTGGCGAAGTCGGCCTTCCAGAGACCGTCGGCATTCTGTTCCACCAGGTTTTCGCCATACTGGAACATGTTGATCCAGAATTTTTCGGCAATGCCCTGGCCGCCGCCGGAGAGGCGCAGGCTCCAGCCCGAGACGGTCGGGGCGCCATTGGCGTCGCGCTGGGTCAGCTTTTCGGCATAGTTGGTGTAGTCCGCCATATCGGTCGGCGGGGTGGTGAGGCCGGCAGCCTCGAACATTTCGGTATTGTAGTAGAGCGCGCTCTGGCCGCGGAACAGTGGCACGCCATAGACGGTGCCATCATAGCTGGCGGAATTGCGGAAGAACTCGTTGAAATTGGCGGTGTCATTGACGAAGGCGGCGACATCGTCGGGCGCCTTGTTGAACAGTTCGTTTTCGAGATAGCGGGTGGCGGTCGAGGTGCCGAGCTCGATGACTTCAGCGGCTTCGCCGGAGGTCAGGCCCAGTGCCAGGCGCTTTTCGTGCTCGCGCAGGGCGATGGCCTCGACCCGCACGGTGAGATCGGGGAATTCGGCCTTGAGGCCCTCGGCGACGTGCTCATAGAACGGCGCCAGTTCCGGATAGCCGCTCCAGACGCGGATTTCCTGTGCCGACACACTGGTGGCAGCTAGGGCGGCACCGCCCAGAAGCGCCAGCTGGATAGCGTTCAACCGCAGGCTGCGGCCCTGCTCAAATACGCGTTTCATCATTGTTTCCCTTTTGTCGTCCGTTCCCTACAGGCGATAAGCAAGTTTGTTATGCAACCGGTTGCGCTGTCAAGTGGCGTTGTTGCAGCAAGGTGCGTGCCGCCTCGGCCAAAGCCTCGGCGGAACCGGGGGCGAAGGCGCCGGGCATGCCGATAAAGCGGTGCGCTTCGCTGACTTCGTAACCGCCAAAGCGGTATTCGCTGGCCGGCGGAATGTAGCCGGGATTGCTCTCGGCATAGGCGAGGACGAAGGCCGGACGATCCGGTACGGCGCTGCGCACCGAAAGCCCGGTTTCGCTGAAAATTTCACCCGGCATGGCCACGATGGGCACGCCGCACCAGTCGAGCAGGCTGACGCGGGCGCGCCAGAGACCGGGCGTGACGGTGGCGAAGCGCTCGGCCCATTCGACCCAGTGGGTCAGGAGAATGGTGCGCACCGGCTCGGCAGTGGGCAGTTCGTTACGCCACTGGTGGGCGAGGGTTTCGAGCGGCGACTCTTCGAGCCGGGTCAGCTGGAGATCGAGCTCCTGATGGGTCGCGCCGACCGGGCCGTGCATCGGGCGCTCCTCGGCCATTAGTGCCGCCTCGGCAATGCGCCTGCCGAGGCGCTCGGCGGTGACAAAGGTGCGCTCGGCATTTGCGGCAAGGGTCCAGGAGGCCTGGGCGGTGTGACCTGTATTGGCATCGCCGCAGCAACCGGTCAGGAAAAGCGACGTTGCGCCGGGATGGGCCGCTTCCAGCGCCTGCCTGACATAGAAGGGATAGTCGGCGGTCATCTGCAGATTGTCGGCGGCCAGCACCACCGGGTGGCAGGCATAGGAGGCCATGATGGCGATGCAGCGCCCGTCTTCCGCCCTTATGCGAATGACCGGCACGGAACGATCGAGCGGGCCATCGGCATGCCGGCGGTTCCAGGCGACAGCGGGATCACCGCCCATGCCGGCATGGAGGGTGGCCGGCTCACGGGTCTCGGCGGCAAGGCGAATGGCTTCGACGGCACCGTCTTCCATCTGTTTGAGGAAGGCCGGATCGGCATCGCGGCCAAGACGGCCAAGCATGGATATCGGCGCACCATGGGTATGCGTCGCGGCGACGATGACATTGTCCTCGGGCAGACAGCAGCGTTGGCGGATGCGCGCAGCCATGTCTTCATGCAGGCCAATGACGTCGAGCACGACCACGGCCGTATCCTCGACCACGAGAGCGCGGGCGGTGAGCGGGTCATGGGTGCCGGTGGATGGCTGGGTGCGCGCGGCAAAGCCGGCCAGCAGCAGTCCGGGTGACGGGGTGATATCGACAGTGGCGACGCCGGCACGGATCATGGCAGCACCTTCTGGCCAGCGAGGAAGACATCGACCATGCCGAGCTTGAAATCGCCCGGCGACCAATGAAAGCGCGTGATATCGGCGCGCGCGCCAAGCACCAGCTTGCCGCGATCACCGGCAAAGGCGCCGGGATTGGCACTGGCGAGACGCAGGGCATCGGGCAGCGAGAGGCCCGCCGCGTCGATGGCAAAGGCAATATTGCGATCCAGCAGGTGCCCGGCTCCAGCAAGATAAGGCGTGCCGGCGACGCTGAGGCGCCCGTCCGTGGAAACATCGACCTCGCCGCCGATGGGCGTGCGATAGCGGCCCGGCTTTTGCCCGCCCAGGGCGGCAGCGTCGGAGACCAGAATGGCACGGTCGAGCGTCTTGGCGCGCAGCATGGCCTTGAGCGTGGCGGCGGGAAGATGGTGGCCATCGGCGATGAAGCTGGCGGTGAGCCGGTCATCGGCCAATTGCGACCAGATGAAATTGGGATGGCGCGGCAGCAGGCTGGCAGCGCCATTGCCGAGATGGGTGGACAGACGTGCACCGGCAGCGGCGGCGGCGGCGATCTGTTCGGGCGTAGCGCCGGTATGGCCGATGGAAACCAGCACGCCCTGGGCAGAGAGAGCGGCGATATAGGCTGGCGCCTCGGGGTAGTGCGGCGACAACGTCACCATGCCGACCAACCCCTCGGCGGCCTGTTGCCAGAGCGCGAATTCAGTGAGGCTTGGGGTGCGGACATGCTCAAGCGGATGCGCGCCACGCGGACCATCGGCCGGATCGAGCGAGGGGCCTTCGACATGAATGAAAGGGATCATGGCGGCCAGCATGGGGCTGGCCTTGCGCGCGGCTGCGATGGCAGCAAGGCCGGCGCAAAGTTGGGCCTGACTGGCGGTGATCAGCGTCGGGGCAAAGCTGGTAGTGCCGGCGGCAAGGAGCAGGCGCGCCAGGCTTTCCAGCGTCTCGCGGCTGGGCGGGCCGTCATTGAGATCGTGGCCGCCATAGCCATTCACCTGCAGGTCGACAAAGCCGGGAGAGAGAAAGGGCGCGTCGGCGCCAAACGCCGTGGACTCGATGGCGGAGACGAGGCCATCAGCGACGGTGACCGCGATCCCCTGCCCCGTGGCCGGGTCGCGTCCAATGATGCGGCCCGCTTCGCTCATAGCCAGCGCACCCGATCGCGGAAGCGGGCGAGGAAACGGCCATTGGCCTCATCGCCGCCCGGCGCATTGCCGCTGCGC
Organism: Devosia sp. 63-57; assembly: GCF_001899045.1. Taxonomy (NCBI): domain Bacteria; kingdom Pseudomonadati; phylum Pseudomonadota; class Alphaproteobacteria; order Hyphomicrobiales; family Devosiaceae; genus Devosia; species Devosia sp. 63-57. The sequence continues at coordinate 2,041,903 of NZ_MKUY01000005.1, read as the reverse complement.
CAGATCGGCGGCTCGAGGCCGCGCTCGGCCAGCTTGGCCACGGTGCGGATCACCAGGCAATTGAGGGCAAAGGCATTGGCGAAGGTGGAGACTGCCGCAATGTTTTCTGTGACGCCCGGAACGGTAACTAGAGCATCACCAATCGGCACCTTTGTGTCGATGGCGATATCGACGATATCGTGCAGGTTCTGCCTGGTTGGATGGCGAGCCGGATGGGTGGCGGCGCTGCCATTGGCATGGGCGTGCGAATTGAAACCGATGAGGAAGGCACCGCGCTGGCGGGCAGTGATGGCGGCATCGATGAGCGCGGCATTGATGCCATAGGCATTGGTGAGGATCAGCAGATCCCCCTCGCGCAGGCGCTGGTCGTCGATCACTACCTTGCCATAGCCGGGCGTGCGCTCGATGGCCATGGAGCGCAGGGCGCCGTTGGACAGCAGCGTGCCTTCGTCGAGAATGGCGCTGACATGCATGAGGCCGCCGGCACGGAAGAAGATTTCCTGCGCCGCCAGATTGGAATGGCCACCGGGGCCATAGACATGCACCAGGCGGTCGGCGGCGACCTGATCGGCGACGCGGCTGGCGGCACGATCGAGCGCATCGCGCTCATCGACCAGAATGGACTGCATCAGCGCCGTGACGTCGGAGAGATAGCCCGCGCAGAGGGCATCGGCATCAATGGTCTCAGGCATCGGGGTTGGACTCCGTATCGAGATAGAGCGTGCAATCAGGATGCTGGCGCAGGATCGAGGCCGGGCACCTGGTGCTGATCGGATCGTATAGTGCGGCGCGCACGGCGTCGCGCTTGAGGCTCCCGGGCACCACACAGAACAGCTTTTCGGCGCGCATGAGGCGCGGCACGGTGAGGGTAATGGCCTGTTCGGGCACATCCTCAAAGCGGGGGAAGCAGTCGTCATCGACCTGCTGCTGGCGGCAGTCGTCGTCGAGGACAACGATCTTGACGTCGAGTGGATCGGCGAAGTCGGCAACCGGGGGATCGTTGAAAGCGATGTGGCCATTGACGCCAATGCCGAGGCAGATGATATCGATTGGCGCTTCGGCCAGTAGAGCGGCGTAGCGCGCGGCGGCGGCGGCGGGATCGGGCTCGGGGACGATGCGGTGCACCTGATGGAAGGGCACGCGGTCGAACAGGTGCAGGTCCAACCAATGGGCGAAGCGCTCGGGCGCCGTCGGGGCGAGGCCGATATATTCGTCCATGTGGAAGGCGGTGACGCGGGTCCAGTCGAGATCAGGGGCACTGGCCAGGGCGGCGAGCACTTCGGACTGACTGGGTGCGGCGGCAAAAACCATGCGCACATGGGGCTTGGCGGCGAGCGCCTGGCGCAGCGCCCCGGCAATGTCGCGCGCGGCAGCAGCTCCCATGAGATCGCGGCTTTCAAAGACCCGGACATTCATCTGCCCGGCCTGACGCGTGGCGGTTGCGGGGGAAGTTGCTAGCGACGTCACGGAAATCCTCCAAACTCCGGCGGCCCATCCGGCACACTCGGACGCAGCATTTATGTTATGCAACCGGTTGCACGTCAAGCGGCTATGCTTACGCCCGTGATCATGGCATGAGAAGCAGACGCGACGGGGGTGGATGGGCATGACGCAGCGACGGACGAGGCCGACGATCAATCAGGTCGCGGAAGCGGCTGGCGTGACCAAGTCGAGCGTTTCGCGCGCCTTTACCCGCCCGGAAATGCTGAGCGCCGACACGGTCAGCAAGATTTTCGCTGCCGCCGAAAAGCTCGGCTATGTGCCCAATCACACCGCCCGGGCCCTCAGCACCGGCCGCCACGGCAATATTGCGCTGATCGTGCCGGATGTCGCCAATCCGTTCTTTCCGCCGTTGATTCGGGCGGCGCAGGCCGAGGCGGATCGCTCGGACTATTGCGTTTTCCTGGGCAATTCGGATGAAAACCCGCAGCAGGAAGACAAGCTGATCGGCCGCTTTGGCGGGCAGGTGGAGGGCTTCGTACTCGCCTCCTCGCGCCTGGGGGACGAACAAATCGTGGCGCATAGCACGCGCCGTCCGCTAGTGCTGATCAATCGCGACGTGGAGGGCATTCCCCGCGTCCTGATCGATAGCGCCACCGGCGTGGCCGAGGCGGTGGAGCATCTGGCGGCGCTGGGCCACAAGCGACTGGTCTATGTCAGCGGCCCGCATGGGTCGTGGTCGAACAAGCAGCGACGCAACGCCGTCCGGCGCTCGGCGCGGCAGCTGGGGATGGAGGTCAGCGTCATTTCCAACGAGTATGCGGCCTTCGAATCCGGACGGCGGATCACCGCCAATGTGCTGGCCACCGGCGCTACCGCCGCCATCGCCTTCGACGATTTGACGGCGCAGGGCATGCTGGCGGAGTTGCTCGACCGGGGCATTTCGGTGCCCGAGCAGTTTTCGGTAGTCGGCTGCGACGACGTGCTGGGGGCGGCCACCTACCCTGCCCTGACCACCGTTTCCAACCGCTCGGTGGAGGCCGGCAAGACGGCGCTGACGCTGTTGATCGACATTCTCGAGAACAACGCCATCCGCGATGTGCGCTATGTGCTCAATACTAGCCTCGTGGTGCGCGGCACGACCGGCCCCGCGGCCGGCTGAGGAACGAATGGCGCGGTGGTGCCGTTGCTGTCCGATCTCCCGGGAACACAGGCCATGGCACCACGCTCGTTCTGGAAAGGCTATCTCAAACTTTCGCTGGTCACCTGTCCGGTCGCGATGACGCCGGCTACATCGGACAGCGAGAAGGTGCGGTTCCACACGCTCAACGCCAAGACCGGCAATCGCGTGGTCAGCCAATATGTCGATGCGGTGTCCGCCAAGCCGGTCGACAAGGATGACGAGGTCAAAGGCTATCAGCGCGGCGAAGACGACTACGTCATGCTCGAAGACGACGAGATCGATGCGGTAGCGCTGGAAAGCACGCGCACCATCGATATCGAGAGCTTTGTGTCGCGCGATAGCATCGAGTGGATCTGGTACGACACGCCGCATTATCTGGCGCCCAACGATCCGGTGGGCGAAGAGGCCTTTGCGGTGATCCGCGAGGCGATGGCGACGACCGGCACGGTGGGGATTTCCCGGCTGGTGATGTATCGGCGCGAGCGCGCGGTGATGCTGGAGCCGCGGGGCAAGGGCATCGTGCTGTGGACGCTGCGCTATGGCGATGAAGTGCGGGACGAGGCCGACTATTTTGCCGGCATAGGCAGCGGCAAGTCCGACGCCAAGCTGATGACGATGGTCACCAAACTGATCGACGCGCGCACCACCGCATGGGACCCGAAGATGGTCGATGACCCGGTGCAGGACAAGCTGCTCGATATCATCGCCGCCAAGAAGAAGGGTAAGCGCATCGCCAAGCCCAAGCAGAGCGCGGAAGAACCGGCCAGCAATGTCATCAATATCATGGACGCGCTGCGCAAAAGCATCGGGGCGGAGACGGGCAAGACGCGGTCGCGATAGACAGTCTGAGTGCATTTTTGCCTCCCTTGCCCGTGAGGTGCAGGGCTATCGCATATGGGTTTGGGCGTGCGCCCCCCTCCCAACCTCCCCCTAAAGCAGGGGGAGGAGTTGCATCGCTTGATGGGCAAAGGTTAGCCAAAAGCATCGGCCCGTCGCCCTATCTGGGAGGCCCTCGGATCAAGTCCGAGGGCGGAGCTGTGGGAGAGAGGCAGTCGGTGGATTGGGAGAGGCGGTTACCTGGCCTGGCGCTTTGGCGGGGCGAGGGGCCTGGCGGCGGTGTGGAAGTCGGACCAGGGGTCGGATTTTAGGGCGGCGAGGCGGGTCGGGGTGTTGAGGACGGTGAAATAGTCCGGGCCGATAGCGGGGCTCAGCTCGTCCCAGGCCAGGGGCATGGAGACGGCGGCGCCGGGGCGGGCGCGGGTCGAATAGGGGGCGACGGCGGTCATGCCGCGCTGATTGCGCAGATAGTCGATGAGGATTTTGCCACGCCGTTTTGACTTGGTGATGGTCGAGACATAGTGGTCGGGACTGTCTGAAGCCATGCTGTCGGCGATGGCCTTGGTGAAGGCCTTGACCTCGGGCCACTTTGCCTTGGGCTTGAGCGGCGCGACGACGTGCAGACCCTTGCCGCCCGAGGTTTTAACGAAGGCTGCCAGGCCTGCATCGGTCAAGCGTTGCCGAACCTCTTCGGCTGCGGCGATGATCGCCTCCCAGCCGACGCCATCGCCGGGATCGAGGTCCATGATGATGGTGTCGGGCTGTTCCCAATTGGCAATGGTCGAGCCCCAGGGGTGGATTTCGAGCACCGCGGACTGCACGAGACCGATCAGCCCATCGAGATCGTTGATGGCGATCAGGGGCGCGGCGTCCTTGTCTTTCTCCTTGGGGTCTTTGACTAGAACGATATGCTTGTTGAGCCCCTTCCAGGCGTGCTTCTGGAAGAATTTTTCGCCGGTGATACCGCTGGGGCAGCGCAACAGGGCCAGCGGACGGCCGACGATATAGGGGGCCATGAAGCGCCAGACTTCCGCGTAATAATCGGCCAACCCCTCCTTGGTCACCCCGGCATCGGGCCAGTAGACACGGTCGGGATGGGTGAGCGTGACGGTGCGGCGTGGGGCCTTTGCCATGTCGGATTTCGCCTTGGGGACCTCGCGGACAATCTCACTTGCCGGCTTGTCCTCGCGCAAGCCACGAAAGGCGGCGTGGCGCAGATGGCCGTCGGCCGTCCAGGCGCGGAACTCGACCTCAGCGACGAGCTCGGGGCGGACATAGCGCACCTGACGCGCCTGTTCAGCAGTGAGTTTTTCGGCGAAGGGACTTTCGGAGACGCGCTGCCGGTTCAGCCGCTTGAACAGATCGGCGGCGACAGTGGCGGAAAAGCCGGTGCCAACGCGGCCCACATAGTCGAGCCGGCCCTCATCGTAGACGCCCAGGACCAGGGAGCCGATGGCCTGTCGGGAGGTTGAGGACGGCACATAGCCGCCGATGACAAATTCCTGGCGTGCCGAACATTTTGACTTGATCCAGCCCTTGCTGCGCCCGGAGCGATAGGGCGCATCGCGGAGCTTGGAGATGACACCTTCCAGGCTGAGGCGGCAGGCATGGCGCAGCACCAGCCCGCCATTTTCTTCGAAATGTCCGCTGAAGCGCAGGAGCCCCTGCCCCGCCCCGATCACCTGCTCGAGCATGGCCTTGCGCTCGACCAGCGTCAGCGCGCGCAGATCATAGCCGTCGAGAAACAACAGATCGAACGCGTAGAAGACGAAGCGATCCATCCGCCCTTCGCTGAGATCGGCCTGCAGAGCGGAGAAATCGGAAGCGCCAGCGCCGTTTTCGACCACCAGCTCGCCGTCGATCAGCCCCGAACCGAGGGGGAGCGACTGGAGCGCCGAGACCACGTCCTTGCCGAACTTCTTCGTCCAATCGTGGCCGCTGCGGGTGAGGAGTTTCACCCGGCCGGCCTCGATGCGCGCTTGCAGGCGATAGCCATCGAACTTGATCTCGTGCAGCCAGCGCTCGCCCTGAGGCGGCGCGGCCATGAGCGTCGCCAATGTGGGTTCGACGAAATCGGGGAGTGCGGCTTTCCTGGCGCCCTTGACGCCGGCGGGATCAGGAAGCGTGGTTTCGGGCTCGGGCTCTACGGGTGACTTGGAAGATTTTAGCGCGGCGGATTTGGTGATCTTGCCGGTCTTCGACGACCAGCCGGGCGCTTCGCCGGCGACATCCTTGATATCGCGCCCGGTTTTGACCGATTCCGGACGCTCCTTGAGAATATCGGGCTGGTCGGGCGTTCGGGCTGCGTCGTCCTCGCCCTTGATCAGCAGCCAGTTTTCCCGCTTTTCGCCGGGCTTGCCGTGCATCTTGACCAAGTGCCAATGGCCGGAGAGTTTTTCGCCCTTGAGCTCGAATTCGAGATGCCCCTTGGCATAGCCCTTTTCGGGATCGTGCACCGGCGTCCAGGTGCCACGGTCCCAGATGATGACGGTGCCGCCGCCATATTCCCCTTTGGGAATGGTGCCCTCGAAGGCGTTATATTCGAGCGGATGATCTTCGACATGGACGGCGAGGCGTTTTTCCGTGGGCACGAGGCTAGGGCCACGGGTAACGGCCCAGCTTTTCATCACGCCGTCCATTTCCAAGCGCAGATCGTAGTGCAGGCGCGTGGCGTCGTGTTTCTGGATGACAAAGGCATTGCCCGCTTTGCGGGCCTTGCGGCCCTTGGGCTCGGTGGTGGATTTGAAATTGCGTTTTTGCCGATAGGTGTCGAGCGTGGCCATGATCAGCTGGCCTTTTTGCGCAGTGATGCGGCTTTGGACTTGGCAGCGGCCCTTTTGGCGGGCGCGGCTTTTCTGGTCTTTTTGGCGGAAATGCCAGCGCTTTCTCGCAAGGCGGCCATGAGATCGACCACCTTGTCGTCCTTGGGCGGTGGACGCTTTTCGATCTTGCGCCCTTCGAGCTTGGCCTTGACCAGATCGGCCAGCGCCGCCTCGTAACGGTCGTCGAATTTGGCGGGATCGAAGCTGCCACGCTTGGTCTTGATGATGTGTTCCGCCAGCTCCAGCATTTCGCCCTTGAGCTTGAAATCGGGCACATCCTCGAATGCGGCGTCGGCGGAGCGCACTTCGTAGTCGTAATTGAGCGTCGTGGCGATGAGGCCCTTGCCATGCGGCCGGATCAGCACGGTGCGGACGCGGCGGAACAATACGGTCTGCGCCAGCGCCGCCACCTGGCGCTTGCTCATGCCGTCGCGGATGAGCGCAAAGGCCTCATCGGCATCGTGGCCGGCGGGGGCGAGATAATAGGGCTTGTCGAAATAGACATCGTCGATCTCGCTGCAGGCGATGAAGCTGCTGATATCGAGGGTCTTGTCACTGTCGGGCACGGCGGCGGCGACGGTTTCGGGATCGAGCGTGATGTATTCGCCGGAGCCAACCTCATAGCCCTTCACCTGATCGTCGCGCTCGACAGGCTTGCCGGTATCGCTATCGACAAACTGCCGGCGTACGCGATGGCCGGTGGCACGATTAAGGGTGTGGAAGGCGATACGGTCGGAGGTGGAGGCGGCGGTATATAGCGCGACGGGGCAGGTCAGCTCCGCCACCTTGAGAAAGCCCTTCCAGTTTGCACGCGGTGCCACTGCCCTCTCCTCGTTCCGATGACAGAGATAAACGGGGTGGCGAGGGCTTTGTTCCGCATCGTCCCACGGCGTCGGGCCCTGAACGCGGCAAAGCGGAGGTGACTGTCGTCGTTGGCGGCAAATGAGCGTTCATAGGCATTCTTCAGCGTAGTTGCACCATCCACCCAAGCCGCTGGGATTGATAGTGTTTTAGACATGTCGAGCCTGGTGGGGGCGGATTGGCGCATGCCTTGGAGGGCGCCAGTGTCGCGGCCGCCACATGCACGGGAGGGGACCATGTCCCATGTTACGCGGCTGGTGGTGGTCGTTCTGGCGAGCCTTGCATTCATGACGGCGGCACGGGCCGACCATATGACGGGGCAGTATGCCGGGAGCGGGGCGGCGCAGGGTATCAATCTCAGCCTGCAGCAATCAGGGCGCACGGTGACCGGCCAATTGTCTGGCCAGACCAGCGGCACACTCAATGGCCAGAGCGATGGTGGTGAGAATGTCACCGGCGTGCTGACCTTCAGTAATGGCCAGCAGGTACAATTTCAGGCGCTGCACAGCCCGCAGGGCATCACCATCGGGATCATGGGCGACAAGGGCATGGAGGAATATGTCTTCATGCGCGGCGGCGGCGGCGTGACGCCACAGCCCGAGCCGGGGCCGAAACCTGGACCCGGACCACAACCAGATCCCGCGGGCGGCAATGATGGCGGCTATTATGTCGGGGTCAACGGGCAACCGATCGGCCCGGTCACCCGCCAGCAGGTGCTCGAGGCGCTGGCCGCGGGCCAGATCACCGCAACAAGCCTGGTCTGGAAGCAGGGCATGGCCGACTGGGCGCCGCTCAACACCCTGCCCGAATTTGCGCAGACCACCCAGGGACCGCCAGAATTGCCAGGGGGGAATGGTCCCCCCGAATTGCCCGGAGGCGACAAGGCGCCAGGCCCGGTCAGCGAAACGCAGAGAAAAATCTCGGCGATGATGCTGGGCAGCGCGCTGGGCGTGTTCGCCCACGAACTGGGCCACGCCATGATCGGGGAACTCGGCATTCCCGCAACCGGTTCGGAAGAAGACACGGTGGACGAGTTTTCGGCGCTGGTGCTGTCGTCCATGCTCAGGGACACCCAGGGCATGGCGCCCGAAATGGTGGCGTTCCTCACCGAGATGGTGAGCTATTCCACCCTGCTCTGGTATCACGACGCCTCGCGCTCCAAGCAGCAGGGGATGGAGCTGCCCTGGTATGACGAGCACTCGGCCGGCGAAGCGCGGTTCCGCAACACGCTCTGCATCATCTACGGATCGTCGCCCACCTATTTCAAGGGGCTGGCCGACCGGGTGCAGTTCCCGGATCGGGAGCGCAGCCGCTGCGAGGTCGACTTCGCCAAGCGCAATCGCGCCTGGGAACTGATCGTGCAGCCCTTTGCCCGCAATCAGGGCGGCGAATATCCCGGCATGCAACCCGCCAACGCCAAGGGCGCCGCGCTCAAGGTGTCGTACCAGCCGTCCCAGACATCTTTCGGCAAGGGGCTGCAGACCGAACTGCAAAACCTTCGCCTGTTCGAGGAGTTCGCAGCCAATATCGAGACCCTATTGGTCTGGCAGCGCGACCTCGACATCGTCTTTGCCGATTGCGGCACCGCCAACGCCTTCTATGACCCCCAAAATGCGCGGATCGTCATGTGCTGGGAGGGCATCGAGCACTTCTTCTGGACCGTGGCGGAACCCGAAGGGATCACCAAGGCCAGCCTTGGCCTCAACTGAGAGGGTAATATGAGCAGACCGATATGGATTGCAGCACTTGCCATTGCCGGCATGCTGGCCGGCACCGCGCCCAGCTTGGCGCAGTTCGAAGGCAATTGGCAGTGTGAAATGACCTATACCGAGCTCGACCAGCAGGGCCAGCGCACCAGCGGCTACGTCAAACAGTATGTGATGGGGGTCTATCCCGGCGGCAGCATGGAGGCGCAGGGCGCCTATATGGGCATTGGCGGGCAGACACAGTTTCAGGTGCAAGGCCAGTGGAAGGTCGACCAGGGGCATTTTATGGCGCAAGCGCAGGGCATGCAGCAGTCGCAATTCGGGACCATGCCGGAAATGCTGATCATGCTGGCGCAGCCGGGCCCTGACGGCAGGACAATGAGCTACAATTACGAGCAGCGCGATCCGTCCGGCAGCTACGTAATGAACCGCCAGCTTTATGCGTGCCAGCGAATGTAGCGGAGACGGCGCACCACCGGCCTGCGGAGTTCAGAGCACCGGCAGTTTCATGCTGCGCAGGGCCTCCTGGAATTCTGCGTCCTGGCGGAGATGCGAGAAGGCCGGGTCGATGGAATAGTAGAAGGCGTGCCGGGTCTCGATGCGCGCGAGCGAGGCGATGGCGTCTGCCGGTGAGCCGGCAAGTGCATCGACATGGGCGAGGAAATAGGGCTCAAGGGCGGTGCGTACGTCATCGCCTGAAACCGCGGCGGCCATGGCACTGCGCATGCCGTCGGGCCCGCCTTCTGCCAGGCCCCGGCGCCCGGCATCGACTACTTTCTGCCCCTCTGCATCATGCGTCAGGGCAAAGCGCTGGGTCCAGGCGGCGAGGTAGGCTTCGTAATTCTGGCGGCCGAGTTCGACAAAGGCCAGAAATCGATAGGGGTTACGGTAGGATGGCTCGTGGCGAACGAGGCTTTGCAGAACCTCGCGCGCTGCCGCCGCCTGCCCTCCCGCCAGAAGAATGATCGCCTCCGATACGCGAATGGAGCGGGAATTGGGGTCGGCATATTTGGCCTTGCGGATTTCGACTAGAGCGCGACTGGGTTCGCCGGATAGTGCCAGGGCCGACGCATACCAATGCAGGGTTTGTACATCGCCGGGATCGCGTACCAGCGCCTGCTCGAAGCGCGCGAGGCCGGCCTTCATGTCGCGCAGCCAGAAGAAGTCGATATCAGCCACCACGGTCATGGCTTGTGCGAGGGTGGAGTCCAACTCCAAAGCGCGTTGAGCGGCGTCGCGCGAGCGCTGATAGCCGGTAGCGGCGTCGATCTCGCCATACTCGACCATAAGATTGTAAGCGGTAGCCAGTTGCGCCCAGGCCAGGCTGTTGGCCGGTTCGCTGCGGGTCAATTGCTGCAGAATGGCCGCGCCCTGGGTGACGCTATCGGGCGTGCGTTTTTCGACGAGATAGACGGCGTCGGTATAGAGATCGCGACTGACTTCGCTCGAGGCTGGCACGTCCGGTTGCGGTCGCGACGAAGCGTCGCCGAGGCTCAGAAGAAGCGGAGTAACCAGGGCAAGCGCGGCGACGGCCGCTGCAAGGGCGAGGGTTTTGCGCGATGCGCCAGTGCGCGGCGGAGCCGATGGCAAGATGAGGCCGTCGGGCCGAGGTTGGGGATCGGTGGCCGAGTGGACACTGGCGGTGCCGGAGGTAAAGCGCCGCAGCCAATCGTCGAGCTCTTCGGGATAGGCGAAGACAGCGGCGCCCTTGCGGGCCATGGTGCCGGCGGGGCGATGGATCGGCAGCCCATGCTCGGCCGCCCAGCGGCGCACGGTGCTGGGATTGCGCTGAAAATAGTTGGCGATGGCCTGCCAGCCGGAGAGCCGATGCGCGCCCACCTTGCGGGCTTCGGACGTGTTCATGTGCCTGCTACCCACAAACCACTAAACCGACGCTGTCGCATGTTCCGCAGCGCAGCATTGCCGGGATAATGCTGGTGCGCATAAGCAGACTAGAGCGGCTGCGCCTCTCCTGCAACAAGGCTTTGGGTGTCGCAATGGGTGGGGAATTGCGATTCCGTTGAGTGGCTTAGGCGGATCGGTTGAGACGCTGAATCCGGTTCAGAGGTGGCTGAGAATATTTAGAAGCCGGCCAAACGGGTCGCGCACGAAAAAGCGCCTGACGCCCCATGGTTCGGTCGCCGGACCGTATTCGGGCCGATAGCCGGCCTGGCCAAGGCGCGCGAGGACAGAATCCAGGTCGTCCACCTCGATGGAGAGGTCCGGTACCGGCGTGCCCGATCCGCCTTCGACTGCAAAACTGAGCTGCGGGCTGGACTGGCCTTCACCGACAAAGGTGATGATCCAGCCATGGTCCATGCCGATGCTCATGCCCAGCAGGTCGCCATAAAAGGCCCTGGCGAGGTCCAATTGTTCGGTGGCGATATTGGCGACCACACGTCTGACGGTCATCTGACCTCCTTGGCCGCAGGGTTTGTATCTCGGTACAAAAATCAGCCGACGAAGCGGTTGTTCCGTGGGAAGCCGGTGGGGGGTTGGCGGCCGGCGGTGGCGCGGTCGGCGAGCCAGTCGGTCAGCTCTTCCATCGGCTTGGAATAGGTGCGGCCCGAGGAGTCGGTCCAGGTCAGGCCATCGGCGGCATAGAAGGTCTTGAGGTCGGAAATGCCGCCATCCTTATAGCGCTGTAGGCGGACGCCCTTGCCCCGGCTCATGGCGGCGAGCTGGGCCATGGGGAAGACCAGAAGCTTGCGGTTCTGCCCGATGACCGCGACGCGATCACCATCGCAGGGCACGATCAGGCGGGCCTCGTCAGGCGCCGAAACATTGAGGATTTGCTTGCCCTTGCGGGTATTGGCGACGAGATCGTCCTCGCCCACGATAAATCCGTAACCGCCCGATGACGCGATGATGCGCTTGGCGCCCGGGCGATAGACGAAGAGGTCGACAATGTCCTGCCCCTCCTCGATATCGACCATGATGCGCACCGGCTCGCCCTGCCCGCGGCCGCCGGGCAGCTTGTCGGCACCCAGCGTATAGACCCGCCCTCCCGTGGTGAGCATCAGGAGCTTGTCGGTGGTCTCGCAGTTGATCGCCAGCTTCAGCCGATCGCCGGTCTTGAAGCCCTTTTCGTCCACCGGGGCATTGTGGCCACGCGGGGCGCGGATCCAGCCCTTTTCGGAGAGGATGACGCTGATCGGCTCGCGCTCGATAAAGGCTTCGGTAATTTCGGCGGCGTCGGCATTGGGGGCGTCGCCGAAAATGCTGCGACGGGCGCCGAGGGCGTGCGGGGTGGTGCCATCGGCTTCGAACAGCGGATAGGCTTTTTTCAACCCCTCGACCTGCTTGGCGATCTCACCCCACTGCCGCTTGTCGGAGGCCAGGAGAGCTTCGAGCTTGCCCTTCTCGTCGGTGAGGTTGGAATGCTCCTTGCGCAGCTCCATTTCCTCGAGCTTGCGCAGCGAGCGCAGGCGCATGTTGAGAATGGCCTCGGCCTGGTTGTCGGTCAGCTCGAAGGTCGCGATCAGGCTGGCCTTGGCATCGTCCTCCTCGCGGATGATGCGGATCACCTCGTCGAGATTGAGATAGGCAATGATATAGCCTTCGAGCACTTCCAGGCGGCTGGCGATCTGCTCCAGCCGATGCTGGCTGCGGCGCACCAGCACCACCTTGCGGTGATCGAGCCAGGCGCGCAGCGCGTCGGCCAGACTCATGACGCGCGGCACCGTGCCCTTGTCGAGCACGTTGAGGTTGAGCGGGAAGCGCAGCTCGAGTTCGGTCAGCTTGAACAGCTGTTCCATGAGAATAACGGCATCGACCGTGCCGGCGCGCGGCTCGAGGATGAGACGAATGTCGTCAGCGCTTTCGTCGCGCACGTCCTTCAGAAGCGGCAGCTTCTTGGCCAGCAGCAGTTCGGCGATCTTTTCGACGAGGCGGGACTTTTGCACGCCATAGGGGATCTGCGTCACCACGATCTGGTAGACGCCCCTGCCCTTTTCTTCCTTGTGCCAGATGGCCCGCAGGCGGAAGGCCCCGCGACCGGTCTCGTAGGAATGGACGATGGAGGAGCGGCTTTCCACCAGCTGCCCGCCAGTGGGGAAATCGGGACCGCGCACCAGATCGTCCATGCTCGGCGGGGCGCTGAGATCGGTATGGACAAGTTCCTCGGTGGTGGTGGCAGGATTGTGGATGAGCTTGAGCGCGGCGTTGCAGAGCTCGACCACATTGTGCGGCGGCACCGAAGTAGCCATGCCCACGGCGATGCCGGTGGAGCCATTGGCCAAGAGGTTAGGGAAGTTGGACGGGAGCACCATGGGCTCTTCGTCCTCGCCGTCATAGGTCGGCTTGAAGTCGATGGCGTTCTCGGTGATGCCTTCGAGCAGGCGCGTCGCCACATCGGTCATGCGGCTTTCGGTGTAGCGCATGGCCGCCGGGCTATCGCCGTCGATATTGCCGAAATTGCCCTGCCCATCGACCAGCGGATAGCGCAGGGCGAAATCCTGGGCCAGACGCACCAGCGCGTCATAGATCGACTGGTCGCCATGGGGGTGGAATTTACCGATGACGTCGCCGACGATACGGGCGCTTTTCTTGTAGCCCTGGCCCGGATCGAGCTTGAGCAGGCGCATGGCATGAATGATGCGCCGATGGACGGGTTTCAGTCCATCGCGCGCATCGGGCAGCGCGCGCTGGGTGATGGTGGAGAGCGCGTAGCTCAGATACCGCTCTTCAAGCGCCTGCTTGAGATCGACGATCCGCTGGTCGTCGGCAGGCGGTTTGGTATCGGCATCGGACATGGACGGCACACTCGTGAGAACGAATCAGGAGCAGAGTATAGCCGCAGCGCGGCGCTCCCACAGCAAAGCGGCGGATTTCTGCCGGTTCTCCACCCTTTGCTGCATCGCCGGCAAGCCGATTTAGGGCTCGCCGACGCATTTTCGTTCAGTTTGATGCCAGAGGCCCAAGATCGAGCCGCCTCAGGGCGTGGGTTCGTCGTATTTGGCCTGCAGGTCGAGCCGAGCAGCAATGGCCTTGGGCGTCTGCAGAGCGATCAGTTCGAGCACGCTGGGCGGGGTGGCCGGATAGCCGGAGATGATGACGCCGCCGCCGTCCGAGAGAGCCGCCGAGAGTGCATCGCCGGCCGGCAGCGCAAGGGTGTCGAGTTCGTTGGCGAGCAAGGTGTCGCGCAGGCCCGTGGAGGCAGACTGGATCAGCTTGGTCGTGGACTGACCCGTTTCCTGTGCAACCTGGTCGAGGACGATGGCAGCGCCGCCCTCGTTGAAGATGCCGGAAAAGATCGCGGAAACGGTGACCTGGCTGAAGAGCGGGATCAGCTTGGCCTGGAGCGCGGCACCGTCGGTGTCGGTTGTGCCGATAGCGCGCGCCTGGCCGATTTCTGCCAGCGCCGTGAGCAATTCCTGGGTTATGCCGTTGAGCCCGACGCTGAAGGCCAGGTCGCCGAAGTCGGGCGAGCCAATCTCGATCGAGAACGGATCGATTGCGCCTGTGTCACGCCGCCAGTTGAAGCGGATGTCGAGGTCGACTTTGCGGCCTATGAGCGGCGCGAGGACCGGCGGCGCGCCCACCTTATCCAGTAAGGATTTGGTTACGAGAAATCCGTCCAAGGCCACGGTGGATTCAAAGGTGGCAGGGTCGGCCGACCCGCGCTCGGGCAAGACATTGAGGAAGTAGCTGGCGCTATCGAAGCTGACCGTTACACCGGAACTTTCGAGGGTGAAGTCGAAGAGCGACAGGCCCGCAATCCCCTGTGCCAGCAGCATCGGATCTGTCATGCCCAACGGCGGGAGCAACACATCGGCGATCAACGCTCCAACACGCACGCGCGTGCCGTCCTCGGTGCGGTCGAAATTGGAGATGTGCAGCCCCTGGGCGTAGAGCAGATCGCCGGGCAAGGTAGTGACCGAGCTGACATAGGCCTTTTCGCCCAGCGTCACGGCGGTGCCGTCCGGGCTGGTGAGCACCAGAGGTTGCAGGCCAGTGGTGTTGGCATCGTAGCCGGGTCCAATGGCGTAACTCAGCGAGCCATCAAGTTCAGCCAGATATTGGTTGGCGCGCGCGAAGAAGTCATCGATCGGCGCTGCCTGGACCGGGACAGCCAGCAGTGCGGTGGCAGCAATGGAAATCAGCAGGTTACGCATTTTCATTCATCCCCCTCAACATGCACGACTTCCACGCCGAGCCGGTCGATCAGGGCCGCCGGCGTCTGACCGAGGGCGGCAAGCTCGAGAATACTGACCGGCTTTTCAGGGAAGGCATCGATGCCGAGTGTTCCGCCTTCCTGCAGCAGCAGGGCAAGGGACTGGGTGGCCTGTTCGACCAGAGTGTCGGAGGCCTTGATCGAAGAGAGCCCATCGTCGACGGCGTCGATGGCGGCAGCAATGGCCTGTTCGGTCGTGGTCTTACGCTCGGTGGCGGCTGCGTTGAGCATGAAGTCCACGACGCCGCCATCGGTGATCACCAGCTTGCCGGCGCTATAGGTGAGCTGGCTCATCAGCCGGACGGCCGTGGCCTGCAGGCCGGAGAGATCGGAAGGCGAACCATCGGCCTGGTCGGCGCCCAGTGCGGCGAGCTCGCTCAACACGTCCATGGTGACACCACCGAGCTGTACGCCGACGGCGAAGGTGCCGAGGGTGTCGGTGGTGAACTCGAAGTCGGCCACGGTCAAATTGCCATTGGTGGTGTCCCAATGGATCGGCAGATAAATATCGGCCTGCTGGTCGAGCAGATAGTCTTCCCAACCCGCCAGTTTATCCAAGTCGAAGGCGCGCAGCGCTTGTTCGGGCATGGTCAATCCGACGACCTCGACAATGGCCGAGAAGGCGGTGGGGCTGGTGGTGCCGATTTCGGGATCGGCATTGAGAACGAAGCTCAGCAGATCAATGTCGGCGGTGGAGACGCCGTCGTCGACGAGCAGATTTTCCACCGCCACGCCACCCAATATCTGGGCAAAGAGATAGGGGTCGGTGGCGTCGAGGGGCGGCAGCAATACGTTCGACAGGGTAATCTTGTCAGCGCTGACCCGCACATCATCATTGGTGTGATCGAACTTGTTGATGATGATGCTGTCCACCAGCATCAGGTCGCCATCCAGGGTGGTGACCGTACCAAACTCCACCGAGGCGCCGAGCGGCGTGGTGTTGTTCGGAGCGATCAGAGCCACGTCCTTCAGGGTCAGCGGGCCGGCCTTGTTTTTGCCGATGGGCACGCTCGCCGTCACCGAGCCGCCAATGGGCTCGAGCCAGGCATTGAGGCGTTCAAAGAAGTCGTCGACAGGCGCCGCCAGCACCGGGCCGGCCGCGAAGACGGCAAGCATGCTGGACGCCGTCAAAAGGCGAACAGAGTTCATTCCTGGTCCCTCCAGTAGCGCCCTTGTGGGGAAAGGGCGATGTCATGCCCCCCGGCATGAGGTCAGCGCACAGGCCGGCTGCACGATCCGGACTTTATGCACTCAGTGAGCTATAACAAGTCAGCAGGGACTTGTCATCAGTGCTGATGCGCGAGGCTTAACGGGCGAGGAGGCGTTGCAGCAGCAGGTCGCGGGTGGGCGGAGGATCGAGGCGGCGGGCGGACCAGACCAGCTTGTCGAGGAAGTGCCCGGTGAGCCGGAGACCGGCGGCAATGTCATCGGGCGAGGCATTGCCGCGGGCGGCGAGGAAACTGGGCAGCGGTAGCAAGCGGTTTTTATAGGGCTCGGCCGCCACGCGCGAGACAGCGCGGCCAGTCTTGGGCGAGACATGGCTGAGGTCGCTGGTGACACCGGTGGCGGCACAGCTTGTGAGATCGAGGCCGTAGCCGAGCTCATCGAGCAGGTCGAGCTCGAAGCGCACCAGCTCGACGCCATCCGGAGGATTATCGATCAGCATCAGGGCTTTGCCGAGGAGACGATCGTGTGGATCGCGCTCGGGCAGGAGCCGCAGGTGTTCGCAGACCAGCTGGCTGAGATAGAGCCGGTCGCGGTCGGCGATCAGCTCGGCGGCGCGGGCCTGCAGCAATTCGACAGTGAAGGTGCCGAGGTGATCTTCGATGCGGGCACGCCAGGTCAGCTGCACGGTGTTGCCCGCCTGCAGCGCGGGCGAGAGCTTGCTGGAGCGGCCACCACGCACGAGGCCGAGATAGCGCCCGCGTCCGGCCACCATGGCCTCGGCAATGAGACTGGTTTCGCCGTGGCGGCGGACGCCGATCAGCAGGGCTTCACCGGTCCATTCCATAGGTCGGGCACCACCCTATTCTTCTCCCCCTCGGGGAGAAGGTGGCGCGCCAGCGCCGGATGAGGGGGAGGTTGCGAGACGTTCCCTCACCCGTCTCGGCCTTTGGCCGATCCACCCTCTCCCCGAGAGGGCGAGGGATAAGAGTTCAGTTCTTTCCACTTGGAAATTCCAGGCCCATTTCGCGGTAGCGCTCGGGATCGTCGGCCCATTTTTCGCGGACTTTGACGAAGAGGAAGAGATGGATCGGCACCTCGTACATTTCCATCAGCTCCCTGCGGGCCTCGGCACCGATGGCCTTGATGGTCTGCCCGCCGGCGCCGAGCACGATCTTCTTGTGGCTGTCGCGGCTGACATAGACCACCTGGTCGATCTTGTAGGAGCCGTCCTTTTGGATCTTGAAGCTCTCGGTTTCGACCGTGGCGTTATAGGGGATTTCGTCATGGACGCGCAGGAACAGCTTTTCGCGCGTGATCTCGGCGGCGGTGATGGCCATGGTGAGATCGGTGAGATGATCTTCCGGGAAATGCCAGGGGCCGGGCGGGATGTGCTTGATGCACCAGTCGATGAAATCCTTGACGCCGTGGCCCTTGAGGGCGGAGAGCATGAAGGTCGCCTCAAAGCGCAGGCGCTCGTTGAGGCTCTGCGACAGGGCGAGCAGGCTCTCATGCTTGACGGTGTCGATCTTGTTGAGGATCAGCACCTTGGGCTGGCGGATGTTTTCGAGGCCCTCGAGCAGGGTTTCGATATCGGGCGTCACGCCGCGGTCGGCATCGATGATGAAGGCGACGATGTCGCTGTCCCCTGCCCCGCCCCAGGCGTTTTCGACCATGGCGCGCTCAAGCCGCTTCTTGGGCGCGAAGATGCCCGGCGTATCGACGAAGACGAGTTGGGCCTGATCCAGCGTCAGCACGCCGCGCACCTGGCTACGGGTGGTCTGCGCCTTGTGGGTAACGATGGAGACCTTGGTGCCCACCAGGGCATTGAGCAGCGTCGACTTGCCGGCATTGGGCGCACCGACCAGGGCGATGAAGCCGCAGGAGGTGTCGGCCAGTTCGGAGGGTGTGTTCACTTCTTTTCCTTCCAAACATTCTGGGCGATGAGAAACATCTCGGCCGCCTTGTGTTCGGCGATCTTCTTGGATGGGCCGGTGGCGTCGATCCGCTCGAAACCGGCGACCTCGACGGCAATGGTGAATTCGGGTGCATGGTCCGGGCCGCGCCGCTCGACCTGCAGATAAGCCGGCGGTTCGAGGCCACGGGCCTGGGCCCATTCCTGTAGCGTGGTCTTGGCGTCGGCGCGGTTGGCCTGACCATCGGCGAGGAACTGGGTGAAATAGCGCCGGATGAAGTCCGATGCCGGCTCGAGACCACCATCGAGAAAGATGGCGCCGATAATGGCTTCGGTGACGTCGCCGAGAATGGCGTCCTTTTCGGCACCACCGGTTCTCGCCTCGCTTTCGCCCAGGATCAGTTCCTTGCCGAGATCGAGCTTGCGAGCGATATCGGCGCAGGTTTCCTTGCGCACCAGGGTGTTGAGCGTGCGGCTCAGCTCCCCTTCATTGGATTTGGGGAAGCGGGCATAGAGCATGTCCGCCACAACCAGGCCCAGCACCCGGTCGCCGAGAAATTCGAGCCGCTGATAGGACTGTTCGATGCGCTTGCCCGGCGAGATGGCGCTGGAATGACTCAGCGCGCGTTCGAGCAGGCCGACATCGGCAAAACTATAGCCCAGCCGAACCTGCAGCTTCTCGTGTCCCTTGTCGCGACGGCTCACGGCGCTTCCGTGGTGTCATACGGCCCATTGCCATAGACCGACTGGAACATGCGATCCCAGCGCACATTGGCGGGCCACTGCCAGATCTGCCAGGGCGGCAGGTTGTCCTTGATGGAGAAGAAGCGCGCCTCGGCCTTGGCGATGAGATTGACGGCGGGGACATAGCCGACCTGGCTCAGCACACGGCTATCGGCGGAACGGTCGCGGTTGTCGCCCATCATGAAATAGTGGCCAGCGGGGACCACATATTCAGGCGTGTTGTCGAGCGGCAGGTTGTCGCCGATTTCCTGGATGATGTGGGTCGTGCCTTCCGGGAAGGTTTCGCGATAGACTTGGACCTGGCGGGTATCGCCATTGCTGTCTGTATCTTCCGCGGTTCCGACCAGTTCGCGCTCGACCATGGTGCCGTTGATAAAGAGCCGGCCTTCCTTGACCTGGATCCTGTCGCCCGGCAGGCCGACGATGCGCTTGATATATTCGATATTCTGCGGCACCGGGCGGAACACCGCGATATCGCCGCGATTTGGATCACGGCCGAAAATGCGGTTGGAGATCGGCAGCTCGAAGTCGAGCAGCGCGAAATCGCCGTAGCGGCCCAGCGAGAAGGAATGCTTGCCATAGCCCCAGACGAATTTATTGGCGACGAAGTAGTCGCCGATCATCAGCGTCTGCTGCATCGAGGCGGTGGGGATGGAAAAGGGCTGGTAGAGGAAGAAGCGCAGCACGATGGCGATGAGCAGCGCTTCGACAATGACCACCAGCGTATCCCACCACTCGCTGGCGGCGGATTTCTGGGCAGGCTTGTCGGCAGGTTGAGTCATTGTGGTCCCCGTTCAGGCGGTGCCAAAGCGTTAGACAGTTGCGCCTTTGGGGTCAACGGGCAGCGCTTCGATGACGACGAAGGCCTGAGCCAGGCCAGCATCGTCGGTAATGGTCAAATGGATATGGGCCTCGTGTCCCGCCGGCACAAGCCGGGCCAGAGCACGCGCGGCGCCATTGGTCAGATGCATGGTCGGCTTGCCGGACGGCAGGTTCACCACGCCCATGTCGCGCCAATAAACGCCGAAACTAAGGCCGGTGCCCAGGGCCTTGGAACAGGCTTCCTTGGCAGCGAAACGCTTGGCATAGGAGGCGGCACGCTGAGCCCGGCGATCGGATTTTTTCTGCTCGATTTCGGTAAAGCAGCGCTGCACGAAGCGGTCGCCGAAGCGGATAAGCGTCTGCTCTACGCGATGTATCTGGATGAGGTCGGAGCCGAGGCCGATGATCATGATGCCGCCTCAATGTGTGTTGCGAAAGCCCCCTCACCCGTCTCGGCCTTTGGCCGATCCACCCTCTCCCCGAGAGGGAGAGGAACAAGAGGGGTGCGCCGGACCATTCTTCTCCCTCTCGAGGAGAAGGTGGCGCGCAGCGCCGGATGAGGGGGGCTTGCGAAGATCACTTCACACCCTGGATGCCGCGGCTGCCAGGCTTGATGGCGGGGATGGCGGCGAGTTCGGGGGGCAGCTGGTCGGCCGGATAGGCAGGGACCTTGTACTGGATCAGCGAGACCAGCGGCACGCCGACATCGGCTTCGCCGGCGGAGCGGTCGATGAGGCAGGCGGCGGCGACCACATTGGCGCCGATCTTGCGCAGGGCATCAACGCATTCGCGGATCGAGAGGCCGGTAGAGACGATGTCCTCGACGACGATGACCTTGTCATCGGGCTCGATCTCGAAGCCGCGGCGCAGCTCGAACTGGCCATCGACGCGCTCGGTGTAAAGCGCGGGAACGCCGAGATGGCGGGAGGTTTCGTAGCCGGGAATAATGCCGCCAATGGCCGGAGACACCACCTTGGTCACATCGCCATAGCCTTCTGCGCGGATCTTTTCGGCCAGAGCCTTGCAGAGCTTTTCGGTCTGGTGGGCATATTGGAACACCTTGGCCTTCTGCAGGAAAACCGGCGAGCGCAGGCCAGACGACAGGATGAAATGTCCCTCCAGCATGGCACCGCATTCGCGGAAAATGGCTAGAACATCCTCATTCGTCATTGCGCGCACTCCTGTCGATCCTGCCATCCCATTCCAGCGTCGAAATCATGCTGGCCTCGCGGAGGCCGGCGCGCTGGACGGCCGAAAGGCCGGGGCTGCGCTTGAGGGTTGCCAGAACATCGGTCAGTTGCGCAAGGTCGCGCACCTCGATTTCGAAGATCATCTGGTGAAAGTCGGGCGAAATCATCCGCATCACCAGATTGTTGATATTGGCCTCGCAGGCGGCGATTGCCGACGAAATCTGGGCGAGCGAGCCGGGCTTGTTGACCGATTCCATGGAAATAACGGTGGGATAGAGCCGTTCTTCACTGCCCTGCAGGTTCCAGCGGACATCGACCCAGGCCACGTCGCTGTCGTGCTTGTCCATCAGCGCATCGGAATGGATGGGATAAACGGTAATCGGCCGGTCGGGCTCGAGAATGCCGACAAGGCGATCGCCCGGCACGACGCCCTCCCCCGACAATTGCACCGGGGTGTGGAAATCAAGCTGGGCTAGGGCCGCCTTGGCATGACTGCCCGAGCGCTGGCCACCGGGAACGCGGAAGCGGAACTGATCGGTGGCACGCAGGGCGAACCAGCCATCGGCGGTGTCGGCCACCGGCAGGTCGAGCTTGCGGCGGCGCTTGCGAATGCCCTTGACCTGGGCGAGTGCATTGCCAAGGTCCTCACTGCCGATCTTGCCCTCGCCAATGGCGATCAGCAGGTCGCGCTTATTGGGCTGTTCCAACGCCTCGGCCAGAGTTTTGGCTTCGCTCTCATCGAGCATAACCCCTTCGCGCTCCAACATCATGGAGAGCACGTTTTCGCCCAGGGCAAAAGCGCGCTGGGTGGCGGTCTGGCGCACCGCCCGGCGAATGGCGGCGCGGGCCTTGCCGGTGGCGGCAATGCCGATCCAGTTGGAGGGCGGGCGATGGTTCTGGTCGCGCAGGATTTCGACTTCGTCGCCGGAGCGCAATTGCGTCACCAGCGGCAGGATCAAGCCATTGATCTTGGCACCAACGCAAGTATCGCCGATATCGGTATGCAGCGCATAGGCGAAGTCGATGGGCGTGGCGCCGCGGGGCAGCGCGATCAGCCGGCCGCGGGGGGTGAAGCAGAACACCTGGTCCTGAAACAGCTCAAGCTTGGTGTATTCGAGAAAATCCTCGGTCGAAATGCCCGAAGTCAGATGACTGATGGTTTGGCGCAGCGAGCCATAGGCCTGGGATTCGCTCTCGATGCGACCGAGATTGGCCGAGGCGCCATCCTTGTAGAGCGCATGGGCGGCAATGCCGAATTCGGCGATGCGGTCCATTTCCTCGGTGCGGATCTGTAGTTCGACGCGCTGGCGGCTGGGCCCGACAATGGTGGTGTGGATCGACTGGTAGTCGTTGTGCTTGGGGACCGAAATATAGTCCTTGAACCGCCCCGGCACGACTTTCCAGGCGGTGTGGACGAGTCCTACCGTCTTGTAGCACTGGTCGACCGAGCCGACGACGACCCGGAAGCCGATCATGTCGGACAGCTGTTCCAGCGCGATGGATTTGCGCTCGATCTTGGAGAAGATCGAATAGGGCGACTTAACCCGCGCCTTGACCCGCGCGGTGATGCCTTCGGCGGAAAGCCGGTCGGTCAGCTCGGAGGTGATCGTATCGATGGTCTCGCGATGGTCGGCCTGCATCTGATCCAGACGCGCCGTGATCGCTTCGTAGTGATCCGGATGCAGGATGCGGAAGCTGAGGTCCTCCAGCTCGTTGCGCATATCCTGCATACCCATGCGGCCGGCGAGCGGCGCATAGATATCCATGGTCTCCTGGGCAATGCGCTGCTGCTTGTCGGCGCGCATATATTGCAAGGTACGCATATTGTGCAGGCGGTCGGCCAGCTTGACCAGCAGCACGCGCACGTCCTGGCTAATGGCCAGGAGCAGCTTGCGCAGGTTTTCGGCCTGCGCCTCTTCGCGGGACACCAGGTTCAGCCGCTCGATCTTGGTCAGGCCATCGACAATGGTGCCAATTTCACCGCCGAACAGCTGATCGATTTCGGCGCGGGTAGCGTCGGTATCCTCGATAGTGTCATGCAAGAGGCCCACGGCGATCGAGGCATCGTCGAGCTTGAGTTCGGTGAGGATCGCCGCGACCTCAAGCGGGTGGTTGAAGTAAGGGTCGCCAGAGGCGCGCTTTTGCGAGCCATGCTTCTGCATGGCGTAGACATAGGCCTTATTCAACAATTGCTCGTCGGCGTTCGGGTTATAGGCCTGAACGCGTTCGACAAGCTCGTACTGACGCATCATATGATTAGCCGCTCGCTCTTATGGATGAGCTTAGCGCCTGTTTTGGAAATGAGAAGAGCGCCCGACGCAGGCCGGACGCTCTTTTGATATAGTCGCCACGCGGTGCGAGGCAACGGCAATTGTGTTGTTTGCCGCTCGCCCTACGAGCAGCGTTTCGGTCTGCTCAGTTTAAATCGCTCCACCGGAGCGATTTGCCCTGGTGGGACGGCTTTCAGTCATCGCGCCTTTCCGGCGGAGCGAGGCTTTCGATGCCGCGCAGCAGTTCTTCTTCGCTGATGGTATCGAAATTGATCGAATCGTCATCACCGGCGCTCTCGATCAGCGGAGCGGCGCTGGATTCGGGTTCGTCGACTTCGACATATTTCTGCAGCGAATGAATCAGATCTTCGTGCAAATCATCAGGAGAAATGGTGCCATCGCCGATTTCACGCAGGGCAACGACGGGATTCTTGTCATTGTCGCGGGGAACGGTGATCTGCGCGCCGGAGGAAATCATGCGCGCGCGGTGAGCGGCCATGAGGACGAGATCGAAGCGATTCTCGACCTTCTCGATGCAGTCTTCAACGGTGACGCGTGCCACAAACGTCTCCACACTTTGGGGGAATGAAGGCCTGCCTTACACGATGCAGTCCACGATGACAAGGCTAAGGGGCGGAGCTTGTCGCCTCGCCGAAAATGTGCGAATAGCGAATTTAAACGCATTCTTAGTTTCAAAGCTGCCCCTGGGGACGCGGGTGGCGTATTTTCAACTACAAAGCATTTCAGTCGGAGCATTATTATGGCAATTGATCCACGCGAGAAAATCGCGCTCTTCATCGATGGCGCCAATCTTTATGCAACATCGAAGGCCGTTGGCATCGATATCGATTACCGAAAACTCCTCACCGAATTCAGCGCCAAGGCATATCTGCTGCGCGCTAATTACTACACAGCCCTGGTGGAAGATCAGGAATATTCCTCGATCCGCCCTTTGATCGATTGGCTTGATTATAACGGCTATACGGTGGTGACCAAGCCGGCCAAGGAGTTCACCGATGCCATGGGGCGCCGCAAGATCAAGGGCAATATGGACATCGAGCTGACGGTCGATGCCCTCGAGCAATCACCCTATTATGATCACCTGATCCTGTTTTCCGGCGATGGCGACTTTACCGCGCTGGTGGCGGCGCTGCAGCGCAAGGGCAAGCGGGTGACGGTGGTCTCGACGCTGGCCACCTCGACGCCGATGATTTCAGACGATCTGCGCCGCCAGGCCGACTTTTTCCTCGACGTCGCGGAGCTGGCGCGGACGGTTGGCCGGCCACAGGTGCAAAAGCCGGCTGAGGCTTAGACCATTCCAAACTGAAGTGGACCCAGGGCTCTTTCGCCTCCCCGTTGAGGGGCGGGATTGCGGGAGGGGGTCCATCGGTGTGTCACTGCCCAACCCCTGCCCTCCCCCTCCAGGCCGGGCTATCGCATATGGGTTTGTGCCTGCTGCACACCCCCTCCCAACCTCCCCCGTCAAGGGGGAGGAGACGCGTCGTGCTTGGGGTAAGATTTTACCCAAAGCGCCGCCCGAACTCCCTCCCCCTTGCGGGGAGAGTTGGGGGTGGGGGATGAGAGCCCGTGACCGATAAGTCCATATGCGATAGCCCTGACCTTCAAGGGGAGGGAGGCGATGGAGCGGCGTGTTGGCACACCATATCCCGCCAGACCACCCTCGGGCTCGACCCGAGAGCCAATTTCAATGCGCAGCAGTGATGTATGGTGGCTTGCGGACAGGCCCTCGGGTCACCCCGAGGGCGGCCTGGTGCGCGTTTCACCTGTCGCGCAGGGCCCCAAATCCCAATTGGTGAGCGCGCGAAACACTCTCAGGTCACGCCTGTGGCGTAAGCTTGCCTTTCGGTGGGCGCTCAGCCGCGGCCGCCTTCTTTCATGATGCGGGCCTTGTCGCGGTTCCAGTCGCGGTCGCGGCTGGTGGCGCGCTTGTCGTAGTTCTTCTTGCCCTTGCCGACGCCGATCAGCAGCTTGGCGCGGCCCTGATCGTTGAAATAGAGCTTCAGCGGCACGATGGTGTTACCCGCGCGGGCCACATCGGCGTCGAGCCGCGCCAATTGTTTCTTGCTGATCAGCAGTTTGCGCGGGCGGCGCTCGCTGTGGTTGAAGCGATTGGCCTGTAGATATTCGGGAATATGGGCATTGATGAGCCACAGTTCCCCCTGCTCGGGAGAGGCGTAGGACTCAGTGATCTGCGCCTTGCCGAGACGCAGCGACTTGACCTCGGTGCCGGTCAGGACAATGCCGGCCTCGATGGTGTCGCCGATTTCGTAATCGAAGCGCGCGCGCCGGTTTTCAGCCACGAGACCGTGGCTGATCCAACCATTCTTGCTCTTGTCGTTCTTCTGCTGTGCCATGAAGGGTTAGATAAGACCTGCATGGGCCATTGCAAAGTCCATGGCGTCCTGCGTTGCCTTGCTTATCGGGATCAGCGGCAGCCGCATTTCATTGGCGCAGAGGTTGAGGCGGTTGGCCACATACTTTGCCGGAGCCGGATTGGGCTCCATGAAAAGGTCCTTGTGGAGATAGGACAGCTTTTCATTGATGGCGCGGGCTGCCTTGAAATCGCCGGCCAGGGAAAGCTCCTGCATCTGCGAGCACAGGCGCGGCGCAACATTGGCTGTCACCGAAATACAGCCATTGCCGCCATGGGCATTGAAGCCGAGGGCGGTGCTGTCATCGCCCGAAAGCAGGATGAAATCATCGCCCAGCTTGACGCGTTCCATGGTGGCGCGTTCGAGACTGCCGGTCGCGTCCTTGACACCGATAATATTGGGATGGGCATCGCGCAGACGCACGATCGTGTCGACGGAAAGATCGACAATGGTGCGGCCCGGCACCGAATAGAGAATGACCGGGATGCCGATGGCCTTGGCGACAGCGGAGAAATGCTGGAACAGGCCTTCCTGATTGGGCTTGTTATAATAGGGCACGACCGAAAGCACGGCATCGGCGCCGGACTTTTCGGCATGCTTGGCCAGCGACACCGCTTCGGCGGTGGAGTTCGACCCGGCACCGGCGATCACCGGCACGCGCTTATTGGCGACCTCGACACAGATCTCGACGACGCGATTGTGCTCTTCATGGCTGACCGTAGGGCTTTCGCCCGTGGTGCCGACGGGCACCAGGCCATGCGTGCCTTCGGAAATCTGCCAATCGACAAAGCTGGCGAAGGCTTTCTCATCCACGGCCCCGTCACGCATGGGGGTGATGAGTGCCGTAATCGAACCACGCAGCATTTTGTCGATATTCCTTGATTTGGGTGCCGGAGCTGA
This sequence comes from Devosia sp. 63-57, assembly GCF_001899045.1. Lineage (NCBI taxonomy): Bacteria > Pseudomonadati > Pseudomonadota > Alphaproteobacteria > Hyphomicrobiales > Devosiaceae > Devosia > Devosia sp. 63-57. The sequence continues at coordinate 2,015,481 of NZ_MKUY01000005.1, read as the reverse complement.
ACGCCGGCCGATAGGGGTGTGTTGTGTCCCATGCCTCCCGCAGGGACGAGCGGCACCATACTTTTAACTGCCTTCTGCGACAAGGCGGGTCTCGCGACACAAATCCAACTTGTGGCCAGGCCGGTGGCGCCGGTAAATGAGCATATGTTTGCGTTCCTGCAGAAGCGAAAAGTAGCCAGCGACCACCCCACCTTCACGGGTCTGCCCGTGCAGCGCATCGCCCTTTCCAATCCCCGGATCACGGCGGCGGTGCATGTCGATGGCCGGCTGGGCGACGGTCGAACGCCCCTGGTGTGCCTTGCCGGCTATCATCGCAATATGAGCGACTTCACAAGTTTCGTTCAATATTTCAAACGCTTGGGGCTGGATGACTGGCCCGTGGTGCTCATCGACCTGCCGGGACGCGGCCGATCTGACGATCGGCTTCGCACCGAGGACTATAATTCGATCAACGATGCCGCAGATGTTGCTGACATCCTGAGCGCGCTGGGAATTGGCCGCGCAATGCTGCTCGGCCAAGGGCATGGCGGACAGGTGGCAATGCTGCTGGCCGCGTCGCACCCCCTGCTGATCGCGGGGACGATCCTGCTCGATTCCGGGCCGGTGGCCGACTCACGCGGCATCGTCCGCCTGCGCAACAATATGGCGCATATTCAGGGCCTTAGGAGCGCCAAGGCGGTGAAGGCCGGGTTCCGTCGCATGCTGGCCGGCGACTATCCCGGCAGCAGCGAAGAGGCGCTGGACGGACTGGCTCTGCGCAGCCATTGGTTCGACAAGCGCGGTCGGGCGCGGCCGCTCTTCGACCCCCGACTGCTCGATCCGTTGAAGCGCTTCAACTTCGACGACGTCTTGGTGGCGCAGTGGCCGCTTTTCGACGCGCTCAAATGCGCGCCGCTGATGATGTTGCGCACGCAGCTGACCGATCAGTTGCGGCGCGAAACCTTCGAGGAAATGACCCGCCGCCGACCTGAGGCGCTGGCGCTGATCATTTCCGGCCAGGGCTCCCCTGCCCTGTTCGACCAGATCGAGGAAGTCCAGGCGGTGGCGCAATTCGTGATCGATCCCGAACGCGCCCAGGCCGACGCGGCCGCCTGAGCCGGCGCTGCTATTCGTGCTCCTCGAGCACGCTCACGACGATGCGGCGATTCCTGCGTTTGCCATCCTGTGTGTCGTTGCTGGCCACCGGCTGGGATTCGCCATAACCAATGGCGTAGAGCCGATCAGGGGAAACACCGCGCTGAATCAAGGCATTGACCACAGCTTCGGCGCGCGACACCGACAACACCAGATTGCGCTGGTCGTCGCCATCGGAATCGGTGTGACCCTCAATATGGATGACGGCGTCGGGGCAAAGATTGAGGCTGGTGGCAAAGCTGTCGAGAACGGGTGCAGCTCCAGGCGCCAGTACGGCGGCGCCGGACTGGAACAGAATGGCGTTCTGGGCCGACAGGGCATTCACCTCGTCACGACAAAGCGCAATGTTTGAAGCGCCTGAGGCGGGTTGAGACACAGCGGCGGGCGCCGGGGTCTGCTCGACGACGGCAGGGGCCGCCGGCGCTTCCGACTCGGTGGACGCAGGCGCAGATTGTTGAGGCGTAGCAGGCGTTTCGGCTGGCGGGGTCACGGGTTCGACCGGCTCAGAGGGCGCAACTGCGACAACCGGCGCCGGCGTCACATTCACATTCCAGGCCGACGCGCCCGTGCCGAGAATGGTTGCGATCGCGGCAATGCTGTCGGCTTCCTGGCCCTTGCCGGTGACCGACCACATGGTGCCGTCGAACGCCACCTGGCCCTCGGATAGCAGGTCCAATATTGCGACGGCGCGTTCGGCCTGCGCCGCAAAACCCTCTGGCGCGGCGGCGTTGATCTGGCTTTTGTCGGTAAGCGCGGTAGACACGCGGCCGGCCAAGTCCTGCTGCACCGCAGCGGACGGCACCATGCCGCCAATCTCGACCTGGCCACCGGCCTGCTTCACCGCACTCCAGCCATAGGCCGCGACATTGGCTTCAGCGCCGACGGGCGGGCGGATTTCGGCCATGGCCAGGACGACACCAGCGGGGGCACCTGCCGCCAGCACCGACTGGACGGCGTCATAGTCGGCCTGCGTTGCGGCTATTCCCGAAATGGTCACCACATTGGCGCGCAGCGCAAAGCGGCCCTCGGACAGTTTCGAAAGCAGGGTCAGTCCGAGTTCGGTGGCTTGCTGGTATTGAGCCGGAGCACCGCTGCCGAGCTTGAGCCAGTTGACGTCGGCCCCACTCACCTCAGCAAAGCGGTCGCGTGTTGCAGCGTCGGGCGCGTAACCGTCAAAAACCAATACCCCGCCCGGCTGGAGGCTGATGCTCATCCAGTAGTCGGAAATGCGCGGGGGCGGAAGGCTGATCGAAGAATCCGAGCGTGAGGGCGGAGCGCTGGTGATCTGCGCCAGCAAAACCGGCGGTTTCGTATCGACCGCGACCTGTGCCAGGGCCGATGTGCTGGCGAGCAAACCAACAGCCGTGCCCGACACCACCCAAAAGAGCAGATTCCTCAACATCATCAATCCACTGAAATTGCCGCCACGGCGGTGAAACTAGGATAATTCGGCAGGCGTCACAAAGAAAAACGCGTCTCCGCCCCCAAGATCACGCACACTTCACCAGCCGTCGCGGCCAAGAGATGCATGTGTGAGCGCCCTGTCGCGACGCCGCGGGCGAACTGAGGCCCATATACAGAAAGGCCCGGCATGAGCCGGGCCTTTCCGTTCGCATAAGCGAGGCAGAGATTACTGGAAGGCCTTGGCAGCCTTGAAGGTAACCTTGTAAGCGCCGTTCTGGTGAGCTTCGCCAGCGATGGACGAAGTGAAACCACCACCCGGAGCCCAGGCCAGTTCGGCCTTGCCGTAGAAGTCGGTCTGCTGGACAGCAACAGGCTTGTTGGTGCCGTAGACGCCGATTTCACCGGTGATCTTGATGGTTTCGGTCACAGCAGCGACGAGCTGAGCGGCGACCTGGTAGCCTTCGGTGTTAGCAATCGCGGTGTTTTCGTCGTACCAACGACCACCGAGGTTGATGCTCACGCCTTCGGTGACGGTTGCGCCGATGGAGCCGCCGACGCCAACCTGGTTAGCGAGAGCAACGCCGCCGACCTGGCCACCAGCAGCTTCACCCGACAGGGCGATGGTGAACATGTCGAAGGTGGCCTGAGCCGAACCCAGAACGTTCCAGTAGTTGGTGTTCGCAGCGTGGCTCGAGAAAGCACCGGCAGCGCGGACCTTGAAGGCGTCGAAGGTGCCGGTCACGCCAGCATGGACAGCCCAGTCTTCGACAACGCCGTCGAGCACACCACCAGCAAGACCGGTGACGTGAGCGGTGATGCCTTCACCAGCGTATTCGAGAACGCCGACGAGGGTACCAGCAGCCTGACCACCATTGCGAGCAGGGATGCCGTTGAAGGCGTCAGAGGTCGAACCTTCGAGGTTTTCGAGGCCGAGCTTCACGCCAACGCCGTTACCGAGATCGGAAACGACCTGGATAACATGACCACCGGTCTTCGGGTGGTTCTTGGCAAACATGACGCCCTTATCGACGGCGTCAGAGTTGAACAGGCCGAGCCAGTTGAACGGTTCGTCATCGCCGAAGTTGGCAACGGAGCCCTTCTTACCAGCCATGATCACGGTGGTGTCGCCGACGGAGACGAAAGCTTCGTCAACGATCCAAGCGCCGTTCGAGCCAGCGCCGTTCGTGGTGGCGTCGCCGCCAACGGTCGAACCGACATAAACGCCAGCAGCGTTGTAGCCTTCGTTGGTGAAGACGGTGTCGGTCAGGGACTTCAGCTTGATGGTGGCGGAAGCCGGACCGAAATCGCTGTCGGCGGTGCCGACGAACTTCAGCCAGGTTTCGACCTTGGAGCGCCAGTCGTTGTCATAGGTCACGCCGCCGACGACGACGCTGTCGTTGTCCATGACGTTACGGCCACCGGCATGGCTGTTGATCCAAGCAGGGTTGGTACCGCCATTCCAGTTGGCAGCGTAGTCGCCCCACTGGAACTCATACTTCACTTCGCCCGAGATCTGCAGGCAGTTGGTGTCGGACGAGATGGTCAGGCCCGAAAGACCGAGAGCGTCGCAGACGTCCAGCGAGGTGAGAACGCCAAGATCGGCAGCGAAGCCAGCGGTCGAGAGACCAGCGGCAGCAACAGAACCGAGGATAAGGCTCTTGAGTTTCATTAATTGACCTCCAAAGTCAGTCATTTTTTGGTGCCGGTTACCCAGCGGTTTGTCGAAACGCGACCACACTGTTCGTGGTGCTGTGTGTTGCCGTCGCGTTGCGACCGACAAACGATCCCATGCATGGATTCGCAAGACCCACTCTACGCATGCAAAAACAGGACGCAATCGCCGAAACCGGCTTTCGAGGCTGCCACAATCTGGTTGCCATGCGGATGTTGCAGATTCAGCACACAGATTGAAACCAAGTGTTAAGCACCCCTAACAATAGGTTAAAGGCCTCTAAAACAAGACGTTTTCAGAAAGAAGCCGGTTACCAATCGCAGGTGGTGGACCAGCGCCCCTGATATGGCGACCGGACACAGTCTGGGCGGAGCGCTGACACAATTGCGGTGAACCGCATTAAAAAAGTCCCCGCCTCGCGAAGGCGGGGACGCTTGCAAATAGCGAATGAAAGCAATCAGGCAGACCAGACGGCCTCGCCTCCGATCCAGGTGGAGCGCACGGCGCGCTCATTGGAAAGATGCACGAAATTGGCCACCGCCGAATGGCCCAGATGGCCATAAGTGTCGGCAATGCCCATCGCCTCGGCAGGGTAGAGGGAGGCCATCCGGATGACTTCCTCGAAATCGAGACCGATGTGATCGACCATAAAGGTGATGGCATCGATCATATCGAGGTCGGCGCCGGCAAGGGTACCGTCGGCCAGTCGCAGCGCGCCATCGGCACGAGTGATGGTGCGGCCGTTGAGGGTAAGCGTTTTGAGGTCGGTACCGGTCTGCGACATGGCATCGGTGACCAGGAAGATGCGTCCGGGTCCGACCTTGGCGCGCAAGGCGGCAGCAATGGCGGCGGGGTGAACGTGAATGCCGTCGGCAATCAGCCCGGCAAAGACATTGGGATTGGACAGTACGGCGCCGACCACGCCGGGTTCGCGATTGCCCAATTGGCTCATAGCATTAAACAGATGCGTCGCCATTGTGGCCCCGGCGGCAAAGGCGGCGTTGGTGACGTCGTAGCTGGCATCGGAATGGCCGATGCTGACGACGGCACCGGCCCCGGCAAGGGCCGCCACCTGCTGGGGCGTCACCGTTTCGGCGGCGACGGTGCAGAGTAGATTGGGCAGGTCATGCGCTGCCGCGACGGTGCGGGCCAGATCGGCAGCATCCATCGGGCGGATCAAAGCGGGGTCGTGCGTGCCCTTGCGCGCCAAAGACAGGTGTGGACCTTCGAGATGGAGGCCCAGGAAGCCCGGCACGCGCTGCTTCCAGGCTTCCACGCCGGCAGCGATGGCCTCGATATTGACCGCGGCGGTGTCGGTGATCAGCGTCGGCAGCAGAGCGGTGGTGCCGAACTGGGCATGCGCGGCGCATATCGTGCGGATGGATTCCACAGTCGGCGCATTGTTGAACAGCACGCCGCCGCCGCCATTGACCTGCAGGTCGATGAAGCCGGGGACGAGCATGCCGCCATCGAGCGCGTGGCGCTCGGCATTGTCCGGGAGGGCGTCGGTCGACACGATGCCGGCGACATAGCCGAATTCGACCAGCAGTGCCGAACCATCATGCCAGGCATTGCCGTCAAAAATTCGGGCTCCGGTGAAGGCGAGAAGCTGGCTCATAATGTTTCCGTGACTTTCTTGAGCATTGGCGGCTCGTCGGGATTAAGGCCGCGATGGCGGGCCAAAGCCTCAACGAAGCCATAGAAGGACACCACAAGCGCCAAGGGGTCGGTGATCGGGTGACCAGTGGCGGCAAAGGGCAGGCGTCGCGCGGCGCCTCCCAGGTCGCTGGTCAGAAAAGCACTCGCCCCCTGCCCGGCCAGCTTGTGCGCCATGTCCGCCACCGACTTTTCGGCGGCGTCGCGAGCGGCAAGCCCGAGCACCGGATAGCCGGGGTTGACGATGGACACCGGCCCATGCATGACTTCAGCGGCGCTGTAGGACTCGCCCTGGATGCCGCAGGTCTCCTTGAATTTCAGCGCCGCTTCATTGGCAATGGCGAAACCCGGACCGCGCCCCAGCACATAAAGGGCGCTATGCCCATCGAGCGCCGGGATCATCTCAGACCAATCGCAGGCAACCGCCCCGGCCAGGCGCTCGGGCAAGGCGGCGACGGCGCGCTGCAGCTCGACGTCGCCGCTCCAGTGCGCCAACAAGGCCAGACCCGCGACCACCGAGGTCACGAAGGTCTTGGTGGCGGCAACGCTCTTTTCGAGGCCGGCATGCAGTTCAATGGTGAAATCGCTCGATTGGGTGAGCGGCGAGCCGGCGGTATTGGTGATGGCCAGGGTCGTGGCACCGCTGCGCCGGGCCGACTGGGCCATGCCGACAATATCGGGGCTCTTGCCGGACTGCGAAATGGCCAGCGCCACGGCGCGGGAGAGGCGCAGATCCCGTCCATAGATGGAAGCGATAGAGGGCCCGACCGAGGCCACCGGCAGGCCCATTGTCAGCTCGATGGCATATTTGAGATAGGCCGAGGCGTGATCGGAAGAGCCGCGCGCGATGGTGATGACCATGGCCGGATCTTCGGTGCGCAGCCGGGCGGCGGCCTCGCCCAGCACCGGGGATGACGCAGAAAGGAAGCGCGCCACGACTTCGGGAATCTCCTCGATCTCGCGGCGCATATGGGTCATGGCTGTCATGGCTTGCCGGCTCCTGCGGGTGCAGCGTCGCCCAGGCGCAGCTCGGCGACAAAATCATAGGTATCGCCCCGATAGATGGAGCGGGTGAACTCGATGGCGCGGCCGGACGGCAGATAAGAGATGCGCTCTATGAACAGGCCCGCCGACCCCACCGGCACCAGAAGCAGATGCGCATCGGCATCGCTGAGATTGGCGGCTCGAATGCGCTGAATGGCGCGAACAGGGCGATTGCCGGACTTTTCGAGATGCTTATAGAGAGAATCGCCGATCAGGTCCGGATCGGGCAGGATGGAGGAGGACAAGCTGGCACGCTCGATGGCCAAAGGCGTATCTTCGGAGAGCCGAAGGCGGGCGATGCGCGTCACCTGTTCGCCGGCGCCGAGTCCGAGGATCACCGTTTCCTCGGTCGAGGGGTGGTAAAGGCCGCGATCGAGCCATTCGGCCCGTACCGCCATGCCGCGCCGCGCCATATCTTCGGTGAAGGAGGTCAGTTGGGACAGCGATTGCTCGACCCGCTGCGCCTGCTGGGCCACAAAGGTGCCGGAGCCGTGGCGCTGCACCAGCACGCCATCCTGCACCAGTTGCTGCACCGCCTTGCGCACCGTGACGCGCGAGACATCTGTCTTGATGGCCAGGTCACGCTCGGAGGGCAGCGCATCGCCGGGATTGATTGCGCCGCGCTTTATGGCATCTTCGATCCAGCGCTTGAGCTGGAGATAGAGCGGGCCGCCCAGGGGCAGCACGACTGGGCCGTCTGTGAACAGATTTCCGGACGCGTCCGCCACTCAAACCCTCTCAAATCCAAGACAGGCCCCGCCGAAAACCGGCCGGGCCCTGCGCAAAAGACAATACCAATAAAATACCATCCGCCAAGTGCAAACAGCGTGGGCTCCGCAAAATCGGGCATCGCCTTGTTCGCTAACGGCCTTTTATAGCGGATGGTTATGGCTGCTGGGCGGCAGCTGGACAAGTGGTATTTTTTTGGCATTATCGTCGCAGAGGAGAGCGAGATGGCCACACGACAGACCGAACGCCGCCACCCCGATGGCGCGGGGCTGGATCAGCGCCCGGACGCCGACATCCTGTCGGTCCTGTCGCGGGCACAGGCCGAGGCGGCAGTCAGTGTCGCGGACAGCCTGCCGCAACTGGCGGCAGCGGCGCAGCTGGCAGCGGATGCCATCGCCTCAGGCGGCCGGCTGATCTATGCGGCAGCAGGCAGTTCTGGCCTGATGGCGCTGGCGGACGCGCTGGAACTGCCGGGCACCTATGCCATCGACCCGGCACAGATCGTGGTGCTGCTGGCCGGTGGCATGGACTCGCTCATCCATATGCAGGGCGGGCCGGAAGACGATGGGGAGGCCGCGCGTGCGGCGGTGGCAAAGCTGCAGCCGACGTCGCGCGACTGCCTGATTGCGGTTTCGGCCAGTGGCAATACCCCCTACCCGCTGGCAGCGGCGCGCACGGCCCGGGACGCTGGGGCGCGCAGCATCGGCATCGCCAATAATGCCGGCGCCACGCTGTTTTCGGTGACCGATGTGAGCGTGCATCTGCCCACCCCGCCCGAAGTGATCGCCGGCTCCACCCGCATGGGCGCGGCAACGGCGCAAAAGATCGCGCTCAACCTGATCTCGACCCTGATGGCGATTCATCTGGGGCACGTGCATGACGGCTACATGGTCAATGTGATCGCCGACAATGCCAAGCTGCGCGAACGCGCCAGGGGAATCGTCATGGCCATTACCGGCGTCGATGCCGAAAAGGCCGAGCGGGCGCTCGATGTCAGCGATGGCGCGGTCAAGCCGGCGGTGCTGATCGCGGCGGGATGCGGCTCCATCGCTGCCGCTAACGAAATACTGGTCCGCTGCGGCGGCAAGCTGCGGCCCGCCCTGGCGGAATTGGAATAGGCGCGAAACGGCGCAGCCGGAGCAGCCAGGCTTCACTGCCCCTTACGCCCCCAACGGCGGCGGATTTCCGCCACTGGGGAAATTGCGGCCCTTGGGCACAAAGCCCTTGCAATCGAGCCATGGGTGCCTGTATCAGACCCTCACCGGAGAGGTGGCCGAGTGGTCGAAGGCACACCCCTGCTAAGGGTGCAGATCGGGAACGGTCTCGAGGGTTCGAATCCCTTCCTCTCCGCCAGAATTTCCTTTTATCGCGTTGATAAATATCAGGTTTTATCCGCGATCCAAAAGTCTTCCCCACTTTAAGCCCCACTGAGATGCTCGAATCAACCGGGCAACGAAAAAGGCCCGCCCCCGGATGGGAGCGGGCGCAAGGGATGCGTGTAACGCGCATGGCTATGGGCCTTCGCTGGCCTTGGCCTTCAGTCGCTGATACTCGGCAGCGCGTCGGCACTTCTCGCAACAGAACCGATCTGAGGCCCTGCCTACCCTCTGGGGGCGGAAGGGCTTGCCGCACTTTTCGTTGGCACAAATGCGCTCGGGCTGCTCGGCAATGGCCTCGTGACGTTGCTTTTTCTTCCGGTGCTCCTTGGTCAAGTGCAGACACCGATCGGTACAATAGAGCGCCTGCTCGTTCATTGGTTGAAATTCTTCATTGCAACGCAGGCAGTGCCGCTTATCGAGCTTCGAGGCCTGCCACTCCTTTGCGCACGCGGGCGAACAGGTGGCCGCGTTGGGGCTGGTCGTCTTGAACGGCTTGCCACAAGACGGCGCCGCGCAGAGCTTCGTTTCCGCCCGGTCTAACCGAAGAATGTAACCGGCGTGCCAGGCGATTGGGGAAAGCTCGTAACCAGGATAGTCCCAATGGACCTTGGACGCCTTCGCGTGCTCGGGGCAGCAAAAGCGGCGGCCCTTGATCTTGTCGTCATCGTCCAACGGGCCTGCGCACCACAGGCAATAGTCGGGGCCGGTGGTGATGTAGCGCTGGCCTTCTTCGGGGCTGGGGCGAACTGTCTTGCCCAGCTTCGCAAAGGCGCTGGCGATAATGCGCTCGGCTTCGCTATCCGACGCCTGCCAGCCATTCCCAGCTTCTACCATCGCGATGCGCAGGCCGGCGCGGGCATCTCCCTCATAAGACCAGGGCGACGGCTCCGCGTGTTCCATTATGTTCGCCAGCCGATCAGCAGCAACGGCGCGCTGAGACTGGCTGAGAACCTTGTCGTTCTTCTGGATCGAGATAGATGGGAGTTTGGCCTTGGATGGCTGCTTAGAGCCGTACCTGAACTCTTCGAAGCCGCCGAATGCGCCCTTGCCGTATTTGATGCGGGGACCGCTGTACGTCTTCCTCTGAACGGCCATCTCATGCCGTCCGATAGCGTATCCGGAACCCCAGACGGCGGCGCCACGCGTCTCCGCGCTCGCCACGGTCGAAGTGGTCGATGCCGCTCGGGAGAATATGGCTGACCTCGGCTCCCGTGATCGTGCCTCGCCAGTTCGTTAGTACGCCCTTTATCAGGTCGCCCAAAGCATTGGCGGCGCCGAACGACTCCCCCAGCGCGTCAACGACGAATTCCGCTTCCGGATAGAGGCCAGCCCCCCGCAAAGTGGGCTCGTCGGTTTCTCGCGAAAGATGCAAAACCAGCGCCGGCCGCGTCACGGTTTCGGGTGCTGCGATGGGCGAAATCGAGGAAGCAACGGCCATGACCGCGCTGTCTGCCGCGAGGATCGCGGAGACGATGGAAATTGCTGACACGGGGAATTCCTTTTTAGCGGCGGTTTGCCAGCCATTCGAGGGCAGCTGATTCACCGCCCCAGAGGGTGCGCGCATAGAGTCCAAAGGCGGCGCGGGCGAGCGCAGCCAAAGGCCATTCGGCGGCAAGGGCTGAGAATTTCCGATCTGGCAGCGCTGCCGCGTAGACGGCCGCCACCGCTGAGGGGTGGCACCGGAGGAGCGACACAGCAAGCGGCCGCCCTGACCAGCCCATGCCTACCGTGGCGCGCAGGTTCTCGGGGATGCGCTGATCCTCAATCGCGAATAGGCGGCATGCCCCAAGCCGGTCGGGAAGTTCCGGCAAGGGGCCGTCATAGGCCAAGGCGTCAAGCGGCGTCGTCATCTGCGGCCGGTGGGTTTTGGAGGCCGGCAAGGCTAACCTCGCGCATAGCGATGATTTCCGCGACCTTGGCCCGCATCATCATTGACGCCATTTCCTCGCTGCGCTGTTCGCGTAGCTCGGTGAGCGTGCAGCCGTGCGTGAAAAGCGCCAGGCCATCACCCAGCTTACCAGCCACCGCGCGAAGGCTGACCTTCTTGAGCGCCGTTTTCATAGTGCCATCGTGCAGACCAATAGAGGCAAGTTTGGTCAGCGCTGCGATGTTAAAGCCCTCAAGCGCGGACTGGATTTTGCCGTAGTATTCTGGGCCGAATTCCTCTTCGAGCGCCTGCATGGCTTCGAGATTGAATTCGACATAGGCATCTTCGCCGGCCTCAGGGAAAGGCAGGCGGCGAGTATTTTCAGACATGTTGACTCCGTAAAAAAGCCCGCCGAAGCGGGCATCAGGTCCAGTGTTCTTCGGATCGAAAGTCCGGCGGTATGGGCGTCATGGCCTCCAACCGTTCAGCAGCGGCCCGCAGGGCGGCGCGCTCGGCCATGACGCTCTCCGGCACCGGACGGCCGTCGGTCGGATCAGCAGCGCGGGTCACATACCAGTCGGTGTATTTCAGACGGCGGCCAGCCTCGCGCTTCACCATCTCGACAGTGACGGGCTCTGGCGGCGGCGGCACGAACTCGCCATCGACATATCGCCAGCCCGGCATGATCTCGATGCCGGCATGGATTTCATGTCCTTCAGGGCAATAGTCGAACTGCGTCTGTAGCTGCAGGTCCGAGCCGGCCTGCCCCGAGCTGGTCACGAGACCGTCCTCGCTGCGCACGATGGTAAATGCGAAATCGCTCATGGCTCACCGCTTGAGGTTCATGATTGCGAAGGTCGAGCCGGGCAGCATTTTCCAGTATGCCAGCCCGCTCTCATTGTCCGCGTGAAAGGTGAAATTGTAGGTGCCGGGGTTGATGTTCTGCCCATGGACCAATGAGACGCCAAAGGCGAAGTTATCGTCGTAAAAGGCCCGATACGACTTCATCTCGGCGCCGTTATACTTCAACGAGTATCGAATATATCCGGTGACTTCTGAGCCAGAGGTCGGGCGATCCAGGAAGCCCGCCGCGATGATCATTACCCGTCCAGTGGTGACCGTGAAATTGCCGGAGGCCAGGATGCCTTGCTCGCCATTGCCGGTAAACACGACCATATCGGTGATGGCATTGCCAGCCACCTTGTCGGTGATGACGACGCCGTTGACCATCAGGCTCGACGTATCGATCGCGCCTGCGCTGATCTTGCCTGCCACAATGGCGCCAGCCTGCAGGTTCTCAGCAGACACTGCATTGGCAGCGATCTTGCCCGCCTCGATTGAGCCGGAGAAAATGTGACGCGCACGCACCGCGTCGGACTGCAGCGAGTTGGTGGATACGCTATTGGCAGCCATCTTTTCGGCGGTGATCTGGCTTGCGCCGATCTTCTCAGCCGATATAGCGCCCGCCAGGATCGCGGAGGCAGTGACGGCGCCCGCTGCGATCTTGGTCGAGGTAATGGCATTGGCCGCTATGGTGTCGGCAGTGACCGCCCCTGCTGCCAGCTTCTCGGTGGAGATAGCGCCGGCCGCAACCTTAGCCGCTGTGACAGCACCACTACCCAGCTTGGCCTCGGTGATCGCCTGATTGACGATCTTGTTCACCGATACCGCATTGTTGGCGATGTTCTGTTCGTTCACGGCCAGCAATGCGAGCTGGTCGGATGTGACCGCGCCGTTGCCGATCTTTTCGCGCGTCACCGCATTGTTGGCCAGCTTATCGGTCGAGATCGATCCGTTGGGGATATCGGTCGGGGACACGGCGCGCGCTGCCACGGGCTGTCCGGCGGTATTCGAAGCTGGATACTGCACCCCAAGATTGCCAGCCGGGTCAACTGCCCGAACCCAGACATAGCGGGTGTTGAGGTCGGTCAGCCCAGAGCGGGTATAGACCGGCAGCACAGTCTCCGCGATCTTGGTGGCGGCGGCGCGGTTATTGGTCGTCGCCTCCCAGATTTCGAACTTGGCCGGCTGCATATAGCTTCGGCAGCCCTGTCCGCTTGGTGCAGAGTACGAGATCACGAGGTTATAGCCGCCCACCACGCTCGCAGAAGCAAGCGCGGTGACAGCAATTAGCGATATTGGCATTGTCCACCTATCTTCTAGGCATCATTGGCGATGGCGTTAAGCGGCAAGCCGGGGGTGTCCCCCCAACGGTGGATCACCGCCTGTTCGATCATGTCCGCCCATATCGTGGTGGCGAGGACGTGTCCGCCCAAGGAGAACCCCGATTTTCGCTGCGCCTCCATGAGCCTGAGGCCATCGCGCTCGGGGCGGAAGTCAGCGGGATCAATGCCCGGATCGATAGACGGAACCGGCGCGCCTGCAATTTCGGGAAGGTCCATCAGGTGGTAGGGCGATTGCTCGCTAGTGACCATAAAGGAGTCGGCTTTGCCGTCGCTCCATCCCGCCAAGAAGGCTTGGAAATGCGGTTGGCTAGGCGTCGTCATTCGGCAATAATCGAGCAGTGCGGGCACCATGGACCGGAAGAACCTGTTCCCCTTCCTTGCCGCGCCGATGTCAGCAAATGCATCGCCAAACGTGGCGGCGATGTGAGCGACGGAAGGCGAAGGCCCCCGCACTGCAACGGCCATTCGCTTCCCAGGGAAAGTGAAAGTCTTCGTTACCTCACCGACAAAGATGGGTGGCGCCCCGTCCGTATAAGCTGCTGCGTCAGAGTGCATGACGATGCGGTCATGCATGCGAAAAACGTTGACGGCCGTCATGCCGCGACCCTTTCATCTTCGAATGAGGGGCGAGGCTTCAATAGTGGCCCCACCTCGCCACCAAGACCGCCGATGACAGCACCGATGGGACCGCCTGCGGAGAAGCCAGACAACGCCCCACCAAGGCCGCCCATGAGTGGATTGGCCGATTGATAGCCCATGCCTAGACCGCCTAGGCCGGCCGAAAGCATGCTGCCGCCTTGACCGCCAAAAAGCTGACCAAGACCGCCAAAAATGCCGGACTGCGAGCCGTCTTTAGCGCCAGACTTCACGGCGTCGCCTAAGATAGTCGCGTAACCGTCAGGGCCAATCCATGCGCCATCCAAAGCCGCGCCGGTTTGAGGGCTTGCCCAATTTTCCAGGTTGAACAGGTCGTTTAAGTTTTGGCTTCCCAGCTGGGCAAAGCCGCGCATGGCGTTGTCTAGGAATGCGTCGAAATCCTTGGTAGCGCCGCTGAAGACGTCGCCCAGCACGTCGCCAATGGTTTCGAGCGTGGCCCGCATAGATTCGGAGGCCTTTTCCCGAACCTTGGTCTCTCGCTCAACCATCGAGATCAAGCCTGCGATCCGCTTTCCCTCTTCGCTGGTCAGTTCGACACCGACTTGACGGAGCTCATTCGAAATCCTGCGCTGCAGCTCGGACTCATGGACCACGGCAAGCTCATGTTCGAGCGATGCGATTAGGTCATCAACGGCCTTCTGCTGCCGCTGGGCTTCGCTGACTGCTTTGGATCGCCCACCGGACCCGCTACCCCCAAGGATTGGATAGTCTGACAGCTTCACCGGCTTGACTGGTTTCGGTGGCGTAAAGGTCTTGCCGAACTCTGCCCAAGAGGGAGCGGCGCCTATATCGTCGGAATTAGCCGCCGCGAGGTGTGCCGCGATGGCTGCATTGCGCAGGGAGATAAACTGCTCTACCAGGCCGCCGATTTTGGTTTCAAGGCGCGCGAAGTTGGGGTCAGCGTCCCCAAGCGCAGCAATGGCATCGGCCGCGAGTTCCGCGCTTCCGCGACCGGCAAGAAGTTGGTCGATGAAGTCAGCAAAAGCGGCGGTAACTTCAGGGCCGAACATGCCGGCCGAATTCAGTTTGAGATTGATCAGCGCCTGTTCAATCCCCGCCAACTGCTCCTCGGTGGTTGGCGCAGCGGCGTTGATACCCTCGAAAAACTGCGCCACCTGCTCGACTGCGGCGCCGATGGCGTCGAGTTCGCGAATGGTCCCGTCAAACATCTGGTTGCCGAGTTCATCGAACCGCTTAAGAAGCCAGTTCAGGCGCTCGTTTTCGGTCAGACGCTCGATGCTGCCGGCAAGACCGTCGATAGCTTCCGCAAACCCGGCGCTTGCGCCTGTAGTCTGGTCGAACTTGCCGGCCGCATCCTGAAGAACGTTTTGCAGGCGAACCAAGCTCTGTGAGACGGTTGTCTCGGATCCAGAAACCTTCTCTTCGAGCACGACACTGCCGGCTTCGAAAGCCCGGAAAAACGCCTGTGAGCTGATTTTGCCATCATTGATGAGCGTGCGGAGCTTCGAGACGCTGCCACCAGCCTCGTCCAGCCCATCGGCCACAGCCTGCGCTATGGTTGGAGTGCCCTCCAAAATCGAGTTGTATTCCTCGGCACGAACGATGCCGGCGCCCAGTGCTTGGCTCAGTTGGAGCAACGAACCGCTTGCCGTCTGCGCGTCGGTCCCGGCAACACGGAGAGCAAGGCTAATGCGGTCCGTGAAAGCCAGCATTTCCTCGGTAGAGGCGCCAAGTTCTTTCTGTGCCAGGCTGATGCGACTGAACAGGGTAGCCAGGCTCGAAATCGGAGCCGCGTTCTTTTGCGCCGATTCAAACAGCGAGTCATAAACGCGCGTAAGGTTTTCGCCCTCGTACCCGGCCACCTTCAACGCGTTGCGAACTTGGGTTGCCGCGTCGAGCAAGCGCGCCGTTCCGCGCAGGGTTTGAGCCCCGGCGAAGACGGCGGCGATGCTGGTGCCGATCTCGCGAAACGACTTCGCAAAATCCTGCCCGCTCGCCTTCATTCTCGAAAAGGTGCGCTTCGTATCGCCATCGGCCTTGGCCAAGGCTTTGTTGTATTGATCCATTTTCGCCTCGAGCGAAACTACGAGGCGCGCCAATTGTGCGTTATCTACCATTTCGGGAACCTATTGGTTACGCAGACGGCGCAGAGCGCCCGGTAAGGTCTTCGTAGGAAAGCTCGCGCTCTTCATCGAATACAGCGGCCAGGCACACTGCCATGATCGCGGCAACAGCACCGTCGATCTTGAGAGACCGTGAGTGCGTTTTGGTCGGCTTGATATTGCCGTTGGGGTCTGGTTTTGGTGTCGGCACGTTGGCAAAACACCACCGCAAGACATCGTGTCCGCCATGGTGAAATCTGCCGTCCAGAATCGCCTTTTCGGTCGCCTTCATCGATGGAGACATCAGCGAATAACGCTGTGGGATTTCCACCACCGGTAAGCCATCGTCTAGCAACCGCGACATCATGCGTCGGGCCTGCCACGGGTCGAAGCCGATGCGCTGGACATCGTACGTGTCGGCCATATCGCGGATGTAGGCTTCAATCGCGTCTTCGTCGATTGAGCTACCCTCGGTGGCCTCGATCAGTTCGGCTTCCGTCCATTCGATATAGGGCACACCATCATCGTTGGTCCGCTGCTGTACGGACTCGGCGGGCACCCATAGTTTCGGCAGAACATAGAAGCGCTTTGCTTCCGCGTCATAGAACACCAGAACCGCTGCCGTCAGGTCAGAGGTTGCCCCCATGTCCACGCCAATGAAGCATGGCAGATGCTTGACCTCTTCGAGGTCGAAGCCTTCCGCAGCGTCATATATTCCTAGGTCAATCCACGGATCGCCAACGCCGGAAAGCCACTGATTCAGATGGTATCTTTGGAATTCGGCCCGTGCCGTGGCGCTGGTCTCTGCGATCATCGCCAGGTTGCGGAGAACGTCTAGCGACTTGTACTTGCCCAGCCCGAACGTGACCCGCTTCCAGACTTCAGCATCGCGCCAATCGTCGTCCGCGTCGGCTTCATAGACCACGGGAAGCCAAGAAGGATTGTGTACCTTTCCTGAGGCGATATCCCTGCTGATGGTGTAGAGGCGGTGACCAATACCACCGACGCCTTGGCCTGCTGTTGTTGCCACCATAGCAAGCGGCGTGGTGGCCGTGATCTTTGCCTGAGCTTTCAGGAGAACGTCCCACAATCGATCCGCCTGCCGGGTCCACGCGTGGGTCTCTTCAGCCAGGATGAAGAGCAGGGTTTGCCCTTCGTTGGCGCCCGGTGAACGGCTGGTGACCTTCAGCATGGAGCCGCTGGCAATATGCTCGATTTCCTGAGTCAGGGCATTCGAGACAATGCGGTATTTGCTGGCTAGATCGTCATCGTCCGGATACCTGCGGCGAACAAACCCCTCAACTATGCCAAAGGCAGTCCCACGGGCCTGCTCTCGGGTAGCAGCGGCAATGACAAGCTGGCCATTGGGAATGCGGAAATCAGGATGGCAAAGCAACAGGAGGGCACAGGCAGCGGCGAGCGTGGATTTGGCGGAGCCAGAGGGAAGGTGGAGGTAAACGGTTTGCGCCTTGCGCCGGCCGGTGACAGGATCGACGTCGCCAAATACCTTGCGAACAATCCGTTCCTGCTCGCGGATGAGCGTAAACGGCTCGCCATTGGGCAAAATGAGCGTCTCGATAAAGTCGACTGCCTTTTGCCCTAGCCCCCACGGATCAGGGAGCGGCGAGTCATCAATAATCCAATGGGGCCGAAGGTCCATCAGGGACTTTCTTGTCCTTCGGAGTAGCGCCGGAGACGATGCCCAACTTCTCGGCCAGCCTCAGCATTTGCTGGCTATATGCGAGCTGAGCGCGCACCGCCGGGTGTTGCTTCGGCGGTTGACCCTTTAGGCCTTGAAGAAAACGCCCCTGCTTCTTCAACGTCGCGGCGCAATCACTCGAAGCCTCGAACGCCTCGCAATAACTCTGCACCAGCGCCAGGTGATCGTCTGTCAGGTTTTCCCCAAGGCGGGTGATAACCTTTTTCCACTCAGCTTTGCCTACAGGGCCAAGTGTCGATGGAGCGCGGGGCGTGTACTTACGGGGCGCCGGCTGGACCAGCGCAATAACATTGTCGGCCATTTCACGGGTCCAGATTGAGTGAGGTGGCGTGCAGATCGACGCCGACTTTGTGGCCCACCGGGATAATCGCGGTGATGTTCCAAACCTTGCCCTCGTGAATGATCCTGTCATAGGGCTTAAGATCGTTGCGCCAGCGGATCGAAAAGACCGCGACATGCGAGCTAGAGACTTGTCCTGCCTGAAGAAATTCGCGGCCAGACTGGTAACGCACACGCGACCAGAGCGCCTGGTAGTTGTGCCAGACTTCGGTGGTGAAACCGCTACTGGTAACGGTGGTGGCGCGCTGGATTTGAATGCGGGACCGCATTTCGCCGGGGTCGAGTGTCGTCATGATCCGGCGACCTTCTTTGCAGCGGCGTTGATCGCTCGGGTCAGCCGGCCGCGATGGCGCTTTTTCATGGCTCGATATGACGGCCAGAAAAACGGGATCGGCTCGACGCCTTCGGCATTCCCGAACTCGACAAATGCCGCATGGTCCGCGTCCGCGTCGTCGCCAGCCCGCACGAAGACTTGAAGTTCGTGCTTGCCATCGACCTTTTTGATCGAGTCCTTGAGGTCAGCGTGATCGACCGGCGCCAGGGCCGTGGCCATCGCCACCATTTCATCGGCTGATTTTTCGAGCGCTTTCCGTATCCCGGCTTTCGCTTCCACCGGCATCGCCTTCAGCTTGCGGCTGAGTTGCTCGAGGCCGTCTATCTTGACCATCAGGGCGCCCCCTCTTCAACCGGTGCGCCGCCAAAGCCCCAGACCCGATTGGGTGCTATCAGTTCATCCCACGTGTGCGGCAATACCGGAGCGAACCGGTTGAAGTAATAAATCGCCACGTCGAGCCGGATCGCGGCCTCAATGTTCGGCGGCACGGTTTCCATGTCTACGGGGTGGACACCGCAAAATTGCTGGATCCGGTGCTCGGCAGCAACGATCAGCGAACGGATGAAAGTTTCGTCGGCAGGCCGGCCGAAGAATGGGTCGCGATCTACTTGGAGGTAGTCCCAGACTGCGGTTTCGCTCGTGGCGATGGGTGCGGGCTCGTCTGGCATTTGCTAGATTCCTAAATTCGGAAAAAACCGGAGCGGGGCTGTATTTTTTTGCATGGGGCGGGCTGTCTCTGATCGATCGCCCATTGCCTTCGCATACCCCCGTCCATCCATTAGCGCGGCTCGCTGGCGGCCATTGCGCCGATTCTGGTGCTGGGGTGGCGGCTATGGCTTTCGCCCGTCAGTGAGGCTCGAAAGCGCATAGCCATAGGCGGCTTCCTTGGCATTGCAGCTATGGCAACCAGGTCGCCAATTCCGCTTGTCCATGCGGAGGTCGGGACGAAGGCGTATCGAGATGAGGTGCATCACGACCTTTGCAGGCTTGCCGCACACCGCGCATTGCTTGTTCTGTGGGAGGGACAGGAAGGCAGCGGCCTCTCGTCGCCAGTCTGACCCATAACCTCGGCTATGCGCACTGCCTCGTTTGCGCATGGCTTCGGCTCGTCTGGCTGCGTTGCATGGGCAGGTCTGGCCAGATGACACGATCTTCCCGCAAGTACAGAGCCTAGGCGGCTTGCTCGGCATAGCTGTTCTGATTGAGTTGCCAGGCGATGGTGGCCTTGGCCTCAGGGCTCAATACGATAGCGGTGAGCTTGCTTCGCTCGAAGGCAAGGGCTGCTGACTTGCAGTAGAATAGCTGACCTGGATGGCTGGGCCTGAATAGCAGGCCGGACCATAGACAAACGCGGGGCTCAAGCTTCATTTGGGTTTTCCTGATGATTCAGGGAAAGCCCGCGCAGGATAGGAGGAACTGCGCGGGCCATGCCGAACGCCGGGATGGGGACTTGAGCGAATGCTCACGTTCGGCGGTATCGGGCGATCACACTGATGAGGAAGACCGCCCAATCTGGTTAGGCGACGGGCGCCAGAGATGCGTGGCCCTGAATGGCGGTAGCGCCAAGGGCGATGGACGTGCCGCCGGCCTTGGTCACGGCGATGCGCGCATAACGCCTGCTACCCACGTAAGCGAGCTTATACGCACTGGCCGCTTCGAGCGTGGCAGGAACGGAGCCCTGCACAGCGGCGGCCGGAGCATCAACGAAATCGCCGCTGGTGGTGGTGTCCGAATGCTGGACCTTCACAGCGAAATCGCCGTCACCGACGATAGCGCCGGAGTGGATGGCGAAGACCAGCGAAGCGAAACCGACAGTATCGATCGCGGCGCCGGTGGTGGCTGCGGACTGCACGGCGGGTGCGAGGGCAGGCGAAACCTTGATGTGGGAGATGAGGTCTTTCATGTTTCTGCTCCTTACGCCGTCGCAACCTTGAGCCACTTCACCGCACGGCTATCACCAAGCCCGCCACCAACGCGCTTGTAGGTGTCGAGAATGATCTTGCCCTTTTGGGTCACCGCATCGCGTTCGACGCGGATGCCCTGGCGATCGACCACTACATAGCCGGCCTTATGGTCCCCGAAGGCGATCGGGAATTTGTCGGTGCCGATTTCGTCCATCGTGTTGTCGATATGGACCGGATATCCCAGCAGATGACCGGATTCGGGGGAGTCGCTGAGGTTGCCGTGATCGGCAAACATAAAGCGCTTATTGCTGTCCTGGATCTCGCGAATGCGGATCAGGGTCGAATTGTGCATGCGGAAAGCGCCGTTCTGGCGGAAGCGCGGATGCACAGTCAGCACCAGCTTAATCAGGGCTTTGGCCCAGTTATCATCGGTCGGTGCCGATGCGTGACCAGCCGGCAGGTACTCCATAGAGCCCCATGCGCGGGTTGCGTCACCAGTGGCAACAATCGGATAGGTCGCAATGCCCTTGGGCTTGTTGCCGACGCCATCACCGATATGGAAGGCAGCGCCTTCGGTCACGGCGAAATCATTGGCCACCCAGTTGTTGAACCAAGCGGCGACATCGAAGGATGCATCTTCGAAGAGATGGCGCGAGCCGGCCGGAGCGGCGTACAGTTCTCGGACCCCGTAGCTATGTTCGATAAGCGACGGGCGGGGAGTGTCCTGAGGCCGGGTGTCGAGCTCGCCGACCCACTGCGCACCGCTTTCGGCGGTGGAGTAGTAACGCGTGTAGGTGTCGCCGCTGATTGTGACGACATCGGCAAGCTGGCGCAGCGGCGAGATATCGTTGAGCAGATTGCGAATGGTGCGATCAACGGTCGGCAGCACGAAGAAGCCGCCATCGGGATCGCTGGAAGTCGAAGCGGCACGAACTTCCGCATCGTTGCCGGTGCGCAGATAGGAAGCCAGGGCACGAACCTCACGTTCGACCTGTTCGTTCTCGTTGCGAGCCGTGGCCGGAACACGCTGGGAGCGCACTTCCATGTCATCAAGGCGAGTCTGAAGCTCAGCAAAGCGGGCTTCCAGATCGGGCACGGGGGTCGCAGCCGGTGCCGGGGTGGCGACGGCGCGGACTTCGGGTGCCGGGGCTTCCGGCGTGGTGATCGCTTCAGGCATGGTGCCTCCAATGTTGCGAACGTTCGTGATCCGGGCGCGGGGCGCTGCCGGCGTGGGGGTCAGGCTGATTTCGTGCAGGTCAACGGCCTTTACGATCCATTCGCCTTCCGGGCCGAACTCGACATCCACGTAGCGGAAGCCGATGGAGAGCCCGGTTGTCGTACCGGCCTTGGCGTGCTCGAAAGCCTGCTTGCCGGTTTCTGTGGCGAGGGCGAATTGTCCCCGCACGAACAGGCCTTCGGCCCGTTCTTCGATGATCTCCCAGAGCCCGCACGGTTCGCGGTGCTGCCACAGCATGGCAGGCGCCGTTCCATTGGTGCGGTGCTGAGCGAGAGAAGCTGAGAAAGCGCCAGGCTGAACCATGTCGCCATAGGCGTCGGGCTCATTCCAGCGAGAGGCGATGCCCTCGATCACGCCGGTATCGGCAGACGTGAATCGGACGCTCAGGTCCAAGGTGCGGACCTGATTCAGATCGGGTTTTGTCATGGTCTGGCCTTATGCGGCGGGGGCAGAATTGCCGGTGGCGTTCGGGCTGGCGCCCTGAACCGGATAAAGGGCATCCGCCCCGTCGATCTTCGGCATGTTGAGGCGGGCGCGGCCATCGTTCGGGGTGGCGATGGGGCCGCCAACAAGTAGGCGAAGCGCCTCGGCGGTGGACTTCGCATCGGCAGAAGTCAGCGCCGCCGTCTCGTGCTCGACATACAGGGTCTTGCGCTCTTCGGGGGTGAGCATACAGCGCGAAATGGCCCCGGAAATTTCGGACAACCAAGGCCCGATTGTGAATTGCACCGTCTGCTTTCCGAGTGCTTCAGAATTATTGAGCGAGGCGTCGGCAAGCTCGGCCAGGAGTGTCGGGCTAAGGCCGAAGTGACGGGCAATTTCCAACACCTGCGCCTGGCGGGTGGCGCCGAACTCGGCATCCACGGACTTCATAGTCAGCGGGATATATTCAACATCGCCACCCAGAACGCCGGGGCGTCCATCCTTGACGTCTTCGAGCCACTGATCAGCGGCCTTGTTCGCGGCTTCGGGATCAACACGGCCTTTGAACTTCAGCAGGCAGGCAGGGCGCCCGTCGCTCTTGAACAAGGCAATTGCCGTCCGCTCAAGGTGCAAGCCCAGCTCGATTGCCCTTGACGCATTCTTCACCGGAGAGCAGCCAGCGGGGGCCTTGATGTGCAGCACATCGGTGAAGCCCAGCACCTCCTGGCGGCCGTTCTTGAGCGTGATCCGGTAGGTCGGCTCTTGCGTGGCCGCGTCATACTCTACGGTGGCCTTTTCGAGAATCTGGACTTCGCGGATCGTGCGGGGCCTGCCAGCGCGGATCACACGGGCGAAGGCTTCGCCATCCACCAGCGCCGTCTGCACCATGTCACGAATGAGCCGATTGGCAGGGGTCCACGGATTGGCAAAGCCATGTCGGCCTAGCAGCACCTCAATGGCATGATCGCGCTCGCGTTCACGGCTCCCGCCTTCGGTGCGGCGGTAGAGATGCACCGGGGCCGATGCTGCCAATGTCGAGATAATGCGCAGGCAAGCGGCGGATGGGGAGTACGATTCCGCCCGTAGCCGCAAGCTGCTCGGCAGGCCGTCGGCACCAGATACCAAGCCAAGCAGTTCGAGCAGGTCGGTATCGGATTGTACCGCCCGAACCTGCCCCCCTGCGACCAGCCAGGTGCGCGACGTATCGACGGTGCGCCGATCCGGCGTCCGGTTGAATGGCCAAACCATGCGGCCTCCATCGATGTGGAAAAGGAAAAACCCGCTGCGGTGGAAACCGAGCGGGCTATGATGTTCGCAGTTGTTGCGTTGTACGGCTTTTGCTATTGATTCTGCTCGATAGCAAGACGTTTGATAGCAACAGTCTTAGAGCCTAGAGTGGTGCAACTCGACTCATTTTACCCTGTCTTCGCGTCATCAGTGCGTCGATTGCTGCCAATGCAGCCGCCACTTTGGGTTTATTGTCCCGCGAATTAATTTCGTCCTGACTCAGGTAGCGGATTCGATCGTCTTTCACCTCAATTCCGAGTGCTTTCTCAGCCTTTGAGAGAATTCGAGCCAGCTTCACGCGGCCGACACCAACGGAGGCGGCAGCTCGATCGCGGTCCAGTGTCAGCCAGCCGGAAGGCGATGGCGTGAGGGTGGCCAGGTAAATCGACAAGGCCTCTAGGTGTTCGTTCATTGACCGATCATTCCTTCATCGTCTCGATGGTCTCACGCGCCGCCTGTATCGCCGTCTGATACATCGCGACCAGTTGGACTTGCTCGATGTCCATGTCTGGAGAGGTCACGTCGCGAGCGAGGTTCTCCAATGCTCTCCGGCGACCGGCCTCAAATGCCCGGATCAGGTCTCGCAAATCGGGTTTCAGCACAGCATTCGTTGTCATGGTTTCATCCTCCATTACGCCGCTCCCGGCCCCTTGTTGCCACTGAGTCCACCTATACCACGGCGGGCCATCTCTGAGGCGACGGCCTGCCAGAACATGGCGAGCTCTCTGGCTTGGACCTCTTGAGTAATGCCATGGCCGGTCATCTGCCTTTGAAGGGCTTCGGTCACCTGTTCGCGGTATGACTCTACATGGCGTTGTGTGGTCTTGGTTGCGAGCTTGTCCACCACGTCCTTGACCTTCCCCAGACGACGCGCCAATGGGAACGGAACTACCTTCGGCGGGGGCTCCGGCGGTGTCCACGAGAACAGTGGAAGGTCATCCATTTTGAAGATCCTCCCCCCAGATATAATAGATAGTATCCCAAATGGCACCGAGAGCTTGCAGGAAGTGGCACCGATGGAGGCCATTCACATGCAGGAAGTGGCACCGGGGGATTGTAGGAAATGGCACTGGGAACATGATTTTCCTCATGCTGCCTTGAAGTCGGTTTCGGCCTCGGTCTGGCCCTTCTTCGTGGTGGTGCGCGCCCTGAACTCTTCCACTGCCTTGGCGATTTGATCGGCGGTCACATATCGCCATTCGTCGGTAGGGGCCTTCTTGTCCCGCTCGGGAACGTAGGTAAGCCGATACATGTTCTCGGGCCGGATATCGCCGGCCACTTCCTGAATCTGGATAACCTGCATCAGCCCCAGCGCTTCCCCCAGTGACAGGGAAGGGCGAATGGTGCGGCGGGACACGCCATATTCCTCGAATTGCCGATACGACACGCAGAGCCCGCCATTGTGCTTGCCGCCGTGGCGAAGGTGTTCGATCTCCAGACGCTCCAATATCAGCGCTAGCGGCCTCGTGCGGGCCTGATAGGCCGGGGATAGGAGCATCCCCAGCCTAAGAGGCAGAAAGCCGCCGTCTGCCGTCATCCACTCGCGACGGCTGGGGTTGGCTTGGTAGGTCAAGCAGTGCCACCTTCCGCGCCGGACGCCTCCATGAGTGCCAGCAGTCGGGCCTCAAAAGCAGCGTGTGCAGTTGCCGCGAGGAAGTCAGCCGTGATAGGCCGATCCATGTGAGAAGCCAGGATCGACGCCTGTAAGGCCTCGTGGGTGGCATCTGTGACGGCAGAGCACTTTTCGAACTCCATCCCCAATCCGGGGAACAGGGAAAATGTTGATGTGGCTATGCTTTCGCCCATGTACTTCACTTGCAGATACAACCCTGCAAGGAACAGCTCCACGCTCGCTGCATTGCCGCAGAACGCCATTAGTTCGGCGCGAACGCCAGAGGGAACAGGCGGGGATTTTTCCGCCTGCTCGATGCGCCCGATGATGGCCGCAAACGCTTCCGCTTGATCGGGGTCTTTGAACTGGCGGGCGCGAGATACCGCGTTCGCGCCCTCCAGCTTTGCAGCGTCAAAGTCGATTGCCGCTTCCATCAGTTCGGGCGTTCCCGCATGGACACCATCTCGGGCATTTCCGGGACACCCAGATCCATGTCGTTCATGACAATAGACAGGATCTCGCCGGCCTGCAGCGCAAGCCCCGCCATAGTGGTGGCGGTGTCCATCGGTGCCCCCTTCGGCCACAGGGCATCGATGGCCGACAACAGGGACGAGACGCGTTCGAGCTCGGCATAGACTTCTTTGTTGGTCATGCGTCTTCTCCCACAAGGCGGGCCGTTAGGTCGCGGACAAGCTCGCCTGCGTCGGCGGGGAAGTGGTCGAAGCCGACGCGGCTAAGGTATTCGTGAATGATTTCGGATTCCCGGAGGCCATCGACACCTTGAGCAAACGCAAACGGGACGGTGAAATCCTTTCCTGGGAGCTTGGGGAACTCCTTGGCGAGACGATCAAGAAGGTTCGCGGCTTCGAGATTGCGGCCATCTTCTGGATATTCCTCCGCTTTCTGGTAGCGGAACATGGCAGCGCGTTCGAGGTTCATCTCGAATACACCAAGGACGAGATGCATGTGCTGAAAGCCCTCGTGCAGAGCTTCGCGGGTAGTGATTTCGGCGGCCACAGCTTCGCCGGTCATGTCGGTGGACATGTTCAAATTCTCCTTTGATGTTGGGGGGAGGGGCGGCGGTGCCGCCCGGCACTATTCCGCCGCTTCGACCAGTTCGATAAGGCGGTGGATATTCGTCATGTCTCGTGAGTACTGGGCACGGATTGCGAGGATGGCGAGGCGGTCTCGGGCCTCGTCCAGATCTGCCGGAATGCGAACATCCGCGTCGTCCGCAATGAGGTGAATCTTCTTGGAGCAGATACGGACGGCGCTATCGACGCGCTCTTGCTGATCACGATCACCCGGGACCTTGATTTCGATGGCATTTGACACGGTCACAAGAGTGTCAAGCCATGCGATGTTCTGCTCCAGTGTGTGGGCGGCGAAATATTCCTTCGTCAGGTAAGTGAAGTCAGTCACTGCGTGTTCCCTCCTGCCATGTTGGCAAACGCTTCTTCGACCACTGAATCCTTCCAGCGGACGGCCTTCGGGCCAACCTTTTCGCCCTTGGGGAAAATCCCCTTCTTGATCCAGGCGTATACGGTCTTCTCGGAAATGCCGCGCTTGGCGGTGATCTCCTTCATGCTGCGGTAGGTTTCGCTCATCGAGCTTTGCACTCCAGGTTCGTTGTGATAGGGCTATACATCTCACACTTCTTGACCCTTGTCAATACCTGTGCGACCTTTAGAGCATTAGCGAGAGACCATTAGTACTATGAGCATCACGCCGGAGCAGATACGAGCTGCAAGAGCGGTCACCAGAATGGAACAGGGAGAACTCGCGCAAAGGGCGGGAGTCTCTCTTGGCACCGTAAAGCGGCTTGAAGGGGTAGAGGGGACGGCAAACGCCCAAGAGGCGACGATCGCGAGTGTCCGCAAGGCGCTAGAAGAGGCTGGGGTCTCATTCATTGCAGATGGCGAGCCATCGCCCATAGGCGGCGTCGGCATTCGTTTCACCGAACCCGCCCCGGCAAAGCTGGCTGACAACGTACAGACTATTCTTGATGCGCTAGTCGCCAGTCTCGAGTCTGTGGCTGAGCGAAGAGGAATGCAAGGCCATGAGATGCAGGAGGCAATAGAGGAAGCAAAGGAGGAGGCCTACAAGCTTCTGGTGGAAGAAGGTTTTCACCGAAACCTGCGCAGGATTTCTTCTCCCTCTGCGTTGCCAGATGGTTCGCGCTCCGTGCAACTCTTGCGCAAGTATCTCAGCGGCGAGTTGACGCCCCCGCCCGACGATGAATCGGAGTGACGTTCTCCACCTCGCGGCCCGACAGGAAGTCATCCCACGCAGTCATGATGATGCGGCGCTTCTCCAGAGCGTTGCCGCGCCGATAGGCCTTCTCCACCTCGTTGCCGACAGTATGGGCTAAGCATTGCTCGATGTCGGCCCGGTCGAATGTCGTTTCATCACCTGCCCAATCACGGAATGCGGAGCGGAAGCCGTGGGGGGTGTAGTCCCCAGCCTTATGCCGGCGCATCGACATCGCCAGCGCCATCACACTCAACCGGCCAGACTTGCCCTGTGAGCCGGGAAACACGAAGTCGAAGCCGGGGCGCCGCTTCTCTGCCATGATGTCGAGGATCTGCAGCGCTGATGGCGACAACGGAACGACATGCTGCTTCCGCGCCTTCATGCGCTCCGGTGGGATGGTCCATATCTTGGCTTTAAGGTCGAACTCCGGCCAGCGGGCGCCCATGCTTTCGCCGCTCCGGGTGGCGGTTAGGATGGTGAAAGCCAGCGCCATGTTGGACGATGACGGATTGAGCCAGAGCTTTTCGAGGAAGGTGCCGACTTCGGCATAGGGCATAGCCGCATGGTGCTTCACCGCGGCCTTGCTCTTCTTGGCCAGCAACTTGTCGAGATGGCCTTTCCACCGGGCAGGGTTCTCACCTGTGCGAAGGTTTCGGGCCTTGGCGGCGTCTAGCACTCGCTCAATGCGACCCTGCACACGGCGGGCTGTTTCTGGCTTCTCATGCCAGATCGGTTTGAGGATCTGCAGAATGTCCTCGGTGCCGATCTCATCAGGCTTCTTGTTGCGGATAGAGACGCAATAGCCATCATTGGGCAGGAACTGGCCCTTGTCATCGCGACGAACGCTCAAGGTGTATCGCCATTGATCGACATGCTTGGGGTTGCGCCATCCGTTCTCATTGTCCTTGATGAAGCCTTCGGCCACCTCACCAAATGAAACGGCGCTGGAGACGGCAGCAGCGGCCCGCTTAGCGGCTTTGGGGTCAATGCCTAGCGCCAGCCCTTCGCGGTACTCCTGCGCCTTCTGGCGGGCCGTAGCGAGCGGCATATCGCGGAGACTTCCCAGCCCGATCTCTACGCGGCGCCCCTGCCAAGCGTACATGAAGACCCATGACTTCGTGCCACCAGGGCTGACATTGAGGTAGAGCCCCCCGCCATCGCTATGTCTGCCGGCGTCTCGAACCGTCTCAACCTTACGGGCCGAAAGCTTATTGATCTGGCTTGCGCGCATGTCGTTTCCCCACTCCTTTCCCCACTGTATAGGGGTGATTGAGTGGGGTCTAGCGAGAATTGGATAGTTCTATCGACGGCGCGGGATCGTCAGAAATGCTAGAAAAACCGGGACATATCAGGCTTCTTGAGGCAATAGCAGAGGAACACGTTTTAATCCCTTCCTCTCCGCCACTTTCCCTGACATTGCTGATTGTTCCGTTGTACCCGGCCCGCAGTTTGATCAGCTGCATCTTGGTCACCTCGCAACGAGAAGACCAGATTTCTCCACATGCGCCTGACCTGTCGGCAAAATTTGAACTGTGGCCGCCTTCTCGTCAAAATGGACCAACGCCCTCGTATGGAGGTCCTTCAAAACCTTGCGTTTAAAATCAGTTCCATTTTTATATTCTACCCATGCTTGCAATTGCGCTACGCGTACCGGCTTGCTTTCGGCGTAAAGCAGAATGAGCACCTTTTGACCTGACGTCTTCGCTGGCTCGAGCACTCTTCGAACATCGCCGCTCGACCACACCATATGGAAAGTTCGAGCGGTGACTGCCTCGACCACGGAATAAGAATCTGCGAGCGGGAGCTGAGAGTAGTTGCGGACTAATTCACCCATCACCCACTTCATACCGCGAAGAAAAAACTCCGCATCCATGTGGTTAGGGCTTACCTCAGCGGACACGTGTCCGATTGCTCGATTGTTCCGCAGTTCATAAAGCGCTGCAAGCACCTTGGGAACTTGCATACACAGTGACTTGCCTTTCGTTCCGTTGTGTTGCTCTAAGTTACGACAGGCTTGCGGGAAGTTACTCGGCTTCGACGGGGTAGGTGCATAGATGCTGGTCGCGTGCCCAGCGCACACGCAATATGCGATTTCGCAGAACTTTCCCGCCTTTAGTCCGACCTTCTCCCAATCTGCGGCACGGTATTCGTCAAGCGCCTGCTCGAATTCTTCGATCAGTGGGTCGCGAAGTCCGGCCGGGATTCTGTGGAGCGTGTCCTTGAGGTTGGGGAGACTCAAAGATCAGCCCCTGTCCCAAAAATACTTCCATGCCCCGTTGCCTTCCTTGGTGCGCTGGATGTCGCCCCGTGCAAACATTTGTGTCAAAGCAGCACCAACTTGGTTGGGGGCATGTGTCCAACCTTTGGACTTTAGGCCTTCAACGATCTCCGTGCTTGACCGGTGATCTTTGAAGAACCCTTCGTCCCTGAGAGTCAAAATCCTGGCGGCGCAAGATTGACCCTTTGGTGGCGCGCTAACTCTTCGCCTCTTGGCCTTGGGCTTTAACGTTGGTTCCGCTGCCCCATCCTCGGCCTCTCCCGGTGCGCTGTCGATTTGCACAGACGTTCCGTTGGGCGGGCGGCTTCCGAACCCTGCATCTTCCAAAAGAGGAAACAGCTTCGCTAAGAGCCCCTCCACAAATTCCTTTTCGCCCTCTATTTCAACGACGCCAGCAGGCGCGTCGATATGTACCCTATTAGTCATCCCGCTCCCCTTCACGCTGGAGCACATACTTGCCAGATTTCAGCAACCGATCAAGAAATTCATCATATGTTCCTATTAATACATGTGACAAACGGATTTATTTTCAAGGGATGTCAATAGATTGACCTTTTTGGAGAGCTGGCGCTCCGTAAGCGATGGGCGAAATAGGAGGGCAGCAAGCTCTCGAAGGAGCTAAGGGCTAGCAACCTATTCCTGGGCAGAATAGCGTCTCTTGGGTCAGGGCGCGATCGCGGTTATTTGGGGGCGGGGCGCTGTTGAGGCAGTTCGTATCTGCTCAACAGCGGCGCAGCGTTTGCTCGGATTATTGCCGATGGTTGCGGGGCAAAGAGAGATTGGTGATGGCGCGGAGCAGCCATTCCAGGGGGCCGTAGCGGAAGTGGGAGAGCCAGGCCCGGCTGAGAAGCAGTTGTAGGGCGTAGATTGCGACGTCCACCAGCAGCACCTGGGTGAGTGTCGGCGATGGTCTCACAACACTGACAAGGCGCGCACCGACAGCCCGTTTCGTTCCCTCGGCTGACCGAAATTTGACCGCGGAACCTTCAGGCAGTGCTGGGGTTAAGGTCTTACAACCACGAGGAGAATACCAAATGGATCATGTAAACCATGTTCGTCTGAGCCCTGCCGAACTCACCCCGTCCATCCTTGAAGGCGCTTCCGTTTACGGCGCCGACGACCACAAGGTCGGCAAGGTCGACCACGTGCATGGAATGGACTCCGTCATCATCGATGTGGGCGGTTTTCTTGGCATCGGTGCCAAGCCGGTCGCCGTGCCGCTGAGCGATCTGGACTTCATGCGCGACGAGAACGGCGACGTTCATGCGGTGACCGCCTGGACCAAGGATCAGCTTGAGCAGATGCCCGAGCACAAGCACTGATCGTGCTGTCACCAAGGTTCTGAAGATACGCCCGGCCTCGTGCCGGGCGTTCTTTTTGTTCAGTTCTGTCCAGTCGCAGCGATATCTCGGCCACGTTCGTGCCGACTTTGTCGGGCAGTGGAAATGTGCAAGCTGTAGCGAGCCAGGCGTGGCCGAATCTTGCAGGCGGGGAGACAGTCTCGTGAAAGAGATTTTTGCGGGGGTGGTGGGGACGATTATGCTGTCGATTGGCAGCGCGTCGGCGCAAATGGCTGATCCCGTGGTCGGGGTCTGGCGCACGTTGTTGCGGTCGGAGGTGACGATCAGCGCCTGCGAAACGGGCTATTGCGGGGTATTGTCGCGCATCGTGGTGCCAGAGGGACTGCTGAGCGGTGCCGAGGCGGAAGCTGCGGCGGCTATGCGGCCGGAGGAATTCTTCGACTTTCGCAACAAGGACCCTGCCCTGCGCGACCGGCCCATGCTGGGGCTGCAAATCCTGACGCTGCGGCCGGGCAGCCAGCCTTACATCCTCGATGGGGAAATCTATAACCCCGAGGACGGTAATACCTATTCGGGCTATGTCGAACTGCTGAGCGGCGAGCGCATCAGGCTCAATGGCTGCGTGTTGTTCAACACCATCTGCCGCGGCGAAGAATGGGTGCGGGTGCCGCCCGAGGAAGTGCTGGAGCCGGCGGAGTAGCGCACGGTCCGGATGGCCGGACCGTGCTGCAAATGATCAGGCCTTGCCGTATTCGAGGCCGCGCACGGTGGCGGGACGAGCAGCCATGCGATCGAGCCAGGCATGGACATGGGGATAATCGGCCTTGGTGGCGCCATAGCGCTCCCAGGACTGAGCCCAGCCGATGGCGGCGAAATCGGCAATGGAAATGTCGCCGGCGATGAAGTCCTTGTCCTTGAGCTGGGTGTCCAGGACCTTGAACAGACGCAGGGTTTCCTCGCTATAGCGCTTGATAGCGTAAGGAATCTTTTCCGGCGCATAGACCGAGAAGTGGTTGTTCTGGCCCAACATGGGACCGAAGCCACCCACCTGCCAGAACAGCCATTCATCAACCTTGACCTGGGCACGGGCGTCGGTCGGGTAGAATTTGCCGAACTTCTGGGCGAGATATTTGAGGATGGCGCCGGATTCAAACACTGAGATCGGGGCGCCGCCCGGACCTTCGGGATCGACGATGGCGGGAATCTTGTTGTTCGGCGAGATGGCCAGGAATTCGGGCTTGAACTGCTCGCCCTTGGAAATGTCGATGCGATGATAGGTCCACGGCACGCCCAGCTCTTCGAGCATCACGTGAACTTTCTGTCCGTTCGGGGTCGGCAGCGAATAGGCCTCGATCGGCTTGGTTTGCGTCGTCATGGCGAGCCATCCTTGGTTTCAGTCCTCAAGGTATATCGGCAGCTGCCGATGAAAGACAAGGTGTGGCACGCGGTGATTGGCCCAATGCTTCCTTCCCGCCGGGAGACGGGAAGGAAGAGGTCCGTTGTCATCCGCTAGGCACGCAGGACGCGCATTTGCGGCTGGCCATTGCCGCGCAGGGCGGGCGAGACGCCATGGATGTCCACGGTGGTCACGACCCGCTGACGCAGGGCGGCAAACATGAAGGTCGGGGTGACGTTCACCGGTTCGTCGAAGTGAATGGTGAGCGTGTAATTCTGCATGTTGTGCGCCAGTTGCACGCCGAGCAAGAGGCCGGTGAAGGGCTGTTCGAGGTAAAAGCCCTTGACGCGCATGCCCACCTGGAAGGGCACGGCGACGCGTTCCGGCAAAGCGGCGCGGGCGGTGTTCCAATCGCGAAAGCCGTGGGCGCGCGCCACCTCTTCAAGGGCCGCGCTATGGGTCAGCATCTGCCCGGCGCGGGCACGATCCTGACGCAGGCTCTTGGCCTCTGACTTCAGAGTCTGGGCGGAGGGGGTATCGAGTGAATAAGACATGATCGGTCTCTCCGAGGGGAGGCGACTTTCTACATGGGAGCCCGCATTGCCATGATGCGCCCTGGGAGGAAGAACCGAAGGGGTCACAAACGAGGCTGGACTTCACCATGGATCACACGATCCGCGGGCGGCAGGCGCCAGCAACCATGGTTTAGATGCTCTTGAGCCAGGCAGAAGTCAAGAGTGGGCCAATCAATCGCGGTGATGGCCCGATCAGACAATTGTGTTGGGACATTGCCGAAGTTGAGGTTAGGAGGAAGAGAGGCAAGAGGGCTGATGAATGACAGAAATTCTGCTGCTGGTGGCCGGTCTTTTGGGCGGCGCAGTCAATTCGCTCGCCGGCGGCGGCTCGTTCATCGTGTTTCCGGCGCTTTTGTTCTCAGGCGTGCCGCCAATCCTGGCCAATGCATCCAATACCTATGCCGCCCTGCCCGGCTATGCCAGCGGCGCCGTGGGCTATTGGAAGGCAATGGCGCCGCACAAGGACAAGCTGATCCTGTACGGCATCATCGCTGCCGTGTTCGGCTATCTGGGCGCCGAATTGCTGCTGGTGGTCTCGGAAGAGCAGTTTTCCAAGGTGGTGCCGTGGTTGATGGCGTTTGCGGTGACCCTGTTCATCTTCGGCAACCAGATCAATGCCGCGGTCAAGGCGCGTAATAGCGGCGCGAAGGGCATGCAAATGGTTGGTGCAGCGCTGTTGCTGGCGCTGCTGGCGGCTGTCTGTGTCTATGGCGGGTTCTTCAATGCCGGGCTGGGCATTCTGCTGCTGGCCTTTCTGGCGCTGGCCGGCATGACCGACATTCACGCCATGAACGGGTTGAAGCTCTATGTGTCGTCCATCGTGGCACTGGTGGCCGTGGTGCGCTTCGCCTTCAACAGCCGCATCGACTGGTATCACGGCTCGATTGCGCTGGTGGGCGTGACCATTGGCGGCTATGTCGCGGCGCGGCTGGCCCAGTACATACCGCGCAACTGGATCCGCGTGGGCGTCATCGTCTACGGCATCGGGATGACTGCGTACTTCTTCTGGTCGGCGTATTTTGCCTAAGTGATCCGCCTATTGCTCGATCGTCACCCCCGGGCTTGACCCGAGGTGACGGCCGGTGGTTGGGCAAGGGGACGTCGAGCGTTTCAGACTTTTCGCACCCACACCGCCGCATCGTGGAATGCGGCGCCGCCGAAGGGGGGCGCGGGGTCGGAATTGGTGAGGGTGTTGATGCCCTGGCCGCGCCGGTGCGCCTTGTTGCGATGCAGACCCTCTGCGATGAGCACGCCGGTGCAGAGGCCGGTGTGGATACGGGCGGTGAGTTCAACTTCACCGCGGCGATTGCCGACCAGCACGGCATCGCCTTCGGCGATATCGAGACGAGCAGCGTCTTCTGGATGGATGAAAACCGACGGTTCGCCCTCGCGCTTGAGGCTGCCTGGGGTCTGGTTGAAGGATGAGTTGAGGAAGGCGCGGGCCGGAGAGGTGGCGAGCTTGAAGGGGTGCTCGGCATCAGTCGGCTCGTTCACCGCCCAATGGTCGGCAAAGCGCGGCATATCGGCGGGATCGCAGGACCAGCGATATCCCTTCTTGTCGGCCACTTCCTGCCAATCAGGCTCGAAACGGAAGCGGCGATCGGGCCAGCCGAAACCATGGGCGAAACGGGCGATATCGTCGGGACGCTCGCGGTCGATATAGCCGGTCTTTTCAACCTCTTCGAGAGCCGGATAGTTCGAGCGCGCGAAGGTGTCAGCCACGACGTCGCGATCGGAAACATGAAAACTCGGATCGTCGCTGCCCAGCCGCAGAGCGATGGCGTTGATGACCTCGTGGTTGGAGCGGGTATCGCCCGGCGCATCGACCACTTTGGGGCCATAAAGCACGCGGGTGTGACCGCCACGGGTGTAGTAGTCGTTGTGCTCTAGGAACATGGTGGCCGGAAGCACAATATCGGCCAGTTCAGCCGTTTCGGTCATGAACTGCTCATGCACGACGAGGAACAGGTCCTCGCGCAAGAGGCCTTCGCGCACCAGGCGCTGATTGGGGGCCACGACAGCAGGATTGGTGTTTTGCACGATCATGGCGTGGACCGGCTTGCCGCCCTGCAGCGCCTTGGCGTCGCCGGTGAGAATCGGGCCGATTTCGGACATGTCGAGCACCCGCGGATTGCCCTTTTGCAGATGCGTGCCTTCGACGCGCGATTTATCCAATTGCCAGGTGCCGGAATTGGAATGGAAGGCGCCGCCGCCGCGATGCTGCCAGGCGCCGGTCATGGCCGGAATGCACAGGGCGGCGTGAACGGCGGTGGAACCGTTGCGCTGGCGCGAAAAGCCGTAGCCGAGGCGGAAGAAGGTTTTTGGTGTCTTGCCGACGAGATGGGCAAAGGCCTCGATTTCCGCGACGGTGAGGCCGGTGATTTCCGCCGCCCATTCCGGCGTGCGGGTTTCAAGATGTGATTCAAAATCGGGGCCGAAGTCGGTGAATTTGGCCATATATTCACGATCGGCGAGGCCATCGCGCAGCAGCACATGCATGACCGCCACCGCAAGCGCGCCATCGGTGCCCGGGCGGAGGACGAGGCCCATATCGGCCTGTTCCATGGTCGCGTTGCGATAGATGTCGATGACCACGATTTTCGCACCGCGCTGTTTTCGGCCGCGCATGGCGTGAGTCATGACATTGACCTGGGTATGCACCGCATTGGTGCCCCAGATGACGACGCAGTCACTCTCGGCCATCTGCTCGGGATTGACGCCACCGAGCAGGCCGGTGCCGGCAATGTAGCCAGGCCAGGAAAGGCCGATGCAGATCGTGTCGTATTGGTGGGAATAGCCACGCACGGCGCGCAGGCGCTCAATGCCGTCGCGATGCACATGGCCCATGGTTCCGGCATAGAAATAGGGCCAGACGGACTCGGGCCCATGCTCGGCTTCCACCGAGAGGAAGCGGGCGGCGATCTCGTCCAGCGCCTCCTCCCAGGAAATGGCCTGCCACTGCCCTGCCCCTTTGCGACCAACCCGGCGCATGGGGTGCATCAGGCGGTCTGGGTGGTGGATACGCTCGGCATAGCGGGCGACTTTTTCGCAGATGACGCCGGCGGTGTAAGGATCGTCCTTGGCGCCGCGCACCCGACCGATGCTGTTATCGGGGAGAATATCGACATCGAGCGCGCAGACCGATGGACAGTCATGCGGACAGACGGAGCGGATGGTGCGGGCGGGGGCTGGGGCGTTCATGGAAGAACGCTAGATGAGGCTGGCCATGGCGGCAAACGGATTGTGGTGATGGAAGGGACAAAGCGGGGTGATGGGGCTGGGAAATACCCCCACCTAACCTCCCCCTGAAGAAGGGGGAGGGACCGATCGAGCATGCTGCCAAGTTTGCGCCCCGCCTCTTCTCATCCCGCTTCTCCAGGGGAAGGACAGGTGGGGGCCAGACCCATCACGAGGCCGCGAAGGCCTTGGTCGCGGTCTCAGCGTTACGCTTGGCGCGGGTGGCGGCGTGCTTGGCGAGTTGGGAGGCGCCGCCGTGGAACTGGGAGAAGGTGATGCGGCCGGTGGTGCCTGAAATGGTGATGCCGCGCCAATTGGGGCGAACGGCGCGGACATCGGACCAGTCGATGGTGGTTTCACGCCCGGCAGCAGAGCGGTGGCGCACCTGACGATTATCCCAGCGGGTTTGAGTGAAAAGGCCGGCGACGCCGATCCCCACCGAACCGGCGGCAAGGAACAGGACTGCGATATAGGTTGCCACAAGCTGGGTGGTATCAGCCGCGCTGCCCATGACGATGACGGCGAAGAGCAGGATGGCGGCGAGAGCGGCCGAGCCATAGCAGGCGAAATATTCGACCAGCGAGGGGCGCAATTCGGCCCAACCGCCTTCGACCATGATGCCGTCCTCGGACTGTACCAGGCGGAGCGCGAGGAAGGCCGCATAGCCAAAGGCTACGACGCCGGCAGCGCGCGACAGCGGTAAATGGGCCGTCGCCGGAATGTATTTGAGGATGATCAGCATCGTGATCGTCATGAGTGGCAGAGCCACTTCCTGCCAACGCAAGGGCACGCTTGTCTTCTCCGCAATGAGGGCCGCGACGCAAATCGGCAGGTTCACGCATAAGCCTACGCGAAGGCGGGATTTTCGCCATTCACAATTTCGCCAAAGTCGGGAGCGTCCGAAGACGGAACGAAATGGCCTCATGCGATGAGTCAAAGGCTTGGCAAAATGATTCGACGCACTTGCATAAGCATTTGATCGAAATTGGGAATTTTCCTTGTGGAATGAGCTTGCCGATGCCGTCCACTAGGGCCTGCCAGCTTCACAAATGCTTGACCCCAGGCGCGCGCTGGCCCGATAGTGTGACCGGCCCGCCCGGTTACCCCGGCCAGGACCTGCCTCTCGGGAGGGAAAGCATGGAGTTTTTTGCCGGCGATACCGCGCCCTTTGCGGTGGCGCTGGGGCTGACTTTGGCCCTGGCGGCGGTCGAACTCGCCGGCCTGGTGATCGGCATCAGCCCTGGCGCTGCGGTGGACAACAGCCTGCCGGATCTCGACGCCGACTCTCCCGATTTCGAGCTCGGTCCTCTCAGCGAATTCCTGAGCTGGATTTCATTCGGCCGCCTGCCGGCGCTGGTGGTGCTGATCGTCTTTCTGACCAGTTTTGGGTTGATTGGCTTTGCCGAGCAGGAAGTGCTGCGCCGGCTGTTCGACTTCACGCTCAATCCCTGGATCGCCAGCCTGCCTGCGGCGGCCGCCGGCCTGGTTGCGACCCACCACATCGGGCATGCGCTGGCGCGCATTGTGCCCAAGGAAGAAACCGATGCGGTCAGCACCACCGAATTCATCGGTCGGGTTGCCACCGTGTTTCGTGGCTCAGCCAGCATCGGGAGGCCGGCGGAAGCCAAGCTCACCGATATTCACGGTAAAACCCATTATGTGCTGGTGGAGCCGCAGGATGTCGACCAGACCTTGCCGGAAGGCTCCGAAGTGGTGATCGTGCGCCAGGAAGGCAGCATTTTCCGTGTCATCACCCGGCTAAAGCCGGTGGACTGATGGTCGACAAGGTCAAGACCAAGCCGGCGGGTGACACGATCCAGCCGCCCGATGCCACCACCGCCCTGCCCCAGCCGCCGCTCGAGGATGGCGGGCAAACCTCATTCGACGCCGTGACCCAAAACCAGGAGTTACCCGCCATGTCCCAGCCCATCTACGACATCCTGATCACGATCGCTGTGATCCTGGTGGCACTGTTCGCCATCGGCCTGATCTTTTCGCGGCTCTATCGCCGGTCCTCCAAGGAAGTGAGCTTTGTGCGCACCGGTTTTGGCGGGCAGAAGGTGATCATGAATGGCGGCGCGCTGGTGTTTCCCGTGCTGCATGAACAGATCCCGGTCAATATGAACACGCTGCGCCTGGAAGTGCGGCGCGCGGCAGACCAGGCACTGATCACCAAGGACCGCATGCGCGTCGATGTGCAGGCCGAATTCTATGTGCGGGTGCAGCCGGTGGTGGAATCCATCGCCAATGCCGCCCAGACGCTGGGCCGGCGCACCATGGAGCCGGCAGCGCTCAAGGAACTGGTAGAAGGCAAATTCGTCGACGCGCTGCGCGCAGTGGCCGCCGAAATGGCGATGGAGGAGTTGCACGAACAGCGGGTGAACTTCGTGCAGAAGGTGCAGGCAGCGGTTTCGGAAGACATTCTCAAGAACGGGTTGGAACTGGAATCGGTGTCGCTGACCGGGCTCGACCAAACCAATCGCGAATTCTTCAACCCCGACAATGCCTTCGACGCCGAGGGCCTGACCAAGCTGACGCAGGCGATCGAGGAGCGGCGCAAGACCCGCAACGATATCGAGCAGGAAACGCAGGTGCTGATCGAGCGCAAGAACCTCGAGGCGGAAGCGCAAAAGTACCAGATCGCCCGCGACAAGGAATTTGCCCGGCTCGAGCAGGAGCGCGAAATCCAGATCCGGCTGGCCGAGCAATCCGCATTGATCAAGCAGCAGCAGTCGGAGCGCGAGCGCGAGGCGGAAGAGGCCCGCATCCGCGCCGCGCAGCAGGTGCGCCAGGCCGATATCGCCGCCGAGCAGGTGGTGAAGGAGCGCGAGATCGCCACGGCCCTGGCGGTGGAAGCAGCAGCGGTGGAAAAGGCCAAGCAGATCGCGCTGGCGGAACAGGCGCGCGATATCGCCGTTTCGATCAAGAGCAAGGAAAAGTCTCAGGCCGATGCTGCAGCCGACGAGGCGCGCGCCGTTGCCGCCAAGGCCGCCGAAGAGGTGAGCACGGCCCGCCAGACCGCCGTGGCCGAGCGCGAAAAGGCCATTCAGCTGATCGAGGCGCGCAAGGCAGCCGAGCAGCAGGCGATTTCGGTGACCGTGGCGGCTGAGGCCGAAAAAGCCGTGGCTTCCGACCGCGCCGAGGCCCTGCGCATTGCGGCACAGGCCGATGCCGAGCAGGCAAAATTGCGCGCCTCCGGTCAGGCGGAAGCCGAAAAGCTCAAGGCGGAAGCGCTAGCGGCGACCTATCAGGTCGAGGCGGAAGGCAAGCGCAATATCAACGAGGCCAGCAATACGCTGAGCCCCGAGCAGATCGCCATGCAGGTTCGGATCAAGCTGATCGAGGCACTGCCGCAGATCATCGCCGAGAGCGTCAAGCCGATGCAGAATATCGACGGTATCAAGATCCTGCATGTCGATGGGCTGAACGGCGCGGGCGGCAATGCTGCGGGCGGTGGCGACGGCGCCGGTGGCCCGGGCAGTGGTGGCCTCGCCGATCAGGCCGTTGCCGCGGCGTTGCGCTATCGCAGCCAGGCGCCGCTTATCGATGCACTGATGAGCGAACTGGGGCTAAGCGGCGGGACGCTGGATGGCTTGGCGAGTTCGGTGACGCAAGCAAATCCGGCGGCGCCGAAGGGGCGGAAGTAGGTAGAGGCCCCCACCCGGCCTCCCCCTGAGACAGGGGGAGGAGAAGGCGTTTCAGCGGGCGGCGGCGCTGACGGGTGCGCCAACCATGGCGGCGGTGGCGGATTCTTCTGCGTCGATCTCGGCCTTGGGCTCCTGACGAAGGGTGTTGGCCAGGGTGCGTTCTTCGAGCAGGAAGCTGAGGCCGAAGGCGAGGATAGAGGCGCCGGCTGCGGTGAAGAACACCGGATGCAGGGC
Source organism: Devosia sp. 63-57 (assembly GCF_001899045.1). Taxonomy (NCBI): domain Bacteria; kingdom Pseudomonadati; phylum Pseudomonadota; class Alphaproteobacteria; order Hyphomicrobiales; family Devosiaceae; genus Devosia; species Devosia sp. 63-57. Next base: position 1,975,913 of record NZ_MKUY01000005.1, on the reverse strand, counting down.
GCTGGCAAAAGCTTCGAGCACCATGGTGCGGACGGGTTCAGGCAGGGCCGCAACGGCCTGGGCACTGAAGCTGGAGGTGCCGCCGCCGTGGCCGGCCGGCATGATATCGCCGAGGCGTGACGCGAGGCCTGTGGTGAAGATGGCGCCGAAGATCGAGACACCGATGGAGCCGCCGATCTGGCGGAACAGAGTCGCGCCGGCCGTTGCGGCACCCACGATCTCGCGGGCTACGGCATTTTGCGTAGCAGTGACGCTGACGCTGTTGACCGGACCGATGCCCGCACCCACCAGGAACATGTAGAGCGCGACCTGCCAGGACGGCGTATCGAGCTGCATATTGGCAAGCAGCAGCAGGCCAAGGGTGAGCACCGCCGTGGCTATGGTCGGCAAGAGTTTGTATCGGCCGGTGCGGGTCATGATGAAGCCCGAGGCCATGGAGGCACCGATCAGCCCCACCATCATCGGCACCAGTTGCAGCGCGGAATCGGTCGGCGAAATGCCCTTGGCGAGCTGCAGATACATGGGCAGGAAGGTGATGGAGCCGAACATGGCCATGCCGACCAGGAAGCCGACGGCGCTGGTGACGGCAAAGGTGTTGTTGCGGAACAGGGTCAGCGGCAGCACGGGCTCGGCGGCGCGGGATTCGACCCAGAGGAAAGCGCCGAGCGCCACCACGGCCAGGACGATGAGGCCGATGATCTCGACCGAGAACCAGGGCCAGGTATTGCCTCCCAGCGACGTGGCGAGCACGAAGGCGGTGAGGCCACCCGAAAGCAGCACGAAGCCGGCATAGTCGATGGAGTGCTTCACCCGTTCGGCGCGGGGCTTGAGCGCGAAGCCGATCACGGCCAGCGCCAACAGCCCCAATGGCAGGTTGATGAGAAAAATCCACTGCCAGGACAGATGCTCGACGATGAAGCCGCCGGCCAGCGGCCCGATCACCGTCGCCACGCCGAAGACGGCCCCGAACAGGCCCTGGATCTTGCCGCGCTGGCGCGGTGGGATGATGTCGGCAACCACGGTCATGGCCACGACCATAAGGCCGCCGCCGCCGAGGCCTTGTATGGCACGAGCAATGATGAGGAAGGTCATTGATGTCGCCATTGCCGAGAGCACGGCGCCAATAAGGAAGATGACGATGGCCGCCTGCAGCACGATCTTGCGGCCATAGAGGTCGCCGAGTTTGCCATAGATCGGGGCGACGACGGTGGAGCTCAGGAGATAGGCGATCACCACCCAGGTGAGGTGATCAAGCCCGCCCAACTGGCCGACAATGGTGGGGAGTGCAGTGGAGACGATGGTCTGGCCGAGCGAGGCCAGGAGCAGCGTGACCGCGACGGCGCCGATAACCAGCCGCACGGACTGATCCTGCGGCTCGGCGGCCGGTTGCGTGGGTTGAGACATTGGGGCAATCCTCAAAAACAGAGGGTCGGCGTCCGGCGTCGGCCCTTGCATATTCTAATGTGGGGGCATACATGTGCCCTCAGCAATTACATGTCAATAGCATGCAATTGTTGGCGACATGCAATTTAAAGAGGGCTTCCATGCCTTTGAGCACCAAAACCGAAATCAATGCCCTGCTCCAGCGTGCCGGCGTCACTGCCGAGACGACCGCAGCGGTCATGGATATCGATGGCATGCTGCAGCATTGGCGCCGCCGGGCGATGAAGCGGGAATTGGGCAACCGGGCGCTGATCGATCTCAAGATCGACATCGACCTGGCGCAATTGGACGTACTGTCGGCGATTGCCGGGCCCGCCCCCGAATTCGGTGATAGCCAGGGGGAAACCATGGTGGGGACGGTGGCCGATCGGCTTGCTATCGACCCCTCGCGCGCCAGCCGGCTTGTCAGCGAGATGGTGGATCGCGGTTTTGCGCGGCGGGCGGTGAGCCAAGCCGATGCGCGGCGTACCATTATCGAACTCACGGCGCAGGGTGAGGCCGTGGTCGATGCGGTCCGCGCCTACAAATACCTGATCCTGGGAGACTTTCTCGGCACCTGGTCACCCGAAGACATCGCCGCCTTCGTGCCACTGCTCAAGCGATTCTCACGCTGGACCGACGGGATCGATGCGGTGACCGACCGCCACGGGCCTGAGATCGACGAGCTGATCGAGGCCATTGCCATGGCTGGCAAGGTGCCGGAAGAGGTTTAGCGATCAAACAAAAGCAAACGCCCTGCCTTAATGAGGCAGGGCGTTTGTATGTGTCGATCAGTCGGCGGCGCGGGGCTTTTTGTGGTCTTTGGGCTTGGCGGTCTTTTTCTTGGGCGGGCGGGCCTCGCCTTCGGCCGCTGGCTTGGACCATTGCGGCTTGCCCTTGTCCTTGGAGACCGGCTTGTCCTTGGCGACGAAGGGCTTTTCCGCCCTGGCTGGCTTGGCCTCGCGAACCGGGCGGGGCGTTTCCATAAAGGTGTCGAAGTCGTCGGACTTCGGCTTGGGATAGCGTTCCTTGCGGTCGGCCCTTTCCGGGCGCGGCTTGCTTGGATCGTATTTTTCCGGCGGGCCGGGCGGACGGCGCTTGGACTGTGGGCGTTCCTGACGATCAGGACGCTCGCCGGGCCCGTCGATTGCGGAAATATAGACGCCCTTCTCACCGGTCCCGTTCTTGCCGACCGAGCGGAGGAAAGAGTCCACCTTGTCGGCCGCGACCTCAAAATGGGTTTCGGTGTCGAAGATGCGGATGGAACCGACCGCAGATTTGGTGACCCCACCGGCCTTGCAGATCATCGGCAGCAACCAGCGCGGTTCGGCGCGCTGCTTGCGGCCAATAGACACCTTGAACCAGGAGCCGCCGACAAAGGCATCGCGCGAGCGCGGCGTGCGATCACCGGTGTCTTCGGCGATGGCCGTGACCTCTTCGGGCACCGGGCGCGCCGCAAGCTGCATGCGCAGATAGGCGGCTGCCAAAGCCTCGGCCGGCCACTTTTCGATCAGGCTGGCGACGCTGGGCTGCTCGTCATCGGTGACCGGCTCGGTCAGGAGCGGGCTGGCGAGGATGGATTCGCGATAGCGCGCGTCAATGGCCTCGGCCGAGGGCGGGACAATCAATTCGGCTTCGATCTTAGCGGTACGCAGGATCGAAAGCGCGACGCGCTTGCGGTGGGCCGGGGCGATGACGACGCAGGTGCCCTTGCGCCCTGCCCGGCCGGTGCGGCCCGAACGATGCAGCAGGGTCTCGGCATTCATCGGCAGGTCAGCGTGGATGACGAGATCGAGATTGGGCAGGTCGATGCCGCGCGCGGCCACGTCGGTGGCGACGCAGATGCGTGCGCGGCCATCGCGCATGGATTGCAGGGCGCTGGTGCGCTCGGCCTGGCTCAGTTCGCCGGAGAGGGTCACGACCTCGAAGCCGCGATTGTGCAGGCGCGCCGAGAGATGCTTCACCGCTTCGCGGGTGGAGGCGAAGACGATGGTATTGGTGCTGTCGTACCAGAGCAAAGTGTTGATGACCGCATTCTCACGTTCGGCGGCCGGCACGGACATGAGCTTGTACTCGATGTCGGCATGCTGCTCGCCGGAGCTTGCGGCGGTAATGCGCAGGGCATTTTTCTGGAAGGTCTTGGCCAGTTCGGCAATCTGCTTGGGCACGGTGGCGGAGAAAAGCAGGGTGCGGCGATCTTCCGGTGCGGCGGCGAGGATGAATTCGAGATCTTCGCGGAAGCCGAGATCAAGCATTTCGTCGGCTTCGTCGAGCACGACAGCCCGCAGGGCCGACATGTCGAGTGCGCCCCGTGTAATGTGATCGCGCAGGCGGCCGGGGGTGCCGACCACGATATGGGCACCGCGTTCAAGGGCGCGGCGCTCGGTGCGCTGATCCATGCCGCCAACGCCCTGGGCGGTCTGGGCCCCGGTTTCGGCATAGAGCCAGGTCAGCTCGCGCTGCACCTGCATGGCCAGTTCGCGCGTCGGGGCAATGACCAGCGCCAGCGGCGCACCGGGCGGCGGCAGGATGCGGTCGTCGCCAAGCAGCGTGGGGGCGATGGCCATGCCGAAGGCGACGGTCTTGCCCGAGCCGGTCTGGGCGGAGACCAGCAGGTCGCGGCCGGCCGTGTTGTCTTCGATGACGGCCGACTGGACCGGGGTCAGGGTTTCATAGCCCTTGGCCTGGAGGGCACGGGCGATCGGGGGGGAAATGGTTTCAGGCAGTGACAATGTTGTTCTTTCGGAGCGGGATACACCATGGGTGCCGTGCCCCGGCGCAATGCGGGAAGCTCCGACAATAATGGGGTGTTCCATCAATGGGGTCCTGGCCATCATGGCGGCGGACCGGTCAACGTTCGGTACTATAGCACGAACAAGCAAAAAGGCCGCCCGGCGGGCGGCCCGATCTCAGGATAGGCCCCGGCCGGTGCCGGGGTGACAACCAAGTTTGTTTCTTTGCCGGATATTAGCCGACGAGTTCGTCATCGCTGAAGAAGAACTTGATTTCTTCAGCGGCGGTTTCGGGAGCATCCGAACCGTGCACGGAGTTTTCGCCGACGGACAGAGCGAATTCCTTGCGGATGGTACCTTCGGCCGCGTTGGCCGGGTTGGTGGCGCCCATGATTTCGCGGTTCTTGAGGATGGCGCCTTCGCCTTCCAGGACCTGGACCACGACCGGCGAAGCAATCATCTGCTCAACGAGTTCACCGAAGAAGGGGCGTTCCTTGTGGACCGCGTAAAAGCCTTCGGCCTGGGCGCGGGTCATGTGGATCTTCTTGAGGGCGATCGGAGTCAGGCCAGCTTCCTCGAACTTGGTGAGGATCTTGCCGATCAGGTTGCGGCGGACGGCATCGGGCTTGATGATGGAGAAGGTGCGTTCGATTGCCATGGCGGTCAGTCCTAGTTCTTGCTTGGGAAAGGTGGGGCCTTTTAGCGGTCACTTGTGTCGGACGCAAGACGGGGCGCGCAGACTGTGCCCCGGTCACTGCACCAGGCGCAACGTGGCCCGGCCGGACTGGAGCGACCCATCCAAGGGTTCGAAGACGCAGCGGTCGCGTCCGCTCGCCTTGGCGGCATAAAGGGCCCGATCTGCGCGGGCCAGGGCCTGCGACAGGTCCTCCCCGGGCGCCACAGGGGTAAAGCCGATGCTGACGGCGACACTGTCGACTTTCCGCAGGGAAAGCTGTCGCACGGCCATGCGCAGGCTTTCGCAGGCCAGTCGCGCCAGACTTTCCTCCTGCCAGGGCGTCAACAGCACGAATTCCTCGCCGCCGATCCTGGCAATCGTGGCATTGGCCGGCCGGTTGCCCTCAAGGCACTCAGCCACGCTGCGCAGGACTTCATCGCCGATGGCATGGCCGAAGGCATCGTTGATCGCCTTGAAATGATCGATGTCGAGAATGGCGATGGTGGCACTCAGCCCACTGCGTTGAGCGGTCAATTTCTGGAAGGCCGCATGCAGGCCGCGTCGGTTCAACAGGCCGGTCAGAGGGTCTGACATAGCGTCGTTGCGGTCCCGCAGGACCACCATTTGCAGCGCATTCACCAGCACCAGCAACCCCGCACCGATTAGCAGAACACCAGAGCTGGCCTGAGAGATGAGCGCATAGGTGGTTTTGGAATAGTCGAGAGCGGAGGCGCCGGAGCCGAAATAGACGGCAGCCGGAGGCTTGAGGAGGAAATGCACGCCGATGACGGCAAAAAGCGAAGCGGCTGCGGTGTCGAGGCCAGTCTTGCGACCATGGCGGAGTATGGTCGCAGCGCATAAGAAGGCGGCCGCTGCGTAGGGCAGCTGATAGAGCAGCTCGTACCAGAACTCATTGCGCTGTCCGCCCCAGATCAGGACGCGTAGGGCAATGCCGGAGGCGATGATGCCGAAGGCCCATCCCCAATAAGGCTGGCGGCTATAAAGCAGCGACAGTGCCGGGGCCATCAGCACAAGGCCGATCAGCATGCCCCCATAGCTGACGATCATGAACGGCGCGGGCCAAGGGGAAAGGGGCAAGAGCAGTTCTGCCAGCGGCGTCAGCAGGCCGAATGCATAGCTCAGTGCGATCCAACGAATATTGGCAAAGCCGGGATTGAGCTGGGCGATGGTAAGGAAGCTGGCGACGAACATCCCGGCCACGAAAATGTTGACCAGGATGGGAAGGGTCGCGGCGAACATGTGACAAATCTCGCGGGTGCCGGGCCGCCGGGACAGGTGACGCCGGTGCGGCCGATCCAGGGCCGCATCGCCTCCGTTTCTGCCACAGCATGCTTAAGGTTGTGTAATGACGGTGATCGCAAGAAGGCCTGGCCCCGCAGATTTGAACGGAGCAGGCTTTTGGGTGCTGCGGAATGGCTTAGTCGTGATCGACATCGGTGGTGCCGCTGGCGATGGTCTTGCCGTCAGGCGCGTTGAGCGTCACGTCAACCTTGGAGACGATGTGTTCGGCCTGGATGGTCTGTTCGACTTCGATCTCCACCACCTGCATGGTGCAGACTTCAGCGGTCGAGATGGTCGGGAAGGTCACCGACAGCGTGCCATCGACCAGTTCACCGACTTCGGCAGGTCCGACCTGCTCGCAGGCGCCGCCATCATACTCGAATTCGATGGTAATCTGATTGGGGTTGATGCGGGTTGCATCGAGGTCCTTGAGGCGGAGCGTCTGCTCGGCGGAGGGGACAGCGGGCGCGTCCTTGGTCTTATCTTCGGCCAATGCAGGCATGGTCAGCACGGTGGCGACAAGGGCAAGAGCGGCGAAGCGGTTGGAAAGCATGAGAATTTCTCCGGACAATGGGGTCGACACCCAAACGCGGAAAGCGTGGAGATGGATGCGCCCAAAAGCGTCCTCGGCGTGACGCGCGGTTGCCTTATCTGCAGCGAGCCCCTAAGTCGTGCGGCAAGAGTTTCATGCGTCCCCTGCCCCATCCGGCGCGCGCGGGGTCGACGCCAGCGGATTGAGCCACTGCCATGCTGACCATCAATAATCTCACCTATCGCATTCAGGGTCGCGTGCTGCTTGAAGACGCCAATCTTGTGTTGCCCGACAATGTCAAAGCCGGCTTCGTCGGCAAGAACGGCACCGGCAAGACCACGCTGTTTCACCTGATCCAGGGTCATATCGGCGCGGATTCGGGTTCGATCGAGGTCAACAAGAAGGCACGCATCGGGGCCGTGGCGCAGGAAGCTCCTGCTGGCGACGAGACGGTGCTCGACGTGGTGCTGTCCGCCGACAAGGAACGCACGGCGCTGATGGTCGAAGCCGAGACCGCTACCGACCCCGACCGGATCGGGGAAATCTATACGCGGCTGGCCGATATCGACGCCCATACCGCCGAGGCGCGGGCCTCGTCCATTCTCAAGGGCCTGGGCTTCGAGCAGGACCGGCAGAACGCGCCGACGCGCGAACTTTCGGGTGGCTGGCGCATGCGCGTCGCCCTGGCGGCGGTACTGTTCAGCCAGCCGGACCTGCTGCTGCTCGACGAGCCGACCAACTATCTCGATCTTGAAGGCACGCTGTGGCTGGAAAAATACCTTGCCACCTACCCTTACACAGTTTTCCTCATCAGCCACGATCGTGACCTGCTGAACAAGGCGGTCAATTCGATCGTGCATCTCGAGCATCGCAAATTGACCTTCTACAAGGGCAATTACGACACGTTCGAGCAGACCCGTCGCATGCAGATGGAGCTCAACAACAAGAGCCGCGAAAAGACGCTGGAGCAGATCGCGCATCTGCAGAAATTCGTCGACCGCTTCAAGGCCAAGGCCACCAAGGCCAAGCAGGCCCAGGCGCGCGTCAAGATGATCGAAAAGCTGAAGCCCCCCGAGGCGATGTTCGACGAGTATGCGGCCCCGTTCCAGTTCCAGCAGCCCAAGGTGGACCTGCCGACGCCGATGATCACGCTCGACAAAGTGTCGACCGGCTATGGCGACAAGGTGATCCTGCGCAATGTCACCCAGCGCATCGACCCGGATGCCCGCATCGCGCTGATCGGCGTCAATGGCAATGGCAAGTCCACCTTCGCCAAGCTGCTGGCCGGCGACATCCCGGTGCTCGATGGTGCGCTCAAGATCAACAAAAAGCTTGAGATCGCTCATTTCGCCCAGCACCAGATGGACAAGCTCAAGCCCGAGCAAACGCCGCTGGAGCATGTCACGGCGCTGATGCCGCTCGACAACGAGGCAAAGCGCCGGAGCCGGCTGGCACAAATGGGGCTGACCACCAGCCGCATGGACACCAAGGCCCAGAACCTGTCGGGTGGCGAGCGGGCGCGGCTATTGATGGGGCTCATCACCTTCGCCGGGCCCTCAATGATGATCCTCGACGAGCCGACCAACCATCTCGACATCGATAGCCGCGATGCGCTGGTCTATGCGCTCAACGAATATCAGGGCGCGGTGCTGATCATCTCCCACGACCGGCACCTGATCGAAGCCACCTGCGACACGCTGTGGATCGCCGAGAACGGGACCATTCGCGAACTGGACGAGGATCTCGACAGCTATCAGCGCAACATCACCTCGTCCAAGGACCGGGACAGCAAGGGCGGCCCATCGGAGGCCCGGGCCGAGCGCAAGCTGACCAAGCAGGAGGCAGCGGCGCGCCGCGCCGAACTGGCCCCGCTCAAGGCCTCGATCAAGGACGCCGAGACCAAGATGTCGCGGCTGGCCAAGGAAATCGAAAAGATCGAGGCGCAGTTGGCCGACCCCAAGGTCTATAACGGCCCGGCGGATCGGCTGATCACGCTGGGCAAGGACAAGGCGCGCTTTGCCACCGATCTGGAGCAGACCGAAGAAAGCTGGCTGGCGCTGAGCGCCGAACTCGAAGAGGCGGAACGGGCATGAGCGAGATGACGGCCAAGGACATCATTGCCACTCTTGGGATGGAACGCCATCCTGAGGGCGGCTGGTTCGTGCAGACTTTCAAGGACGCCGAAAGCGTCGACGGGCGAGCGCGCTCCACCTGCATCTATTATCTGCTGGAAGAGGGCGAGGTGTCACAATGGCACCGGGTCGATGCGGTCGAGGTCTGGCACTGGTATGCCGGGGCGCCGATTGCGCTGTCGATTTCGGGCGGCGTCGGCATTGACGAGCATATTCTGGGTCCCGACCTCGGCAAGGGGGAGCGGCCGCAGGTGTTGGTGCCGCATCTGGGCTGGCAGTCCGCCCGCTCGCTGGGCGCCTGGACGCTGGTGGGCTGTACGGTGGCACCGGGTTTTGAATTCTCGGGCTTCGAGCTGGCTGAGAAGGGCTGGTCACCGAAAGCGGTTTGACCGGGATGCGTCTGACATTGACAGCGCGCGGCACTTGCCGTTTGCTGGGGGCAGTTTCGGCTGGATGGCCCCGAATGCGTCGCGTTATCTTACTTTTGGTTCTGGCGCTTCTGGCTCCCCTTGCTGCCCCGGCGATAGCGCAGGACATGTCGGGGCTGAACAAGCAACAGCGCGCCGACACAGTCCGTTTTGCCCGTAACAACAGCCTTTTCGTGCTCTATCACGAGGTGGCACACCTTCTGGTGCATCAGCTGCAATTGCCAGTTTTGGGCAAGGAAGAAGATGCGGCGGACAATCTCGCCACCTGGGTCTTGCTCAACAAGCGGACCTCGGACACCGACCAGGTGCTGGCCGATGCGGCGCAGGGCTGGATGCTGTCGGGCGTGGCCTATGACAGCGGTGGGGTCGAAAGCGATTATGCCGCCGCGCATAGTCTCGACAAGCAGCGCGCCTACCAGATCGTGTGCCTGATGGTGGGCAGCGACCAGAATGCCTTCCGGCCCATCGCCAACCAATATGCGCTCGACCGCGACCGACAGGACACCTGCGATCTCGACTATAGCCTGATCGACCGCAGCCTGCGCGGCCTGCTCAAGCCGGGCAGCAGCAAATCCGGCGATGGTGCGCAGGTGACGGTGACCTATCACGATGCCGGCGGCAAGCTGAAGCTGGCGGCCGACGCCTTCCGCTCGAGCGGTATCTTCGACCAGGTGGCCGAGGAAATCCGCCAGAGCTACAATATTCCTCGCCCGGTGCGCTTCAATGCGCGGCGCTGTGGCGAGGCCAATGCCTTCTACTACGCCGACACGGTTGAGATCATCTTCTGCTACGAGCTGATGCAGGACTACATGCAGCTCTATGTCGACGAACTGCCCGAACCGGCGGCTCCGGTGACGCGACCGACCGGCGCGGGCAAGGAAAAGTCCGGCGAAATCTAGTTTTGTGGGGACGAGGGCCCCGGGGGACATCATGACGGCACTGCGTGCAGCATTGGCGGCGACGATTTGCGTGTGCGGGTTGGCGGGGGGCGCCTACGCACAGGAGAGCGATGACGAAATTCTGGCACAGGCCATGGACTTCGCCATGCACGACGCTGCCTTTACCATGTATCACGAGATCGGACACATGCTGGTGGGCGAGCTGGGGCTGCCGGTGCTGGGCAAGGAAGAGGATGCGGTGGATACGCTCGCCACCATCTGGCTCCTGACCGACGACAGCGACGAGGACAGCTACAACGCCCTCGTCGACAGCGCCGATGGTTGGTACTTCAACGCGGTCAATTCCACGGGGTCGAGCCTCGAGGATTTTTCCTACTATACCGACCACAGCCTCGACATTCAGCGCGCTTACAACATGGTGTGCCTGATGGTGGGCAAGGACCCTGACGCCTTCGGGGAAACCGCCGACAATTACGAGATGGACACTGACCAGCAGGAAGCCTGTTCTTATACCTACGAGCAGGCGGCCACATCGTGGGAAACCCTGCTGGCGCCTCATGCGGTGGACAAGGACGAAGGCGCGCCGATCGAGGTCATTTACGAGGATGCCGGCGACTATGAGATGTTCGCCGAGGAGCTCAAGGCGCGCGGCATCATGGAGCATGCGGCCGAACTGGTGATGAGCAATTACGTACTCCCCGGCCCCGTCACCTTCCGCGCCGCGCAATGCGGTGAGGCCAATGCCTACTACTCTCCCAGCGACAGCGAAGTGACCTATTGCTACGAATTGGCCGAGGACCTCTACTACCTCTATCTCTACGACATTGTCGGCTGGTCGGACACCGCCGAATAGGCGGGTCTGGACACCGCCGAATAGGCGGGTCTGGACACCGCAGTCACCGCCCGGTCAGCTGAAGCCAACATAGCGGCCGGGCCGGTGATTGAGCGCGATGATGAGGTTGAGGACCAGCGCGCCGAGAATGGAATAGACCACGCGGTCGAGCGGCAGGATGAAGAAGGCGGCCACCAGGATCACTGCATCCACACCGAGCTGAAAGTAGCCGGCGCGAATGCCGAAATTCTCCTGCAGGTAGAGCGCCAGGATATTGATGCCGCCGACGCTGGCCTTGTGGCGGAACAGCGACAGAATGCCGAGGCCCATGAGCCCGCCGCCCACCAGCGCTGCGAACAGCGGCTCGATATGGGAAATCTGTACCCATGCCGGGATCTGGGTCGCCATCCATGAGACCAGCGCGACGCTGACCATGGTCTTGAGTGCAAAGGGCCAGCCCATGCGCAGCACAGCGAGGATGTAAAACGGCAGGTTGATGGCGAAGAAGGCCCAGCCGAAGGGAATGCCGGTGGCATATTGCACCAGCAGCGCCAGGCCGGCCGTGCTGCCGGTGGTAAGCTGGGCGTGGCCATAAAGCGCGATTCCCAAGGCCACCAAAGTGGTACCGATGAGGATGGCGAAAACATCCTCGTGGAATTTGTGGCGGCTGGGCGAAGAGAGGTCGGGGGTCATGCCTTTTTCACCCAACGGCCTTCGGGAGTCTGCTGCCAATAGGTAACCGCATTGCCGTCGCGCAATTGCCGCCAGGCTTCGCGCGCTTCGGCCACGGCGTCTGGGTCGAGGCCAGAAAAGAGGTAAACCAGCCGCTCATAGCCCTCGCCGGATTTCGGCACCGCCCGGTCGACAAAGAAGCGCACGGCGGCGCCATTGGGATTGTCGTTCTCGGTGGTCAGCAAGATCGGCTGATGGGCGTCGGTCTCCTCGCCGGCCAGGCCGTGGGCGAGAAAGCTGTCGTCGCGATAGGTCCAGAGATGCGCGTCGAGCGCTTCGGCCCGTTCGAGTGAGCCCACCTCCACCACGGCACGCCAGCCCCGCTCGAGCGTCTTTTCGAGCAGTTGGGGCACGACGGCCTCAAGCGGACGGGTTTCGAGATGATAGAACAGAATTTCGGCCATGGTCTCACCATATCGGTTCGCCATGATCTCTGCCAGACAATCGCTGCGCTGGCGGCTATGCAGGGAGCGATTGTGTCGCACCACGGATTCGCTCATGGTGCGCACCACCGACCACGCTCGACCATGGACAGAACGACCCGGTTTCGATGAGGAAGCTCACCACCTATCTGGCGCGGCTGTTTGCAACCGATGCCCTCATCCTGACGGGAATCGTCTGCTTCCTGCTCTGGCTGGTCAATTGCCTACGCTCGTTCGAGGTGGTGTCGGTCAAGGGCCAGGGATTTGACACGCTGGCGGTGCAGGCGCTGTTCACCATGCCGCCACTGCTGCTGTCCTTCTTCTACATCTGTATCGGCATCGGCATGGTCCGGGCGCTCTCGGCGCTGCAGACCAGCCATGAAATGCATATCATCCACATCAGCGGCGGCCTGGGCGATCTATGGCGCGCGAGCCTCGTGGTCGGAGGGTTGGCCGTCGCCGCGGTGCTGTTGCTGGCCCATGTGGTCGAACCGCTGGCCAATAAGCGGGTGAACACGCTGGCGGCGGAGATTGCCGCCGATCTCGTGAGTTCGACGCTGAAGCCCGACCGGTTCACGCAGGTGACGCCGGGCGTCGTGCTGTTGATCGGCGGCCGTCGCGCCGGGGGTGAAGTCATCGAGTTTTTTGCCGACGACCGACGCAATCCGGAGACGCGGCGCACCTATGTAGCCGAAAGGGCCCGGGTGTCGAGTGACGGCGCATTCTATGTGATCGAGCTGTATAATGGCGCGCTGCAATATGTGGAGGCCGATGGGCGCTATTCGGAAGTGCGTTTCGCGCGCTATGACATCAGCGTCGATAGCCTGAGCCAGCCTCTTGCGGCCGGCGATCCCTTGTCGGAGACCGACAGCTTCCAGATGGTGCGCCAGGCTATGGAGACCGGGGAATGGACACCCGAAATCACCAAGCGTCTGCTCGATCGTTCGGCCGAGGGACTGCGGGTGATCGCGATATGTCTCCTGGCCCTGGCGCTGGCCGGTTTTCCCTCGGGACGGCGCACGCGGGTGCGGCTGCCGCTGGAAGCCATCGTCATGCTCTGCGGTTTCGCCGAACGCGGACTCAGTGCCTATAGCCCCCTTGGCATGGGCACCGGCGCAGTTATTCTGATCCTCATATCCGGCGTCGTCCTGGCCGTGCGGCTGTGGCCGCGCCCAATTATCGAGGAGCCGGCATGACCCGCATCGACTGGCTCGTTCTCAACCGCCTCGCCACTCGCATCGGGGCCACCGTTTTCATTTTCTACGGGCTGATCGCGCTGGTGGAGTCGCTTGACACCTGGCGCTTCAACTATGTGGCGCAGGAAAAGGGTATCGGCCTCGCCATCCTGATGGTGGCGATGAGCGCGGTGCGCTGGACCATCAAGACCCTGCCAGTGACGGTGCTGCTCGGCGCCATTATCGGCTTCGTCGACCTCAAGGCCCGCCACGAACTGACTGTCATCAAGGCCAGCGGCATTTCGCTGTGGCGCACCGTAAGGGCGCCGACCCTGGCGCTAATGGTGATCAGTTTCGTCATCGCGCTGGGCGCCGAGACGATCAGCACGAGGGTCAATCGCGAGCTCTCCCCGACCCCGCCCGGCCAGGCGGTGCTGCTGACGCCGGCAGACGAAATCTGGCTGGAGCAGGAAGGCGACGGCGCCCATTACGTGATGCTGGCGCGCAGCATGTCGGCCGGCGGCGCGGTGCTGGGCGAGGTGACGGTGTTCCAGCTGGGCGCTAGCGACATTCCGAGGCTCGAGGCCAGCGAAGCGCGGCTCGAAACCGGACAATGGGTGTTTCCCGTCGCCATCGCCCGCTCCCCCGACCAGCCGGCGCGCACCGTGCTGAATTTCGCCCTTCCCACCCGCTCGACACCCAGCGAAATCAATCTCAAGCTGGCCTCCACCGAGGACACGACCTTTTTCGAGCTGGTCGACATGTTGCAGCGCGGGGTGGCCGATCCCTCGATCCGCGCGGCCAGCACGATGCGGCTGGTCAAGCTGATGGCGCTGCCGTTGGTGCTTACCGGCTCGCTGTTCATCGCCTTTGCCTTCACCGCCGGGTACCGTCGCAATGCCCAACTGGGGCCGTCGGTGCTCTATGGCATGGTGCTGGGCTTCATCGTTTTCGTGATCACCGAAATGGCCGACCGCGCCGGATCCACCGGCGTGCTTGACCCGGTTTTCGCTGCAGTCGCGCCAGCGCTGATCGCCATTTTCGTGGGAATAACCATCATGCTCTACAAAGAGGACGGATGGACCTGACCAAGTCGTGAGGGTCCGGATTTTGGCCGTATTCATCCAGCAATTGACAGCGCAGACCAGACGCCTCATTGAAGGCGGGTTGCAGAAAGCGGACACAAACATGACCTTTGCTTCTCTTCGGCGCGTCGCAGGCGCCGCGATCCTCGGCCTGGCCATGGCGTTTACTGCCGTCGCGCCCTCGTTCGCCGCCACTGTCGTTACCGTCAACGGCGTGCAGATTTCCGACGTGCAGGTCGACCAGCGGTTGCGCCTGTTCCGCCTGGAAGGCAACAATACCGGACGTAACGGCGCCATGGAGCAGCTGATCACTGAGGCCATTCAGATGGCGGAGGCCAAGCGCCTGGGCGTCAACGTGTCCAATGCGCAGGTCGATGAGGCGTTTCTGCAGATTGCGCGCAATCTCAAGGTCAGCCAGGACAAGCTGGCCGATATGCTGCGCCAGGGCGGTATCAACACCGATACGCTCAAGGATCGCCTCCGTGCCGCCATTGCATGGAACGCGGTGGTCGAAGGCGCGGTGATGTCGCAGGTGCAGATTTCGGACGCCGAACTCGACCAGCGCGCCGCCAGCAAGATCGCTGACTACCAGAATTTCGACTACATCCTCAAAGAGATCATCTTTGTGGGCCAGGGCTCGGGCGCCCGCACCGGCCAGGCCAATCGCTATCGTTCGAGCTTTGCCGGCTGCGATACCGCCGTCGACCTCTCGCTGACCTATACCGACGCCGCCGTGATCGATGTCGGCCGTCGCCATGCAACCCAGTTGCCCGACCCGATCGCCAAGGAACTGGCCGGTCTGAATGTCGGTGGCATCACCAAGCCGCGCGTGGTCGATTCCGGCGTCTCGATGCTGGCGATCTGCGAAAAGGTGCAGGCGCAGGACCTGACCTTCGTGAAGAGCGAACTGGAAGCCGAAGCCGGCAATAGCGCGCTCAAGGGCAAGACCGAGGAATATCTGGCAACGCTGCGCAAGAACGCCAAGATCATCTACAACTGATCCGGTCTTGCGGACACGGCGACAACGCCTGAGACTGACTGATGCGGCCGGAGCCTCGTGTTATGCACATCCCTCCGTCCGCCCGAGGGCCGAAATGACCAAACCGCTGGCGATCAGCATGGGTGAGCCAGCGGGCGTCGGACCCGACATCATCCTGATGCTGTTCGCCCGCCGCGGTGAACGCGCCCTGCCGCCCTTCATCGTTTTCGGCAATATCGACTTCCTGCGGTCGCGCGCGGCGCGGCTGGGGCTCGACATCGCCATCGAAGCCGCTACTGCGGCTAATGCGGCGGCAATCTTCGCGCGCGCCCTCCCCGTTTGGGACATTGCGGGCGACGTGCCCGACCAGCCGGGCCAGCCGCATGACGCCGCCGGCGCCGTGGTGGTCGCAGCCATTGCCGAGGCGGTAGCCGCCATTCAGCGCGGAGAGTGTCGAGGGCTGGTGACGGCGCCGATCCACAAGGGCGCGCTCTATCACACCGGCTTTGCTTTTCCCGGCCATACGGAGTTCCTGGCTGCGCTCTGTACCGAAGACGACGTCGTGCCGCTGCCGGTGATGATGCTGGCGCATGAGGATCTGCGCACTGTACCGCTGACCATCCATGTGCCGCTCAAGGACGTGCCAGGGCTGATGACGGCCGAGCTGATCCACCACACGCTGCGCGTCATGGATTATGATCTGCGGCGGCGCTTCAGCATCGCCGATCCGCGCATTGCTGTGGCTGGCCTCAATCCGCATGCAGGTGAAGGCGGGGCCATCGGGCGGGAGGATATCGACGTGATCGCACTGGCTATCGAAAAGGCCAGGGCCGATGGAATCGATGCCGTCGGGCCGCTGCCTGCCGATACGCTGTTTTTCCCGCCACACTGGCGCAGCTATGACGCCGTATTGGCCATGTATCACGACCAGGCGCTGATCCCGATCAAGACCGTGGCCTTTGACGCCGGTGTCAATGTCACGCTGGGCCTTCCCATAGTACGCACCTCGCCCGACCACGGAACCGCCTTTGACCATGCCGGCAAGGGCACAGCATCGGCCACCAGCTTTGCCGCGGCCATCGCCCTGGCCGACAGAATGACTGAAACCACCACATGAGCCAGATCGATTCCCTGCCCCCGCTGCGTGAGGTCATTGCTGCCCATGGCCTCCGGGCCAAGAAGGAGCTGGGGCAGAATTTCCTGTTCGACCTCAATCTGACTGCTCGCATCGCCCGGGTCGGGGGTTCGCTGGAAGGCGTGCGCGTCATCGAGGTGGGGCCGGGGCCCGGCGGGCTGACCCGGGCGCTCCTAGCCGAAGGCGCACGCGAGGTGGTTGCCATCGAGCGCGATGCGCGTGCGCTTCCGGCGCTGGCCGAAATTGCCGAGGCCTATCCCAATCGCCTTACGGTGATCTCGGGCGACGCCATGGAGATGGATTATCGGCTGCTGGCGGAAGGACCGACGCGGATCATTGCCAACCTGCCCTATAATATCGGCACGCCGCTGCTGACCGGCTGGCTCACCATGGAGCCCTGGCCGCCCTTCTTCGAAAGCCTGACGCTGATGTTCCAGCGCGAGGTGGCCGAGCGTATCGTTGCCAAGCCCGGAGACGACGCCTATGGCCGGCTTGGTGTGCTCGCCGGCTGGCGCACCGAGGCGCGGATCGCCTTCAATGTCGGCCGCCAGGCCTTTGTGCCGCCACCGAATGTCACCTCGGCCGTGGTGCATCTGGTGCCCAAACCGGTTGAACCGGACCTGCCGGTCAAGCTGGTCGAACAGGTGACAAAGGCTGCCTTCGGACAGCGTCGTAAGATGGTGCGGCAATCGCTCAAAGCGCTCGGTGTGCCGGTGGAGGGTCTATTGGCCGCCGCAGGCCTCAAGGGCGACGAGCGGGCAGAGGAATTGCCGATCGCGGCCTTTCTCGCCATGGCGCGGGTGCTACCGGACCTGCGATAAGATCTTTTCGAAGGACCCGGGCCCCCACAGAGCTAATCCATCGAAGTTGGCTCAGGTGTGCTTTCGGGCATTGAGAGCGGCGCGATGAAGACCAGCCGTATCGCTACCAGCAAGGCCAGAAACGCGGCGCCGCCCGATACCAGCATGACGCCGGGCCAACCCCAGGCCGTCCAGGCAAAGCCACCCAGAGTGCCGAGAATGGAAGCGCCCAGATAATAGGCGACGAGGTAGATAGCCGAGGCTTGCGCCTTGCCGATACGGGCGCGGCGGGTGACCCAGGCGCTGGCGATGCCATGGGCGGCGAAGAAGCCCATTGTGGCGACGGCCAGGCCGGCGATGACAATCGGGGTGGACGGCACGGCGGTGATGGCGACACCCAGTCCCTGCATGGCGACCAGCGCCCAGAAGACCTTGCGACGCCCGAGACGCTGCGACAGCGCCCCGGCCCAGGTCGAGCTGGCGCTGCCCAGCATATAGACCAGAAAGATCGCGGCGACGGCCGAGTGGCTCAGCGCAAAGGGCGGCAAGGCGAGCCGGAAACCGGCATAATTGTAGAGCGTCACAAAACCGCCCATCAGCAGAAATGAGCTGGCAAACAGCCAGGGCAGTGCGGCATCGGAAAAGCTGGCAAGGCATCGCCGCCACAATTCACCGAGGCGGATGGGATCGCGCAGTAATTGGCGTGGTTGCGGCAGCAGCACGGCCACGGCAATCGCGGCCACAAGGATGAGACCGGCAAGGACGCCTGTACCCACCCTCCAGCCGAGAAAGTCGGACAGTATGCCGGAAATGACACGACCAGCCATGCCGCCAAGGGCGGTGCCGCCGATATAGAGCCCCATGGAATAGCCCAGAGCGTCAGCATCCATTTCCTCAGAGAGATAGACCATGGCCACGGCCGGGACACCTGCCAGGCTGATGCCCATGAGCGTCCTCAGCGTGATGAGTTGCCACCACACTTGGGTGAATGGCAGCAGACAGCCGAGAATGGCGGTGAGCAACAAGGCACTGACAATGAGCGTGCGGCGGCCGAGACGATCGGCCAGGAGGCTCGCGGGGATAAGCGCAAGCGCCATGGTCGCCGTGGTTGCGGACAGGGCAAGAGAGGCGGTGCCAGCATCGCGCACCCAATATTGCGCGAACATGGGCAGCAGCGGCTGCACGGAGTAGAGCGAGGCGAAAACCGAGAAGGCCGAAAGGAAGAAGGCCACATTGGCGCGAATAAATGCCGGCGTGCCGCGCCGAATGGCAGGGCTGGTCATGACTGGCACCGAAAGCCGACAAGCACGATCATTTCCGCGCCTACTTTGTCACCCTCGGGCTTGAGCCGAGGGGCCTTTACGTCCTGCGGCCTCGCAAAGTGCAGGTCCCACGAGGCAAGCCCGAGCGTGACGATCGGGGGCCTTGGAATAACTGCACCTCACCCTCTCAAAGAGAATCGATCTGCTGCTGCAAGTCTTTGACAAAGCTGGTCAAATCCAGCTGGCGCTCGCGCTTTAGCCGGGCCGAGGCGAGGATTGACCGGACGTTCTGCACCGACTGCTCGAGATCGCGATTGATGATGACATAGTCATACTCGCCGGCGTGATCGAGCTCGATACGGGCATTGCGCAGGCGCTTTTCGATGGTGCCGACGCTGTCCTGGGCACGGCGCTCGAGGCGAGCGCGGAGCTCTTCGATGGTGGGCGGCAGGATGAACACAGTCACCATGTCGGCGCGGCATTTTTCATAGAGCTGCAGGGTGCCCTGATAGTCCACGTCGAACAGAATATCCTTGCCGGCGGCGAGTTGTTCTTCGACCTTGGCACGCGGTGTGCCGTAGAAATTGCCGTGCACCTCGGCCGATTCAAGCAGGCCGCCCTCGGCCTTCATGCGGTTAAAGGTGGGTACATCAACGAAATAATAGTGCGTGCCCTCCACCTCGTCGCTGCGCCGCGCGCGCGTGGTCACCGACACGGACAGACGGATATTGGGGTCCTGCTGGAACAGCGAGCGCGAAATCGATGACTTTCCGGCGCCGGAAGGGGAAGCAATCACCAGCATCACGCCGCGGCGCTGAAATTCCATCTGAGCACTCTATTCGATGTTCTGAACCTGCTCGCGTAGTTGATCGATCGCCGCCTTGAGGTCAAGACCGATCGCGGTGAGCTCCACTGCGTTCGCCTTAGCGCAGAGCGTATTCGCTTCGCGATTGAATTCCTGGGCGAGGAAGTCGAGGCGGCGGCCGACCGGCCCGCCATCGGCAATGAGCTTGCGGGCCGCCGAGATATGGGCGCGGAGGCGATCGAGCTCTTCCTGGATGTCGGCTTTGGTGGCGAGCAGCAGCGCCTCCTGGGCCAGCCGGTCCGGCGGCAGGCCGGCATCGGCGACAAGATTGGCCAATTGGGCGCGCAGCCGCGCCTCGATGTGCTCGCGCGCGCGAGCCGGATGATCCTGGGCGTCTGAAACCAATGCCTCGATGCTGTCGAGGACACCGTTGAGAATCATGGCGGTGGCCCTGCCCTCTTCAACACGCATGGCGCAGAGGTGCTCGATGGCTTCGGCGGCGCAGTCCATGACCAGGGCCGCAATACCGTCCTCGTCTTCGGCAATCGCCGGCTGGTCGAGCACCAGCACGCCCGGCAAGGCGAGGATGTTTTCGAGAGCCGGCGGTGCGCTGGGGGAAATGCGGGCGGAGAGTGTCTCCATGGCCGCGAGTACCGTTTCGAGCACTACCGGGTTGACGCGCACGGTACCGCCACCGCTGTCGCGTTCGAGGGTAACGACGAGATTGATGGAGCCGCGCGACAGAGCGCGGGAGATTTCCTGGCGCAGCGGAATATCCAGCGCGTCGAAACCGGGCGGCAGGCGTAACCGCATGTCGAGATTGCGGCTGTTTACAGAGCGGATCTCGAGGCGGACCCGCTGCGGCCCGTCCGCGCGTTCGGCGCGGGCGTAGCCGGTCATGCTGGCAATGGGGCCGCTCACTGTGCGCTGTCTTGGGCTTCTTCGGCCTGCTCGGCCTCAAGCGCCTGGCGGGCCTGCTCAGCCTCGGCCTCCGCCTGTGCCGCAGCCTCGGCGGCTATGGCGCGATAGCGAGCCACATTGGTCTGGTGCTCGGCATAGGTCTCGGCAAAGACGTGACCCTCGCTCGGGGTTGCGCCCTTGGCCACGAAGTAGAGATATTTGTGGGTGTCGGGATTGGCGACGGCGCGCAGGGCCTCGATGCCTGGATTGGCGATGGGCGTCGGCGGCAGGCCGTCGATCTGGTAGGTGTTGTAGGCGGTCTTCTGCTCGATTTCCGAGCGGCGAATGCCGCGATCGAGCGTGCTCTGACCCAGGGTAATGCCATAGATGATGGTCGGGTCGGACTGCAGGCGCATGCCGGTGCGCAGGCGATTGACGAAGACGGCAGCGACTTCGGGGCGCTCGGAGGCGACGCCGGTTTCCTTTTCGACGATGGACGCCAGAATCAGCAACTCGGCTGGTGACTTGAGCGGCAGGTCGGCGACACGGCCCTCCCACACGGTGGCAAGCGCCTGGGTCATGGCAAGTTGCATCTTGTCGAGCACCGACTGGCGGGTATCGCCGGGAGTGTAATCATAGCTTCCGGGCAGGATCGAGCCTTCCGGTGGCAGAGTGGTGATTTCGCCGGTCAGCCGGTCATCGTCGGCAAGGCGGCGCAGCACCTGCCAGGCGGTCCAGCCTTCGGGAATCGTGACGGCGTAACGGATCGGGTTGCCCTCGGTCAGCTCGCGCAAAATGTCGGACATGCTGGCCTGGGCGGGAATGCTGAAATCGCCGGCCTTGACCACGGTGTTCTTCTCGACCCTGCCGCCGAACTGGCTGAAAATCAGCGCGTTGGAGATAAAGCCCTGCTCCTCGAGGCGATTGGCGGTGGTGGTCAGGGTGTTGCCGGATTCGACGCGGAAGGTGCGTTCTTCCTGGACCGGACCGGCGCCGTAATACTGCGAAGCGACGTAGAAGAAGCCGCCGCCCACGACGACGAGACCGATGACCAGCAGTGTCAACATGCCGTTCAAGACGTCGATCAAGGCGTTGCCCGAGCGGCGGCGGCGGCGTGTCCTGCGGTCGTTCATGGTATCGGCTTCACTCGCAAAAGGCCTTGTTGCGGCCTTGTTTCATTATCTTTTGCGCCAAACTATGGCGAAGCGACTGCATTGTTTGCATGACGCGCGACAAAAACAAGGGGCACATCGCGCGTTAACGCGATGTGCCCCTCACAAAAGGTGGAAAAATCAGCTGACCTTGCGCATGACCAGCGTGGCATTGGTTCCGCCAAAGCCGAAGCTGTTGGACAGGGCCACATTGATTTCCTTCTTGAGCGGCTTGTGCGGCACAAGATTGATCTCGGTCTGGACCGAGGGATTATCGAGGTTCAGCGTCGGCGGCGCGATGCCGTCGCGCATGGCGAGCAGGCAGAAGATGGCCTCGACCGAACCGGCAGCACCCAACAGATGGCCAACGGCCGACTTGGTGGAGCTCATCACCGTCTTGGGGGCAGCATCGCCCAGAACGCGGGTCACCGCGCCCAGTTCGATCTCGTCGCCAAGCGGCGTCGAGGTGCCGTGGGCATTGATGTAGTCGATGTCGGCGGCCGAAATGCCAGCGCGCTTGATCGCCGCGCTCATGGCGCGGAAACCACCATCGCCATCGGGCGACGGGGCGGTGATGTGATAGGCATCGCCCGACAGGCCATAACCGATCACTTCGCCATAAATCTTGGCGCCGCGGGCCTTGGCGCGCTCGTAATCCTCGAGCACGACGATGCCGGCGCCTTCACCCATCACGAAACCGTCGCGATCCTTGTCATAGGGACGCGAAGCCGCGGTGGGGTTGTCGTTAAAGCCGGTGGACAGAGCACGGGCAGCAGCGAAGCCGGCCAGAGACAGCCGGTTGACGCAGCTTTCCGCACCGCCTGCAACCATCACGTCCGCATCACCCAGCGCGATCAGACGGGCCGCATCGCCAATAGCATGCGCACCGGTCGAACAGGCAGTGACGACGGAGTGGTTGGGGCCCTTGAGGCCGAAGCGAATCGACACCTGCCCGGAGGCAAGGTTGATCAGCCGGCCGGGGATGAAGAACGGGCTGATGCGGCGCGGACCCTTTTCGTGCAGGGTCACCGACGCATCATAGATGCCGCCGACACCGCCTATACCAGAGCCGATCAGGACGCCAGTGCGTTCCTGTTCTTCCTGGGTCTTGGGTTCGACGCCGGCATCCTGAATGGCCTGCGTTGCCGCAGCCATGGCATAGACGATGAAAGGATCGACCTTGCGCTGTTCCTTCACCTCCATCCATTCATCGGGATTGTACTTGCCATCGGCATAGTCTCCCAATGGAAGGCGGTGGGCGATCTGGCACGCAATATCGTCGACTTGGAAGTCGTCGATACGCTTGGCACCACTCTTACCGGCAAGGATGTTGGCCCAGGTAGGCTCAACGCCACACCCAAGAGGCGTGACAAGTCCCAATCCGGTGACGACGACTCGGCGCAATTCCATGGTCAGCGGCCTAGCCCCCAGATCAGCTGGTGGCCTTGGTCAGGAAAGCGACGGCATCACCGAAGGTCTGGATGGACTCGGCGGCGTCATCGGGAATCTCGACCGAGAATTCTTCCTCGAAAGCCATGACCAGTTCGACCTGATCGAGCGAGTCTGCACCCAGATCGTCGATGAAGCTGGCCTTTTCGGTGACCTTCTCGGCATCCACATTGAGGTGTTCCACAACGATCTTGCGGACCCGATCAGCGACATCGCTCATATTTGACTTCCCTTTTAGAAATCGACGTTTCGTTTCGCTTCTTATTGGCGGATCGCCAATTCTTCAAGCTGTGTTGGCTTGCTCGGACGCAGTGTAAGCGGCCCGATGGGCGCCTGCAAGGCAGACCGGCAAGGGTAAACGCGGCGCGACGTAACACGTTTCATACGCAATAGCCAACCGCGTTCTGCCCGGTTTCCAAGGCTTTTGGCCTCGCTTGCCATTCGAGCACAGCTCTCATGGCCTTCTCACCTCAAATCTCACCACAGGAGAGATTTGCCCTGCGGGACGGTTCGAAGTCAAATCATGGCCATGCCGCCGTTCACATTCAGCGTGTGTCCGGTGATGTAGGCGGCTGCATCGCTGGCCAGGAAAACGGCCGATGCGGCGATTTCCTGGGCCGTGCCGAGACGACCGGCCGGCACGCTGGAGAGGATCGACTCGCGCTGCTTGTCGTTGAGCTCGTCGGTCATGGCCGAGGCGATGAAGCCGGGGGCAATGGAGTTGACGGTGATGTTGCGGCTGGCGACTTCGTGAGCCAGAGCCTTGTTCATGCCGATAAGGCCGGCCTTGGAGGCGGCATAGTTGCCCTGCCCCGGATTGCCCATCACGCCCACAACCGAGGAGATGCCGATAATGCGGCCCCAGCGCTGCTTCATCATCCCGCGGAGCACGGCGCGGTTGAGATGGAAGGCGGCGGTGAGGTTGACGGCGATGACCTCGTCCCACTCTTCATCCTTCATACGCATGAAGAGGTTGTCGCGGGTCATGCCGGCATTGTTGACCAGAATGTCGAGCCCGCCCATGGCCGCTTCGGCAGCCGGGACCAGCTTGTCGACTTCCTCGAGCTTGGAAAGGTTGGCGGTCAGGATCGGGCAGTCCTTGCCGATTTCCTTCTGCGTATCTTCCAGCGCCCCGATGCGGGTACCCGAAAGCGCAACAGTGGCCCCTGCAGCGGCCAGGGCCTTGGCGATCTCGCGACCAATACCGCCGCTGGCGCCAGTGACGAGTGCGCGTTTACCTGTCAAATCAAACATTTAAGGCCTCTTGGAAGAGAAACAGAGTCAAGCACTTCAGATGGTGATTCAAGCACCGAGCTGGGCGACGAAAGCATCGATATCGGCCGGAGTGCCGATGGCCTGGGCAGTGGCTTGGGGCGCAATGCGTTTGGCGAGGCCAGTCAACACCTTACCGGAGCCGAGTTCGACCAGGTTGGTGACGCCCCCGGTCGTGGTGAGCCAGGAGACACTCTCGGTCCAGCGGACGACGCCGGTGACCTGTTCGACGAGGCGCTGGCGGATTTCGGCCGGGTCGGAAATCGGCGCAGCCAGCACATTGGCGACCAACGGCACCACCGGCGCCTGCATGCTGACTTCTGCGAGGGCCGTGGCCATGGCGTCTGCGGCCGGCTGCATCATGGAGCAGTGGAAAGGGGCGCTGACCGGCAGCAGCAGAGCGCGCTTGGCGCCCTTGGTCTTGGCGATTTCGACGGCGCGTTCGACGGCGCCGGTTGCGCCGGATACGACGACCTGGCCGGGCGCGTTGTCATTGGCAACGTCGCAGACCTCACCACGCCCGGCTTCAGCCGCGACCTGACGCGCGGTTTCGACATCAAGCCCGAGAAGGGCAGCCATGGCGCCATGGCCGACGGGGACGGCTTTCTGCATGGCCTGGCCACGGGTACGCAGCAAGCGGGCGGCATCGGCAATGGTGAAGGTGCCAGCCGCGCAGAGGGCGGAATATTCACCCAGCGAGTGGCCGGCGACGAATTTGGCGTGGTCCTTGATGGAGACACCGCGCGCTTCGAGCACGCGGATGACCGCCATGCTGACTGCCATCAGCGCCGGCTGGGCATTTTCCGTAAGCCGCAGAATATCTTCGGGGCCCTCGAACATGGTGGCCGACAGGCGCTCGCCCAAGGCTTCATCGACTTCCTGAAAGACCTGGCGAGCCTCGGGATAGGCGGCGGCAAGATCCTTGCCCATGCCCACGGCCTGGCTGCCCTGCCCCGGGAAAGTGAATGCTGTAACGGACATCTGCGCCCCCTCTAAAGACCTCAATGCGCCACTTCGTTAACTGAGCGCACGCTTACCTGCGGCTTTGCAGTCTGGTTGTGGCAGAGTCAAGGCGCGTAAACCCCCATGGGCCAAACGCACACTTTCTTAGGGGATGTGCGCGAGGCTCTGGCGAGGAGAACGGATACGATGCTGAACGGGCCAAGTCAGGGCCACCGTTGGAAAATCGATCTCGACATACCGCTGGTCGAAGCCTTTGTCGTGTGCGTCATGGTTTTGGCGGCCTGCCTCGTCGGCATTCACTCGCGCTTTCTGTTCTCATTGGCCAGCATCTGGCCTGCCAATGCGCTGCTGCTGGGTTGGCTGCTGGTGCGGCCGCGCGCCAATCGGGTGCTCGTCTGGATCGGCGCGATCATCGGTTATGGATTGGGCGACCTTTACGCGGGTTCGAGCCTTTTGAGCACTGTCCTGCTCAATGGCGCCAATCTGGTGGGCATTGCGGCCGGCTTCACGCTCGCCCGATGGCGTGGCGTGACCCCGCTGCGGCTGGGATCGCCCGAAGACGTGGTGATGACCATTGTCGTCGTTGCCGTGGCTTCGGTGACCACTGCAGTGGCCGGCGGGCTCAGCGGCCCCATCCTGTTTGGAATGCCGGCGGGGAGCGCTTTCGGCATCTGGCTGGCGGCGGAATTTGTCAATTACGCCCTCTATTTGCCACTGGTGCTGGCTGCCGCCTCCGGCTCCTTGCGCTTCCTGTCCCGCAGCAGCCAGCAAAGGCTGCACCAATATGGGGCACTGGCATGCCTTTCCGTACTCATCCTGTCGATGAGCGGCATTGGCGGTCCGGGCGCACCGACCTATGTGGTGCCGGGTCTTTTGTGGTGCGCCATCGTTTTCCGGCCATTCGCCAGTGCCATCCTGACCGCGGCGACCTGCACCTGGATATTGATTGCGGTACCGCTGGGCTATTTCCGCCTGCCCTATGAATTGGTGACCCCGGCCGAAGTCACATCCTTCAGGCTTTCGATCGGCATGATGGCAATGGGCGCCTTTGCGGTTTCGGCGATCAGCAGCGCCTGGCGCGGCATGCACACCGAGTTGCGGCACCTGGCGGCCCACGATCCGCTGACCGGCGTGCTCAATCGCGGCGCTTTCCTGACCCGTCTCAATCAGCAGGTCAGTGGCCGAAACGGCGCGTTCGGCTTGCTGATGCTCGATGTCGACCACTTCAAGTCGATCAATGACAGTTTTGGCCATGCCACGGGCGACAATGCGCTGCGGACCCTGGCGGAGGTGATGCGCCAAGCCCTGCCGCAGCAGGCCATAATCGGTCGCCTTGGCGGCGAGGAATTTGCCGCCATTCTCGCCCAACCCGACGATGCGGCCAATCTTGCGACAGCCGAGGCTTTGCGCGCGGCGATAGCCGCCACCGCGATCCTGACGCCGGACGGGGTAGCAATCCATGCCACGGTCAGCATCGGCGTCGGCATGGGCACGTCTGGCTGCAATCAGACCGAACTGCTCGCGGTCACCGACGCGGCCCTCTACGCCGCCAAACATGGCGGGCGAAACCTTGTCGTCAGCGCCGCTCCTTGCCCGCACCGGCCCACCGAGGCGCCGACAACAAAACCGTCAGCGCCGCGGCGTCGCAACGTCATCAGACGGACGATGTGACTTGCCAGACCGAGCCGGTTCCCCTATAGCGACGCCAGCAATTCGTTTGGCCGGGGGCTGAACGGAGGGTTTTTCCTTTTGAAAGACAAGGTTCTCCGAACCATGCTTTGGGAAAGATAGGGTTCTTCGAACCCGGCCTCCCGTGTTCCCGCTCTTTGCAAGACTGCTTTGACGCCTTTCCGGCTTCGAAGGGGCTCCGCGCCAGGCATTGCTGAGTGAAACTCGAAAGGAAGGCGCATCAATGGCCCTCTACGAACATATCTTCCTCGCGCGCCAGGACGTGTCCCAGCAGCAGGTCGAAGAACTGACCACGGCCCTCACCGACATCCTGGCCCAGGGCGGCGGCAAGGTGACCAAGAACGAATATTGGGGCCTCAAGGGTCTCTCCTACCGCATCCGCAAGAACCGCAAGGCGCACTACACCCTGCTGAACCTCGACGCTCCGGCTGCTGCCATTGCCGAGATGGAACGCCAGATGCGCATCAATGAAGACATCCTGCGCTTCATGACCGTGCGCGTCGACGAGCTGGAAGAAGGCCCGTCCGCGATGATGCAGAAGCGCGATCGCGATGACCGCGATGGCGGTGGCCGTCCCGGTGGCGACCGCGGTGGCTTCTCCGGCGAACGCCGTCCGCGCCGCTTCTAAGATAAGGAACGAGTAAAAATGGCTATTAAAGACCTTACCACTTCCCAGGCCCGCCGCCCGTTCCAGCGTCGTCGCAAGACCTGCCCGTTCTCGGGTGAAGGCGCGCCGAAGATCGACTACAAGGACGTGCGCCTGCTGAGCCGCTACGTCTCCGAGCGCGGCAAGATCGTGCCGAGCCGCATCACCGCCGTTTCTGCCAAGAAGCAGCGTGAACTGGCTCGTGCCATCAAGCGCGCCCGCTTCATCGGCCTGATGCCCTACGCAGTGCAGTAAAACACAGACTTCCTGATTGCCGTCATTGCCCGGCTTGACCGGGCAATCCAGCGGCGCGGAAGTATGGACCACCCGGTCAAGCCGGGTGGTGACGATGGTGGTGGCATCCAGTTTGCCTCCACCAAAGCTGGGGTCGCGAATGGTTCGCGGCTCCTAACCGCCTACGAGGCGGGACAGCCAAAGGATAAAAGACATGAAAGTCATTCTGCTCGAGCGCATCGGCCGCACCGGTACCATCGGCGACGAAGTCAACGTCAAGGACGGTTTTGCCCGTAACTTCCTCCTGCCCCAGGGCAAGGCCCTGCGCGCTACGGAAGCCAACCGCAAGCGTTTCGAAAACGAGCGTGCTCACATCGAGCAGCGCAACGAAGAGCGCCGCAATGCCGCTGCCGGCATCGCCGAAGGTCTCAACGGTCATGCCGTCGTGCTGATCCGTCAGGCCGGCGAAACCGGTCAGCTCTATGGTTCGGTCGCTGCACGTGACATCGTCGAGGCTCTGGCCAATGACGGTTTCACCATCCAGCGCAACCAGGTCGACCTGCCCGACGCCATCAAGTCGGTCGGCGTCCACACCGTGTCGCTGTCGCTGCATGCCGACGTTGCCGTCTCGATCACCGTCAACGTGGCCCGTTCGGGCGACGAAGCCGAGCGCCAGGCTGCCGGTGAAGACGTCACCGTGCACACTTTCGAAGCCGACGAAGGCGGCGACTTCGCCGCTGGCCAGGCCGATGCGGCCCTGGAAGACCGCTTCGAAGAGTAGTCTTCGCCGCCAAACCACAGTCGAAAGGCCGGGCCCAGCGCCCGGCCTTTTGCATTTTGCGGAGCAATGGCCGACAAAGAATCAGCCCACACCCGGCACAAGCCCGGACGATCACATTCCCCGTTGTCCCCAGTGATCACAGCCGCCATTCGCACTAACTTAACCGGCGCGCCGTTAGCCCAAGACTCATGCCCGAGTCGCGTGATTAAGAAAGGTTAACACCCCAGGAACCGTCATGGCCGAGATTGCTAGGCTGCCTATCGCCGAAGAAAAGTCCTTCCGCCTCGCGCCCCACAATGTGGAAGCCGAACAGGCACTGCTGGGCGCGATCCTGATCAATAACGACGCCTTCTATCGCGTCGCCGACTTCCTGATGCCCGAGCATTTCTACGAGCCGGTGCACCGCAATATCTACGAGATTGCCGGCAAAATCATCCGCGCCGGCAAATCGGCCGACCCGACCACCATCAAGACACACCTGCCCGACCAACTGTTGCCCGAATTGACCATGGCGCAATATCTGGCGCGCCTCGCCGCCGAGGCAACTACGGTCATCAACGCCGCCGACTATGGGCAGGCGATCTATGACCTGGCCATTCGCCGCAGCCTGATCCTCGTGGGTGAGGAAATGGTGTCGGTCGCCTATGAATCGGATGTCGAGATGACGCCGGTCAAGCAGATCGAAAAGGTGGAGGGCGAGCTGTTCCAGCTGGCCGAAAAGGGTCGCTATGACGGGGGCTTTCAGAGCTTTTCGAGCGCCCTGACCGCCTCCATCCAGATGGCTGGCGAAGCCTTTCAGCGCGATGGCGGGCTTTCCGGCGTCGCCACGGCCCTGCACGACCTCGACAGGCAGATGGGCGGATTGCAGCGCTCGGACTTGATCGTGCTGGCCGGCCGCCCCGCCATGGGCAAGACCTCGCTCGTCACCAATATCGCCTACAATGTCGCAAAAGCCTGGCGCGGCGACGTGACCGCCGATGGACACAGCAAGACCGTCGATGGCGGCATTGTCGGCTTTTTCAGCCTGGAAATGAGTTCGGAACAGCTGGCCACGCGTATTCTGGCCGAGCAGGCGGAGATTTCCTCCTCGGACATCCGCCGCGGCCGTATCCATGACAGCCAGTTCACCAAGCTGGTCGATGTGTCCAACATCATGAGCAAGGTGCCGCTCTATATCGACGATACCGGCGGTCTCAGCGTGGCGCAGCTGGCGGCGCGGGCGCGGCGGCTGAAGCGGCAGAAGGGGCTCGACCTTTTGATCGTCGACTATTTGCAGCTGCTGTCCGGCTCCTCGAAAGCCTCGAGCCAGAACCGCGTGCAGGAACTGACCGAGATCACCACCACGCTCAAGGCCCTGGCCAAGGAGCTGGAAGTGCCCGTCATCGCGCTGTCGCAGCTCTCCCGCCAGGTGGAAGCCCGCGACGACAAGCATCCGCAACTGGCGGATCTTCGCGAATCGGGCTCTATCGAGCAGGACGCGGACGTGGTTCTGTTCGTGTATCGCGAAGAATACTATCTCAAGAACAAGGAGCCCAAGGAGGGTACGCCCGAACATCTGACCTGGCAGGCGGAAATGGAAAAAGTGCACGGCAAGGCGGAAGTGATCATCGCCAAGCAGCGTCACGGCCCCACCGGCACGGTGCAGCTGAGCTTCGAGGCGCAGTTTACCCGCTTTGGTAACCTTGCTCGGGCAGACTACCTGCCCGAACGCATGGAATAGGCATGACGCTGACCTCTGGCCTTGGCGGGCAATTGAGCATCGATCTGGGCGCTTTGGCCCGCAACTGGCGCGCCCTCGACAAGGTGAGCGCCGGCGCGTTGACTGCCGCCGTGGTGAAGGCCGACGCCTATGGCACCGGTATCGACATGTCGAGCAAGGCGCTGCATGCCGCTGGCGCCCGCTTCTTCTTCGTGGCGACGCCAGACGAAGGCATGGCGGTGCGCGCCGCCCTGCCCGATGCGCATATCTTCATTCTCGGCGGCCTCTATCCGGGCGCCGCAAATCTCTATATCCGCCAGAACCTGATGCCGGTCATCGGCTCGATGGCGATGCTGGAGGAATGGCTGGGCAAGTGCATCGAGCGCAATGAGGCCTATCCCAGCGCCTTCCATTTCGACACCGGCATCAACCGGCTGGGATTCCGCCTCAACGAGGCGGCGCTGGTGCGCGAGCGCATCGAGCGGCTGGGCTATGCCCCGCAAATGGTGATGAGCCACCTGGCCTGTGCCGATCAGCCAAGCCACGAAAAGAACCGTACCCAGCTGGCGCTGTTCGGTTCGGTCATGGCGCAGTTTCCCGGCATCCCCGCGTCACTGGCCAATTCGTCCGCCCTGATGACCGGGCGCGACTATCATTTCCAGATGGTGCGGCCGGGCATTGCCCTTTATGGCGGTCGCGCCGTGGCGGGCCGGAAGAACCCCATGGGCACAGTGGTAACGCTGCATGTGCCGATCCTGCAGGTTACCGAGGGGCGGACCGGGGAATCGGTGGGTTATGGCGCCACCTATACGCTCAACCGCAATTCCAAGCTGGCCATCATCGCCCATGGCTATGCCGATGGTTTCTTCCGCTCGCTCTCGGGCACCAATCAGCGGCCGGGTGGCAAGGTCTATATCCGCGGCAAGCTCTGCCCGGTGGTTGGCCGCATCTCCATGGACATTTCCGTCATCGACGTGACCGAACTGGGATCGGACCTGCCGATGCCGGGCGAGGGCGCGGAGGTGTTCGGGCCGCATGTGAGCGTGGACGACCAGGCCGACGCTGCCGGCACTATCGGCTATGAGATGCTCACCAGCCTCAAGGGGCGGTACAACCGGAACTATGTCGGGGACGGACGGCTGCCGGAATAGGGCGTTCTCTCACAACCCCCACCCGGCCTCTCCCTCAAACAGGGGGAGGGCAGAGGTGACGGACCTTGGCGCAGAGAGTGCTGTTGGTTCCTCGCTCTATCTCGCGGGCAGGCGGCGTCCCACCCACCACACCGCCCTCGGGCTCGACCCAAAGGCCAAGCCCCACGCGCGTCAGTGCCACTCTGGTGGCGCGCTGACAGGCCCTCGGGCCGAGCCCGAGGGCGGACCAGTGATCGTTGTGCCTGTTGAGGCAGAGCCCTCTTACCCACAGGTCAGTTCGGGTCATTCCGGAGTGTATCCACAACGTAGTTCTCTTTTTGTTCTTGATACAAAACAGGCACGGTGATAGCGTCCGGCATCGTGCTGAGAGACCCTGCTTTTGCCTCATCAAGCCCACCCCTATGTCATCCTGCTGCGCGCCATTGGGCCGGCGACGCATCGGCTGATGGGGATGGGGCAGTGGCGGGAGGCTGCTGAAGAGGCGGGGTTCCTGGCGCCGGAAACAGTGCTCAACACCGGCAATATGGTGGCCGACTTTGCAGGGGATGCGACTGCCGCCCGACAAGCGATGCGCGTGGTGCTGCGCGGGTTCGGGCTGGGAGAGAATGTGGCCCCGATCGTGCGGCGCCCTGCCCTGCTGGAGACGCTGATCGCGGCAGATCCGATCGCCGCGGCGGCCAGGGATCGTCCGGCAGAAACCGCCGTGTTCTTCTTCGGCTCCGACAAGCCGGACTTTGCCTGGCTTGGCGACCATGACGGCCCGGAGAAGACACATGTGGTCTCGGACCATTTGATTGTCGACTTCACCCGGGATGTGGCGAAGTCCTCGCGGTTGATCCGGCTCATCGACAAGCATTGCGGCCTCAACACTGCGCGCAGCTGGAGCAGCATGTGCAAGATCGCCGCCAAGGTGCGGGAGCGAGCGACCCGCCAGAACACCAATGCCGCCAGCTGCGCCGAATAGAGAACGAAACGACCCATGGCCAAGAATCGATCGCAATTCATCTGTCAGTCCTGCGGCGCTGTCTCGACGCGCTGGCAGGGCCGGTGCGATGCCTGCGGCGAGTGGAATTCCATGGTCGAGGAGATCGTGGATTCCGGCGTGGGCGCGGGGCCGAAAGCCGCCAAGTCCAATGGGCGGCCGGCCAATCTGGTGCCGCTATCGGGCGAGACCGAAAGCGCCGCGCGCGTGGTGACCGGGCTCGCCGAACTTGACCGGGTCACCGGTGGCGGGTTTGTGAAGGGCTCTGCACTCCTGGTCGGTGGCGATCCCGGCATCGGCAAATCGACGCTGCTGCTGCAATCGGCGGCGGCGCTGGCGGCCAAGGGCAAGCGGGTCATCTATGTGTCGGGCGAAGAGGCGGTGGCGCAGGTGCGCCTGAGGGCGCAGCGGCTGGGCCTGGGCGATGCCGGCGTGCTGCTGGCGGCCGAAACCAATGTCGAGATCATTCTCGCCACGCTGGAAAGCGGGCCCCCGCCTGATCTCGTCATCATCGATTCGATCCAGACGCTATGGACCGACCGAGTGGACTCGGCACCGGGCACGGTGACGCAGGTGCGCACTTCGGCGCAGGCGCTGACGCGTATGGCCAAGAAGAGCGGCGCGGCGGTGGTGCTGGTGGGGCATGTCACCAAGGACGGCCAGATCGCCGGGCCGCGCGTGGTCGAGCACATGGTGGATGCTGTGCTCTATTTCGAGGGCGACAGCAGCCACACTTTCCGCATCCTGCGCGGGGTGAAGAATCGCTATGGCGCCACCGACGAGATCGGCGTCTTCGCCATGACCGAGCGCGGGCTGGAACAGGTCGCCAACCCCTCCGCCCTGTTTCTCGACCAGCGCGACAAGGACGCGGCGGGCTCCGCCGTCTTTGCCGGCATGGAAGGCACGCGACCGCTGCTGATCGAAATCCAGGCGCTGGTGGCTCCCTCCCCGCTCGGCACGCCGCGTCGGGCCGTGGTGGGCTGGGATTCCTCGCGCCTCTCCATGGTGCTGGCGGTGCTGGAAACGCGCTGCGGCGTCCGCATCGGGGCCAATGACATCTATCTCAATGTGGCCGGCGGTCTCAAAATCAACGAGCCAGCGGCCGATCTGGCGGTTGCGGCGGCTTTGATCTCTTCGCTGACCGGTTCTCCCCTGCCGGCGGAAGCGGTCTATTTCGGCGAGATTTCGCTGGCCGGCGGCGTCAGGCCGGTGGTGCATGGGGCGCTGCGGCTGCGCGAGGCACAGAAGCTGGGCTTCCGTTCGGTGGCGACGGGGCGGCTGGGGGCGGCCGACAAGGCACCGGGGCTCGAGGTCACCGAATATGCCCAGCTCAGCGACATGGTCAGCCGCATCGCCGCCAATGGCAAGAAGCCCATGCCAGAGCCGGAAGGGTGGTAAAAGTTAACAAAGAGTTTTCATGCAAGCGCGACCGCCGCCCTTGGCAGGGGCGATCAAAGCGGCTAATGGTCCCCTCAAGGCCGGGGCGCAAGTAAAACTAGGCGAAGATATATGCTGACTGCATTTGACGTTGGTGTGGGCGTACTGGTGCTGATTTCAGCGATCCTGGCGACGGCGCGGGGCCTCACCCGCGAAGTGCTGTCGCTGGCCACCTGGGCCGGCTCGGCCGCGATCGCCGTCTATATGTATCTCTACCACCCCGAAATCGCGCAGCAATATATTGCCGAGGAGCTGGTGGCCAATATCGCCACCGTGGTGGTGACCTTCATCGTCGCCCTCATCGTGCTGCACCTTTTGACCATGCGCATCGCCGACTTTGTCGTCGATAGCCGCATCGGACCGATCGACCGGACGCTGGGCTTCGTCTTCGGCGTGCTGCGCGGCGTGCTGATTGCCATTGTCATCACCATTTTCGGCCTGTGGCTGCTGGGCAGCAACCTGCCGGACTGGGCGCGCAATTCGCAGTCGCTGCCGCAGTTGCGCAGCATGGGCGAGACGCTGATCTCGATGCTGCCCGATGGGCTCGAGCAGAAGGTCACCGAAGTCATCAAGGGCGGTGGGGCCAATCTGACCGAGGATCCGCAGGCGCCTGCTGGCGGCCTGGATGGCGTCGATCCCTCGCTCGACGGCACGGTCGATCCGACCGACCCGGTAGACGAAGTGCAAACACGAAGCTGATCTCGGACGGGTCCTTGCGCCCCGTTCAGGCATGCCGGCCACACTTATCCGTGGTGGCCGACAGGATTTTGCGCTATTGGCGTTGGCAATCGGCCAGGCGATAGGCCCGCCGCCCCAGCGGACATGATTTTTGGCATGGAGACCCAGGTGACCCATCCGAGCGATGACGATTTCGATCTCTCTGGGGACACGCTGCATGAAGAGTGCGGCGTGTTCGGCATTTTGGGGCACACCGACGCCTCGACGCTGACCGCTCTCGGCTTGCATGCGCTGCAGCATCGCGGCCAGGAAGCAGCCGGGATTGTCAGCTTTGACGGCCGCCAGTTCTACCAGGAAAAGCATATGGGGCTGGTGGGCGACCATTATACGGACCCCGCCGTGCTGGCCAAGCTGCCCGGGACCATCGCCATCGGCCATACCCGCTATTCGACCACCGGCGAAGTGGCGCTGCGCAATGTGCAGCCGCTATTCGCCGAACTCGAAGACGGGGGCATCGCCATTGCCCATAATGGCAATTTCACCAATGGGCTGACGCTGCGCCGCCAGATCATCGCCACCGGCGCCATCTGCCAGTCCACGTCGGACACCGAGGTGGTGCTGCACCTGATCGCCCGCTCGCGCCATTCCTCCACCAGCGACCGCTTCATCGACGCGCTGCGCCAGATGGAGGGCGGCTATGCCATGCTGGCAATGACGCGCACCAAGCTGATCGCGGCGCGCGACCCGGTGGGCATCCGCCCACTGGTGATGGGCGAGCTCGACGGCAAGCCTATTTTCTGTTCGGAAACCTGCGCCCTCGACATTATCGGCGCCAAATATGTGCGCGATGTCGAAAATGGCGAAGTGATCATCTGCGAGATCCAGCCGGACGGCTCGATTTCGATCGATGCCCGTAAGCCGGCCCGCAAGGTGCCCGAGCGGCCATGCCTGTTCGAATATGTCTATTTCGCCCGCCCCGACAGCATGGTGGCCGGCCGCAGCGTCTACAAGGCGCGCAAGAATGCCGGCATCAACCTGGCCAAGGAAGCCCCGGTCGAAGCCGATGTGGTGGTGCCGGTTCCCGATGGCGGCACGCCCGCGGCTATCGGCTTTGCGCAGCAGAGCGGCATCCCGTTCGAGCTGGGCATTATCCGCAACCACTATGTGGGCCGTACCTTCATCGAGCCAACCCAGCAGATCCGCGCCTTTGGCGTGCGCCTCAAGCATTCGGCCAACCGGGCCGAAATCGCCGGCAAGCGCGTGGTGCTGATCGACGATTCCATCGTGCGCGGCACCACTTCGCTCAAGATCGTGCAGATGATCCGCGATGCCGGCGCGACGGAAGTGCATATCCGCGTCGCCAGCCCTATGATCTTCCACTCCGATTATTACGGCATCGACACGCCTGATCCCGACAAGCTGCTGGCCAACCAATATGCCGATATCGAGGCCATGTGCCGGTTCATCGGCGCGGATTCGCTGCAGTTCCTGTCCATTGACGGGCTCTACGAAGCGGTGGGCGGCAAGAAGCGCGATCCCAAGGCGCCGCAGTTTACCGACCACTATTTCACCGGCGACTATCCGACACAGTTGACCGACCTCAATGGCCGGACCATGAACGACCCCAAGCAGATTTCGATGCTGAGGGAAGCGGGCTAATGGCTGAAAACAAGGAACTGGCGGGCAAGGTCGTATTGGTCACCGGCGCATCGCGCGGCATTGGCTATGCGGCGGCGCTGGAAGCGGCACGTCGCGGCGCCCATGTGGTGGCTGTCGCCCGCACGGTCGGCGGTCTCGAGGAACTCGATGACGCCATCCAGGAGCTCGGTTCCTCCGCCACGCTGGTGCCGCTGGACCTGCGCGACGGCGACGCCATCGACCGCGTCGGCGCCGCAATTTATGAGCGTTGGGGACATCTCGATGGGCTCGTTGCCAATGCCGGCCTTTTGGGCGTGCTTAGCCCGGTCAGCCACATCAAGCCTGACGAATTCGACAAGGTCATGGCCGTCAACGTCACGGCGAATTACCGCCTGCTGCGCTCGCTCGACCTGCTGCTGCGCCAGTCCGAGGCAGGACGCGCGGTCTTCGTGTCGTCGTCTGCCGCCCGCTCGGCGCGCCCGTTCTGGGGGCTCTACGCCGCCAGCAAAGCGGCGCTGGATGCGCTGGTGAAGTCCTATGCCGGCGAGTTGGAGCAGAGCAAGGCCCGCGCCAACATCTTTTATCCCGGTGCCGTGCGCACGGCGATGCGGGCCAAGGCCATGCCGGGGGAAGACCCGGAAACCCTGCCGCAACCGACCGAGATCGCGCCAAAGCTGATCGACCTGTTGAGCCCCACGCTCACCGAAAACGGGCGGCTCTTCGACATGCCCAGCGGCAAATTCGGCGACCTCTGACCATGGTGGAGCTGCGCCCCTACCGGTCCGACGACCTTGAGGCGCTTTACCATATCTGCCTCGTGACCGGCGATTCCGGTCGCGATGCGTCGCCGCTGCACAACCATCCCAAGTTGATCGGGCATCTCTATGCCGCGCCTTACGCGGTTATCGAGCCCGATCAGGTACTGGTGGCCGAAGACGATTTGGGCGTGGCCGGCTATATCGTGGGCACCTATGACACGGACCGCTTTGCCCAAAAGCTCGAAGACCAGTGGTGGCCGGCGTTGCGCGCGCAATATGCAGCGGTCGAGGACCTGACAGAGGCCGATAGCCGCCGCGTCGCCGCCATCATCAAGCCACACAGGACACCAGCCGAGCTGGTGGCGCGCTTTCCTGCCCATATCCACATGAACCTGTTGCCGCGCCTGCGCGGGCAGAAAGTCGGCACACGGCTGTTGCAGCGCTGGGTGGACGCGGCTCGCCTGGCAGGGGTGAGCGGTATTCACCTCGGCGCCAATGCCGGTAATAGCGGCGGCATTGCGTTCTGGAAGAGTGGCGGCTTTATCGAGCAGCAGGTGGTGGGCACCACGGCCTGGTTCGGGATGGATATTTAGGGCGGTTCACGTTCTGGTTGATGCGGCTCCATCGCTCCATCGCTCCCTCCCCCCTTGATGAGGAGGGCCGGGGTGGGGGTGCTGAACCATCCAGGAACCCGTTTGTTGATGGGAGTTTGCTGAACCTGCAGCACCCCCACCTAACCTCCCCCTGTAGAAGGGGGAGGGAGAGCAGGAGCCGAGGGCTCCGTGCCTCCCAACGCGATCAAATGAACACGTCCCCTTGAGGGGAGCGCCCAGAGTCCACCTCAAAGTTGAAATGATCTCGGTTTCGGCGCGACACGTGCAACGAGCCCGAGGGCGGAATGGTGGGGGAGGAGGCGGTGCGCCATCAGGCAGCGCCAATTCGCGCCCGTCGAGCTTGGGAAGGCCAGGAGGGCGATAACGCGCCCTGCCCCATACAAAAACGCTCCCCGAAAGGGGAGCGTCGACAGGCGACTAGGTCACGATCAGCTCGGGACGACGAGGGAGGATACCAGCACCTTGTCGATGCGGTGGCCGTCGAGGTCGACGACTTCGAAGCGCCAGCCCTCGCGGTCGAAGGTTTCGCCCACGGCCGGCAGGTGGTTGAGATTGGCCAGGATGAAGCCGGCCAGGGTCTCGTAACGCGCGTCCTTGGGGATGCTGATCTTGAAGCGCTCGCTGAGATCGTCGACCGGCATCCAGCCGGCGACCAGCCAGGAGCCATCCTTGCGCTGCACCACGACAGGATCGTCGCCCGGTTCTTCGTTGTAGACGCCGGTGATGACTTCAAGCACGTCGCCGAAAGTCACGATGCCTTCGAAATGACCGTATTCGTCGACCACCAGCGCCATCTGCACCTTGGACTTGCGGATGGATTCCATCACGTCCAGCGCGTCGGAATGCTCCATGACAACAGGCACCGGCTTGACCAACTTGCGCAGGTCAGGCTGCTGGCCAGCCGCAAGATCGGGCAGCAGGTCGGAAAGCGCCAGCACACCGAGAATGGAATCCGCGTCCCCATCCTGCACCAGCAGGCGCGAATGGGTGCTGTTGAGGATGATGCGCAGGTTGTCCACAAAACTGTCCTGAACGTCGATGACCTCGACGTCGAGACGCGGGGTCATGATGCCGCGTGCCGAACGATCGGCGAGGCGCATGACGCCGGAGATCATCGAATGCTCGCCGGTTTCCAGCACGCCGGCTGTCGTGGCTTCGGCAATGATGGTGCGCACTTCTTCTTCGGTCACCGACTCTTCGCTCTGGCCGGTCTGGCCGAGCAGGCGCAGCACCAGCTTGCCCGAGATATCGAGGAACCAGACGATCGGGGTACCGATGAGTGCAAGAATGGCCATGGGCTGGGCCACGCGGGAGGCGACGGCTTCCGGATTGCGCAAGGCGATCTGCTTCGGCACCAATTCGCCCAAAATCAGCGAGCAATAGGTGATCACAACGACCACGAGGCCCACGCCACCGACATCGGCGATGTTGACGGGAACACCAATGCTTTTCAGACCCTCGCTGAGGCGCGCACCCAGAGTGGCGCCGGAGAAGGCGCCCGACAGGATGCCGACCAGGGTGATGCCAATCTGCACGGAGGACAGGAATTTGCCCGGGTCTTCGGCCAGTTTGATGGCCGTGGCCGCCCCTTTATTGCCTTGATCGGCCAGCGCCTTGAGGCGCGCGGGACGGGAGGAAACAACGGCCAGTTCGGACATGGCCAAGGCGCCGTTCACGATAATCAGAACGACGACGATAAGGATTTCTTCTAACACCAAAGTGCTTCAATTACACGCCGCAACCCATGGCGGGTGTTTCAGTGGCGCGCACTATAGGGCAAAGCGGAAACACGTAAAGAGACCATAAGGATGAAGGGACAGCGCCTGCGCACCGCCCCTCCCCCGAGATCAACCGATGCGGCGCGCGTTCTTGTCGTCGTAGGGGTTCTTGGTATTGCCGCGAATCCACAGGCGAATGGGCGTGCCCGGCAGGTCGAAGGCTTCGCGCAGGCCGTTAACGAGGTAGCGCTGATACGAGGCCGGCACGGCATCGGGGCGCGAGGCGAAGATGATGAAGCTGGGCGGACGGGTCTTGGCCTGCGTCATGTAGCGCATCTTGAGCCGGCGGCCGGAAACGGCCGGAGGCGGATGGCTCTCGAGCATGCCGGCCAGCCAGCGATTGAGGCGAGCGGTGGAAACGTGGGCGTTCCAGCTGCGCTCGATGGCGAAGATGGCGTCCATCAACCGGTCGATATTCTTGCCGGTGAGGCCCGACAGGGTCACCAGCGGGATGCCCCGCAGCTGCGGCAAGAGGCGCTCGCAGGCCTCGCGCAGCTCGGACAGCGCCTTGTT
The DNA here is from genome assembly GCF_001899045.1 of Devosia sp. 63-57. Taxonomy (NCBI): domain Bacteria; kingdom Pseudomonadati; phylum Pseudomonadota; class Alphaproteobacteria; order Hyphomicrobiales; family Devosiaceae; genus Devosia; species Devosia sp. 63-57. The sequence continues at coordinate 1,936,230 of NZ_MKUY01000005.1, read as the reverse complement.
CTTGTCCTCGATCAGGTCCCACTTGTTGAGGGCGATGACCATGGCCCTGCCCTCGCGCTCGACCAGATCGGCCAGCGCCAGGTCCTGCTTTTCGAAGGGGATGGTGGCGTCGAGCAGCAGCACGACGACTTCGGCATATTGGATGGAGCGCAGGCTGTCGCCCACGGCCAGCTTTTCGAGCTTTTCCTGGACACGGGCACGTCGGCGAATGCCGGCGGTATCGACCAGGTTGATGGTGCGGCCTTCCCATTCCCACGGCACGAGAATGCTGTCGCGGGTAATGCCGGCCTCGGGGCCGACGAGCACGCGGTCTTCGCCCACCATACGGTTGACCAAAGTGGACTTGCCGGCATTGGGACGGCCGACAATGGCGACGTTGAGGTGGCGGCGCGGGTTCCAGCGCAGCGTCGCCTCGTCGCCCTCGCCTTCGAGCATGTCCGGGGTGATGTCGACATCGACCTCGGGCAGCATATCGAGATCGGCAGCTGCCTCAGCTTCGGCAGCGGCGTCGCTGGCCTTCTTTTCCTCCGCCTTGTCAATGGCGGCGGACACGATGGAATAGAGCTCGGAAAGGCCCAGCCCATGCTCGGCCGAGAGGGCGATGGGTTCGCCGAAACCGAGCTTGAAGGCCTCGACCAGACCGGCTTCGGCCGATTTGCTCTCTGCCTTGTTGCCCACCAGATGCACATGCTTGCCGGCCTTGCGCAAAACCTGGGCAAAGCGCTGGTCGAGCGGCACGACGCCGGCGCGGGCGTCAATCATGAACAGGATGATGTCGGCTTCGCGGATGGCCAGCTCGGTCTGCTGGCGCATGCGGTCTTCGAGACTACCGTCGGTGACGTCTTCATAGCCGGCGGTATCGAGCACGCGGAAGCTGAGATCGGCAATATGGCCTTCGGCTTCGCGGCGATCGCGGGTGACGCCGGGCGTGTCGTCGACCAGCGCGATCTTGCGGCCAACCAGGCGGTTAAACAGCGTCGACTTGCCGACATTGGGGCGGCCGACAATGGCGAGTGTGACCGTCATGGCCGGTATCCTTCCGCCGCGAGAACGCGACTATTCGGCCGCAGGCGCGGCTTCGCTCTGCACGGCGGCGTCAATGGCATCGGCAGCCACTTCGGCATCGGTGGGGACGGTGGTGACGCCATCCGACAAAAGCTGGCCGAGATAGTAGGCCATGCGATTGCGCGTCGGGGTCTGGGTCAGCGGGTCGTTGAGCACGGCCTCGAAGCTGGCCTGAGCGGCGGCGAAATCGCCGGCCTTGTACTGGGCGAGGCCGAGGCGCTCGCGCGCGACGCGGCGCAGCGGACTATCGTCGCTGGCGACGGAGGCAATACGGGTTTCAACATCGGCCAGGGTGCCGGTATCGACCAGGATATTGGCCGCCAGCACCAAAGCCAGTTCGCGCAGGCGCGGATTGGACTGTGCATTGGCCAGCGCGTCATATTCCGCCACGGCGCCGGCGCTGTCGCCCTGCTCGGCGAGCAGCGCGGCACGACGGAAGCCGGCCAGTACGGCGTAACCGCCCGAACCGTTGGCGAGTGTATCGAGCTGGGCCTGCGCCCCGGCGAGATCGCCCGCATCGGCGGCGTTGAGCGCGGCGTAGTATTCGTCCGAGGCCTTGGCCGACTGGCTATTGCTATACCAGGCCCAGCCCTCGTTGATCGCAACCAGGGCCACGATGGCGATGGCGCCGCCAATTACGAAGGGGGCAAAGCGACGCCAAAGCGCCCGCATCCGGTCGGAGCGGAGCTCTTCATCGACTTCGCGAAAGATATTGTCCTGCGACATGGCCAGCCTGAACCAATTCGTTCCAAATTTGGCGCAGCTTTATCACGCGCACCCGCGAATGCAAACCGCAGGGCGGCTTGATCACCGCAAACTGGTCGAGCACCCTGTTTAGGAGTAAGAGCGGGCCAATGGGCCGTGGCTTCGCCTGCTTTCGGGCAATGCGACGGCCGGGCGGTTTGGTAAAGGGGTGCACGGTGAAATCTCAGCGGTTCGGGGCATTGGCCCTTGTCGCCCTGCTGGTGCAGGGATGCAGCAGCAGCGCTGCGCGTGCACCCTCGATTTCGGTGTTCGGCTCGTTCTTTCCGGCCTGGGTGATCTGCGCAGTGGGTGGAATCGTGCTGGCCGTCGCCATGCGGGCGCTGTTCATCGCCACCCATATCGACGAGCACCTGCCGGCGCCGCCGCTGGTCTATCTCTGCCTGTCGATCAGCTTCGGCATCGGACTCTACATGCTCTGGACGGGGACGGTTTGATGCGCCCGATCATCGGAAAAATCCTCGGCTACGCCATCTTCGCGCTCACCGCCTTCATGATCTTTCTGGCCTGGAGCAATGGCCTGGCCAATCCGCGCTCCGACGTCGCCGAGATCGAGGCGCCGGTGGTGCAGATTTCCTCCAACGTGCCGGGGCGGATCATTTCCATCGCGGTGCACAACAATCAGGCGGTCAAGCAGGGCGATGTGCTGTTCCAGATCGACCCCGAGCCCTATCAATTGCGTCTGGACCAGGCGCAGGCAGAATTGCGCGCGGCGCAATCGGAACTGGCGCAGGGTGAGCGCAATATCGCCACCGAACAGTCCAATGCCGATGTGGCGCAGAAACAGATCGAGCGGGCGCAATTCAATGCCGACCTGGCCAAGCAGACGCTGGACCGGCTGACGCCGCTGCTCGACCGCGGCTTCGTGACCGCGCAGCAGGTCGACCAGGCTCGCACCGCCTATAATGACGCGCTTGTGAGCCTCGAACAATCGCTGCAGCAGTCGCAGGGCGCGAGCCAGGTGATCGGCACGCTGGATACGCGACAGGCGCAGGTGGATACGGCGCAGGCGACGGTGGCGCTGGCGCAGCGCGATCTCGACAATACCACGGTGCGTGCCCCCTTCGACGGCATCATTTCGGGGCTTACAATGCCCGCCGGGCAATATGTGATCACCGGCCAGACCGTATTCGCCATGATCGACACGGCGCAATGGGAAGCGGTGGCCTTTTTCCGGGAGACTGAACTGCCCAATATCGCCGTGGGTGACAGCGTCGAGGTGTTCATCATGGCCAATTCGCAGGCGACGGTTCGGGGCAAGGTGTCGGCCATTGGCTGGGGCGTGCGCTCGGCCGATGCGGCCAATATCCTAGGCCTCCCGATCATCTCCAATTCGCTCAACTGGGTGAAGGTTGCGAAGCGTTTCCCGGTCTATGTCGAAATCGAGGATCCACCAGCGGACCTGATGCGCGTCGGCGCGTCGGCCATCGTGGTGGTCACCGGTCACGCGGACGCCGAACATGTCGCGGCCGAACACTAGGCCGGGCCTGTTCGACATTGTCGCCGAGGACTTGCGGCCGCGCGAGGGGCGGCTGGGCGCTGCCGTGCGCATGGCGCTGTGCTGCGTGCTGGTGGTGGCGTTTTCCATGAGCCAACAGGTGCCGGAAGCGGCCCTGTCCTGCTACCTCATCTTTTTTGCCAGTCGCGACAATGCGGCAAGCGGCATCCTGATCGGCCTGGGCCTCATCATCGCGGCGACTGTGGGCATCGGGCTGGGTCTGCTGTTTCTGCAGATCGCCTCGGACGAGCCGATGCTGCGCTTGGCGCTGATGGCCGGCTTTACCTTTGCCGGCATGTATTTTTCCGTTGCCACCAAGGCCGGTCCGATCGCCGCGACGGTGGGATTCGTCTTCGCATTCGTGATGACGCTTAACGACTTCGTGCCCATTCCGGAACTGATGTCGCGGGCGCTGAGCTGGATGTGGGTGGTGGTGTTCGTGCCCATGGCGGTGCTGGTGCTGGTCAATGCGCTGATCGGCCCCAATCCGGCAAGGTTGGTGCGGCAGGCCGTGGCCAGGCGCTTGCTGGCCAGCGCGGCGCTCTTGCGGCGCGAAGAGGGTGCTTTTAAACAAGCCGACGCGCTGCTCCGCGAAAATGTCGGCGCTTTGGCCTCGCCGTCGCGGCTGGGCGCAGCGTTCGGATTCCAGGGCACGGACGAGGCAGCAAGGCTCAACGTTCTGCTGCCACAGGCGCAGGAGCTGCTGGCGCTGAGCCTGAGCGCCGTTGCCGATCAGCGGCTGGCCACTGGAATCGAGCAGTTGGCGCAGCGCATCGAGCAGCGCGACACGACACGCCACCACGCGCCGCTCGTCGCCGATACCCGCGCGGCGCGCCCCCTCGCCGCGACCGCTGACGCGATGGGCCGCATCTGGTGTGGCGCGATGGCGCTGCCCGCGCGCCCTGCTTCGGCGCCCAAAGAGCCTGCCGATACCTTTACCAATCCCGCTTACGCGCAGTTCGCGCTCAAGACCTTGCTGGCGGTGTTCATCACCTATGGCATCTACACCGCCGGCGGCTGGTTCGAAATCCATACGGCAATGATCACCTGCTTCTACGTGGCGCTGGGGACGACCGGGGAAACGCTGCACAAGGCAAGCCTGCGCATTATCGGGTGCCTGGTCGGTGCGGCCATGGGCATTGCCAGCATCGTGTTCCTCATGCCCTACATGACCGATATCGGGCATTTGCTGCTGCTGGTGGCGGCGGGAAGTTTTGTGGCGGCCTGGGTATCGAATGGATCGAGCCTTATCCAATATGCCGGCTGGCAGATGGCGCTGGCCTTTTTCCTCTGCGTGCTGCCCGGCTTCGGGCCGAGCTTCGACACCCACGTCGCCACCAACCGCATTCTCGGCATTCTGATCGGCAATGTGGTGGTGACCATCGTCTTCCTGTGGCTGTGGCCGACCAGTGTTTCGGGCAGCGTCGGCGCCCATCTGGCCAATGGCATCGCCGGACTGGCAAGGGTGCTGAAACGCTCGGCTGGCGGATTGGCGGCGGCCATTGCAGAATTCGATGCTGCGGGACGACTGGCCAGACTTTCTGCCTTCGAGCCGTCGCGGTTGCGCGCGTCCTCGCCCATCCTGCCCCATGCCGCCGCCATCCTCGACGCCGGCTACCGGGCCATGCCTGACATTGCGCGGCTGCAGACCTTGCGTGCCGAACCACGCTACCTCTTCGGCGCGCCCCGCCGTGTCAAAGCGGCAACGCTTGTACAGGAAGCGTCCAGCAGTGGGTTTTTGGCGGTGGCGTCAGAGGCTATCCTCAAACCCGAACCCGAGGCCCGGACCATGCTTGAAAACGCGCTGCACCATTCCTTCCAGACATTGGGGCGGCTTGAGCATCTGGCCGAAACCGCACCCCGCCGGGCGCCCTGGCGGAGCGATCTGGTTGCGGCCGGCCATACCCATCGCAAACTGCTCGAGGGCTTTGCCACGACGCTGGAGGCCATGTGATGGGCGGACGCAGTTTGATACGCCTCGGCACACTGGCCATAATGGCTCTTGGGCTGGCGGCCTGTTCGAGCTCGGCACTGAAGCTGGCGCCGGCCAGCGCCACGACGCCTTATCAGGGCACGGCGGGGCAAGCGGCCGTCGACACCGGCAGCCGTGATTTTGGCGTGGCCGCCGACCCGACCATGCCGATTGCCATCGCAACCCCGAAGCTGGATTCTTCACGCAGCTACAGCCTGCCCGAGCTCATCAATATCGCGCAATTGTCGAGCCCGGTGACGCGGGCCGCCTGGGAGCGTGCGCGAGAAGCTGCAGCGGCCACCGGCGTTGCCGAGGCCACCTATCTGCCGGTGCTGACCGCCGATGTGCTGGCCGGCTATGCGGTGACCTCCAATACCGCACCGGGCCTCGATGCCGGGATCATCAGCGTGCCCAATGGCACCATCACCACATCGGGTGGACAGCTCGTGCCATCGCTGGCGATCAAATGGCTGCTGTTCGATTTCGGTGCGCGCGACGCGGCGCTGGCTACGGCGCAGCAATTGTCGTTCGTGGCCAATGTGGGCTTCAACGCCACCCACCAAAAGCTGATTTTCGACGTCGCCAACGCCTATTATCAATATAGCGCCGCAAGGGCACAAAGCCGTATCGACCGCGAGGCTCTCGACAATGCCAAGGTGGTGTTAAGCGCCGCCGAGGCGCGGCTCAAGCAGGGCGTGGCCACCACGATGGAGGTGGCGCAGGCCAAGCAGCAGGTGGCGCAGGCCCAGTTCGACCTGACCCAGGCCAGCGGCCATGAACGCGGCAGCTATTCCATGCTGCTCGGGGCCATGGGAATATCCCCCACCACCAGCATCAAGGTGCAGGATCTGGGTGGCAAGCCCCTGCCCCGCCAGGTGCCCGCCAATCTCGATAGCCTGATCGTCACCTCGCTGCAGCGGCGGCCCGATGTGCAGGCCTCCTTCGCGCAGATGAAGGCCAGCGAGCAGGGCATTTTGGCGGCACAGGCGGAATTCCTGCCCAAGATCGCGGTGTCGGCGACGGCAAACCGGGTGATCGGCAATTATTCGGTCAGCGACTCGCGCCTGTCGTCCTCGGCGAACCTTGAGGTCAACCAGCCCAATGCAGCGCTGCTGCTTGGCGTCACCATGCCCATCTTCGATGGCGGGATGCGCGATGCTCGGCTCGATTCCGCCCGCGCCAATGCGGCGGCGTCGCAGCAGGATTTTGCCCGGTTGCAGAATACGGCAGCGCAGGAAATCGTGGTCGCCTATGACGTATTGCGCACCAGCCTATCCGGCCATGCCGCCGCCAGCGAACTGGTGTCCGCCGCGCGCACCAATTACGACGCGGCGCTTGAATATTATCAGAACGGACTGGGCACACTGGCGGATGTCAGCGTCGCACAGACCGGCCTGCTCAAAGCGCAATATGCCCAGGCTCAGGCCCGCAGCAACGCGTTCGCGGCCGCCGCAACCCTGGCCTTCGCGACGGGGACGATGACCAGCGCCGGCTCGCTTTAGAGCGTTTCAAAATGGTGTTAAAGCGGCTCTAGCATCCCCTCCCCAGAGGGAGAGAGGCGAAATTGCCCTGAACCCGCCTCGGTTTGAAATGATCCAGGCGCCTCCGGGGTGCCGCTAGTCGAGGCACAAATGCCGGGGTTGCCGCTAGTCGACGGCCCTTGTGCTGGTGCGCACCACCAGCTCAACGGGCAGCCGTTCAACCGTTATCGGCATGCTGGTGCCCGATATCCGCTCAACCAGCAGGTCCACGGCCCGTTCGCCCAGAACGTTGAGCGGCTGGCGCACCGTGGTCAGGCTGATCAACGGCCAGCTGCTCCACTGCATGTCATCGAAGCCGATGACTGACACGTCATCAGGCACGCTCAATCCCAGACTTTTCAAGGCACTGAGTGCAGCGATGGCGACGAGATCATTGACGCAGACGATGACGCTGACCTCGCGTCGCGCGATCGCGGCCACCGCAGCGTCCGGCAGCTGCGGCACGAGATCGACCTGGATTTCCCAGACCAGATCCAGTCGTTCCCCGGCTCCCTGCACGAAGCCATCGCGGCGTTCGCGATTACTGGTGTGCTCCTGGAATCCCGACAGGAGTCCCACCCTGCGGTGGCCAAGCCCAACCACATGCTCCGCCATCAGCCGGCCGCCGGTAATGTGGTCGGCCATGACGCCATCGAGGCCAGGGAATGGCGCGTCCAGCGAAACCATCGGTAATTGCGGCGGTGTCGCCAGGGGAAAGCTCGGATGCAAAAGCGCGACGACGCCATCAATGCCATGCCGCCCCAAGGTCTCGATGACTTCGAGCTCGCGCATGGGCTCGTTGCCGGAATCGACCACGACCGTCGCATAACCATGGTGTGCGGCACGCCGCTGCACGGCCTGGGCTATCTCGGGGAAGACCGGGCTGGTGAGCGTGGGCAGAATGCAGCCGATCAGATGATGGTGACCGGTCTTGAGAGCGCGCGCGGCATTGTTGCGGGAATAGCCGATCTCGGTGGCGGCACGACGCACCAGAGCGTCCACTTCCGGGGTGACTTTGTTGAGCCCGTTCAGCACGTAGGAGACGGTGGCAGAGGATACGCCCGCCGCCTTCGCCACATCTTTGATCGTTGGACTTCGTCGTCGGCTCATTGCATCACCCCGCTGATACCCCTTGGCGGAAAAATCCCGCGTCGCCAAGTCTGGTTGAATGTTCGTCACGACGCCCCTTGACAGAACCCCGGGCCACCGACTTATCATTTACACGATTAAACGACTGCTATGCGGCCGTTTCAAGAGAATGCCAAAAGCACCAGGGGAGGTTCATCATGGTCAAGGCGACAAACGGAACTCATGCGCGCCGCGCGCTTCTCGGCTTGGTCAGCGCGGCGACCTTGCTCGTCGCGACGCAGGCAGGCGCCATGGCGCAGGACAAGATCCTGCTGCTGATCAACGGCGCCCTGGGCGACAAGTCGTTCTTCGATTCGGCCAATCGCGGCCTTGAGCAGATCAAGGCCACCTATGGCGACGATGTCGAAACCCGCGTTCTCGAGATCGGCGACGATCCGACCGGTTGGGAACCGGCACTGCTTGAAGTCTCGGAACAGGATTGGGACCTGATCATCGGCGGCACCTTCTCGCTGTCGGAAACCCTGGGCGACGTGGCCGAGCTCTATCCGGACAATAAGTACATTCTCTTCGACGCCTCCCTCCCCTATGACGGCGGCGCTTATGCCAATGTCTATTCCATACAGTACAAGCAGAACGAGGGCTCCTATCTCGGTGGCATTCTCGCCGCCAGCCTGCTGCAGAATGGTCTGCCGGACGGCACGGGCAAGAATCTCGGCTTCCTCGGCGGCATGGATATTCCGGTTATCAACGACTTCCTCATCGGCTATATTGCCGGTGCGCAGTCGGTGAACCCGGACATCAAGGTTTCCGTCTCCTATGCCGGCTCGTTCACCGATGCTGCCAAGGGCAAGGAACTCGGTCTGGCGCAGTACCGCGCCGGCGTCGGCATCGGCTTCATTGCCGCCTCGCAGGCCGGGCTGGGCCAGGTATCGGCTGCTGCAGAAACCAACCAATATGTCCTCGGCGTCGACTCCGACCAGGAGGCCATTTTCGCCGAAAGCGATCCGGCGCTGGCCAGCCGCGTCGTGAGTTCGGTACTCAAGAATGTCGATGTCAGCCTGGTGCGGGCCTATGAAATGTACCGCGAGGGCAAATTGCCCTTCGGCACCGCCGAAACCGTAGGCCTGGCGGAAGGCGCTGTCGGCATCGTCGAAACCGGCAACTTTGAAAAACTGGCATCGCCCGAAACCGTTGCTGCAATCGAAGCCGCCAAGGCCGCCATTGCGGCGGGCGAAATCCAGGTGCCCACGGCCTTCGGCATGGATAGCGCCGCCATTGCCGCGACGCGTGACAGCGTTCGCCCATAAACCAGGACGATTGTGCAGATGACGTCGCCCATTCCGATCGTTGTGTTCGAGAAGGTCTCCAAGACCTATCCGAACGGCACGGTGGCCCTCAATGATGCCACTTTCGACATTCGCAAGGGGTCGATCCACGCCATCTGCGGCGAAAACGGCGCGGGCAAATCCACGCTGATGAAGATCCTGTTCGGCCTTGAGCCCCACAGCGCCGGACAGGTTCTTCTAGACGGTGCCGCCGTCGACACGGCGGCACCCGACTTTGCCGGCCGCAACGGTATCGGCATGGTGCACCAGCATTTTTCGCTGGTCGCGCCACTCACCGTGACCGAGAACATCATTCTGGGTCACGAACCGCGTGCGGGCGTCTTCATCGACCGGCGTCGCGCCCGGGAGCAGGTCATCGAGCTGAGCAACCGCTACGAGCTCGATGTCGCTCCCGATGCGCGCATAGAAACCCTTTCGGTCGCGGCTCAGCAAAAGGTCGAAATTCTCAAGGCGCTGGCGCGCCAAACGCGCCTGCTCATCCTTGATGAACCGACTGCCGTGCTGTCGCCGCCGGAAATCGAAGAATTGTTCCTCCGCTTGCGCGCCCTGAGGGACACCGGCATCACCATTCTGTTCATCTCGCACAAGCTGCACGAAGTGCGCGCGCTGGCCGATATGGTCACGGTGCTGCGCGCCGGCAGTGTGGTCGCGACATTGCCGCTGGCCGAGGTCAGCGATGCCGAAATCACCCGCATGGTGATGGGCCGCGATATCGAGATCGTCCGCCGCGAGGCTGGCGCATCCGGCGGTGCGCCGCTGGTGGAGATCGCTGATGTGACGACGCAGACACGTGACACTGCCGATCGACTGAGCAATATCTCACTGAAGATCGGCGCCAACGAGATCGTCGGCATTGCCGGCGTCGATGGCTCAGGCCAGCGGGGCCTCGTGGCTCTGCTGAGCGGGCAGATGCGGGCAAGCACCGGCTCGATCCGCTTCGACGGGCAGGCCATGGACAAGGCCAGCATCGCCGAATGGCGAAAGTCCGGGCTGGCCTATCTGCCTGCCGATCGGTTCACCCAGGGCGGCACACCCAGCCTGACGCTGATCGACAATGCCATTGCCGGCACCGATGGCGACCGCGGCCTGCAATGGGGCCCCTTCCTCAGGCGCGGCGCGATCCGCAAGCATGTCGGTGCCATGGTTCGCACGTTTGCCGTGCGCATGCGTGGCATCACCGAAAGACTGGATTCCCTGTCCGGCGGCAATGCGCAAAAGCTGATCGCGGCTCGCGAACTGGCCGGCTCGCCGCGCCTGCTCATCGCCGATCAGCCGACCCGCGGTATCGACGTGGCGTCGGCGGCATTCCTGCATTCCCGCATCGATGCCGTCGCCCGCTCGGGCGCCGCCGTGCTGCTGGTCACCGCAGACCTCGATGAACTTCTGAGATTGGCCGACCGCGTTGTGGTGCTCTTCAATGGGCGCATCGTGGCCGACCTGCCCAATGATGCCGGCCTGACCCCGGCAGCATTGGGCCCCTACATGCTCGGACTGGAGCAGGCCGCATGATCCGTTCAGCCCTTGCCGGCCTTACAGAATTTGCTCTGACAGCACTGGTCATCGCCGTGGTGATCCTGGCCGTCCTGGTTCCCGTCGCGTTGTCGCAACCCGACCCGGCGCAGGTCCTCGGCCTCTTTCTTCTCGGGCCTTTTGGCACGATGCGCCATCTTGGCAACGTCTTGGAACTCGCCACGCCTACCATGCTGACAGGCCTTGCCGCGACACTGATCTTCCGGGCCGGCAGTTTCAACCTGGGCGTCGAGGGCAGCTTCTTCCTGGGTGGCATTGCCGCCACGGCGGCGGCCCTGTTCCTGCCCCTTACCGGCATGATTGCTGCCCCCATTGCCATTCTCGTCGGCGCGCTGGTCGGGTCATTCGCCTGCTCGGTGCCTGGCTATCTCAAGGTCCGCTTCGGCGCCTCCGAAATGGTCAACTCGCTCGTGCTCAACTTCGCCTTCCTCTATGCCGGCATCTTCATCCTGAACTACTACCTGCGCGATCCCAATGCCGGGGCGCTGATGTCCTACCGGTTGCCGGGCGATTTCACCCTTGAGCGCCTCATGGCAGGGACGCGCTTGCATACCGGTGTGATCGTGGCTTTCGCGGCCTGCATCATTGGCGGCATCTGGCTCTATGGTACCCGGGGCGGCCTCAATCTGCGCATTGTCGGCGCCGGCCCCGGATTTGCCCAGCATCTGGGCCTCAATAGCGGCGCTCTCGTCATGCGCGCACAGATCATTGGCGGGCTCGTGGCCGGCATGGCGGGCGCCATCGAGGTGCTCGGGCTCTACAACCGCTTTTCCTGGACCGCCCTGCCCGGCCACGGCTGGACCGGCATCACCATCGCCATCCTGGCGCGCGAAAACCCCTTCCTCGTCATCCCGGCCGCCTTGTTCCTCGCCTATCTGCAAGTGGGTGGCGACATGCTGGCCCGCAACCTGGCTGTCCCGAGCGAAGTGGTGGGCCTCGTCACCGCGGCCATTATGCTGGTGGTCACCGCCACCGCCATTTTCCGCCATCCCGCCTTCCTGCGGCTGATCCGCGACATCAAGGGCCAGGAGCAGGCACTATGAGCGACGCCATCTGGTCCTCGATCTCCGATCCGGCACTGTTCGCCACCGTGCTGCGCGTGATGACTCCGCTGCTGCTCGCCGCTCTTGGCGTGCTCATTTCCGACCGTGCCGGCGTGCTCAATATCGGCATGGAAGGCATGATGCTGTCCGGTGCCCTGGTCGGAGTGCTGGCCAGCGCCTGGACCGGCACGCCGATGATCGGGCTCCTTGCCGCCATCGCCTGTGGTGCTGCGCTTGGCGCGCTGATGGCCCTGGCGATCAATGGACTGGGGACGCATTTCATCATCACCGGCATCGCGCTCAACCTGGCTGCGGCCTCGGCGACGACCTTGGGCCTGTTCCTGGCCACCGGAGACAAGGGCATGTCCGGCGCCCTGCAAAGCGGCGTCCTGCCTTCCATCCATATTCCGCTGCTGCGGGACATTCCCGTTCTCGGCAGCCTGCTCTCGGGTCACCACATGCTGACCTACCTGGCCATTGCCTGCGTGCCGCTTGTCTCGATCATGCTGGCGCGGACGCCGTTCGGACTGCATATCCGCGCCGTCGGTGCCGACCCCAAGGCGGCTGCCGCGGCGGGCATATCCCGTAATCGCACCCAACTTTTCGCGCTCATGATCTCCGGCGCGTTCGGTGGCGCCGCCGGCGCCTATCTCTCGATGGGCTATGTGAGTTGGTTCGCCCAGAACATGACGGCCGGCCGCGGCTTCATCGCCATCGCCGCCGAGGTGATGGGCATGGGCACGGCCTGGGGCACATTTGCGGCTGCTGCCGTGCTTGCCGTCGCCGAAACGACTGCCATCACCATGCAGGCCCTCGGACTGCCCAACGAGCTCATGCAGATGATCCCCTATATCGTGCCGGTGATCGTGCTCACCGTCTATGCCGCGCGCCGACAGGCCAAGGCCCGCACCCATTCCTGAACCATCAAGGACGAGACCAATGAAAGCCTGGGAACTTACCCGCGACCTCCTGCGCAACACCAAGCCGGTGGTGCGCAGCGCCGAGGAGCAAACCTGGGACGCCAGCGCCGTGATGGCTGCTGGCGATGCGATGCTGGCCATGTTCTGGAAGAGCAATGTGCCAGGCTCGGCCGCGCCCGAATGCCTGATGGCCGGCGCCTTGCAGTCGCTGGAAAGCAAGGGCTACGTCCTCGCGCCGTACCATGACTTGCTCGCCGATGGCCTCAAGGCGGTCGATGCGGCCGATTTCGAACAGCTTTACATGATCGATATGCGCCTGCGCGCCATCATGCAGGCGGCCAAGCCCGATCCCGAGCATGCCTCTCAAAAGACCCTGCGCTACCAGAGCTGGGCGGAGTTCGACGCAGCGACCAATTGGCCCGAAGACGAGGCCGTCGATGTCGCCGGAGCCGACTTTGCCGACCAGACCCGCGCGGCCTGGCTGGGGCAGCTGGTCGGCGCGGCAGCGGGTACGGCGCTCGAGGGCTATACGGCGGAAAATATCGCTGACGTCTTCGGCCCTATCCGCGACTATGTGCGCGAACCCAACACCTATAACGACGACATTACGTTCGAGCTCGCTTTCCTCGAGGCCTATCGCGAAAAGGGCGCTGCCATTACCGGTGCCGATATTGCGGCGCGCTGGACCGGCATGATCCCCATGGGCTGGTCGGCGGAAGGCATTGCGCTCAACAATATCCGCCGCGGTATCATGCCGCCGGTCAGCGGCTGGCTCGAAAACCCGTTCGACGAATGGATCGGCGGCCAGATGCGCGGCACCATTTGCGGCATGGTTGCGCCGGGTCGCGCCCGCGAAGCCGCCCGCCTTGCCTATATCGACGCGGAAGTATCCGCCGCCGGCAATGGCATCCTGGGGGAGGTATTCAACGCCGTGCTTGCCGCGCGTGCCTACACGCTTTCGGACACACAGGACCTGCTGGTCTCAACCTGCGCGCTGTTCTCCACCGCGACCGAATATGGCGCCGTGCTGGCCTTCGCGCTCGATGCGTGCCGCAATTCTTCTGACTGGCAGACGGCCTGGGCCAAGTGCGATGCGGAATATATCGAATATAACTGGATCCACGTCTATCCCAATGCCGCAGCCCAAGTGGTGGCCCTGTGGTTCGGGGAGGGCGATTTCGATCGGACACTCGAGATCATCTGCGGCATCGGCCACGACGTGGACTGCAATGCCGCGCAGATGCTTTGCGTGCTGGGCATCCAGAAGCGCAGCAGCGTGATTGCGGAACGCTGGTACGCACCGCTGATCAAGGACGACATCGTCACCTATATGCGCCGCCCGGCAAAGATCGCCTTTGACGACCTCGTCCAACAAACCCTGGAAGCGGCCGCAATCGGCCGCTGATCATCGCGGCGCTGCGGTTGGCATGGCGCTAACCGCAGCTTCTTGGCCCAATCTGGGCTTGTGCCAGCCGCCGCTCACGATCGGCTTCGCTCCCCAGTCTGGCCGTCATGGTTGCGCTCCAAGGCTAGACGCCAATGCCAGTGCACTTATCCTTTGTGTATCGGTCCTGCCGAAGCGCGATCAAAATTCGCCTCGGCGCAGTCGGGGAGACGGATATGCGCGGTGAGACTATTGGCAAGATGCATGGCCAGTCTGCCATTCGTGCCTTTTTCCTCGAACCTACCCTGAACGAGTTGCAGCGGCTGCACCAGCCGATAGGCGCCACGCTTGGACGCCATGGCCTGACCTCCTCCGACATCGCGTCCCCCTACGCCTGGGTGCCGCTCCGGTGCCACACCGAATTGCTGGAGGACGCAGCCGAGCAGACCAACAACCCCTATCTCGGCTTCGATATCGGACGGCGCTTCGATCAGCGTAGCCTCGGGCCCTTTTGCGCTCTCTTGGCAAATGCCGGCACATTGCGCGAGGTGTTCGAGCTCTATGGCGGCTTTCAGGGCCTGTGGCAGATCAATACGCGGTTCCTCATCGAGCGGCATGAGGACGTCACGCACTACACCTATGTCATCGACGATCCGAGCATCTGGCCGCGCCGGCAGGACGCAGAGCTGACGCTTGCTGCGCTGGTGACGCTGGGACGCCAGGCCGGCTTTGCCCATTGGTCGCCGGAGACGGTGGAATTCGAGCATGTCCTGCCTGCCGACAAGCGGCCGCTGCGCGCCTTTTTCGATGCGCCGGTCTTTGGGTCGTGCGATGCGAACCGCCTGGTCGTCGCCAACTCGGACCTTGAACGGCCGCTCGGTCACGGTGCAGGCGGGGGTGCGAAAGTCTTGGAGCGGCACTTGGTCGATCTGATGAGACAGGACAATGGCGCGTCTGAAACCACCGGAATTGTCGAGGCCACAGTGGCGATCATCAATCGCCGTATGGGGCGGGCGCCGCTCGATATCGCCACAGTGGCGCTGGAAATGCACACGTCCGAGCGCAGCTTGCGTCGACATCTGGAGGAAGCCGGAACCAGCTTTCGCGACCTTGTGCAACAACAGCGCCTCCTGCGCGCGCGATCCCTGTTGCGCGGCGGCCATATGCCATTGATTGAGGCAGCAGCCCGGCTTGGCTATGCCGATGCCGCCGCGTTCTGCAGGGCCTTCCGGGGCTGGACCGGCATGTCGCCGATGCGCTTTGCCCAGGCCGGCCACTAGCCTCAGCGCTGCTGGTAAAGAAGGGGGCCATCGGCATCGCGCCAGCGCTGCATTTTATCAGCCGCAACCAAGTGGTTCAGCAGTGCTGCTGCCATGGTGTAGTGGATGTCGAGCACTGGGCTCCCGGCACTGACGCGGAACAGGCTGGGCAGGAGATCGGCACAGGTCAAGGGGCGTTCCGCTGCGGCCCAGACGCGCGCCAGCCGACGCTCATAGGACGCAAGATGAGCGCGGGCCCGCCGGCCGGGATCGGTAAACGGCGCGCCATGGCCCGGCAGGGCGATGCAATCGGCGTTCACGTGGGTCCATGCATTGAGAAACGCGATCATGTCGGACATGGGGTCGGCATCGGGGGCGCCGAAGGAGACGCCGACATAGGGCGCAGTGTCGGGGAGTATCTGGTCGCCGGTGATGACCAGGTCATGCGCGTCATTGATGAACAGGGCCGGTCGCGGCGAGTGCCCGCCCCCCAGCTGCACGCGCCAGGCTCCGCCCTCAAACGCGAGGCGGTCGCCGTCCTCAAGCGTGAGCGGAGCGACTGGCGGTCTGGTGGGGCTGCCACCGAGAGGCGTTGTGGGGCTGGCTCCGCTGCGCAAGCCACCCATATCGAGCAGAAATTTCCGCCGCAGGCCGGCCTTTGCGTCAGGCGCGCGATTGAAGCCAAGCCGGACAGCATCCAGTTCCAGGGTCGTCGCTTGGATGCGGGCGCCGTATGCCGCTTCGAAATGGTGGGCGAGCCCCATATGGTCGGGATGGCCATGGGTACAGACGATGTCGGTGATGCCGCCCAGCCCGCCGGCATGCTGCCAGGCATTGCGGGTTTCGGCATCGTCCTTGCCGGTATCGACCAGGACCGAAGGGCCGATGCGCCAGGCGTTGACATGCTGCAGGTCCGGATTGGCCTTGCCCATGGGCAGCATCACGCGCTCGACGCCGGCCTCCCGCAGGCGGTGCTCGATTGTCAGCGGCATGCAGCGGCCCATCCTTCCGGCCCAACCGCCGGCAGTGTGCGGCAGCTTTTCGCTTGGCTGGTACCATCGCCCCCGCAAGCGGTCCAGCGCTCGTTGCCGTCCGACCGAGAATCTGCCTCGGTGGCCGGAATTGCAAAGATTTTGGCCGAACTTGCCTACAGCGCCGCCAGAAGCTCATGCCAGTCTCACGTTCAAGACGACAAAGCAGGTGATGGCATGCTGAACGCACACGAACAGACCAAATCGACGCCGACCGGCGCGGTTCATCCTCTCGATCCCCTCACCATCGAGGAAATCCGGCAGGCCTGCAATATCGTGCGCGCGGACACGGCCGACGCCGCGGCATTGCGCTTTCCCTGGGTGGAATTGCTCGAGCCGGTCAAGAGCGAGGTCGAGGCCTTCACTGGTGGTTCGGATTTTCCCCGCCGGGCGCTGCTGGTGACCCTCGATACCAGCACCGGTGCGGCCACTGAGGCAGTGGTCGATTTGCGCAGAGGCGTGCTGGAAAGTCGCAAGTCGATAAAGACCGACCACGAGCACGGTCAGCCGCCGATCCTGGTCGAGGATTTTCATCGCGCCGCAGAGATCGTGAAGGCCAATGCCGACTGGCGCGCGGCGCTGAAGCGTCGCGGCCTAACTGACGCGGAGATCGATCTCGTACAGGTCGATCCGATCTCGCCGGGTTACTTCGATTTCGAGCCCTATAAGGGCCGGCGCATCCTGCGCGCGGTTACCTATTATCGGGCTTATGAGAAAGACAATGCCTATGCCCACCCGGTCGAAGGGCTGGTGGCGGTCGTCGACCTGATCGAAGGCGCGATCATCTCGCTCGAGGACGATGGCCGCAATGTGCCAATCCCGCGCAAGCAGTATAATTACGAGACTGCGGCGCTGGGTGCCCCCCGCACCGACCTCAAGCCGCTCGAGATCGTACAGCCCGAAGGCCCGAGCTTTACGGTCGATGGTTGGAAAGTCACCTGGCAGGACTGGGAATTCCGCGTAGGCTTCACCCCGCGTGAAGGCGTGGTGCTGAGCCAGCTCGGTTTCCGCAATGAGGGGCGCGTGCGTCCGATCATCTATCGGGCCAGCATCACCGAAATGGCGGTGCCCTATGCCGATCCCACGCCGCAGCATTTTGCCAAGTGCGCCTTCGACGCCGGCGAATTCGGTCTAGGCAAGCTGGCCAATCAGCTGGAGTTGGGCTGCGACTGCCTTGGGCATATCCACTATTTCGACGTGCCGGCCAGCGATGATTTCGGCCAGCCCTTCGTGATGAAGAATGCCATCTGCATGCATGAGGAAGACTACGGCATCCTCTGGAAGCACAATGAATTCCGCAGCAATGTCAGCGAAACCCGGCGCTCCCGGCGACTGGTGATCAGCTTTTTCGCCACGGTGGGCAATTACGACTACGGCTTTTACTGGTATCTCTACCAGGACGGGACGGTGCAGCTCGAGGCCAAGCTCACGGGCATCGTGCAGACGGCGGCGCTGGAAGCCGGCGAGCGCTACAAATATGGCGGCATGATCACGCCCGACCTGGGCGGTCCAAGCCATCAGCACTTCTTCAACGCACGGCTGCACATGGCCATCGATGGCACTGGCAACAGCGTTACCCAGCATGACTATCGCAGCGTGCCGCTGGGGGAAAAGAACCCCTATGGCAATGTGTTCGAAGTGGCCAGCGAACTGCTGGAGAACGAGGCGGACGCCGCCCGCAATGCCGCTGGCGCCACCGGCCGCTACTGGAAGGTCATCAATCCCAACATCACCAACGAGGTCGGCAACCATCCTGGCTACAAGGTGGTGGTCATGCCCTCCCCCACGCTCCTCGCCGACCCGGCCAGTTCGGTGGCCAAGCGGGCCGGCTTTGCGCAGAAGCATATCTGGGTAACGCCCTATGCCCCCGAGGAACGCTTCGCCAGCGGCGACTATCCCAACCAGCATGGCGGCGAATGTGGTCTGCCGGTCTATGTCAGGCAGAAGCGTAGCATCGTGAACCAGGACATCGTGCTCTGGCACAGCTTCGGCCACACCCATGTGTGCAAGCCCGAAGACTTCCCGATCATGCCGGTCGAATATGCGGGGTTTACGCTCAAGCCCAACAATTTCTTCATGACCAGCCCGGCCATGACCATCCCGCCGGCGACCAAGGGCCACCACTCACGGTCCGGTGGCGGGGAAGCCTGCTGCCACGGGCCAACCGGGACCAAGGAGTAGCGCCATACGCCGCCTGCCTCGCAGGCGGCGCTTTTCGGAGATGACGTGATGATCTGCTGCGCAACCCTCTTGCTGACGCTCAAGCTGGCCTGGACGACACTGCGTCCTGCGCCGCGCGCAGCAGTGGCCGGGGGGCACCGGTGTGCCCGCCAGCATGTCGCGCCGGCAATAGGCCGGCTGGCATGGCTGGAAATCGGGACCGCCACGGTCCTGCTGGCCGTGTTTTCGACCGCCATAATCGAAATGGCGCTGGGACAGCCGCCCGGCGCGCTGTTGGGCAATATGCATCAAATCGGCTGCCTGGCTCTGGGGAGAGCAGCGGGCAGCTGAAATCCATGAGCGAACAAGGAGGTCCCAGATGAACGACCATATCGAAAAGTTGCTGGATGGGGTGCGTGAACAGGTGATTGCCTGGCGACGCCATATGCACGCGCATCCCGAACTCTCTTTCGAGGAGCACGAGACCGCCGCCTTCATCGTCGCGCGGCTGGAGGAGATCGGCGGGATCGAGATTTCGCGCCCCTCCGGCACGAGCGTTGTGGGCAGGCTGAGGGGTAATCGCCCCGGTCCGACCATTGCCATCCGTGCCGATTTCGACGCCCTGCCCATCACCGAAGAGACCGGCGCGCCCTATGCTTCGCGCAATCCCGGCGTCATGCATGCCTGCGGGCATGACGGACACACGGCCATGCTGCTCGGCACGGCGACGGTGCTTGCGCAATTGCGCGACAACTTTGCCGGGGAAATCCGCCTGTTGTTCGAGAATGGCGAGGAAACGCCACCGGGCGGCGCCAAGGGCATGATCGAAGGCGGCGCAATGGACGGTGTCGACCGGGTCATCGGCCTGCATCTGTGGTCGCCGCTGGAGGTGGGGCAGTTGCACATCAATCCGCGCCGCATGATGGCCGCCTGCGATATCTTCCGCATCGAGGTGAAGGGCGTTGGCGGGCATGTCGGCGCACCGCATCGCGCCGTCGACCCCATCGCCATCGGTTGCCAGATCGTTACCAATCTGCAGCATCTGGTGGCGCGCGGGATCGACCCGGTGGAAGCCGCCGTGGTCGGCGTGACCGAATTCCACGCCGGTCAATCGGTGGGCGTCATCCCGGCGACGGCGGTGATCGGCGGCGGCACCAATATGTTCGATCCCGCAGTCCGCGACCTTATCGAAAGGCGGATCGGCGAGATCGCCGTGGGCATTTGCGCTGCCCATGGCGCGACCTGCGACTACAGCTACACCCGCGTCTATGATACCGTCATCAACGATCCCGAGACCGCCGCCATCGTGGCGACCACGGCGCGCGATCTGTTTGGGACAGAGCGGGTGGAAGAGCGCGATCCGATCATGCCGGGCGAGGATTTTTCTGCCTTCGGCCAGGTCGCGCCGTCATGCTTCATCCTGGTCGGCGCCGGCAATCGGGCCAAGGGCATTACCGCGGCTCATCACGATGCGCGCTTTGATATCGACGAGGACGCGCTCGATAACGGCGTGCGGCTGTCAGTCAACGCGCTATTGGCGCTGCTCAAGCACGGCTGAACCCCGAAAATCCTGCGGCCCGTTATGGGTTGATCCCGTAGCGTGCCGCATATTCTTTTGTCTGTCGGTGAGCGCCGATCGAGTGGATCAGGCGCTCTTGGCCGCGCTTTCAAGCCGGCGCAGGTCGCCCTTAAAGTCTCGCAAGTCGATGGTGCATGCATCGGACACGAGGGTCTGCGCGATCCTTTTGATCTCGCCGCGCTGCAGTTTCTGGGTGGCCGTGGTCGGCAGGGTGTCCACAAACGCCACATAGCCCGGCACCTTGTGATAAGCGAGCCGCGCGGCGGAGGCCTGGGCAATGCTGCGCGCCACCTCATTGGGATCTCGATCCTGCTGGCCGGGCCCGAGGATGACGAGCGCCATCACTTCCTCGCCGCGCAATTCGTCTGGCACGGGCGCCACGGCGACGCCGGCGACGACATCGAGATTCTGCAAGACGCCCTCGACCTCGACCACGGCAATGTTCTCGCCCGAGCGGCGGACGATGTTCTTCTTGCGATCGACGAAAAATAGGGCGCCATCGGCACCGCGACGGACGACGTCGCCGGTATGGAACCAGCCACCGATCCAGGCCTCGGCCGTTGCCACCGGATCCTTGAGATATTCGGTGAAAAAGCCACGACGCGGATCATCACCGGTGGCGCGGACCACCAGTTCACCCGGCTCGCCCTCGCTGATATCAGCGCCCTGTTCATCGACGATACGGTAGTCCATTTCCGAATGCGGATAGCCGATGCAGCGCTGCGCCACATGGCGGTCACCCCCGGCCGTCGAGGTCGTGGCGCCGCCGCCTGTTTCGGTCATGGCCCAGGCTTCGGTCAGCGCGATGCCGAAGCGGCGCTCGAAGGTTTCCTGATGCAGCGGGTCAACGCCGGCACCGAAGGCGATCCTCACCCGATGATTGCGATCATGCTCTGAGGCCGGGAGCTTGAGGAGAATGGCAGGCATGACGCCGAGATAGTGGATGAGCGTCGCGCCGGATTCGGCGACACTGGGCCACCAGCGCGAGGCGCTAAAGCGATCCAGCGGCACGAGGGTGGATTGCAGGATGATGGCGCCCAGTGCCGAGCAGCCCAGCGCGTTCATATGGAACATCGGCAGGGGCGTGAGGATCACTTCCTCGCCCACTCGCAGAGCACCGCCAGTGCCGGCACCGACATACCATTGGGCCAGGCGCACGAAATAGTCGTTGGAGAGCACACAGCATTTAGGCTTGCCGGTGGTGCCGGAGGTGAAAAGAAACGCGCAGGGGTCGGCGGGCCGGCCTTCGAACCGGCTCGCCGGCTTGAAGGCGGGCGGCACGATGCCATCCGGCCCGATTACCCGTTCCGCTAGCAGTCCGGCCTCGATGCCGGTGTGGTGATAGACCGGCAGCGCCACCATCAGTTCCGGCTCGGCGATGGAGAACTGGTAGGCCAGTTCTTCGCTGCGCAGGTCAGGATTGAGCGGCAGGATGCCCACCCCGAGGCTGTTGAGCGCCAGGAAATGTACGAAGAATTCGGGGCGGTTATCGAGCGAAATGGCCACGACGTGGCCCGCGCCGTACCCGGCTTGGCGATAGGCTTCGCGCTGTGCCGCAACGGCCTTTTCGAGTTCGCCATAGTTCATTTGAAATCCGCCCGGAGCATAATCCAGCTTGGCGGCTGCTGGCAGCGACAGGAAGACCTGATCGGGTCGGGCAGCTGCTGCGTCGGCGAAGAGAAAAAATGGCGTGGTCATCGAATGGTCTCGCACTGACGGGTCGGCTCGACCGCGTCGACTGATTTAGTGTGTGGCGCTGCGCAGGCCCTGCTTGCGCGCTCGCCAGTCCAGGCATCCGGGTTGGGACAATGGCGCTTCCGCCAGGCCGCGCAGCTTTTCGCGCTGGACCTTCTGGGTCGAAGTGGTCGGGAGCGACGGTACGAACAGCAGCAGGCCTGGCACCTTGTAATAGGCGAGGCGCTCGGCGGCGGCTGCGAAGAGAGCTTCGGCCAGAGCCTCCGTCTCCCCCTCGCCCGGCACCACCACCGCCAGGACTTCCTCGCCGCGCAGCGGGTCGAGGGCGGCAATAACCGCCACCTGGGCAACGCCAGGGACGGCCGCAAGCACGGTTTCCACCTCGGCGGCGGCGATATTCTCGCCGGATCGGCGGATAATGTTCTTCTTGCGATCGACGAAATAGAGCCGGCCGCTCTCGTCTTGTCGCATGACGTCGCCAGTATGCAACCAGCCGCCGGACCAAGCCTTTTCGGTCGCTTCAGCGTCATGCAGATAGCCGGAGAAGAAGCCTTCGCGTGCCGAGGCGCCGCAGGAACGGAGCAGGAGCTCGCCGGGCTGGCTGGGAGTGACCTCGTTGCCATCGTCATCAACAAGGCGCACCGCGAGCGGCGGGCCGGACCGATCGGGCGAGCCGATGCAGCGTTCGCCGATGCTGCGCGGGTCGAAGGCGGCGCAGAGCGTGCCCGCGCCGCCGGTTTCGGTCATGGCCCAGCCTTCGAGCAGCGGCACGCCGAAGCGGGCTTCGAAGGTGGCATGGTGATCAGGGTGCACGCCGCCGCCCAGTGCGAAACGCACCTGGTGGGCGCGATCCGCGTCTGCGGGTGGCAGCTGCAGCAGAATGGCGGGAATGACGCCGAGATAGTGGAAGGCCGTGGCCCCGGTTTCGCGCGCCGTATCCCACCAGTCGCGGGGATGGAAACGATCGATGATGATCTGCGCGCCGCCACTGCCCAACATGCCCATGAAGCTGTGGCCCATGGCGTTGACGTGGAAGGCCGGCAGCGGGTTCATCAGCCGCTCCTGCCCGGGCCGCAGCGATATCAGCCCGCTTTGCGCTGCGTACCACCACGACCAGTTCAGGAAGAAGCGATTGGACAGCATGCAGCCCTTGGGCCGGCCGGTGGTGCCGGAGGTGTATATCAGGGCTGCTTCCTGTTCGAGGCCAGGCACTCCGCCGGCGACAGAGCCTCGTGAGGCGGAGACCTGGGCGCCCGGCGCCATCACCGGAATGCCCAGCTCTGCGGCCACATCGTCGAGGCGTTCGGCATGGCTTTGGAGCCGGACCAGCAGGACAGCGCCGCTGTGGCTGAGGAGATAGTGGACTTCCTCGCCGCGCAGATCGGGATTGACGGGCACGACGCTGACGCCGAGCCGGTTGAGCGCCAGCCAGTGAAGGAAATGGGCGGGCCGGTTTTCCAGCGACAGCGCCACGCGCTGACCGGCGACATAGCCTGCCGCTTCAAAGGCATGAGAGAGCCGCAGCACCTGCGCGAGCACATCAGCATAGCTTAGGCTCGCCGCCGCTTCCTGCCAAAGCGCCTGTACCTTTGCCGGCAGGACGAACAAGTCATTTTGCGGGTAGCGCGCGGCCTGGGCCTCGAGCAGGCCAAAGACCGTGCCGGCCAAGAGATAGGTTTCACCTAGGGCGGCGTTTTCTTCCGGGGTCAGCAGCTCTGCCATGGTCAGACCTCGACCAGCGCGATGACGCGCAGCGGGCTGCCCGAGCCGCCAAGAATTTTGAGTGGGGCCGCGATAATCAGGGCGCCCGTGGGCGGCAGTTCATCGAGACGCGCCAGGCATTGCAGGCCAAATTTGCCGGCACCGTGCAGATAATGGTGGGCCGGATAGGGCGGATCGAGATGACCGCCCTGCCCCGCATCGGTGCCGATGGTCTCGGTGCCGACGCCGAGCACGTCGCGCTCCTCGACCAGCCAGCGCATCAGTTCAGCGTCCGGACCCGGCGTGTGTGCACCAGTCTCATCGAGATTGGCATAGGCAGCGCCGCGCTTCAGCGACCAGTCGGTGCGCAACAGCACCCAGCTCCCGGCCGCAATGCGCCCATGTCGCGCCTCCCAGGCCTCGACAAAGGGCACTGTCACCAGAAAATCGGCATCGGCGGCGCTTTCGGCGGAGCAGTTGATGACGCAAGCCGGCGCCACCATGAGGCTGGCCGGCATGGTATCGACGGTGTTCTGCGGCAGGTAACGCCCGGTGATCCAGTGGATTGGGGCGTCGAGATGCGTGCCGGTATGCTCGCCGAAGCTGATATTGTTCCAGTACCAGGCCGGGCCATTCTCGTCATATCGCGAGATCGGCTCGATGCGCACCGGCCAGGACTGGCCCAGCTCCGGCGGCATGACGATGGTCGGCGCACCCGGCTCCAGCGTCTGGCTGAGATCGACGACGCGCATGCTGCCGCCGGCTAAAGCCATGGCCATTTGGGCCAATAGGGATTGATTTTCGCTCATGCTCATTGCCGCCAGAGGTCGCGTTCTATTTCCTTGGGATTGGCGCTGAAACGGTCCCGGAAGTCCTTGGCCACCTCGCCGACCCAGCGCTCTTCCTCGCCGCCCTTGAGCGCCGCGACGATTTCGTGGGCGACGGCGGCGGGTTGAACCTTTGGCGGTGGCAGATGCTCCAGCCAGTCGATTTCCATGGGACCCGAAAACACATCCAGCACCCGCACGCCGCTGCCGCGCATTTCGGCACGCAAGGCCTGCGAGAAGGAAAGGCTTGCCGCCTGCGTCGCCGCATAGGCGGCATAACCGGGCCAGCTCAGATGCGCGAAGATCGAGAGCACATTGACCCAGGCCGCGGCGCTGTTGTCGCCATCGGCGCCGCGCGAGCGCATGACCGGGCCGAAATACTGCGCCAGCCGCAGCGCGCCGAAATAGCTCACTTCCATAGCGTCTCGCGCCTTGAGCACTTCGCCACCCGAAAACAGGCTGCCGGGCCGCAGATGCAAAGCGTTGTGTACGAGGATATCGGTCTTGGCCGCATAGTCGGACGCCAGCCCCGCCACCGAGCGCTCGTCGGCCAGGTCGAGATCGACCAGTTCCACCGCCCCCAGCGCCTCGAGCTTGCCGGCATCGGCAAAGGGCTTCCAGCGCTCGGAAATGCCGACCACCACCTTGGCTGCCCCGGCGCCCAGCAATGCCTTGGCCAGAGGCAAGGTCACCGGATTGCGGCCATCGGTGATGAGGCAGCGCCGGTGCAGCGGATCGGCGACCAGTTCGCGCCAATGCGGATCGGTGTCGCTGTCGGGATCGCCATTTTCGGGACGGGCATAGATCACGGGCTGGCCCGCCTTATCCAATTGCAGGGAGGCGCGAATGCGCATACCGGCCACGCAGTCGCGCCGCGCTTCGGCGACGATAGTCGGTCCGCAGTCAAGCGCGATAAGCGCCTGGCGGGCCGGAGGGAGGCGGCGGAAATAGGGTTCACCGCTGATCTCGATAGTGGTGATGGACAGCACCGTGCCGCCGCGAGCGACCGGAGCAACCACGAGATCGGATAGACATTTCGGGCAGGCTTCGCGCGCCGGGTAGCTGACCGTTCCGCACCCTGTGCAGGTATGCAATGCGAACTCACCACGCGCAGCGGCGCGGGTGAGGCCTTGGGCTGCCCGGCTGCGCGTTGCCGGTGGCAGCAAGGGCGCCGTAGTGCGGGCCAGCGGATTTTTCCGCGGCGGGCGCGGGCGTTGCATGCTCATACGTCGTCCCCCGCAAAGATGACGGCGCCAGAGGCGAGGCCCCGATCATAGTTGATCATGCCGAAACCCGACGCCATGCCCAGCCGCGCGCCTTCAACCTGCGTGGTTGCGGCCGTGCCGGTGACCTGGCGTATGGTTTCGACAATGCCCAGGTGCCCACCTGCGGCGCCGGCCTGGCCGGCGGAGAGCTGTCCGCCTGTCGTATTGTGAGGGAAGCTGCCGCCGATGGTGAGGTCGTTGCCGGCCACGAAGGCGGCGCCTTCGCCCTTGGCGCAGAAGCCCAGATCCTCGAATTGCATCATCACGATCACCGGGTAATCGTCGTAAGTCTGCAGCACGTCGATGTCGGATGGTCCGACGCCCGCCATTCCGTAGAGTTCTTCGACATCCAGCGCCCAGCCGCCGCGATACTGCACGGGGTCGTCGGGAAAGGCATTGTGCCGCTCGATGCTCGAGAGCAGGCGCGCTCCGGTAAGGCCATGGTGGCGCATGGTGTCGCCGCGCATCAGCAGAAACGCCTCGGCCCCCGCCACCGGCATGACGCAATCGAAAAGGCCGAGCGGATCGACGATGGGCCGAGCCGAAAGGTAGCCGTCAAGCGTCAGCGGCTTTTTCATGATGGCGCGCGGATTGCGCAAGGCATTCTGGCGCTGGGACACGCAGATGCGGCCGAAATCCTCGCGCGTGACCCCGAAGCGGTCCATATAGGCATTGGTCAGATGCGCGAAGCTCG
Source organism: Devosia sp. 63-57 (assembly GCF_001899045.1). NCBI lineage: Bacteria > Pseudomonadati > Pseudomonadota > Alphaproteobacteria > Hyphomicrobiales > Devosiaceae > Devosia > Devosia sp. 63-57. Next base: position 1,909,890 of record NZ_MKUY01000005.1, on the reverse strand, counting down.
CATTGGCGCCCCCTGCCCCATGCGGATAGACCGCATCCTGGGAAAAGCGGGAAAAGCCGGCGAGCAGTTCGCGGAAGGTATCGGTGTAATTGGTATCAGCGCCGATGCAGGCAACGATATCGACATCCCCTGCCTCCAGCGCCCGCGCGGCGCGCCGGATGGCGGCAACCCCCGACGCGCCGCCCATGGCCATGCTGTCGATCCAACGGGTCGTCATGCCGAAATGCTGCGTCATGGCGATGGCCGGATCAGGACCGAGCGTGAAGCTGGCAATGCTAAGACCATCGAATGCGGTATGCGGGATGCCCGAGGCCGAAGCCAGATTGCGCAGCACCGCGCCGATCCACCACTGGGCGGGCCGGGTCGAATAGCGTTGATAGGTCAGACTGACCGGGGCGACGGCATATATGTCCTCATATGGCCGCCGCTTCCCGTTCCGGTTCGCGGGCATGGTTCACCACGTTAGTGACTGGTAGCGTCACCTAGACCATGGCGCGGAACAATCGGACTAGCTCACTAGCGCAGCCTCGACCTTGCCGTTCCGGGCTAAGCGGGACCGCCCGGCTCCGGCAGTTCCGCAAGTGTCTCAAGCAGCGCGATTAGGCGGCGCAAGGCGGGCGAAATCTCGTCAACCCGCCAGGCGAAATGCAGGTCGATGAGCACCGGCAAGTCCTCAACCGGAATAAGCATTACCCCATCTGGACGGCGCCGCGCCTGCCGCGCATTGACAAAGGCAATGCCCAGTCCCATGCGGACAAGAGCCAGCATCACCGCTTCGCTCTCGGAATGGTGGATGACATTGTATTTGACACCCGCCGCACGGATCGCCTCGGCCAGCTGGTCGTGATATTGCGGGCTGGCGGCACGGTGAAACCAGATGAATTTCTCCCGTTCGAGCTCGCCAAGACTCACCGACTGGCGTTGCGATAGCGGCGAGACATTGGGGACGGCCAGAAACACCGGATGGCGCTCGAGCCGGATCGAGACCACGTCGGCGTCGCCCCTGGGCGGGTTGTAGAGAAAGCCGCCATCAAGCCGCCGCGCGCGGATCTCCTCGATCTGGGTCAGGCTGGCCATGGAGTGCAGTTCGAGCTGCACATCCGGCACCTTTTCGCCGAAGGTGCGCATGGAAGCAGGCATGATTTCGGAAAGCGCTGCAACTTCGATAAAGCCAAGCTTGAGATGACCGGCCAGCCCCCGACCAACGCCGCGTACCTCCTCGATAATGCCGTCGAGATTGTCGAGCAGAGTTTGACAGCGCTGCAGCATCACTTGCCCAGCGTTTGAGAGCCGCACGCCGCGCGGCAGGCGGATGAAAAGCTCGACGCCAAGCTCTTCTTCAAGCGCTGTCATCTGCCGGCTGAGCGCCGGTTGCGCCACGTGAAGGAGCTGTGAGGCGCGGCGGAAATTCTCGGTCTGCGCGACCGCCACGAAATACCTGATTTGACGTAGATTCATGCTGTCCGATACCGTTCCGGCATCAAAAGGAGCATACAATTGTATTGGAAGTCACGCCCAATCTGGGGATCATTCAGGCTTAAAGGAGTTTTCTGGCATCTGCATGACGACGTGAGGGAAAAGCGTCGCCACGCCGCCGGGAAGACCGGAGGGACACAGACGTGAATGCAATGAACCAGGCTCCGAGCCTGCCCCGCACCGATCTCTACATCAACGGCGAGTGGGTCAAAGCCAGCTCGGGCAAGACCATCCCGGTCTTCAATCCGGCCACGGAAAACCAGATTGCCGAACTCGCTGCGGCGTCCGTCGAGGACGTCAACCGCGCGGTGGAAGCGGCGCATGCCTGTTTCGAAAGCACCGCCTGGCGACGTATGCGCCCACTGGATCGCGGGCGTCTGCTCGAAAAACTGGCCCTCGTGGTCGAGGAGCATGCCGACGAACTGGCGCGCCTCGAAACCTACGATAACGGCAAGCCCTACGCGACATCACGCTATGTGGACCTTGCCTTCACCATCGACGCTCTGCGTTATTTCGGTGGCTGGGCCTCCAAGACCGCCGGCGAATACATCACCCTCTCGCCCTTCTTCGACGATGGCGGCATCTATCGCGCCTATACCGAGCGCAAGCCGGTGGGCGTGGTGGGCGGGATCACCCCCTGGAACTTCCCGCTGGGCCAGGCGATCCAGAAGATCGCCCCCGCCATCGCCTTTGGCTGCACAGTGGTGCTCAAGCCGTCCGAGGAAACCTCGCTGACGACGCTGCGGCTCGCCGAGTTGATCCATGAGGTCGGCTTCCCCAAGGGTGCCGTCAACATCGTCACCGGATATGGCCACGATGCCGGCGCGGCACTGGTCGATCATCCGCTGGTGCGCAAGATCGCCTTTACCGGCTCGACCGCCACCGGCCAGCGCATCCTCGCCGCGTCGGCCAAGACCATGAAGCGCGTCACCCTGGAACTTGGCGGCAAGTCGCCGACCATAATTCTTGCCGATGCCGATCTCAGCCGCGCCATCCCCGGCGCCGCCAATGCCATTTTCGGCAATTCGGGACAGGTCTGCACCGCCGGCTCGCGCCTCTTGATCGAGGAGCCGGTCTATGAGGAAGTGGTGGCAGGCGTTGCCGAGATCGCCCGTGGACTGCGCCTCGGCCCCGGCCACGAAGAAGGCACGCAATTGGGGCCCATCGTCTCCTCGCGCCAGCTCGAACGCATTTCCGGCCTTGTGCAGAGCGGCCGTTCAGAGGGTGCTCGCGTCGTTGCCGGCGGCAATCGTCCCGATCGCGATGGCTGGTTCTTCGAGCCGACCGTGCTGGCCGATGTGCGTCCGGACATGCAGGTGATCCGCGAGGAGATCTTCGGGCCTGTGGTCTGCGCCATTCCGTTCAGCGCTCGTAGCGAGATCAAGGCGATTGCCAACGATACACCCTACGGCCTAGGCGCCAGCATTTGGACGCGCAATCTCGACCACGCGCACCTGCTGGCCGAGGAGATTGATGCCGGCACCGTCTGGTTCAACACCCACAATATCCTCGATCTCGCCGTGCCGTTTGGTGGCACCAAGATGTCGGGGCTCGGCCGCGAGTTCGGCACCGAGGCGATCAACGCCTTTACCGAACCCAAGGCCGTGGTGATGCGCCTGGCAGGCGACTATTGAGACCGGGCGGATATTGAACGTGACCACAACCAGCTTTGAAACCGATTATGTGATCGTGGGCGGCGGCTCCGCTGGCTGCACGCTCGCCGCGCGACTCTCCGAAGATGGCGCGACCTCCGTCACCCTGCTCGAGGCGGGCGGGCGCGACTGGAACCCCTGGATCCATGTGCCCATCGGCTATGGCAAGACTATCGTCGATCCTTCGCTCAACTGGCGCTACGAGACCGAAAAGGGCGCCGAAATCGCGGACCGCCCGATGTATTGGGCGCGGGGCAAGGTTCTCGGCGGCTCCTCATCGATCAATGGCCTGCTCTATGTGCGGGGCCAGGCCGGCGATTACGACCACTGGCGTCAATTGGGCAATGCCGGCTGGTCCTATGAAGACGTGCTGCCCTATTTCAAGAAGGCGGAAAACCAGGAAAACGGCGCCGACGAATTTCACGGGGACGACGGCCCATTGGCCGTGTCGAACCTCAGGGAGCGCAACCCGCTCTGCGACGCTTTCATCGATAGCGCTGTAGAAGCCGGCATTCCGCGCAATGACGATTTCAACGGCGCCAATCAGGAAGGCATTGGCTACTACCAGATCACAACGCGCAATGCCCGGCGCTGCTCGGCTGCCGTCGCCTATCTGCATCCGGCGTCAAAGCGTCCGAATTTGCGCGTCGTCACCAAGGCCGCGGCGGAAAAGATCATCTTCGAGGGTACCAAGGCGGTCGGCGTCCAGTACGAACAGGGTGGCCGCAGCGTGATCGTGCGGGCGCGCCGCGAGGTCATCCTCTCGGCAGGCTCGATTGCCTCGCCGCAATTGCTGATGCTTTCGGGCGTCGGCCCTGCCGCTCATCTCGCTGAATTCGGCATTCCGGTCGTCGCCGACGTGGCGGGCGTGGGCGAGAACCTGCAGGACCATTACGGCGCCATCATCACCTATAAAAGCCGGCTGCCGCTGACGGTCAACGACATCATGACCAGCCCGGTGCGGCAGGTGAAGGCGGGGCTCGAATATCTGTTGTTCCGCAAGGGGCCGCTGACCATTTCGGCCGCGCAGGTCGGCGCCTTCGTCAAGTCGGGCCCGCAGGCGACGACACCCGATATCCAGTTCCTGTTCCAGACCTTCAGCCACGACGAATACGACGCCGGCCTGCACAAGTTTTCGGGCTTTGCCAATGTCGTCTGCCCGGTGCGTCCGGAAAGCCGCGGCACGCTGAAGCTGCGCTCGGCCAGCGCCAAGGACAGCCCTTCCATGCAGCCCAACTATCTGGCGGCCGAAGCGGATCGGCGTATCCTCGTCGATGCGATGAGGATTTCCCGCAAGGTGGCGGAAAAGGCGGCGATCCGCTCCCACATCGTGGCCGAATACTCGCCTGGCCCGCAAGTGCAGAGCGATGACGAGCTTTTGGCCTATGCCCGCGAGACGGGGCTCTCCATCGCCCACCAGGTCGGCACCTGCAAAATGGGCCAGGACGCCATGGCCGTGGTCGACGAAACGCTGAAGGTGCGCGGCGTGCAGAACCTGCGCGTCGTCGATGCCTCGATCATGCCCACACTGGTCTCGGGCAATACCAATGCACCGACGATCATGATCGCGGAAAAGGCCGCGGACATGATCCGCCGGCAGAGCCTCTGAATGCCGCCGGCGAAGGGGCCGGCTGCACTGAGGGGATATTGGGGCGCAAAACCCCGACACTAAGCTGAGTTGGGCGTGAGGGCGCCCGACGACCTGCCGGCGGCGAACCGGCGGCAGGAATGAGAGGGGGAATGCTGGCCTGCCCCGGCCGGTGTTCCAAAAGTGGAGACAGAACCGTGCAAGACGGTCAGAGCTTTGACTATATCATCGTCGGCGCCGGATCGGCCGGCTGCGTCCTTGCCAACCGGCTGAGCGAAAGCGGCCGCAACAGTGTGCTTTTGCTCGAAGCGGGCGGCAAGGACGACAGCTTCTGGATCCACATCCCCATAGGCTATGGCAAGACGATCGTCGACGAGCGCGTGAACTGGAAATTCCAGACCGAAGCCAATCCTGCCCTGGGCGGGCGCACGATCTACTGGCCGCGCGGCAAGGTCTTGGGCGGCTCCTCCTCGATCAATGGCCTCATCTACATTCGCGGCCAGGCCGAGGACTACGATCACTGGCGCCAGCTCGGCAATGTCGGCTGGTCCTATCAGGACGTGCTGCCCTTCTTCAAGAAAGCGGAAAACCAGGAAAACGGCGCCGACGCCTATCACGGTGCCGATGGCCCCCTACGGGTTACCAATCTGCGCGAGCGCAATCCCCTCTGCGACGCCTTCATTGGTTCGGCACAAAGCCAGGGCATTCCGCGCAATGATGATTTCAACGGTGCGCGTCAGGAAGGCGCCGGCTATTTCCAAGCCACGGTGCGCAACGGTCGGCGCGAATCCGCGGCCACGGCCTATCTGCGCCCGGCCATGCGCCGCCCCAACCTCACCGTCCTCACCCGCGCCATGACCGAAAAGGTGCTGCTCGAGCGCCAGAAGGCCACCGGAGTGCAATTCCGCCACGAGGGCCGCATGGTCACGGCAAAGGCCAACCGCGAAGTCATTCTCTCGGCCGGCTCGGTCAAGTCTCCGCACCTGCTCATGCTCTCGGGCATTGGCAATGCCGGGCACCTGGCGCAGCACGGCATTGCACCGGTCCTCGATCTCCCCGGCGTGGGGCAGAACCTGCAGGATCATTATGGCGGGCAAATCACCTGGAAGTGCAATCGTGCCATCACCATGAACGATGTGATGATGAGCCGCTTCCGGCAGTTGCAGGTCGGCCTGCAATGGCTGCTGATGCGCCGCGGCCCGCTCTCGGTGCCGGCCGGCCAGGCCGCGCTCTTTGCGCGCGTATTGCCCGACAGCGCCACGCCGGATCTGCAGTTCCTGTTTCAGACGTTCAGCGGCGGCTATTACGAGGACGGGTTGTTCAAGTTTTCCGGTTTTGCCAATTTCCTCTGCCCGGTTCGGCCCAATAGTCGCGGCCAGATCACGCTCAGCTCCGCCGATGCGCATGCCCAGCCGCGACTCGAGCCGAACTATTTCTCGGACGAGCGCGATCGCCGCATCGCCGTCGAAGGCCTCAAGCTCGCCCGCCGCATGGCCGCCAGCAAGCCGCTGGCCGATTTTGTCATCGAAGAGCACCTGCCCGGCTCGGCGACCGCGACCGACCAGGAAATCGAGGACTACCTGGTCCAGAACGGCGGCTGCGTGTCCCACCAGGTCGGCACCTGCAAGATGGGCACCGACGCCATGGCCGTTGTCGATCCGCAGCTGCGTGTCCGCGGCGTCGAGGGGCTGCGCGTGGTGGATGCCTCCATCATGCCGACCCTGATTTCGGGCAATACCAATGCCCCCACCATCATGATCGCGGAAAAGGCCGCCGCGACAATTCAGGGGCAAGCCGCATGAGCCAAGCCGCCGAACCCATCCTGCGCCTCGAAGGCATTTCCAAGACCTATCCGGGCGTGAAGGCGCTGCAAGGCGTCGATTTCGTGGTGCGGGCCGGCGAGGTCCATGCTCTGACCGGTGAGAACGGCTCGGGCAAGTCCACCTTGGCCAAGGTGATGTCGGGCATGATCCAGCCGGATGGCGGTCGCATCTTCGTGGATGGCCGCGAGCAGGTCATCGCCTCCCCGGCCGCCGCCATCGCCATGGGCATCGTCATCATCAGCCAGGAGCTGACCCTGGCGCCGACCCTGACCGTCGCCGAGAACATTTTCCTCGGCCGCCTGCCCCGCAACCGCATCGGTCTCGTCGACTGGCCGCAACTGGAGCGGGACGCAGAGACAGCGCTGCAACGGCTGGATGTGCATGTCTCGCCTCGCGCCAAGGTCAGCGATCTCAGCGTCGAAATCCGCCAGGAGATCGAGATCGCCCGCGCGCTCTCGTCCAATGCCCGCGTACTCATCCTCGACGAGGCCACGAGCTCGCTTTCCGAGGCGGCCACGGCGCGCCTGCTCGAGCTGGTGCGCAAGGAACGCGACGCCGGCATGGCCGTGGTGATGATCACCCATCGCATGCCCGAAATTTATAGCGCCGCCTCGGTCGCCACCGTACTGCGCGACGGACTGTTCGTTGCCAGCGTGCCGCTGCCGGAAACCGACGAAGACCAGCTTGTCCGGCTGATGGTCGGCCGAGAAATCCAGGATTTTTACGGCAAGCGCGCTATCGCGGCGGGCGATACAGTCATAGAAATTGCCGACCTGGCCACGCCACAGGGATCGCTGCGCCCCACCAGCCTCAGCGTCCGCCGGGGCGAAATCCTTGGCGTTGCCGGCCTTGTTGGCTCCGGCAAGGCCGAGTTCGGTCTAGCCCTTGGCGGCGCCATTCCCGCCACGGGCACGGTCCATGTCGCCGGGCGCAGCGTGGGTCTCGGCGATCCGCGCCGGGCCATCCGCGCCGGCATCGGCTTCGTGCCCGATGATCGCAAGGCTTCGGCCCTTTTGCTGGTCCGCAGCATTCTCGAAAACTTCTCGCTGGCCTGGTTCGACCGTATCGGCCGCGCCGGCGGCCTGCTCAACCTGCGGGGCGAACAGGCGCAGGTCGACGCGGCCATCAAGACATATCGGGTCGCCACCGGGTCGTCCGCCCCCGCCATCGGCACGCTTTCAGGCGGCAATCAGCAGAAGGTCATTCTGGGCCGCACCTTCGTGCGTCGCCCTGACGTCCTGGTGCTGAGCGAACCCACCCGTGGCATCGATGTCGGCGCCAAGAGCGAAATCTACCGCATGCTGCAGGATGCCGCCGAGGCCGGCGCCGCCGTCATCGTTATTTCCTCCGAACTGCCTGAGCTGCTCGGCATCGCCGACCGGATCGCCGTATTTTTCGAGGGCAGTCTCGAAACGATTTTCGACCGCGCCTCGGCGGACGAGGAAGCCATCGCCCATGTCGCCGTTGCCGGCGCCGACCGGCACCATCACCCCTCTCAGCACATCGGAGCGTCAGCATGACCGCACAATCGATTGCCAAGGCAGACGGCCACGGCCGCTACACGGCGACGCCCTCACTCGTCGGCCGCATCCTGCAGAACCGCTACACCGGCGCGCTGGTCAGCCTTTTGCTGGTCGCCGCCTTTCTCGCCGTCACCCAGCCGGTCTTCCTGACCTGGCCGAACCTGATGAACATCGTCAAATCCAACAGCGTGGTGTTTATCCTGGCGCTGGGCGCGACTTATGTGGTCATCGCCGGTGGCATCGACCTGTCGGTAGCCAGCGCCACCGCTGCAAGCGCCATGATCTTCGGCCTGTTGCTGGCGGCCGGACTGGCGACCCCGGTCGCGGTGGCGGCGGCAATCCTGTTCGGCGCCTTTCTCGGCGCCATCAACGGCACGCTGATCAGCTATTTCAAGATATCCTTCTTCGTGGTGACGCTGGGCGCGCTGTCCATGTTCCAGAGCTTTGCGCTGATCATCAATGACGGCGTCAGCGTCAGCGTCTTCTCGGCCCCCGGATTTGCCCCGATCAATGCCTTCGTCAACGGCAATATCGGCGCGGTGCCGATGATCCTCATCTTCGACGTGGCGTTGCTGCTCATCGCCGGCGGCGTACTGCGCTACACCACGTTCGGCCGCTCGCTCTATGCCATTGGCGCCAATATGGAAGCGGCACGCCTCAACGGCATCGACGTCAAGCGCGTCATGTTCTTCGTCTTCGTCATCGCCGGCCTCGCGGCCGGCCTGGGCAGCGTTGTCCAGGTGGGCCGGCTGACCTCGGCCTCGGCCGAGATCGATCCGACCTTGCTGATGACCGTGCTGGCCGCTGTGCTTATCGGCGGCACGGCCTTTACCGGCGGCGAGGGTGGCGTCTTCGGCACCATGATCGGCGTGTTGTTCTTGGGCGTGATCCAGAACGGGCTGACGCTCAGCGGCGTATCCTCGTTCTGGCAGGGCATGGTGAGCGGCGGAATTCTCATTTTCGCGGTGTGGCTGGGCGGGATGCGCCAGCTGCTGCGCCGCAAAAGGCAAAGCACTGGAAGCTGACCCCGGCGGAAGGTGCGTCCACGAGGGGTGTGGACCCGATGGCCCTGAGGGAAAGGGCCTAAAACAGACTACCCAAGGAAGGGAACTGCAATGAAACGTTCTATCGTGTTGGCCGCTGCGGCGGCATTGATGGCGACCTTGTCCGCCCCGGCGAGCTTCGCCCAGGACAACATCACCATCGGTTACATCTCGCCCATCGCGGCCCAACCGGGCCAGCAGGTGATCAATGCGGCCATGGAGAAGGCTGCCGCCGATCTGGGCTGGCAGTGGCGCCTGCTCGATGCCAACCTCTCGGCCGACCGCCAGGTTTCCCATGTCGACACCCTGCTCACCCTTGGCGTCAAGGCATTCGCCTCCTGGTCGCTCGACCCGAACGCCGTGGCCGGCGCTTATTCGCGCGCCAATGCCCAGGGCGTTCCGGTGATCGGCGTCAATTCGAGCGGCGAAGGCGTGACCAGCTCGGTCTGGTGGGCCGCCAATCTCTGCACCGAAGGTGGCGCCTACGACCAGCAGGCCGCCTGGATCGCCGAGCGCGCCCCGGCGGCCAAGGTCATCGTCATGGGTGGCCCTCCGGTCCCGTCCATCCAGAACAACGTCACCTGCTTTACCAACGCGGCAAAGGCCGCCGGTCTCGAAATCATCGACCAGGTCGACAACACCAAGGACTCCGCTGCCAACGCCTCGACCCTGGCCGCCGACGAAATCCTCCGCTTCCCCGATGCGCAGGTGTTCTGGGCCTATAACGACCAGAGCGCCCTGGGAATCTCCGCCGCGCTGGCCTCTTCCGGCAAGCCGATCTATGGCGGCCAGTCCAAGGAAGGCGTGATGATCTTCGGCATCAATGGTGACGACGACGCCATCCAGGCCGTTCGCGATGGCCGCATCACCGGCACCTGGGACCCCGACAGCTATGCCACCGGCTGGGCCGTGGCCCTGGCGATGAAGAACGCCATCGACAATCCCACTGGCGAGCATCCCGACCTGACGGTCAAGTCGACGCTGTTCACCTCGGACAATATCGACACCTGGGTGGCTCCGCTCGAGCGTCCCTATTCTCTCGACAATATCCCCCTGGTGGACTGACGCCTTCGCCCGGCGGATCGTCCGCCGGGCGCCCCCTGATTGGAATTGGAGGCCGCTCGATGACCATAGCCGTCAACCTGAATTCACAGGCGGCAACGCCCGTCCTTTTCAGCGCCTTTGCCAGCTCCCCCTTCACCACGCAATCGCCGGTGAAGGCCTGTTCGCTGGATGAGGCCCGCACCTACCTGACCAATCTCATCGCCCCGCACGACCTTTCCCTGCGCGGTCGTGGCCGCAAGCTGCACCTCGTTCACAACAGCGCCAAGCTGCACAAGCTGAACCTGCACTTCATCGCCTACAAGTCAGATGCATCCGGCGTCGACGTGTTGGCGCCCAAGCTCGAAAGCAATTTGCTGGTCAAGATACCGCTGTCGGGCAGTGCCGAAATGTCCCAGGGTAAGGCCACGACGCAGATCCGGCCCGGAATGATCTACTTGGCGGAGCCACGCAAGCCGCTGATGTCGTCGATGTCGGCGGATTACCAGCAGCTGACCCTGCAAATCCCCATGTCCGTGCTGCTTCACGCCGCCAGTGCCGAGTTGCAGAACAGCTGTCCCGATGCGCTGCATTTTGATCTCGACGCGGTCAATAGCGGCCCGGCTCCACGCCTTTTTCTCAGCACGCTGGGCTCGATCTGCCAGGCGCTCGACATGGGCGACGGGCTTTTGAAACAGCCCATGGTCCAGCGCTCGTTCCAGATGGCGCTGGTGTCGCTGATCCTGTCGCTGCCCAACAGCCTGTCGGACCGCTTCGGCGATGACCAGCGCTCCGCCATTCCCTACTATATCCGCCGCGCCGAGGAATTCATGCGCGCCCATCTGACCGATGATATCGGCATCGACGATCTGGTCCACGTCGCCGGTGTCAGCCGGCGTTCGCTTCATGCCGGCTTCCGGCGGTTCCGCGACACTACCCCACTGGGCCTGCACAAGACCATGCGGCTGGAGGCGGCGCGGGCGGAAATTCTCAAGGCGGCCGAGACCTCGCGCACCGTCACCGATATCGCCACCACCTATGGCTTTTATCATCTCAGCAAGTTTGCCCGCGACTTCCGCGCCAGTTTCGGGGCCCTGCCCTCCGAGATGATGCGCAGCCCAGGGCGTTGAGGCACCACAATTTTGCGCTGGCGGGCTACAGGCTGCCGCCGTCGCCTGTCGCATCGGACGGGGCCGCGGCACACTCCTCGAACTATCACTTGGAGGAGGTTTGCATGCCCCGCTTGGAAAACGATCTTTCGGCTCTCGGAACGGCGGCGCAGGCCTATCTCGACCGGTCGCACCCCATGCATATTGGCGGCAAGGCTCATGCCGCCGCAGCCAGCTACGACCTTAGCGACCCGACCACGGGCCAGTCCTTCGCTCGCGCTGCTGATGCCTCGGCAGAGGATGTCGATGCCGCCGTGCGCGCGGCCCGCGCCGCTCTCAACGGAGCCTGGGGCCGCATGCGCCCCAATGAGCGCGAACTGGCCATGCTGCGGCTCGCCGACCTGCTCGAACGGTATGAAACCGAGATCGCCGAAATCGAGACCCTGTGTTCCGGGCGCCTGCTGGCCAATACGCGCGGCGTCGATGTCGGCTATTCGGTACATTTCCTGCGCTACATGGCCGGCTGGGCCACCAAGCTCGAAGGCCAGACGGCGCGCCTCTCCATTCCCTACATTCCCGACGGAGAAATGGCGGGCTTCACCTTCCGTGAACCCATCGGTGTCGTCGGCGCCATCGTGCCCTGGAATGTCGCCCTCGGCATCGCGGTCTGGAAAATCGCGCCAGCGCTGGCAGCCGGTTGCACCATAGTGCTGAAGCCCGCGCCGCAGACCCCGCTCAGCGCCCTGCGCTTTGCCGAACTGGCGCTTGAGGCCGGCATTCCCGAGGGTGTCATCAATATCGTCACCGGCAGCGGCGCCGAGACCGGCATCGCGCTGGTGCGCCACCCGGATGTCAACATGGTGACCTTCACCGGCTCCACCCCCGTCGGCCGGCAGATCGCCGTCGATGCCGCTGGCGCCTTCAAGCGCTGCAGTCTCGAACTGGGCGGCAAATCTCCGGTGATCCTGTTCAAGGATGCGCCGCTGGAACGCGCCATTCCCGCCGCCGCCTGGGCCATCTTTTCCAATCACGGACAGAATTGCTGCGCCGGCTCGCGCCTCTATGTGCACCGATCTCTCTACGATCAGGTCATCGAGGGCGTGGCCGAGATCGCGCGAAACATCGTCATCGGCTCCCCGCTCGACCCGGCGACACAGATGGGGCCGGTCGTCACGCGAGCCCAGCAACGCCGCATTCATGACCTTATCAACGCCGGCACTGCAGAAGGCGCCCGGGTCGTGGTTGGCGGCACGCCGATCGAGGGACCGGGCAGCTATGTGCCGCCCACCGTCTTGACGGATGTGCGCCCCGACATGACCCCGGTGCGCGAGGAAATCTTCGGGCCCGTCCTCGTCGCCGCCAGTTTCGACAGCGATGCCGAGGCGCTCGCCTTGGCCAATGGTTCGGAATTCGGCCTCGGCGCCAGCATCTGGACCAATGATCTTGGCCGGGTGCATCATATGACGCGCAAGCTCGAGGCCGGCTCGATCTGGGTCAATGTGCATAATGCGCTCGACGTTGCCCTGCCCTTCGGCGGCTGGAAAAATTCCGGCATGGGCGCCGATCTCAGCGAAGCCTCAGTTCTGGCCCATACCAAGATCAAGGCCTCCGTCCACCACTATGCCGAATTGCCATGACGCCGCTCCACTATCAGTCCCTCGCCGAAATCGCGCAGCGCCTGCGGGTGGGTGAACTCACCGCCCGGGCCCTGGCCGAGCATATTCTCGCGCGTGCCGCGGCATTGGCCGAGCGCACCAATGCCTTCATTACCCTTATGCCCGAGGCGGCTTTGGCTGCGGCCGACCGGGCGGATGCAGCACGCGCCGAGGGGCTTTTGCTCGGCCCGCTCCATGGCGTACCCGTCAACGTCAAGGACATGTTCGACATTGCCGGTGTCCCGACCACTGCCGGCATGCCCAGTCGCATCGACCACCGCGCCGCCACCAATGCCACCATCATCGACCGACTGCAGGCGGCTGGTGCGGTGATCGTGGGCAAGGTGAACCTCGCCGAAGGCGTATTCGGAAAATATGTGCCGCCCTTCAACGAGCCGCTCAATCCCTGGAGCCTTGAGCACTGGGGTGGCGCTTCGTCGGGCGGTAGCGGCGTCTCGATGGCAGCGGGCCTAGGTTATGCGTCCATGGCCTCCGACACCGGCGGCTCCATCCGCATGCCCAGCGCCGTCAACGGCGTCACCGGCCTCAAGCCGAGCTGGGGCCGCATCAGCCGCCATGGCGCTTTCGAACTGGCGGGCCTGCTCGATCACGTGGGGGTCATCGCGCGTTCTGCCGAGGACGTCGCCATCATGCTGGGTGTCGTCGCCGGCGCCGATCCGGCAGACCCGACCACCCTGGTCGCCCCCGTTCCCGATTATGTGGCACAGCTCAGCCAACCGGTTTCGAGGCTCAGGATCGGGGTTCCGCGGCAGTGGCTGGCGCAGGGGGTTGAGGCCGGCCTGCTCGACGCCATCGAGAATGCCCTTGGCATTTATGCTGGGCTTGGCGCGCGCATTTCCGATTTTTCGCTGGCCCCCGAACCCGAACTGGTCGACCGCTGGTACGATATCTGCACGGCGCATGTGGCGCTGGTGCATGCGGAGAATTTCGCCCGACACCGCGAGACCTATTCAGAGCCGCTGGCCCTTGCGATCGAAACCGGCCGCGCTTTGCCGGTGGAGCGGCTGCAGCGGGCCTATCGCTACCGTACGGAATTTGCGGGGCGGCTGGCCCATGCCATGGCCGATGTTGATCTGATCGCCGTGCCGGCCATTCCCACGGCACCGCCGACCCGCGCCGCCGTGGAAGCCATGGACAACGAAACCATGTTCGCGCTCCACCGCTTCACCTCGCCTTTCTCCATGGCCGGCGTGCCCACCATCACCCTGCCCTGCGGCGTTACGCCGGACGGCCTGCCCTATGCCATCCAGCTGGTGGCAAAGCCGCTGGCAGAGCCCATGCTGCTGAATGCTGCACACGCCCTCCAGAAGGTGACGGAGCATCATAGGCGGTTTGCCCTGCCCTAGCGTCCTGCCGCCCCCCGCCTCTTATGCCTTGAGGTGACGCTCGAAGAAGGCGGCCAGCTTGCCATAGGCGAAGCGGGTCAGTGTGCGGTCTTGCTTGGCCCAGGCGTGGCCTGTGCCCGGCAGGGTGACGAGTTCAAAGCTCTTGCCCTGTGCGATGAGCTTTTCGACCAGCGCCAAGGTGTCGGCGTAGAGCACCACTTCGTCCTTGGTGCCATGCAGGATCGTCAGAGGGTCCTTGAGCCCGGCACTGTGGAACAGGGCCGACTGTTTGCGATAGCGGTCAATAAAGTCCTCGCCTTCGGTCAGGCCCATGATCCAGCCCTGTTCGGGATAGGCGTGCCAGACATTGGTCGCCGGTGCCCCGGCAAAGCCGGCAGCATAGAAACCGGGCTTCTTGAACAGCGACATCAGCGTCATGAGGCCGCCATAGCTCGAGCCCCAGATGCCAACACGCTTGGGATCGGCATAGCCGAGATCGGTCAGGGTTTTGACGCAGTCGGCGATGTCCTCGATATCCTGGGTGCCATAGCTGTTGAGCATGGCGCGGTTCCACTCGCGGCCACGGCCGAAGCTTCCCCGGATTTCGGGACTGACGACGACAAAGCCGCGCGCCGCGAGATATTGGTCAATGCCCCAGCTTGGGTGTGCAGCCCGGCCGCCCCACTGGTTCAGGAGCCCATCGGAATAGACCGAGCCGACCACCATCGGATGGGTGCCGTCGGGCTGGAAAGCTTGGGGGATCATGACACGCGCCATGAGTTCCGCGCCGTCCACATGGCTCTTGAACTTCACATAGCGCACCTCAGCCCATTGCCGTTGCGCGAAGGCCGGCAGCGGGGACTGCGTCACTGGAACGGGATCGGTCTTGCCGATCAAGGTTTGCACGAAGAGTTCGGGCGGCGTCATGTCATCGCTGAAAAGATCGACGAAGGCGCTGAAATCGCGGGCAAAAGTCGGAACGTGAATGCCGGCCGGTCCGGTGATCCGCGTCACCTCGCCACCCGACAAGGGCACCGCGTAAAGGTGCCGCTCGGCGGGGTGGGCTGCATTGGCCATGAAGTAGATGGTGCCGCCCGCGGCGTCGATGAAGAATTCTGCGACCTCCCAAGGGCCCGCGGTCAATGGCTGAAGTGCCGCGCCGGCCTTGGGCTGCAGATGCAGGTGATTGTAGCCATCGCGATCGGTGAGAACGATCAGGCCCTCGCCGTTCGGCGAGAATGCCACCTGCCAGTCCGGCCGGATCTTTGCGGGGTCATGGGCGGCATAGGCCGTGCTGCGCGTGCCCGAAGCCGTATCGTAGAGATAGATCGTGTGATGCTTGATGGAGAGATCGCTGCTGCTGATGAACAGCGAACGACCATCCGGCGACACGCCATAACCCCAGATTGCGTCTTCGGCGTCCGGCCGCTCAAACCAGGTCGGCGCGCCGCCTTTGGTGTCAACCAGCCCCACACGACGGCGGGTCAGCAGATCGCCGGGGAAGGCGCGGACAAACCGGTCCCGCCGCGCTTCGCCGCGCGCATCATAGGCGATCTCGATCTTGCGGGTATTGGTATCATCCGCCTCGACGAAGCAGAGGCGGCCATCTTCGGTCCAGTGAAAAGACTCGACGCCGACAAAGGTGGAGCCCGACACCAGCGTTTGAGGCTGCGCGCCGGTTTCGGTGCCAAGCGCCAGCAAGGCGTTACCCGACAGGAATGCCAGCGACGCGCCGTCAGGCGCGGCGGCCAGGGTATGGATATTGGGCGTGCCAATGGCGAGAGGCAGCACCTGCCCCACCGCGTCCACGGCGTAGAGTTGGCCGCCCAGCACGAAGGCCAACCGTCCCTCGCCGATCCAGGCGAGTTCGGAAATACCCTGTGGTTCGCCGCTGGTACGCCCCTCCCCCAGATGCGTCAAACGCCGCCGAGATTGGCTCGCGCCATCCCAGATCCACACATCGCGAAAAGTGTGGCCGCCATCGTTCCAAAGGAAAGCCAGGCGCGTGCCATCGGCCGACCAGCATTGCCCGATCGGCAGCGTGCCGATGATGCTGGGTTCACTGTACAGCATTTCAAATGTCAGGTCGGCAGGGGCTTGGCTGGTCATGGTCGGCACTCGAGGATCGGGCAACAAAAAGAACGGCTCAGGCGGCCTTGGCGGCCAGGTCGGTCTTGTAGATTTGACCGTCCTTCATGATCATGCGCAGGTTCTTTTCCGGCGCGGTAAGCACGGAAATGTCCTTGAGCGGGTCGCCATCGACCACAAGCATGTCGGCGGTGGCGCCAGGCGCGATCACGCCCAGGTCCGGGCGCTGCACGATCTGCGCATTGACCGAAGTCGCCGATCGCAGCACATCCACGGGACGCTGCACCCGGGCGCGGATCGTCAGCTCCTGCAATTGGGCAAATTCCATGTCGCCCATCAGATCGGTGCCGAAACCGAGCTTCACCCCGGCATCTTCGCAGAGGCCGAGCATGACGATACCGGCATCGTTGACCATATTGAGCTTCTGCATGACATAGGGCGACAGCCCCAGGCGCTCGCCATGCTGGGCGGTCACCTCATAGGCGACCAGCGTGGGCACGACGAAGGCATCCGCAGCGGCCACCATGGCCGCGGTTTCGCGGTTGATGAGGTTGGCGTGTTCGATGGTGCGCACCCCTGCCCGGATGGAATGTGCGATAGCGGCGCTTTCATAGGCGTGGGCGCAGACATATTTGCCGCGCACCGCTGCCTCGCGCACCACAGTGCGCAATTCTTCTTCGCTGTATTGAGGAATTTCGATGGCGTCATTGGGCGACCCCACCCCGCCGGAGGCCAGAACCTTGATGTGGTCGGCGCCCTTGCGCAATTCGTTACGCACCACGCTGCGGAGATTGTCGACACCTTCGACAATGCGGCAGGTAAAGTAGAAAGCGCTCGAATTCAGGTCGATGTCGAGGCTCTCGTCGGTGGTGCTGCGATGGTCACCATGGCCGCCGATCTGGCTCAGCGCCGGTCCACCCACGAAGAGGCGCGGCCCGGGAATGAAGCCCTGGGCAATGGCATTGCGGATGCCCACATCGCCGCCGGCAACGTCGCGAACGCTGGTGAAGCCACGGTCGAGCATTTTGCGGATGCGCGGAACGGCGCGGGCGGTCATCTCGGTGAGCGGAATATTGCGGTCGTGTTCGGCCACCAGGTTGATTGCGAAAACATGCGCATGCGCGTCGATCAGCCCGGGCATGAGCGTGCGCCCGCCGACATCATACTCGGTGACGGCTTTGCCGGTTATGGACTGGTCGGTCACCGCCTCGATGCGGCCGTCCACGACGAGGACGTTCATGCCCGGAATGGCCTCGTCCTTCACGCCATCGAACAGCGTGGCATTGGTTAAAGCGATGGCTGACATATGACTTTCCTCCGGACGAGCATGCGCTGAGTGACCGCTTCCCGGTCCCTGTACGGCGCCAATGTGTCGCCATCGCCGAGCGCTGTAAAGGCGTTTGATCAAAAAATCACAAAGTGGCATTTTTCTGTGATCAGGCCGATCACCTTGTGATTTTCCGATGGCGACCGCGTTGACATCTGCCGAGCGCGGCTCCTAGTATCGCATCGTTTGATCAAATGCTCAGACTGATATTTCCGGCGCGCAAGGGGTAAGTTCGCGCCTGAAATTTCGAGGTTGAAGGGAACTGCCGCATTGGCAGAAAGGGAACACATGACATACCGCACATCTGCCAGGATGGCCCTGGCCGGGCTCACGCTTGCCTTGCTGAGCTCCACCGGCATCATGGCGCAAGACGCCCAGACCGGCGGCACCCTGCGCATTCTGGGCACGGCCGAAGTCGACCGCTTCGATACGGTCCCGCCGGCCACCGCCGATACCGGGAGCTTTTTTCGCGCCGTCACGCGCCAGCTGATCAATTTTGCCGCATCGAATGATGCTGAGGAACAGATCGCGCCCCAGGCCGACCTGGCGGACAGCGTTCCCGTGCCGACCGACGAAGGTTTGACCTACACCTTCAAGCTGCGCCAGGGCGCCAATTGGGACGCCCCGGATGGCGCGCGCCAGATCGTGGCGGCCGATATCGAGCGCGGCTTCATGCGCATCTGCAATCCCTCGCTGCCGAACCCCGCCGTGTCCTATTTCGAGGACCTGATCGTGGGCTATGCCGAGTTCTGCGCTGACTTTGCCAAGGTGGAGCCGACCGTCGAGGCGATGAAGGCCTTTATCGAGTCCGGCGATGTCGCGGGTATCGAAACCCCGTCTGACGACACGGTGGTCTTCCGCCTCAAATACGCGGCCAACGATTTCATCTATCTGCTGACCCTGCCCGTCACGACCCCGGCCCCGGTGGAAGTGCTGGACTATCTGCCGGACAGCCCGGAATACCGCGAGAACTTCATCTCCAGCGGCCCCTATACCATCGACTCCTATGTGCCTGATACGCAGGTCACGCTGGTGCGCAACCCGGCTTGGACCGCCGAGAGCGATCCGCTGCGCAAGGCCTATGTCGATACGATCGAAGTCGTTGCTGGCGTTCAGCCCGATGCGGCCATGCAGCAGTTGCAGTCCGGCGACGGCGACATGCTCTATGACATCAATGTGCCACCGGTCACCGTGCAGATGCTAACGATGCAGGGCGATGAAAAGATCTCGACGCTGGCCGAAGGCGCCTCGCGCATGATCTGGATCAACACGGTTTCCGAGAACAATGACGGGGCCTTGCGCAATCCACTGGTGCGCCAGGCACTGAACTATGCGGTCAACAAGGCGGCCATCGTGCAGCAGCTGGGCGGGCCTGAATTCGCCACCCCGCTCAACGGCATTTTCCCGCTCGGCATCCTGGGCCACCACGACTTTGCACCCTATCCGACGCCGAACAGCGAAGGCGATCCCGCCAAGGCAAAGGCATTGCTGGCCGAAGCCGGTTATCCCGATGGGCTGTCGCTCAAGATGCCGTTCCGCAATGCGGGGAACGGCGCTGCCGAAGCCCAGGTACTGCAGGCGAGTCTCGAGGCCGCCGGGTTCAAGATCGAACTGGTGCCGACCCCGGCTTCGGATTTCTATCCGCGCCTGATCACCAATTTCGACAACGCCCTCAACGGTGTCTGGGATCTGGTGCCGTCGGGCTGGTCGCCGGATTGGCCGGGTGGTGCTGCGCGCTCGATTTTCCAGCCGCAATACACCTATGACGGCACCCACGGCACCTTCAACTTCTCGGACTATAACAACGAAGAGGCCAATGAAGTGGCGGCGCGCGCCCTGGCAACGTCGGACCTAGAGGAAGCCGGCAAGCTCTGGAACCAGGTCGACGAGATCGTCATGGCCAATCCCCCGACCGTGCCTCTGATCTCGCAGACCACCGTGCTCTACCACGGCGCTGCCGTTCAGAACTTCCTGCCCTATGCCGCTGGCGGCAATGGCGACTGGACCAATGTGTGGCTGAGCCGCTGATCGCGCCTTATCCCCAATCGACGGAGGCCGGCTTGTCCGGCCTCCTCACCGCAGCCCCCCGGCGACCTATCTGCTTATGACCGTTCTTTCCGTCCGCAACCTCAGCATCGACATCCCCACCGGGGATGGATTCGTTCACGCCGCCCGCGACGTCTCCTTCGATGTGGGCGCGGAGGAGCTGTTCGGCATTGCCGGCGAATCCGGCTCTGGCAAGAGCGTCCTGTCCCAGGCGATCATGGGTTTGCTGCCAGGCGCACTCATTTCAGGCGAAATTCTCTTCGAGGGCCGCAATCTGCTCGACCTGCCAGCGCGCGCCATGCAGCAGCTGCGGGGCAATCGAATTGCCATGATCTCGCAGGATCCGCTCTCCAGCCTGCATCCTTTCTACACGATCGGTGCACAGATCGTCGAAGCCATCCGCACCCATCGCAAGGTGAGCGAGGCGGAAGCACTCAAGGAAGTCATCGACATTCTCGGTCGCGTCGGCATCCACGATGCGGAAAAACGCGTCCACGACTATCCGCATCAGTTTTCAGGCGGCATGCGCCAGCGTGTCATGATCGCCATGGCCATTGTGCTGCGCCCTGCCCTGTTGATCGCCGACGAGCCGACGACGGCACTGGACGTCACCGTGCAGGCGCAGATCATCAGCCTTCTCAACCAGATGCGACGCGAATTCGGCACGGCCATCATCATGGTCACCCACGATCTGGATCTGCTCTCCTCCATCGCTGACCACACCATGGTGATGTATGCGGGCAACCGCATGGAGTTCGGTCCCGGCGAGGCTGTGCTGACCGCGCCGGCCCACCCCTACACGCTCGGCCTGTTGCGCTCCTCGCCCAGCCAGGAAAAGCGCGGCGCGCTGCCGTCCATTCCTGGCCAGCCACCGAGCCTGCTGCTCGAGCAGAAGGCCTGCGCCTTTGCGCCGCGTTGCCCAGCCGCAATGGATATCTGCCGGCAAGAGCGCCCACCCTTGAGAACCTTCGCCGATGGCACGCAGTCACTGTGCTGGCTGGAGGACAAGGCTTCCAATACCGCGGCAGCGCTCGCCCCGGTGCCAGCGGAGCCCGCAGCTCTTGTCGCGCAACGCGATATCGTGGTCAGCGCAAAGGATGTTCGGCTGACCTATGGCGGCCGCTCACTGTTCGGCAGGCGCATCAATCTTGAAGTGCTCAAGGGCGTCAGCCTCGAGCTGCCGCGCGGCACGACGCTCGGCATCGTCGGCGAAAGCGGCTGCGGCAAGTCAACGCTGGCCCGCATCATTGCCGGCCTCCTGCCCCCGACATCGGGTGAGGTCACCATCGAAGGCGAGAGCGTGGTCGACATTGATCGCGCGCGCTGGATTGAAATGCGCAAGCGCGTGCAGATGGTGTTTCAGGACCCCTTCGGATCACTCAATCCGCGCCGTCGTGTCGGCTCGATCATCGGCGATCCTTTCCGCATCCAGAACATCGCCCATGGCATAGAGCGCAAGAACAAGGTGCGCGAGCTCATGGAGATCGTCGGCCTCAACCCCGAGCACTACAACCGGTTTCCCGCCGAGTTCTCCGGCGGCCAGCGCCAACGCATCGGGATTGCCCGGGCGCTGGCGCTCAAGCCCTCGATCATCATTTTCGACGAACCGGTTTCGGCACTCGACGTGTCGATCCAGGCGCAGATTCTCAACCTCATCGGCAAGCTGCAGCGGGAAATGGGCTTGTCCTACCTTTTCATCTCCCACGATCTGGCCGTGGTGCGTCATGTCAGCTCCGAGATTATGGTGATGAAATCGGGACAGGTGGTCGAGCGTGGCGAGACCGAAACGCTTTATCACAACCCGCAGCACCCCTATACGCGCGAACTGCTCGCCGCAGCCGACCCGCACTATCGAAAAACAGGCGGCGGCCTTGCCGACGCCCTCGGACAGGGGGCCACGCCATGAGCGCCGAAGTCAAACAACGCGGTTCGTTCGAATTGACGATGCGGCGGCTGCTGGCTGACCGCGCCGGCCTCGTCGCGCTGGTCTTCATCGTGCTGCTGGCCGCAGCTGCCTTGGGCGCCGATGCCATTGCGGCCCTGACCGGCCATAGCCCGGTCGCGCAGTTCCTCACCACTGGCCTCACACCCACCGGCCTGCCCGTGCCGCCCAGCGGCGAATTTCTCTTCGGCACCGATCAACTGGGGCGTGACGTCCTGGTCCGGCTCGCTTATGGCGCCCGCATCTCGCTGGCCATAGGCGTTCTCGCTTCGCTCACGGCTGCCGTCATCGGCATTACTGTTGGGCTCGTGGCCGGCTATTTCGGCGGCTGGATCGACGTCGTGCTGGGCCGGCTCATGGATCTGGTGATGAGTATCCCGGTGCTGCTCTGCATGCTGTCGCTGGTGGCGGTTTTCGGTCCCAGCCTGCCCCTGAGCCTTGCTGTCATCGTGTTCTTCTCATGGACGACGATGGGCCGGGTAATCCGCGGACAGGTGCTCTCGCTCAAGGAGCGCGAATTCGTTCTCGCGTCCCGATCGATGGGTGCCGGGCATCTGTCGATCATGGTGACCGACATCCTGCCCAATCTGGGTGCGCCGATCATCATCTACACGACCATGATGGTGCCGACCTCCATCATCTTCGAGGCAACACTGTCCTTCCTCGGCCTGGGCATCGTTCCGCCGGCGCCGAGCTGGGGTGGCATGCTGGCCGAGGCGGCGAACAATTCGATCTACATGTTCGCCTGGTGGCTGGTGCTGTTTCCCGGCCTGGCGCTGCTGTTCACCACGCTCTCGTTCAACATCCTGGGGGATGCGCTGCGCGATGCGCTCGACCCCGCCAGCATGCGGCACAAGGTGCAAAAGAAGAAAAAGACCGCCGTGGGGACTGCGCCATGATCCGCTTCATCGCCAGCCGCATCGGCTTCGCCGCGCTCGTCCTGATCATGCTCAGCGGCTTCGTGTTCACGCTGTTCTTCGTTGCGCCGGGCGATCCCGCGCGCGTGGTGGCAGGGGAAAGGGCAACCGAGGCCCAGGTTGCACAGGTGCGCGAGAACCTTGGCCTCGATCGGCCAATCATCGAGCAATATATGAGTTTTCTCGGGCGCAGCCTCAGCGGTGATCTCGGCTATTCCTATCGCAACCAGCAGCCGGTGCTCGATCTCATCAGCAACCGCATGCCTGCCACGATTTCGCTCTGTGTCGGGGCGGTCATTCTCTGGCTCTGCATGGGCATACCCATCGGCATCATGTCGGCGCGGCGACCCGGCAGCCTGGCCGACCGGCTGGGTCAGGGGTTCGTCCTGATCGGGGTGAGTTTCCCCTCCTTCGTTCTCGGCATGGCGGCGCTGTATTTTCTCTATTTCGTGCCGCGGCAGGCCGGTTTCACCCTGTTCCCACCGGGCGGCTACCGGCCGTTCCTGCCCAATCCGGGGCTATGGGCGTGGCATCTCATGCTGCCCTGGTTCACCCTGGCCTTCACCTCCGCCGCCATCTATGCGCGCCTCACACGCGGTCAATTGCTCGAGGTTTTGGGCGAAGACTATATCCGCACCGCCCGGGCCAAGGGACTTTCCGAGCGCAAGGTTGTCTATAAGCATGGCGTGCGATCGATCTTCTCGCCGCTATCGACCCAGCTCGGGGCAGATATCGCGGCCCTGCTCGGCGGCGCGCTGGTCACCGAACAGGTCTTCGGGCTGCAGGGCATTGGTTCGCTTGCCGTGCAATCGGTGCAGACCCAGGACCGCCCGGTGATCATCGGCGTGGTCATGCTGGCAGGCTTCTTCATCGTCATCGCCAATCTGATCGTGGATTTCCTCTACATCCTGCTCGATCCCCGGATCCGGACCTGACCATGACCACACCTCTCCAGGATACGCTGTGGACCCGCACGGCGCGGCTCGGTGCCGAGACCGACACCGACCTGCCGCATTCGGTGGATGTCGCCATTATCGGCGGGGGCTTTACCGGTCTCACCGCCGCACGCGCGCTATTGCTTGCCGGCCGTTCTGTCGCCGTGCTGGAGGCCGGCCAGATCGGCGCCGGGGCCAGCGGCATGAATGCAGGTTTCGTGGTCCCCAATTTCGCCAAGGCCGACCCCAATGCCGTCCGTGCCAGGCTCGGCACTGAGCGGGGTAACGCCTTGCTGAGTCTTGTGGGCGATGGCGCCAACGCCGTGTTCAGCACCATCGCGGAAGACAACATCGCCTGCGATGCGCGCCAGAGCGGCTGGCTCAACCCCGCCTATGGCGAGGCGAGCGCCGACATGCTCCGCAACCGCGCGGCGCTGTGGCGGGAGCTGGGCCGGCCGGTATCGTTCCTCGACGCGGATGCGACCCGCGAACAGACCGGCATGGACATCTATTCCGGGGCGCTGCTCGACCAAGACGGCGGCACCATCCACCCGCTCGATTATCTGCGCGGACTGCTGCAAGGCGTGCGGCGCCGGGGCGGTACCGCGCATGAAAACAGTTGCGTCGATCGAGTCGACCGCGACGGCAGGCTTTGGCGCCTCACCATGCGCTCAGGTGCGAGCGTGATGGCAACGACGGTGCTGCAATGCACCAATGCCTTCACCAGCGGCGTGGCTTCCCGCATGGGACGCTCAACCGTGCCGCTGCGGGTCTACCAGATCGCCACCACCCCCGCCGACCCGACGACGGTCAAACGCATTGCGCCCGATGGTCGCCCGGTCGGCGATACGCGGCAAAACCTGTTCACCTATCGGTTGGACCGCGACAATCGCCTGATCAGCGGGGGCATGGCGGCCATTCCCTTTGGCGCCTTCGACAGGCTGGGCCGGGCCGTGGCAAAGCGGCTCAGCGAAGAGCTCGCGCTGCCGCAGGCCGTGACGCCCGAAGTGGTGTGGACGGGCGTTGCAGCGATGACGCCGGATTTCCTGCCGCGTCTCTACCAGCTGGGCGAAAACTGGTTCGGCGGCATCGGTTGCAATGGCCGCGGCATCGCCATGACCGCGCAGCTCGGCCGCGTGCTGGCACGGGCCGCGCTGGGCGAAAGCCTCGAGACCTTGCCCATTCCAACCCGCCCGCTGCGCCCTCTCCCCTTTCACCAGTTTACGCCCATGGTCGCCTCGGCCGCGCTCGTCCAGGCGCGGCTCAAGGACATGCTGGCCAAATGATCGAACAGTTGAGCGGCAGAGATCGCCGCCAGGACCTATAGTTATGAAGCAGCTCTCCCGCCGAATTACCGCCACGTCCAAAAAGTCCTTCGGCATGTATGCGCGCGCCGCGTCGAGCGGCCGTGAGGACCTGATTCATATGGAGCTGGGCAAGCCCTCCGCCGACACGCCACAGCACATAAAGGATGCCACCATCGCTGCCATCCAGGCGGGCAAGGTCCATTATTCCGACCTTCCCGGCATTCTGCCGCTCCGCCAGGCCATCGCCGCCAAGCTGGCCCGGCAAAACGGCATGGACGTCACGCCCGACCAGGTGGTCGTCACCAATGGCCTGACCCACGGCTCCTATGCCGCGCTCATGGCCTTTATCGACGATGGCGACGAGGTCATCCTGCTCGAGCCCTACTATCCCCAGCATATCGGCAAGATCGAACTGGCCGGGGGCATTGCCGTGCCCGTGCCGCTCGACGCCGCCAACGACTACGCCATCGACGCGGCGCGGATCGAGGCCAGCATTACCGACCGCACCAAGATGATCGTGCTGATCAATCCGTGCAATCCGACCGGTCGCGTCTATACGCGCGCGGAACTTCTGGCCCTGGCCGATATCGCGATCCGTCATGATCTGATCGTGGTGTCCGACGAGGTCTATGAGGAAATCGTCTACGACGGCGCCAAACACATCTCGATCGCGTCGCTTCCCGGCATGGCCGAACGCACGGTGACGCTTTTTGCCTTCACCAAGAGCTATGCCATGGATGGCTGGCGCATCGGTTATCTGGCTGCGCCCAAGGCAGCGGTTGGCGCCATCCTCAAGATCACAGCCAATGACGTGACCCATGTGAACACCTTTATCCAGGAAGGCGCCCTGGCCGCGCTGACCGGTGATCCCGCGATCCTGGCGGAACTCATCGCCGACGACCGCGCCAAGCGGGATCGCGTGGTCACCCGGCTCAACCAGATTTCCGGCGTGACCTGCGCCTGGCCGCAGGGAACCATCTATGCTTTCCCCGATGTGTCGCAACTCGGCCTGTCGGCGCAAACCCTGGCCGAGCGGCTGATGGACGAAGCCGGGGTAGTGGTGGAAGCCGGCAGTTTCTATGGCACGGCCGGCGAAGGCCGCCTTCGCATCTGCTTCGGAGCGCTGTCGCTGGACGACATCGACCGGGCAATGGACCGCATGGCGGGCTTTGTTCGGCAGCTCGGTTGATCGGGCATTTCCGTGTTGCGGATAGTGTCCTTTGATCATACTAGCAAAGACTAAGGGGCGTTCGTGCGTGGGAAAGGGTATTCGATTGCTGGAAAGCAAATTCTCGACCGGCGAGCTGAAACCCGTTTCTTCGCGCAAGACTGTGCATGATCTGGTCTATGAGCAATTGCGCGATGCCCTGATGTCCGGCGCTTTCGAAGCCAGAAAAGCCTTCACCATCGCGTCTTTGTCTGAGCGGTTTCACACCTCGCATATGCCTGTGCGCGAGGCGCTGCGTCGGCTGGCATCGGAAAATGCGCTAAGCATTTCTGCGTCCGGCACCGCCTATGTCCCTGCGATCACAGCACCGGAGCTGCGCGATATCACCCTGGCCAGGATGATCGTCGAGGGCGCCACGGCGCGCATTGCGGGACCGCAGCTCAGCCCTGCTGATATTGCCCGGCTCGAGCAAATTCTCGAGCACCACCGCGCCAGTGCCAGTGCCGGAAACAATACCGAAATGACGGCGGCCAACCGCGCCTTCCATTTCCACATCTACCGCGCTGCCGGCAGTTCCGTATTGTTGAGCCAGATCGAAAATCTCTGGCTGCGATCCGGGCCTTATGTGCGCTTTCTTTCGGACCGGATGAGCGAATTGCTCAAGACTGAACATCGTTCGGGTTTCACCGACCAGCATGCCGCGATGATCACGGCGATCAAGAATGGTGACTGGAATGGGCTTGGCGAGGCCTGCGAAGCCGATATCCGCGCCTCGCAAGACCTGTTGCTCGATATTCTCGCAACCGAAGATTCCACCAGCGACGCGCCCTAGAGCTAGAACGAGCCGACCAGCCCTGCCATGGGGCGATTAGGCCCAAACAAGAAAGCACGAAAATATGTCGACGGACCGCCGCGCCATTTCATCCGGATCGAAATTCGAGAAACTGGCCGGCTATTCGCGCGCGCTGGTCGATGGCGAATGGGTTTTCGTCTCGGGCACAGCGGGGCACAATCCCGATGGTTCGATCTCGTTCGATCCGGAAGAGCAGACGCGGCAGTCGCTGCGCACCATTGCCCGGGCGCTTGAAGAGGGTGGCGCCAGCCTTGCCGATATCGTGCGCCTCAATGTCTATGTCGCCGACCGTGCTGACGTGATGACCGTTTCAAAGGTCCTGGGCGAGACCTTCTCAGACCCGCGGCCGACCAACACAACAATCATCTGCGGTTTCCCGGTCGAGGAAATCAAGGTTGAGATCGAAGTGACTGCCCGCAAGCGCGGTCAGTAATCCAGCCAGTCGTAACTGCCGCTTTACAGGCAGGCCGGGTCGCTTCGGCGGCCCGGATTATTCCCACTCGATCGTGCCCGGGGGCTTGCTGGTGACGTCGTAGACGACACGGTTGATGCCGCGGACTTCGTTGATGATGCGGGTGGCGGTCTTGCCGAGGAAGTTCATGTCGAACTGATAGAAATCGGCGGTCATGCCGTCGACCGAGGTCACGGCGCGCAGCGCGCAGACGAATTCATAGGTGCGGCCATCGCCCATGACGCCGACGGTCTGGACAGGGAGCAGCACGGCGAAGGCCTGCCAGATTTTGTCATATTGGCCGGACTTGCGGATCTCGTCGAGATAGATGGCGTCGGCCTGGCGCAGGATATCGAGCTTTTCCGGCGTGATGCCGCCGGGGCAACGAATGGCCAGGCCCGGGCCCGGGAAGGGATGACGGCCGATGAAGCTGTCCGGAATACCCAGCTCGCGGCCGAGCACGCGCACTTCGTCCTTGAACAGTTCGCGCAGCGGCTCGACGAGCTGCATGTTCATGCGCTCGGGCAGGCCGCCGACATTGTGGTGGCTCTTGATGGTGACCGAGGGGCCGCCGGTGAAGGAGACGGATTCGATGACGTCCGGATAGAGCGTGCCCTGGGCCAGGAATTCGGCGCCGCCGAGCTTCTTAGCCTCTTCCTCGAAGACTTCGATGAACAGGCGCCCGATGATCTTGCGCTTGGTTTCGGGATCGGACTGGCCTTCGAGCTCGCCGAGGAATTTCTTCGACGCATCGACATGGACCAGCGGGATATTAAACTGATCGCGGAACATGGTGACGACCTGTTCGCTTTCGTTCAGGCGCATCAGGCCGTGATCGACATAGATACAGGTGAGCTGATCGCCGATGGCTTCGTGGATCAGCACCGCCGCGACCGAAGAGTCGACGCCGCCGGAAAGACCACAGATGACGCGGCCAGAGCCGACCTGATCGCGAATCTTTTCGATCATCTTCTGGCGATAGGCGGACATGGTCCAAGTCGACTGGATGCCGCAGATCTTGTGCACGAAATTGGCATAGAGCTTGGCGCCGTCGGGCGTGTGCACGACTTCCGGGTGGAACTGCACGGCCCAGATGCGGCGCTGCTCATTGGCGATCATGGCGAAGGGCGCATTCGGCGAGGTGCCGACGACCTCAAAGCCCTCGGGCAACGCGACGACGCGGTCGCCATGGCTCATCCAGACCTGGTGCTCGGTGCCGACATCCCAGACGCCCTCGGTCAGCGCGTTGGCCTTTTGCAGGGTCAGCTCGGCCCGGCCGAATTCGCGGTGATGGCCGGCTTCGACCTTGCCACCCAGCGCCATGCACAAAGCCTGCTGGCCATAGCAAATCCCCAGGATCGGCACATTGGCGTCGAGGATCGACTGGTCGATGGTGGGGGCGTTCTCGTCCAGCGTCGAGGCCGGACTGCCCGAGAGCACAACGCCCTTGGGATTGAGCGCTGCCATGGCTGCGCCTGCCGACTGGAAGGGATGGATTTCGCAATACACGCCGGTTTCGCGGATGCGGCGCGCAATCAATTGCGTGACCTGCGATCCGAAGTCGACGATGAGAATGGTGTCGGTGCGGGGGGCGGTGTCTGGGTGCAGCATGGCGAGGCTTTAGCCCCGCCATGGGGATTCCGCAAGTGCGACGTGGGGCAAGATTGCTATGCGCCCGGATTGAGCAGCGCGATCGACAGGTTGAGATAGCCCGCAAAGCTCACCCAGGCGAGATAGGGCACGAAGAGCCAGGGGGCGAGCGTGTCGTGGCGGCGGCTGGTGAAGATGAAGCCGACAATGGAAAGCCACATGGCGACGAGCGCCGCAAAGGCAAGCCAGGGCTGCTGTGCCAGGAACCAGATGGGCGACCAGGCCCAATTGAGCAGCATCTGCCCGCCCCAGAATTTCATGGCATTCGATGTCGGCGCGGCCACCCAGACACGCCAACCGGCAATGGCGATCAGCACGTAAAGCGCGAACCAGACCGGGCCGAATACCCAATTGGGCGGATTGAGCGGCGGCTTGGTCAGTTGCTCATACCAGGCGCCGGGGACGGACTGCGTACCGATCAGCGCCCCGATGCCGATGACCAGGACAAGAAAGACGGCAAGAGCGACCCAGGATTGGGGGGCGCGGTAGTCTGTGGTGGTGGCGTGCATGGCGACGCTCCTGTGTCAGCATTCTGACACCATAACGTCGCGCAGGCTGGGGTGGTTCACCGCGGCGCACAGCAGACCGGTAACCTCCGCGCTACGCCTTGCGCAGCAGATGCACGTAGAACCCGTCGGTCCTGGTGCGACGGGGGGTGAGGCAGAGGCCGCCGGCTGGGGTCGCGAGGCCCTCGGGCAGATCGGTGATCAGGGCGCTGCGCCAGGCCCCGGCGATATCGACCGAGGTAAATTCGGGATGAGCGGCGCGGAAGGCAACGATCTGGTCGTCGTTTTCCTCGGGCAGGATCGAGCATGTGATATAAACCAGCGTGCCACCCGATTTGAGATAACGGGCGGCTTCGACCAGCAGCGCCGCCTGCTCGGACTGGCGTTGCGCCAGGAGCTCGGGTGTCAGCTTCCACTTGGTGTCGGGGCGGCGGCGCCAGGTGCCCGTGCCGGTGCATGGCGCATCGACCACCACGCGATCCATCTTGCCGACGAGGTCGTCGAGCGCACCATCATTGGGTGCTCGCACCTGCGCATTGCGCACGCCATTGCGCTTGAGGCGATCATAGATCGGCGCCAAGCGCGCGCGGTCGCTGTCATAGGCAAAAATCTGGCCGGAATTGCCCATGGTCGCGGCAAGGGCCAGGGTCTTGCCCCCTGCCCCGGCGCAGAGATCGAGCACCTGTTCGCCTTCGCGCGCGCCGGCAAGGGCGGCGACGATCTGGCTGCCCTGGTCCTGCACCTCGAACCAGCCCTTGAGATAGCCTTCATCGGTGGTGACATTAGGCGTACGGGCGTCACGCGGACCGGCCGGCATGGTCAGGCCGAAGGGGGCAATGGCAGCCGGCTCCGGCGTGAAGCGGGCCAGCGACTTCATCACCTTTTCCGGCGCGGCCTTGAGCGCATTGACGCGCAGGTCGAGCGAGGGGCGGCCGGTCATGGCTTCCCCCTCGCCAATCCAGTCGGCGCCAAAGGCACGCTCCAGCGACGGCGCCAACCATTCGGGAACATCAGCACGGATCGCAGCCGGCGCAGCGGCCAGATCGGCCGTTGCGCCCTTGGCCTCGTCCTCGCTCAGCGGCACGGGGGCGTGGCTATCGGAGGCAAAAGCCGCATTGAGGCTTTCCGGCGTCTCGGCCCAATCGCGCAGGGCGACGGCCAGCACCAGCGTGCGGGGGCTGTCACTGCCCATGGCGAAGGCGTGGGAAGCCCGGCGGCGCAGTGCGTCATAGACGAGATTGCCGATGGCGGCGCGGTCGCCTGCCCCGGCAAAGCGATTGTTGATGCCCCAGGCCTTCAGCGCCTCCGAAACAGGACGCTTGCGCTGCTCCACATCGGTCAAGACTTCGATGGCAGCGGACAGACGGCCGGGAAAACGCATGGATCAGACACTCGGGGCTAGGATGACGAGGCGCACGACCAGCCATAGCCAGAACAGCGCCAGGATCGCAAGGCCGGCGACATAGGCCATGAAACGCTGAGTGACGCGATTATGGGTAACGTGGATATAGGCGTGGATATAGCGGCTGGCAACGAAGAGCCAGGCGAGCCCCGCCTCCGGCCAACCCGGCGCGGCGTAGAGCGAAAGAATGGCGCCGACATAGAACAGCACGGGCAGCTGGAACTGATTGTCGAAATTGTTCGAGAGCAGCCGCGCCTTGAGCGGATAGGCATCGCGCTCTACGGCGATCTTCGCGACCGGGATCTCCCCGCTCATGATCCTCGGCACGCGCTCGCGCCCCAACAGCACCAATATGCCCATCGACAAAAAAGCCTGCGCGGCCATGGCAAGGATGATGAGCTTGATGGTCAGGGTCATGGTTGAGGCTCCTGTGGAGAGTCCGAAGACACGGCTAGAACATTTCAAATTGAGGTGGACTCAGGGCTCTTTCGCCTCCCTCCCCCTTGAGGGGAGGGATTGAGGGTGGGGGTCCATCGGTGTGCCACTGCCCCCCCCCCACCCCAGCCCTCCCCCTCAAGGGGGGAGGGAGCGAGCTGGATCAACCTGGACGTTAAAAGCTCTAGGGGCCTATAGGAAAATCGTTTTTCGCGACAGCGAAAAGTGGCGCTCGGGCTTTTCGCCCAAGCGCCGCGCGGTAAAGGTCGGGCTACGGCGCCGGGCGGAACATGCGCATCAGCGTGCCATCCTTGCGGACGAACTGGTTGAACAGCGCGCCAGCAATGTGCAGCAGCACCAGGATCAACAGGATCGGCCGCACCAGCGCATGGACATCGCCCACATCGGCAAGATCGTAATAGGCGACGAGGCCGGAGATCGGCGCCGCCAGCAACACAACATAAAGTGCGCCGTGGACAATATTCGCGGCCAGATTCTGCGCCGGCGGCGAACCCGGAGCGTGGACCGGCGCGCCAAAGGTGAGCCGCATGCCCAGCCTGACCAGCATGAGCGCGAGAATGGCGATGCCGACCCAGTAGTGAATGGATGCACCGGTGGCCACAGAGGCGGCGACCTGCCCACCCTCCTCCAAGGCATCCACGGTTTCCGTCATGCTTTCGGCGACAACCAATTGCACCATGACCAGTAGAACAATCACCCAGTGCATCAATATTTGCGGTGCCGCATAGCCTTCGCGCCTAGCCATAATCGTCTCCAGTGCCTGTTCTCAACACTGGCGATGCTACACCCATTTGCACAGAAGCATTGTTAATTCTTGGTAGGGGTGAAAGCACAAAACCATCCGGCGCTGTCACGGGCTGGATAATTGAATGGGCGAGGCACTATTCCAGACGCGCCACCCAGCGTTCGAGTTGGGCATTGCGGTGTTCATAGTGTTCGATGAGGCAGAAGCCCGCCTCTCCGCCCATGCCGCCGAAATCGCCCATCACCAGGTCGAGCATGCGGCAGTCCGATTGCGCAAAATCCCACCAGGTGGTCTGCGTCGTATCCAGCAGCGCGCGGGCGGCGGCGAAATCGGTCCCATCAGGTCCCGGATTGCCCAGCGCGGTCTGAAGGGTGTCGAGGACCTGCACCTGATCGTCTTCGAGCGCTTGCAGATGCACGCTCAGACATTCGATCCGGGAGGTGCCCGCGGCGTCGCACTGGGCGAGCCAGGCCGGGTCGTCATTGGCCAGCGCGACGAGCGGGGCCGCAAGAGGAAGCATGGCGAAGAGGGCGAGAGCGCGGGCGCATACGGGCATGAGCAGAATTCCGAGAGATGACAGGTGCTTGTACGGCACACGTCATGTCAGCGGATTCGCACGGAAACAAGGCCGGCCCCACTGGGCGCCGGCCTCGGTCAACCTAGCGGCCGCTGCGATAGTTCGGGGCTTCGCGGGTAATGGTCACGTCGTGGACATGGCTTTCACCCAGAGCGGCAGCAGAGATTTTCACGAAAGTGGCGTTCTCGCGGAAATCCTTGAGCGTGTGCGCGCCGGTATAACCCATGGAGGCGCGGAGGCCTCCTGCCAGCTGATGCAGCACGGCGCCGACCGACCCCTTATAGGGCACCTGGCCCTCGATGCCCTCGGGCACGAGCTTCATCTGGTCGCGCACATCCTGCTGGAAATAGCGATCGGCGGAACCTGCGCCCATGGCGCCGACCGAGCCCATGCCACGGTAGGATTTGTAGGAGCGGCCCTGGTAGAGATAGACCTCGCCCGGGCTCTCGTCGGTACCGGCCAACAGCGAGCCGACCATGACGCAAGAAGCGCCACCGGCCAAGGCCTTAGCCATATCGCCTGAGAATTTGATTCCGCCATCGGCGATCACCGGAACACCCTGCTTGTGGCCTTCTTCGGCGCACGCCATGACGGCGGCGAGCTGAGGAACGCCAACACCGGCAACAATGCGCGTGGTGCAGATCGAGCCGGGCCCGATGCCGACCTTGACCGCATCCGCACCGGCATCGATCAGCGCCTTGGTGGCTTCGGCCGTCGCGACATTGCCGGCGACGATGCGGGTCGAATTGCTCTCGCGCTTGACCCGCTCGACCGCCTCGGCGACGCGTACCGAATGGCCGTGTGCCGTGTCGATGACCAATAGGTCGACGCCGGCATCGATCAGCGCCAACGAGCGCTCGAAACCGCCATCACCGACCGTCGAGGCGGCGGCGACGCGCAGGCGTCCCTGCTCGTCCTTGACGGCATTGGGATGGAGCTGTGCCTTTTCGATATCCTTGACGGTGATCAGCCCGATGCAGCGATAGTCCTCGTCCACCACCAGCAGCTTTTCGATGCGGTGACGGTGCAGCAGGATCTTGGCCTCTTCCTTGGAGACACCTTCGCGCACCGTGATCAGGTTCTGGTGCGTCATCAGCTCGGAAATCGGCTGATTGGGATTGCTGGCAAAGCGCACGTCGCGATTGGTGAGAATGCCCACCAGCTTGCCGATGGCGCGGCCACCCTTGCCGCCGTTCTCGACCACCGGAATGCCCGAGATGCGGCTCTTCTGCATCAGGGCGTGTGCGTCGGCCAGCGTCGCATCGGGGCCGATCGTGATGGGGTTCACCACCATGCCGGATTCGAAGCTCTTCACCATCCGCACCTGCTCGGCCTGTTCGGTCGCGGTCAGGTTCTTGTGGATGACGCCCATGCCGCCGGCCTGGGCCATGGCAATGGCCATATTGGCTTCGGTGACGGTATCCATGGCCGAGGACAGGATGGGAAGATTCAGCGCTATGTCCTTGGTGACATAGGTGGAAATGTCGGTCTCGGTGGGCAGGATGTCCGAACGCGCGGGCTGCAGCAGCACGTCGTCGAAAGTGAGCGCCGCATCGCCAGTGATGGTGGTAATAATCTTCGCCAAGGCCAGACCCTTCCTGCCTTCTGATAGAAACCAGATATGTTGGAATATGAACCGGCGACGGAACTGCGCGGGTTCAGGTTGGCGAGGGTCAATAGCACCGGACACCCCGCTTGCATAGGGGCCGGACCCGCCTGCAATGCAGGAAATGCTTGCGTTTTTTCCGGGAAGACAGCGCGTCCCGGCCGTGCGATAAGCGTTAGGTTTGACTGGCCAAGTGGCGCAAAGCCATCCATAGTGCCGTCGCGGCTCACTTCTGGCCGCTGATTTCCAGTCCCATGCCCTCTATCCGCGTTACCCCGCTCATCCTGGCGGTGGCCCTGTTCATGGAACAGATGGACTCCACCGTCATCGCCACCTCCCTTCCCGCAATCGCTGCCGATATCGGCACCGAGCCGATTGCGCTGAAACTGGCGCTTACCGCCTATTTCGTGGCGCTGGCCATCTTCATTCCCATCAGCGGCTGGATGGCCGATCGCTTCGGCGCCAAGAACGTGTTCCGCCTGGCCATCGTCGTCTTCATGATGGGCTCGCTGGCCTGTGCCTTCTCCTATTCGCTCGAAACCTTCGTGATGTCGCGCTTCTTCCAGGGCATAGGCAGCTCGATGATGACCCCGGTTGGACGCCTGCTGCTGGTGCGCTCCACGCCGCGCAACGAGCTGGTTTCGGCCATGGCCTGGCTCACGGTGCCGGCGCTGATCGCCCCCGTCACCGGCCCATTGATCGGCGGCTTCCTCACCACCTATCTCAGCTGGCACTGGATCTTCTGGATCAATATTCCCATCGGCATTGCCGGCATCATTCTGTCCGGCATCTTTCTGCAAGTGCCCGACGAGCGCACCCCTCGCCCGGTCGATATCGTCGGCTTCTTCATCGCCGCCATCGCCTTTTCGGGCATGGTCTTCGGCCTGTCGGTCGTCAGCCTGCCGGCCCTGCCAATCATCTATGGCTATCTGACCCTGGCGGTCGGCATTACTGCCGCGCTGCTCTACCTCCTGCATGCCCGCAAGACCAAGTATCCCCTGCTCGATCCCAAACTGTTCCGCCACAAATTGTTCCGCGCCTCGATCACCGGCGGATCGCTGTTCCGCATTGGCGTGGGCGCGGTGCCGTTCCTCTTGCCGCTGATGCTGCAGCTCGGCTTCGGGCTCAATCCCTTCCAGTCCGGCGCCATCACCTTCGTCTCCGCCATCGGCGCCATCATGAGCAAGTTCATTGCCGAACGTGTCTTCGCCCGGCTCGGCTTTCCGCGCGTGCTGGGCTTTGCGGCGGTATTCGGCGGGTTGTTGATTGCCGCCCAGGGCTTTTTCCATGCTGATACGCCGGTGCCGCTGATGATGCTGGTGCTGCTGGTCGGCGGGATATTGCGCTCGGTGTTCTTCACCGGCTCCAACGCCATCGGCTATGCCGACATCTCCGACGAGGAAGCCAGCCAGGCCACCGCCATCGTCGCCGTCGGCCAGCAACTCTCGGTCGCCTTCGGTGTCGCCGTGGCCGGCGCCATCATCGAGATTTCCAGCCGCATGCATGGTGGAGAGGTTTCGCTGATCGATTTCCAGATCGCGTTTTTTGTCGTTGGCGGGCTCAGCGCTTTGGCGGGGCTCATCTATTTCCGCCTGCCGGCCGATGCCGGCAGCAATGTTTCCGGCCACAGGGCCATTTCCAGGGAGTAGCCGGAGAGATTTTTCTCCGGTCACGTTTTGCCGTGTCGCGTACCACGCCGCTGATTCTTGCCACCGCCGTGTTCATGGAGAACATGGACTCGACCGTAATCGCCACCTCGCTGGCGGCCATCGCCGCCGATATCGGCACCGATCCCATTTCGTTGAAACTGGCGCTCACCGCCTATCTCGTGGCGCTGGCCATCTTCATTCCGATTTCGAGCTGGATGGCCGACCGTTTTGGGGCGCGCCGCGTTTTTCGCCTGGCCATGCTGGTATTCATGATCGGCTCGGTGGGCTGCGCCTTTTCCGGCTCGCTGGCCGAATTCGTCATCGCCCGCTTCGTGCAGGGCATGGGTGGCGCCATGATGGGCCCCGTGGCGCGCCTGGTGCTGGTTCGCGCCACGCCGCGCCATCAGTTGGTCGACGCCATGGCCTGGCTCACCATTCCGGGCCTCATCGGTCCCATTGTCGGCCCGCCCTTCGGCGGCTTCCTCACCACCTATTTCTCCTGGCACTGGATCTTCATCATCAATATCCCCATCGGCCTGCTCGGCATGGCCCTGGTGGGGCTGGCGCTGCCCAATGAGCAACGCAACCGACCGCGCCGCATCGATGGCAAGGGCTTTGTGCTTGCCGGCCTCGCCTTCGCGCTGTTCGCCTTTGGCTGTTCCGTGATGAGCCTGCCCGCTTTGCCGCCGCTGGTCGGTGCTATCGCCGCCACGGCCGGCATCGGTCTGGGCTACATCTATATGCGCCACGCCCTCAGCACCGAATATCCCCTGCTCGATCTGCGCCTGCTCAAGGTGCGCAATTTCCGCATCGCCATCGTCGCCGGCACCTTTTTCCGGCTCGGCCAGGGCGCGACGCCCTTCCTATTCCCGCTGATGCTGCAGCTGGCCTTCGGCCTCAGCCCTTTCGAAAGCGGCATGGTGACCTTTGCCGGCGCCATCGGTGCGCTGGCCGCAAAGTTCGTCGCCAACTGGATTTTTGCCCATTGGGGCTTCAAATATCCGCTGGTGATCTCAACCGCCATTTCCGGGGCCGGCATCCTGGCAATGGGCTTTTATACGCCTGACACTCCCATTCCGCTGATCCTTGCCATCCTGGTCTTCACCGGCTTCTGGCAATCGACCTTCTGGACCGGCTCCAACGCCTTCACCTTCGCCGATATCGAAGACAAGGACGCAGGCCAGGCCAATGTGATGAGCCAGGTCTGGGGTCAGTTGATGTTCGCCATGGGTGTGGCTTTGGGCGGCGGCATTCTGGAACTGGCGCATCGCACTCGCGGCGGCGGCGAACTGGCACTGGCCGATTTCCACATCGCCTTCTATGTCGTGGCAGCGGTCGGCGCGATTGCGACGCTACTGTTCCTGCGCCTGCCCAAAAATGCGGGCCACCAGTTGATGGGCGGCCCGCATATGCATTGAGGCGCTGGTGGCAATTAACGTCGTCGGCAACGTTGACCTTGTCGTCGAGCCGACTACTCGCCACATCACCCCCATGCACCGTTTCCACGGCTTTTGGACTGCTTTGTGCACCGCGGGCAAGACTATCGGCTTTGTCTATTTGGAGTGTTTTACGTTCTGTTTGACGCGGCGCTTTCGCCTCCCTCCCCCTCGAGGGGGAGGGCCGGGGTGGGGGTGGTTCAGTGATCCACTAATGGGCCCCCACCCTCAATCCCTCCCCTCAAGGGGGAGGGAGGCGAAAGCGCCGAGAACCCACCTCAGTTTGAAATGGTCTGGGGTCGCAATACAATTTGGCCGGAGAGATTATCCTGGGCGCCCTTGGCTTGGCATTCGGGGCCGGGCTGGGCTTTACCAACCCGCGAAGCGTGCTCAGCGGGCTTGCTCAGATGATCGGTAGCTAAGCCCGGCCAGACCGAGCCAAAAACTACTCCCGCGCTTCACCACGGCGGGCGAATTCCTTGTTGACCCGGGCGATGGCCGACTGGATCAGTCCGGCCTTTTCGCGATTGCCGCGCTCGGCGTCACCGGCCTTGTCGCTGCCCTTGGCGGCGCGATTGCCCTTGCGGACGGCGCGCGTGGCCTTATCGCGCCGCTCACGCAGCGAGCGCGCCAGCTTGCGCAGGTCATCGGCCTGCATTTCCGACAATTCAGGGTGGCGGGCACCGGCAACGAGCTTCTGCTCATCGGCATCGAGAAGTCGCTCTTCACTGCGGCGGGTGGCGGCCATGGCTATCTCCTTGCTCTTGGTAACAGCAGGGTAACGCGCCACGGGCGGCTCGGGTTCGCCCTATTCGTCGGCCTGCCCCTCCTCGCCCTCTGTCCGCCCCTTGAACCCCTTCGCCACCAGATAGGCCTCGGCCGAATCCTTGCGGCTCGAGGGCGGCTTGACGTGGAAGGTGGTGTTGAAGTGGCGCTTGAGCATGTGCAGCAGCTCATGCTCGGTGCCGCCCTGGAACACCTTCGCCACGAAGGACCCGCCCGGCCGCAGCACCTGGATGGCGAAATCGGCGGCGATCTCGATGAGATGCACGATGCGCAGGTGATCGGTGGCGCGGTGGCCGGTGGTCGGCCAGGCCATATCGCTCATCACCACATCGGCCCCCTGCCCGCCCATGGCTTCGATCAACATCGCCGGCGCGTCTTCCTCGGTGAAATCCTTCTTGAGCAGGATAACGCCGGGAATAGGGTCCATATCGAGATAGTCGATGCCCACGACCAGCGGCTTTTCCACCGTCGAACCCACGGCGGCGGCGGCCACCTGCGACCAGCCGCCGGGGGCCGCGCCCAGATCGACGACGCGCATACCCTTCCTGAAGAATTTATGCTTTTCGTCGATCTCCTTGATCTTGAAGGCCGCGCGCGAGCGATAGCCTTCGGCGCGGGCGCGCGCGACATAGGGATCGTTGAGCTGGCGTTGCAGCCATTTGGTCGAGGCCACGGTGCGGCCCTTGGCGGTCTTCACCCGGATCTTGAGATCCTTGTCCGACTTGCGGCCGCCAGTGCCAAGCGCCTTGTTATTGGCCATTGCCAGTCCTCCGTCCGGGTCGGTTCGGCCGTTTATAGGGCCGGTCCGCATCCATAAGCGATATCAGAATGCCTTCGCGCAGGCCACGATCGGCGACGCGCACCCGCTCGGTCGACCATTCGCGCCGAATGGCCTCGAAAATGGCACAGCCCGGCAGAACCAGGTCGGCGCGATCCTTGCCGATGCAGGAATGGGCCACGCGCCGCTCGAACGGCATGCTCAGCAGCGCCCGCATGGTGTCGTCCACCTCGTCGCGGCGCATCCACAGCCCGTCCACCTTCTGCCGCTCATAGCGCTCGAGCCCCAGATGCAGCCCGGCCAGCGTCGTCACCGTGCCCGACGTGCCGATCAGGTGCACCGGATGGGTGGCGATCATCTGCCGCAGCTTTTCCCGGCCGCGAAACTGGCGCAGATGCTCGGCGACATAAGCCACCATGGCCTCGAACACCTCGGGCGTCACATTCACGCCGCCGAATTTTTCTGCAATCGAGACCACGCCGACCGGCAGCGACTGCCAGGAGCGGATCGAGGCCGCCATGCGCCCCTGCGAGCGCGGGCGGCCGCCGCGAAAATCCAGCCAGGCCAGTTCCGAGGAGCCGCCACCGATGTCGAACATCAAGGCGCCCTGGGCACTGCTGTCGATCAGGTCGGCGCAGCCGGTGACCGCCAGTTCGGCCTCGGTGCGACGATCGACGATTTCGAGCTCGATCCCCAGCTCATCCTTGACCCGGGCCAGGAAAGCGGGACCATTTTCCGCCGCCCGGCAGGCTTCGGTGGCGATGAGGCGCATGCGCGTCGGCTGATGGTCGCGCAGTTTATTGCGGCAATGGCGCAGCGCGTCCATGGTGCGTTCCATGGCCGCGTCCGAGAGCCGCCCGGTGACCGAGACGCCCTCGCCGAGCCGGACGATGCGGGTAAAGCCGTCGAGCACGCGAAAACCGTGGTCATGCGGCTTGGCGATCAGCAGGCGACAATTATTGGTGCCAAGGTCAAGCGCCGCATAGAGCGGCCCGCGATAGCGCCGTTGGGTGGGTGATGGCCCTGACCGTGGTTCCGCGCTCGACGAGGACAAGCCTCCCCGCTCTGCCCGGCCGGAACCGGACGGTGCACGAACCCCTGCCTCGGCCCGGGGGGCTGAAGCCACGGCGGACCGACGAGAATCGGTCACTGTCGTCTCCTTGGCATGCACGGTCGCTGGTCCAGAAAGCTGGGCCGCGCCCGAACGCACGCATTTGCGTTGTTGAAAACCAAGGTAGTGCAAGGGGAAGCGAAGCGCAATGCACACGATCTCCACGCAAACCTGTGTTCAGGCGCTTGCAATCCGCCGCGGCATTGTCTATGCACACCTCGCGCCGCCAAGCAGCCCCGCTGCCCAAGCCGCCAGCCAGCAGGCTCTGCTGGGGAATAGTTCAATGGTAGAACAGCGGACTCTGACTCCGTCGATCTTGGTTCGAATCCAGGTTCCCCAGCCAAACTCCTTCTCCACCTCAACATGGCTTCCAATCCAGCGCCACAGCCGGTCTCAGCGCCTTCTGCTCCAGCGTGCCGCCGATACACCTGCGCGGTGTCGCGCCAGGGGTGGCCGGTCAAGTTTTCCGCGCGCCTATCCCTCCACTTTCCCCCTGCCCGCACCGAGATTTGTGATTTGTTCTCATCCATATGAATGATGGGCTCGTTGGGCTTGGGCGCTAGGGTTGAGGTGCGGGGTGCTTCAGGGTTGGAAGAGCATCGATGGACAAGCTCGAAGATCTCAAGACCAGCTTCTACCAGGCGGCACTTGGGGAGGAAGATTGGACGGCGGCCGCCCGCGGCGTGCGCGAGATGCTGGATGCCGATCTCATTGCGGTGTCGACCATCGACGCAGCGAGCGGTCAGGACCAGCTGCTCTATGGCGATTGTGGCGTCCATTACAGCGAGCTCTATCGCCGCCTTCAGGCCGCCAACCCGTTCGTGCCTGCGGTCAGGACGCTGCGACTGGGGCAGATTGTTACCGATACTTGCCTGCTCGAGCGGCGGAACTTTCGGCGCACGACCTTCTTCGACGAGTGGATGCGGCCGCAGCACCAGCATAGCGCCGCCGTCATGAATCTGTGCTGGAGCGGGGCGACCGGCAGCTATCTCATGATGTCACGCGGCGGCAGAATCGAGCGCTTTGGCGAGGCGGATAAGGAAGTGCTCAATGCCATCCAGCCCACCATGCGCCATGCCATGGAACTGCATATCCGCCTGGCGCGCAGCCGGCTGCAGCAGACCGGCGCGGTGCTCGATGGCCAGGCCATCGGTTGGCTGGCGGTCGAGAAGAATGGCCGGATATCCTGGGCCAACCAGACGGCGGACGCTATTCTCGCGGGGCCCGATGGAGCGTTGAGTGCCCGTCACTCCATGCTGCGTGCCTTTGACTCCGCGCAATCCCAGCGCCTGCTGAGCGCCCTACGCGCCGCCATGGGCGAGTTTCCCGTCCCCGGGCAGGGCAGCAATCTCATCTTCCGCAATCCCGAGAGCGGCGCCGCCATCGCCGCCTCGTTCATTCCGGGTCACCACCTGTTCGTGAAAGGGCTGCCGGAGCTCAATGGCGCCTATCTGGCCCTGCAGGACCTGGCCATGCGTCTGCCGCCCGATCTGGCGGCGCGCGTCGGCACCATGTTCAACCTCACTGTGCGGGAGACCGAGCTCGCCGTGGCGCTGATCGAGGGCAAGTCACCCGCCGAATCGGCGTTGGCGCGCGGTCTGTCGCTGCCAACGGTGCGCACGCAGCTGGCGCAATTGTTGCGCAAGACCGGCACGGCACGGCAAAGCCAGTTGGTCGCCCTGCTGCTCTCGACGCTGCCGGTGCCCTTCGCCGGCTAGTTGCTGCCGCCTAAGGTGCCCCAAGGCTATTGCGAGGCTGGGGGCGCCGATCCCTCCGTGTCATCCTTCATCCGCTGAAGCGGGAAATCCATCGAGGTCACCGTGTCTGCATCGACAATGACATAGGTGGATTGCGAGCTGCTGGAATAGCTGCCGCCATTTTCGAGTGTGCCCTCGATGGCCATGCTCACCGCGCAGGTGCCAGCGTCTTCGCCGGACTGGGCAGTCCACGCTCCCTCCATGGTCTGCTGCTGCCAATCCTGCCCCTTATGCTGGAACCGGTAAGCGGTCTTGAAGGTACCATCCGCGTCCAGGATCAGCGTATTGTCGACGTTGATGATCTGGCCGAAATTACTGACCTCGCCGACCCCCACCCACTTGCCTGTCATGAAGTCGGTGCAGTCGATATCCTCTGCCAGCGCTGGTCCGGCGAGCGGCAAGAGGAGGGCAAAAACAAGCCTGCGAATGTTGGGCTGCATGATATGGCTCCCGCTCAAATGGCCAGCCTCCCACGCCACGCGAAAGGCCGCCGACCGACCGATACTGGCACGCAAAAAAATCGGTCTCATCATTCAAACGAATGGTGCATCGCCGGCTGCAAGCCGCGATTTTGGGCGCATGACCAATCGGAGGCCACCGCCATGCGCCGCGCTATCCTGACCGCAGCCACCCTGCTCCTGGCAGGCCCGTCTTCAACCGCCATCTTGGCTGCCGACCTCACTTGCAGCTGTCAACGGGCGACGGTCTGCGGCGCCGATGAATGCGCCGACATGCCCTTCGACATGTGCTCGGTCACCACGATCGGGCTTTCCATCGACACACCATTCATCCGGCTGTGTTCGTCGTCCAGCTGTCTCGAGGGGGCCGCCAAACGCACCGACATTTCTGAAGCCGCGGTGGCGCTCGAGGGAAACTATTTGCCACAGGGTGGGAAGGACAGTGCCCCGGTGCACCTGTTGTCGCTTTACGACAAGGAAACCGGCATCGGTGTCATTCAAACCAGCGACGAGCAGGCGGTCATTCAGTTCGCCATGATCTGTCAGGCAGCCGACTGATCCGTCAGGGTTCGATCTCCTCGGGCGGCGACACGGCCGAGGGTCGAATGCGGGCCTGGGTGCCGTGATGCATCAGGAATCGGACCTCGCCGTCGAAGGCTAGGGTGCAGAACTGCCCGACCTGAAATGGCACCCGCAGATCCTCGGCGATTTCGGGGTCGACCCCAAAGCCGTGCAGATATCGCAGCACCCCGCTTTCGTCCTCAATGCCGAATTTGAGCATGTTCGGCGAGGCCGGACAGGCCGTGCCGTCGTCGAGCGCCCCATAATAGTGCAGCGTGAACGAGCCTCTCTCTCCCCAGCTGGAGGCGTG
Organism: Devosia sp. 63-57; assembly: GCF_001899045.1. NCBI lineage: Bacteria > Pseudomonadati > Pseudomonadota > Alphaproteobacteria > Hyphomicrobiales > Devosiaceae > Devosia > Devosia sp. 63-57. Next base: position 1,866,812 of record NZ_MKUY01000005.1, on the reverse strand, counting down.
TGGATCGGGCGTTGGCACCGGAAAGGTTCCCCCCAGGCCCACCGAGGACGTCAGGACAAGCGCCAGAATGACAAAGGCGGATGTCTTCACGATGCGCTCCCCAGGAAATCGGCGGCGGCGATGGGCTTTTCGGCGCCTTCGACAGCGGCAAAGAACGGCGGCAGGCCCGTCACGCCGGCAAGGCGGGCCACCAATGGGCCGGGGAAGGTTTCAGTGACATTGCGCAACCCGTTGACCGCACTGTTGTAGAAGCGGCGCGCGGCGGCAATGTTGTTCTCGACCTCGCGATAGCTGCGCTGGGCTTCCATCATTGGCCCGCTCGAGGTGAGCTCGGGATAATTCTCGGCCAGGGCAAACAGTCGGGTCATGTCCGCCCCGAGCCGTGCCTCGGTTTCGAACTTGGTACCGATCTTGGTGAAATCACGTTCCCCCAGGCTCGGCTCTGCCCTGGCGCGCAAGGCGGTGATTTCCTCGAGCAAGCTTTTTTCATGTTCGAGGAAACGTCGGGCGATGGTGAGGACATTGGGGATCAGATCGTGCCGCTGCTGCAATTGCGCGTCGATCGCGCCCAGCGCCTCGCCCACTTTGTTGCGAGCCCGCACGGTAGCGACGTACCAGAAGTAGATCAGCGCCGGTATGGCGAGAACGGTGACCAGCAGAATTTCCATAAACGCCTCCAGGGTCAGGGCAGATCGGTGGGGGAGAAGCCGGTGGCAGGGGTAGCCAGTGTGTCTGCCACCTCGACCAGCGTGTCCAGAATCGCGAACAGTTGCGCCAGGTCGCGGTCGATGACCTGGACATGGGTGGCCATGTCGGCGGTTCTGACGCTGGCGGGCTCGAACAGGTCGCGCTCGTTATAGGTGACGAGAAACAGCTGCAGCTTGTTGCCCTGCGCCAACAGCGTCGGCGGCATGAAGTCGTGCCCATCGGCCGCCTCGACCAGGCGTCGCATCACCGCCGGCGTCAGCAGCGCCCGTCCGCCGATCTGGTCGGTCGCATAGACGTGGTAGACCGAGGCAAACACCACGTCTTCCAGCTCCAGCCGCTCATAGGACGAACCGGGCGCAGCAAAATAGTCACGGTTGCGCTTGGCGTCGATAACGGCGGTGGTCGCAGGCACGGACCGCCCAAGGTCGAGCGTGATCGCCAGCACCCGGTGCTGGGTCTTGCGCGGGCCGCGCCGATCCTCTTCACTCCTGGGGACCAGCAGGATTGCATCAGCAATCTCGACCCCATGACCGGCATGCATGCCGCTGAACACGTCGTCGAACAATACTTCGCCATGGCGGGCCACCACACCCATCTCTGCGGCGGGGGTGAAGCGGGTCAGGGCTTCTGATCGACGTTGCAACGTGCCGTGGCGCTGCAGCAAGATCGGCAGCACCTGGCTTTTGAAAACCTCGCGGAACTGCTGCTCGAACGGCCGGGAAATGAGAAAAAATCCGAGCAAAACCGGCAATCCCGTCACCAGAGCAACGGCCAGCGGATTGAAGCCGGAGCTGCTGCTGACCACCCAGACGGCAAGCGCGCCGGCAATCAGGCAGACAATTGGCATGCCCTGGAGCAGGGCCGCCTTCTGCTGCGCAGCGAGTTTGTCGCGGACTGTTTTCAGCTCGGCCAGCACCGGCGCAAGGCTGGGGTCGTCGGGCAAATCGCCGACCATTGCGGCAGCCGGTTGCGGCGGTGCCGGGGTCATCCCCTGTTGAATGGTGCGGATCACCATGTAGACGATGGCACCGGCAGCGACCACGGGCAAGGCCACCCAGGCCAGCAGGCCCAGCGCCAGCAGCGGCACACCGAGAATCCAGAGATAATTGTTCCAGCCGAAGCCGATCAGCGCAAAGCCCACCAGCGGCGAAAACAGAAACACCAATACGGCGATCTGGATGCGCGTCTGTATCGAGCTCAGCTGCAGCCGCTTGGCCACTGCGCTCTTGGAGGCCCAGCTCTCGGCCCATCCGGGCTTGGTCGGGTTGGGGGCGGCGCTCATCTCGGCACCCGCCCTCTGCGTGCTCCGGGCAGGGTCAATAGCAAGACTGGCCCTTTCTGTCATAGATGCACACCGTGCCATCGCCACTGCTGGTTAGCCCGGCGATGACCGATGGATTGCCATTGGTGTCGGCCAGCGTCAGCTTGCCGCCGGAATTGGCCGCATTGGGTTCGAGCTTGGCCACTTCCGAGCCGCCCAGGCTGATGCCGACGGCCGCGGCCGCATTCGCCAGGGAAACAAGGAAGCCCGTCATCTTGCCGGCGCTGTCGTTGACATAGACGGCCCCTGCCCCGCCATTGCTGCGGTTCGAGCCGATCTGCACCGCCATGGCGCCGCTTGGGCTGGCAATGCGCAAGGCGGCATTGGTTGAGGCCTTGCTGCCGATGTCGACCACCCGCGCGCCCTGCGCCTCCATCACGAAACTCTGTTCGCTGGTGTCGGTGATCATGCGCGTGACGCGATTGCCATGCACTGCGTTCACCGACACCTCATTGGGGGTCGCGAACAGGTTGATCACATTGTTGCCCGACGAGGAGAGGTTGAGGATGGTTCCATCCGCCGTCGTCTCCAGCCGGGCCCCGGTATTGCCCGGCCCGAACAGGGTGAGCATGACACCGGCATTGGACTCCTCGATCTTGAGGATGGGACTGCCAGAGGCGCCAATCACCTGAAAGGGAGCATGCACGCTATTGCCCTGGTTCTGCGCCTGCACCATCAGCGGCGCGAAGAGCAGCGACATGGTTATCGTGCCGGCGAGGCACCCGAAAAAGAAGCGGGACATGAACATCTCCTTGCCTGGCACGGGCACGCCCGCTCCAGTTGAGCAGGCGGCCGGTGCAGAGCGATCATTTCATCAGGTTGCAGAAGATCGAGAAGGACGAGACCTTGTCGTTCAGCCCCCATCTGTCGAGATTGATCATCCCCATGCCGCCCCAGAAGATCGCTTCGCCGCCGCGACGATCGCGATCGGGATAGACCGCCACCGAGCAATGGACCTTGTCGCTGTCATCGCAGGTGAGCGAGGAGATGCGGTCGTTCCACCAGTCGCCGGTATAGGTCACCACCTCGGCATAGGAGGTCTGGTCCGAATATTTGGCCGCCACCCAGCCCACTGCCTTGTGCCAGCGTTCGCCGCCGCCGTTCTTGTGCTCGTAGAAGGTGCAGCCCTTGCCGATGATTTGGACCGGCAGCGGACCCGGCAATGCCTTGATGATGGTCGGGTCGATCTTGATGGCGCCGTTCATTTGCAGGTCGAGCGCCTGCGCCTGCGCCCCGGCGAGCGCCAAAAGACCCAGTGCAGCACAGAGGCGCCTGATCCTGGCGGCGAAGCGCCCGGACCGTGCCGAAGCTCCGGGCATGCTCGAGGCTGCGATTGCGGTGATCGGTCGGCTTGGGTGAGCGTATGGTGTCGTCATCTTGGATACTCCTCAAGCCCCCCGGCCGGAGAAGACTGTCACAACGGGGCGGCGCCGAAATCATCCAAATGAATGAGCGTCGCCCTGCCTCTCAGCACAGCAGCTGTCGATAGGCGCGCACGGCCGGCTCGATGAACGATGCCGCGGACCCCGTCAGCGGCTCGGTCTCGGTCTGGCTGAATTCGCCTGAGGCGCAGTCGAGGTCGATGGCAGCGGTGCCCACTTCCTTGCCTTCCACCACGAGGTCGAAGCGCTGATGATCCCCGCTCTCCTCGACATTGTAGGCGACCAGCTCATAAAAATAGGGCGTGTCGATATAGACCCGCAGCAGCGGCAGGCCATCACCTTGGGCAAAGGCTGGCGAGGCAAGCAGCAGAGCCAGCACTGGCAGGGCAGCTTTCATGGTGGCAAATCTCCTTGTGCGGTTCATGGCGACAACAATCCTGCCCTCATATGCAGATGCTGTGAACCTTCCTTGGCTGCAGCGTGTTGGGAAACTGCCGTTTCGCTACGTTCTCGGCGCCGGCGAGGCTTTCGCTGCTGCCGCCGCGGAAATAATGCCGGCCATTGGCGACTGCGGCATAGAGGGCGACGCAGCGGGCGAACTTAGACAGCGCCTCATAGCAACCGGTTCGGCGGCAGCCATTGCGCGCATCATTATAGGCCGCCTGCTGGGAGGGCCTGCCCACCGCGAAGCCCCAGGCGCCGGTCTGGCTGTTGACCGAATAGGACGCCCACAGATCGGCAGACTGTGCCTGTGCCGGCAGCGGGCACAGCAATAAAAGGGCAATTGCAGCGGGTGCGAGCTTCATCGTGTGGTCCTCCGAACCATTGCGACGGGCTCGATCTAAAACCGGGCGCTGCCGCCTGGCTTCCTTCAAATGAATGAAGCGAGATGGATAAGCGGCTTCAGCCCCGCGCCAGAATGGCCCGGGCGCGAGCGATGACCGGCGCATCGACCATGCGGCCGTCGATCTGGAAGGCGCCCTGCCCCTTGGCGGCTTCAAGCACTACCCGTTCGGCCCAGTCGCGTTGCGCAGAGCTGGGCGCGAAATGCTCGTTGAGCACCGGCACCAGCGCCGGATGGACGCAGGTGGCGCCGTCAAAGCCATGGGCCCGGGCTTCGCGCGCCGCTGCGGCCACCCCGTCAGTGTCCGAATAGTCGGCGGTGGAGCGAAGCATGCCGATGGAGAGCAGGCCGCGTTCCTTGGCAGCGTAATGCACCAGCAATTTTGGCAATCGCAGCACTTCGGGCGTCGGTTCCGCACCGAGCGACAGCGCCAGGTCCTCACCGCCCACGCTCATGCCGACCAATCTCGGCGCGGTGGCGATGGCGCGCGCATCCTGCACGGCGCCGATATCCTCGAGCAGGGCGACGAAGCCCATGGGCTCACGCCCCCTCTCGCCTTCAACGGATTCCAGCGCGCTCGCCAGCGCTGCCAGTGCCTCGGGCCGTTGCACCTTGGGTACATAGAGCAGATCCGCTCCGGCGCGACAGGCCGCCAGTGCGTCCTCGTCCTGCCGCCCCCCGGCATTGATGCGCACCACCACCTTGCCACCGCCGCGGCGCACCGAGGCCACGGCCTCGGCCAGCCCGTTCCGCGCCGCATCCTTGTCCGCTTCTGGCACCGAATCCTCGAGGTCGAGAATGACAGCGTCGGCGCCGCGCACATGCGCCTTGGCGAGAAAGCGCTCGGAATGGGCCGGCACGTAAAGCAGCGACCGCATCAGCCATCTTCTCCCGCCAGCGTTTCCGGATCAAGGCCCGCCTCGCGCAGCACCGTATCGGTATGCTCCCCAAGCTCCGGCGCCGGCAAGCGCCACTGGCCCGGTGTCGCCGAAAGGCGCGGCACGATATTGTGCATGGGCAGGGTCCCGAACCTGTCATCGGCGGCATCGACGATGATTTCCCGCTCCTGAAAATGCGCATCGTCCATGGCATCGGCAATATTATAGACCGGGCCAACGGTGGCGCCGGCCGCGCGCATCGTGGCCAGCGCGTCGGCACTGTCGCGGGTGGCAAACCAGCCGCCGATGGCCTCATCCACCAGCGCCCGGTTTTTCACGCGATCGGAATTGGTGGCAAAGCGCGGATCATCATTCATGGCGGGGCAACCGATGATCTCGAAAATGCGCTTTGCCACCGCCGGCGTCGAGCCGGATAGGGCAAGATATTTGCCGTCGGCGCATTGGTAGACATTGCGCGGTGAGGCGGTATTGGAGGCGCTGCCGACACGCTGCTTGACCTTGCCGGTAACGGCATGGATCGCCGCCTCCGGCCCCAACACCGAAAACATGGGTTCAAGCAGGCTCAGATCGATCACCTGCCCGCGCGCCGTCCCCACCTGGCGCGCATAAAGCGCCATCATGGTCGAGGAGGCGCCATAGATGCCGGCGATCATGTCGGCCAGCGCCAGCGGCGGCAGCACCGGCTCCCGATCGGGAAAACCGGTGCGATCGGCAAAGCCGCTCATCGCCTCGACAATAGTGCCGAAGCCCGGCAGATGCGCATAGGGCCCGGTCTGGCCGAAGCCTGAAATGCGCACCACGATCAGGTCGGGATTGCGCTCCAGCAGTTTTTCCGGCGCCAACCCCATCTTTTCCAGCGTGCCGGGACGGAAATTTTCGATGAACACATCCGCCGTCTCGACCAGCGCCCACAGCGCCGCCATGGCCTGTTTCTGGCGCAGGTTCAGCATCACCGAGCGCTTGTTGCGCCCATAGGTCTTCCAGAACAGCGAGTGACCATCATCCTTCCAGTCCCGCAACGGATCGCCCTCAGGCGGCTCGATCTTGATGACATCGGCCCCAAAGTCAGCCAGCTGCAGGCTGAGCATATTCCCCGCCATCAGCCGGGAGAGATCCAGCACACGAATGCCAGTGAGCGGACCGGTCGCGGTGGGGTCGAAGGTTTTTTGGGCGAAGGTCATAGGCACCCCCACCTAACTTCCTCCTGATAGGGGGAGGGACCGATCGCGTTTGCTTCGATTGTCCAACATGAACCGGCAGATCCCTCCCCCTTCTGCCGGGGGAGGTTAGGTGGGGTCGCCCGGAAGTGAGACATCACCGCAGCCTCAGGCCCGTGGCCTTGTCGAACACAAAAATCCGGCCGGGATCAATCACCAGCTGCACCGTCTGCCCTGCACTCAGCAAAGCGTGGTCGCGGACGACGATGGAGATATCCTCCCCGCCAATCCGCGCCAGCACTTCCTGCGCATCGCCGGTAGGCTCCACCACCAGCACTTCCGCCGGCACGCCCTCGGTGCCCAGCGTGATGTGCTGTGGGCGCACGCCATAGACGATCTCGGTGACAGCGGGCACATCAAGCGCCATGCCGAGCGGCAGCGCCTGACCACCGGCAATGGCGACACTGGTGCCGCCTTCATAGCGCGCGTCGAACAGGTTCATCTCCGGCGAGCCGATGAAGCCGGCGACGAACAGGTTTGCCGGGTTGTTGTAGAGGTCGAGTGGCGCGCCGGCCTGCTCGATGCGGCCGCCATTGAGCACGACGATCTTGTCAGCCATGGTCATGGCTTCGGTCTGGTCGTGGGTCACATAGACCATGGTCTTGCCCAGCCGCTGGTGCAGCCGCTTGATCTCGCCACGCATTTTCACGCGCAGCTTGGCGTCGAGGTTGGACAGGGGCTCATCGAAAAGGAAGGCGCGCGGATTGCGAACGATAGCCCGCCCCATGGCGACGCGCTGGCGCTGGCCGCCCGAGAGTTCGCGCGGCAGCCGCTCGAGCAGGTTTTCGAGGCCGAGGATCTCAGCCGCCTCCGCCACCCGCGTCTTGATCTCGGGTTTGGGGGTCCCTGCCAGGCGGAGCGAGAAGCTCATATTGTCCGCGACCTTCATATGCGGATAGAGCGCATAAGACTGGAACACCATGGCGATGTCCCGCTCCTTGGCCGGCATGTTGTTGACGACCTTGCCGGCAATGGTGATCTGGCCGGAGGTAATGTCCTCCAGCCCTGCGATCATGCGCAACAGCGTGGACTTGCCGCAGCCCGAGGGCCCGACCAGCACGACGAATTCGCCATCGGCCATGTCGAGCGAGATGTCGTTGAGCACCTGCACATTGCCATAGCTCTTGCCGACATGCTTGAGTTCGATTTCCGCCATGCTTTTCTCCTCTGGCTTAGGCTATCCTCTTAACCTCTCCCTCTGGGGGAGAGGTCGACGCGCAGCGTCGGTTGAGGGAGCCTTGCCCTATGCTCAGCTTTCCACAATCTCGAAACGGCCCAGGCTGAGCCGTCCCACCGAGCCCAGCCTGATGCCGGCCATGCCATAGGCATAGGCGCTGTCCGTGGCGCTGATGAGCTCCTGCCCATCAACGGCAAAACTCAGCCGGTCACCCTTCACCGTGAAGGCGAACTGGTAGCTGCGCCCGGTCTCCGGCGTGAACGGCGCCCGCGCCAGCACGGTCGAGCCGAAATCCTCCTTGAGGATTACCACTTCGTCACCTTCGAAGCCGGCGGCATAGAAGCGGCCGGTGCCCTGCACGCGGGCCGTGACCAGTTGCGAAGCGCCGGAGAGACGCTGCACATCGGCCGAGACCACCACGTCGCGGGCATAGTAATGCCCGGTCCACATATCGGCATCGGTGGCAGTGTGCCCCTGGATACGGCCAAAGCTCTTGGTCCAGTGGCCGCGATTGAAGGTGAAGCGGGTAATGGCGCCCCATTCCTGTACCTCGGTCTCCGGCTCGATGACCGTATGCCCCGGGCCTTCGACCTTGAAATCGGCCAGGAACAGCCGGCCGAGGAATTTCAGCCGCCCGAAATATTCGATGGAGATGCCGATCTCGTCCACGGCTTCGACGCCCTCGGGCACCACGAAACTATAGTCCTGCCAGCCGTCCGAAGACGGTACGTCCCAGGCACTAGTTTCCTCGATCGTGCCGCTCATGGTGCGGCGCACATAGGTGGCGAGGCGCAGATTGCCGTCACCATTCCAGGGGTCGAGCCAGAGCTTGAACGATACTTTCTGCCCGGCATCGACCACCGGGGTGAACATCGGACGGTAGCGCTCGTCGTCGAAATCGCTGCGGCGATAAAAGGGCTTCCAGAACACGCGCCCACCCTGCCCGCGCTCAAGCCGGTCGAGCTGGATTTCGAGCGAACCGCGCGACCCCTCGACATGGCGCTCGTCGGAATGCTTCAGCGTGATCTGGTTGAAGCCCTCCGTGCGGAAGCCATGGGTCGAGCCCGGCAGGTCGAAGTCGAAGCGCAGGCCGCGGCGGGTGAAATCCTCGAGCCACAGCTTTGGCACTTCACGACCGGCCAGTTGCAGCGCCAGCACCGTCAGTTCACGTGCAAAGCTCGGGATATCGACGATATTGATCGAGCCAACAATCCCCGATGCGACCAGGAAATCATTGATCGGCTTGCGATACTTGCCCCAACCCTCGTCTAGCCCCTGGAAGGTGGCGACGATGGCGGCGGCATTGCCGGCATTACAGTCGGTATCCCAGCCGGCCATTGTGGCGATCTCGGCCGTCCGCGGCAGATCGCCCTCGCCATAAAGGATCGCCATGATGGTCACCCCGGCATTGGGGATGATGTGGCAGACGCCCGGATAGCGGTCATAGCCCCAATCGGCGGTCAGCATGTCGCGGCAGGCGCGCCAGTCGGTGGGATTGGCGTTGTGGAAGTCGATCACCGCGCGACACACCTTGGCATAGGTCGACTTGGCATCGACCGTCGCCAGCGCCGTTTCGACGATCTCGTCGATGCTCTTGGCCTCGAACGCCGCCGCAATCGCCGCTGCGCAGAACCGCGCGCCGTTGAGCCCATCGCCGTCATGCGCCACGCTGGCGGCCATGGCCGACATGTCGGCGGCGCGCTGCGGATTGCCCGGGTTTACCCAGCCCCAGCTATCGATGAAAATCTGCCCGCCGATCTGCTCGGCGACGGTGGTGCCGTTCTGGGCAATCGAGCCGGATTGGGGCGCGGGAATGCCGGCGCGCAAATTGCGATAGGCAGTGTGCTCGGTGGAAACACCGAACCCGCCCCACCAATACATGCCGTGCTCTTCGGCAGCATAGTTGAGCCAGGTCTTGCCGACATCCTCGGCTGTGGCGCCCAGCCCGTAATCGCGCAGCGCGCGGATGAAATAGACGGGCCCATTGGTGTCGTCGTCAGCCGCGAAGTTCTTGAAATCGCGCAGATATTGGGTGACCTCGCCATAGGTCTTGCGGATGCGGTCATAGCTCCAGATGGTGGGCTCGACCGGGGCGCCGAGGCGCACGCCGATGGCCTTGCCAATGAAGCCGGCATAGATCTTTTCGAGGATTTGGGTTTCGGACAGCATGTTCGTCTTTCGCAAATTCGTCTTCAGGTGACCGCGCCTGTCACGGCGCCGGCCGGGCATTCGGCGCTCTCGTTCTCAGATCAAACCCAGTTCCGCTCTCGCCACCGAGCGCGCCTCCATCAGGTCCCGATCCGCCGCGAATAGTTCGCGCACGGTATGCGTAAAGCCATCCGCCGATGCCGTGAGATCGAGCCGGTTGGCGCTATCGATCTGGCGCGCATCCTCGGCATCGATCACCGCCTCGCCATGCATGGCGCCCAGAATGGCCCCGGCCATGACGCCGATGGAGTCGGTGTCGCGGCCCGAATTGATCCCATCCACGATCGAGGCGCGGAAATCCCCCTCGTTGAGCAGACAGAAGCCCAGCGCCAGCGGCAGCTCCTCGATGGCCATCAGCCGGCTCGGCCGATAGGCATCGGTCAGCCGCCCGACCTTTTCCGGCATGTGGTTGACGTCATCACCCATCACCGAATAGCGCCCGATCGCCTGGTGAAAGGCGGCATAGACCGCCTGATGCTCATGCCGCCGCGGCCGCATGGCGCGGGCCACCTCGGCAATATCTGCAATGGCCGCCCGCGTGCCATCCTTGGCCAGTCGCAGCACCGTGTCCACAATACGGTCGATCGTGGTCCCGGGCACGAAGGCGGCGGCGACGGCAGCGGCCATCACCCCGGCGGCTTCCAGCCCATAGCTTTCCTGATGTCCCGACGCGAAGGCGATGGCTTCGTCATAGGCGGCCTTGGGGTCGGCGGCATTCACAGCGCCCACCGGCGCGATATACATAGCGGCCCCGCAGTTCACCATATTGCCGATACCGCCCTGACGGGGATCGCAATTGGCGAGTTGGTGGCGCTGGAAAATCCACTTCTCGGGATAGAACAGCCGGTCGATCAGCATGGCCTCGCGGCCCAGCTCCGGCACCCAGCGCGGCTTCCAGGCAATCTGGCGGACCATGCCGTCGGCCATGTCCCAGGCGTCGAGATGGCGTTTGGTCTCGCCATAAATATCCATCAGCGCCAGTGTCATCAGCGTGTCGTCGGTCACCACCCCGTCGCCGCGCACCCGGTGGTTCCGCGCCGCCGGGGGAAGGTCCATCTTGTGCCAGCGGGTCATCACCGACGTCACCCGCCCATAGCGCTCGCGGATCTGGTTGGCGGAGAGCTTCTCCACCGGCGCGCCCAGCGCATCGCCCAACGCGATACCGTGCAGCATGCCGCGAATGCGGGAGTTGAGGGATGGGGTCATTGTGTTCTCGTCATTCATCGTGGCCAAGGGGACGCTTGCCCCGATCTATCAGTCGACACCTCCCCCCGTGCGGAGGCGGCTCTTATTTGGGCGGATTGAGAACCGGTCTCGGCGCTCTTTCGCCTCCCTCCCCCTTGAGGGGAGGGATTGAGGGAGGGGGTCCATCGGTTAATCGCTGGACGACCCCCACCCCGGCCCTCCCCTCAAGGGGGAGGGAGAGCAGGAGCCGAGGGCTCCATGCCTCCCGATCCACCCACCGTAAACACACCCTCGCGGGGAGGGCTTAGAGGAGGGATAAGCGCTTGGATACTGACCCCTTCCCTCCTCCGCTCATTGCTTACTCGCCCAGCACCGTCGCAGCATACTCGGCCATGCGGGCACCGCCGGCGGCGTTGTACTCGTCGACGAATTGCTGCCACTGATCGATGCTCGCTTCGCCGGTGATGAAGCGGGCCATCCAGGAGCGATAGACCTGCTCGGCCGCGTCCACCTCGGCCGCATATTCGGCCGGCCAGACAAAGGCGTTGTCAGGCTTGAAGCCGGCCTTGATGTTGTCGAGCGCGGTCTGCGCCGTGGGCGACAGCAGCGGGGTCGGCGGGACCCAGTTGGCGGCGTTGAAGAAGCGCGCATACCAGGTGGAGATGGCGTCGGTGAAGGTCACCTTGCCGTCGGCGCCGACGGTATATTGCACGTCCTTGAAGCCCAGGCGTTCGAGGTCCTGGCCTTCCTTGGAGGCCATGAAGTCGAGCACCGCAGCGGCCGCCTCCTTGTTCTCGGACAGCGAGGAAATGGCCCAGCCGCGCGATTCCTTGGACACATCCACTGCAGCCAGCCCCTGGCCGCCCGGGCCCGTCGGGGCCGGCAGCACCACCAGTTCGATGTCCTCGCCCGGATGGGCCTGACGCATCTTGCCGGCATAGATATCAATCACTTCCGGCGAGGAGCCGAAGATCACGCCGGCCTTGCCGGTGTAGAACTTGTCTTCCTTGATGTCGAAGGTGTTGGTCACGAATTCCTTGTCATAGAGGCCTTTGGCGGCAAGGCCGGCATAGAATTCGATCTTGGCCTTTTCAGCGTCGGTGACGCGGGCATTGACCCACTTGCCCTCGCCATTCTTCATCCAGGTGCCGGTGACGCCGAAGGCCTGGTTGAAGATGGAGTCGAGCTCGGCGGTATTGCCGAAACCGGTCAGGCCGAGCGTATTGCCCGTGGTGCCGTCGCCATCGAGGTCGGCGTCGTGAATCGCCTGGAACAGGGCTTCGTATTCCTCGACCGTGGTCGGGGGCTGCAGGCCCAGCTCATCCAGCCAATCCTTGCGGATCACCGGCTGGGGGGCGCGCGGCGGGTAAATGTAGAGCAGGTAGGGATAGTTGGCGAGGCGGTCGACATTGTGCGGCCAGAGCGCGGCCTTGATGTTTTCCGACTTTTCGATCCAGGGCGTCAGGTCTTCAAGAATCCCCTGGTCGGCCATCTTCTGGTCGCCGCCCTGGAAATAGATGATGTCGGGAATGTCACCCGAGAGCAGCATCACGCCCAGCGCCTCGCCATAGGCGGCCGTGCCGCTCGGCAGGTCGACGGTCTGGATATCGATGTCGAGGCCCTTGGCCTTGAGGCCGGCCTCGATCTCCTCGATCAGGCGGACATCGTCGGGATTGGTGGTCAGCAGATCCTTGCTCACCAGACGCAGCGTCGTCTGCGCCAGCACCGGCGCCACCGTCGCGCCCATCATGGCCACGGCCGTGGTGGCCAAAAGCAGTTTCCTAAGAGTCATTGGGGTATCTCCTCCGTTGTTATTCAGTCACGCCGCCGAAGCGGAATTCTTGGGTATCCGGCACCCCCACCCGACCTCCCCCTGTAGAGGGGAGGAGCGGAGCCGTGCCTGTGGCAACTCGTATGTTCCCCACCGCAGCCCCCTCCCCCTTCTTCAGGGGGAGGTCGGAAGGGGGATCTTTCCGCAAGCCGCTGATCATCCCTTCAGCGCTCCCGACATTGTCCCCTTGGTGAAGAACTTCAGGATCAGGGGATAAATCGCCAGGATCGGCAGGATGGTGATGAAGATCATGCCGGCCTTGAGGGCGCGGATATTGATCTGGGCTATGCCGATATTGCCGCTGGCATTGGCCGAGCCGACGATCGCCACCTTGTCGCCTTCGATGACGAACTGGCGCAGCACCACCTGCAAGGGCCATTTGGTCTGGTCGTTGAGGTAGATCATCGAACGGAAAAACTCGTTCCAGTGCAGCACCAGGTAGAACAGCGCGATGGTGGCCAGCGCCGACTTGGCGAGCGGCAGCACGACGAGAAAGAAGGTCTGGAACGGATTGGCGCCGTCGAGCTCTGCGGCCTCAAGCAATTCCTTGGGAATTTCCTCGAAGAAGCGGACGAGGATGATCAGGTACCAGGCGCTGATCACCTTATACATGATCACGGCCCAGGGCGTGTTGAGCAGGCCCAGCCGCTTCATCAGGAAGTAGTCGGGAATGATGCCCGGCTCGAAGACGATGGTCACCAGAACCGCGATGAAGATGAAGCGGCGTCCGGGCAGGCCGGGCCGCGACAGGCCCCAGGCCATGAGCGCGGTGCCCATAACGCCGATGGTGACGCTGGTCGCCGTCATCCAGATCGAATTGAACAGGCCGCGCTGCACATTGGGATGCTGCAACAGCAGCGACCACACTTCGAGCGAAAACCCGTCCGGGATGATCGACAGACCCGAAAAACCGGCCACCTTGCTGGGCTCGGTGAAGCTCAGCGCCAGGAGGTTGATCAGCGGCTGCAGGGTGAACACCACCAGCAACAGCAAGGAAGAAACGATGAGCACATATTCGACGCGTTCGAGCGGCGTGCGGCGCGACTGGCTGGCCATCACCAGACTCCCTTGCCGGTCAGGCGTTTGCTGACGAGGTGTGAGGTGACGACGAGGATCATGCCGATCACGGCCTTGAACAGGCCCGCCGCCGTGGCCAGCGCATATTCACCGGTCGAAAGCCCCATGCGGTACACATAGGTGTCGAGAATATCGATGGTGGAGGCGTTGACGTCGTTCTGGAAGTTGATGACCTGGTTGAGGTCGGCGCTGAGGAACATGCCCATATTGAGAATGAACAGCGTCGCAATGGTCGGCACGATGCCGGGAATGGTGACGTGCCAGATTTTCTGCCAGCGATTGGCCCCATCCATTTCTGCCGCCTCATAAAGCTGCGGGTCGATGGCAAAGATGGCCGCCAGATAGAGCAGGCTGTCCCAACCGGCCGAGCGCCAGATTTCCGATATCACCAGCACCCAGCGAATAGTGCCGGTATTGGTGAGGTAATTGGTCGTGCCGAACCCCATGGACTGCTGGATCTGATTGACCGCGCCATCGGTAGGCGACAGCAGCGCGATGAACACGCCGGCGATCACAACCCAGGAGAGGAAGTGCGGCAGGTAGATTGCCGACTGGATCGCGCCGCGCAGCTTGCCGCTGCGGATTTCGTTGAGCAGCAGCGCCACCATGATCGGCACCGGGAAGACGAAGAGGATCTTCATGCCCGAAATGATCAGGGTATTGGCCAACACCTGATAGAAGATCGGCGAGGCGAACAGCTGCTGAAAGTTCTTCAGCCCGACCCAGATATTGGGCGGAATGATGCGCACCTGCTCGAAGGCCATCTTGGCCTCCCAGATCGGCACATAATGCCAGATGAAGAAGAAGATCAGGCCCGGTGCCATCATGGCGTAGTAGGGCCACCACTGCCTGACCTTTTCGCGCCAGCCCGGTCCGGACATGACGGCAGCACCCTCAGGGGACATTTCGTTCATAATTCGTTCATACCGCGGTTGGGTAGAATCCTCGCGAAATTTGGGAACGTTCCCGCCGTGTGCCGCAGAATCCCGGTTTTGCCCATCATTGGCAGCCATTGTCAGATCCTCCCTGCCCCAGCCATGCGCTTGGGCGCCGCAGCAGACAGATCGGCGAGTGAACCTCGCTCGAGCAGCCGGCACGGCATATAGACACGCCGGTGCTCCGGCTTGTGATCGATTTCGTCAAACAGGCATTCGATGGCGCGCTCGCCGATATCGCGGCCCGGCTTGGCCACGGTGGTCAGTCCCGGCCAGGCAAATTCGCCTGAGGGAATGCCGTCGAATCCCAAAATAGACACGTCGCGCGGGCAGTCGAGCCCGGCATCGCGCACCGCCATCATCGCGCCCAGCGCCATCATGTCGTTGGCGGCAAACACCGCCAGATGCCCGACGCGCGGCTGTGCCAACAGGCGCTTCATCGCCTCGCGTCCGCCTTCCACCGTATATTCGCCATCCTCGATCGCCAGCACCGACGGATCGACATCGCGCTCGACGCAATGCTCATGCACCGCGCGCAGGAAACGAGCCCGCGCCAGTCGGGACTTGGGGCCGAGGATCAGTGCCGGCGTGACATGGCCCCGGGAAACCAGGTGATCCAGCCCAACCCGCACTGCCTGAGCGATATCCGAGCCGACGCTGGACACGTCCGGGAAGCGCTCGGCGCTTGAGCCGATAAACACGCAAGGCAGACCGAACCGGTCGAGATCTTCAAAACTGTCGGAAACCGGATTCACCACGGCGCCGTCGACCCGGGCCCGGCGCAGCGTGCGCAGATGCGCCGCCTCTGCCTCCGGGTTCCAGTCCGACGAGAATACCAGCAGCGACGCGCCGGCCTTGACGGCCCGGTCCTGTGCCCCGCGCGCCACGTCGGCCCAGAAGGGATTGGTGATATCGGGAATGACGAGGCCCAGCATGCCGCTGCGTCCCGAGCGCATGCCCACCGCCAGGTGGTTGCGCTCATAGCCGACAGCTTCAGCCGCCTTGACCACCCGGTCTCGTGTTTCTTCGGTGATGTTGGATGAGCCGGTCAGCGCCCGGGCGGCGGTGCTCTTGGAGACCCCTGCCCGTTCGGCAACATCGATAATGGTCGGCCGACGAGTGCGGCGTGGTCCCATGACTCTTCCCTGCGCGAGCTGTTGAGCTTCTGCGTCATGGGAACGTTACCGCGCATTTCAAATCCTGTCAACGCACTGGATTTTAGTGTGGCACCATATTATAAGTCGCCATATGATTGAACTTGAATTGAAACATGCCGCGCTTTTGCGCGAAGCCCAAAGCCGCGCCTTGCCCGGCATCGACACGATGCGTCTGTGTTTTCAGATACTTGCGCTGGCCTCCACCATAGATCGCGCCTGCGCCCAACGCCTGGCGCCGCATGGATTGTCCGAAAGCAAGTTCGTGCTGCTGTTCCTGCTGCACAGCGAGCCGAACGGCCTGCCACCCCACGAACTCGCCCACCGCGCCGGCGTCACCCGCGCCACCATCACCGGCCTTTTGGACGGTCTGGAGCGCGATGGCCTCGTCACCCGCAATCCCGATTCCGTGGATCGTCGCAAGCTGATCATCGCGCTGACCGAGGCCGGAAAAGTGCTGGCCGGCGATCTGTTCGAGGAACACACACGCTGGATTGCCTCGCTTTTTCAATACCTTGACGCCTCTGCCCGCCAGACGCTCAGCACCCTCTTGCAGCGCGCCTGGCCGGAGGACGCAGCATGAGCCAGCGCATTTCCGACATTCCCGCCGACCGCCTCGACGCCCTGAATTCAGGCACAGTCGAGGCCACGACGCTGACCGAATGCCTGGCCGTCGACTTCGCCGCTCTCATGTCACAAGCCCTCCCCGATCTCGGCGAAACCACAGTCACCACCATGCGCGCCGCCGCCAGTGAAGGCATTTCACGCCGCATGGCACTGGCCGGACGCATGCTGCACGAGGCTTATGGCAGTGACGCCGAACGCGTGCTCGGCACGCATCCGTCCGACACGGTAAGAGGTTGGGCCTGCTTCACTATTGGCGCGGACACGCGCCTCGATCTCCCAGCCCGTCTGGACCTGATCAGACCGTTCGCCGACGATTCCCATTTCGGCGTTCGCGAATGGTCATGGATGGCCGTGCGCCCCCATCTGGCGGCCGAGATCGAAACCGCGATAGCGCTTCTGGAGCCCTGGACGGCGGCGCCATCCGAGCGCATCCGGCGGTTTGCCAGCGAAGCAACTCGACCCCGCGGCGTATGGTGCGCGCATATCGAAATTCTGAAGCATTCGCCGGAAATAGCGCTGCCGCTGCTTGAGCCCTTAAAGGCCGACCCCGCTGCCTATGTGCAGGATTCTATTGGCAATTGGCTGAATGACGCCAGCAAAACCAGGGCCGACTGGGTGCAAGAGATCACCGCGCGATGGGCCGCAGAAAGCACCGGGCCGGCCACCGCTCGAATTTGCAAACGCGCACTGCGCTCGCTCGGCAAGCTGAAGTAACGTCCGCTATGCTTCGGTAGAGACCGACGGCGGATGGGAAATGCGGGCGGCGCCGTCGCGGATAATGCTCGAGAGCACTTCGAGATCGGCGGCGCGCAATTGCTCTGCTGGCATTACCAAAACCAGCGAGGCACGCACCTTGCCGTTCTCATCAAATATGGGCGCAGCGATTCCGCCGTTCTGCGGGTCAACCTCACCCATAGACAGCGAATAGCCGAGGGTGCGAATGGCCTTCAACTTGGCGCTGAACTCGGCCCAGTTTTTGCCCAGGCCCGCCTTGAGTATTTCGTCGGCGTGATCGGCCATCAGGCCGCGCAGCCGATGATGCGGCAGATGGGCCAGAATCGCCTTGCCGGCGGCGCCGCGCAACAGCGGCATGGCGCGACCGCGATCATAGCTGGTCATGATCGTGCGGTCGGGCCAGGCCTGATCGATACAGACGACATTGCCCGCGTAGTAGGCGCAAACCATGAGGTTGCCGTTCAGCCTGGGCAGGAGCTCGGCCATCACCTCGCCCGAACGGACCAGGAAAGGGTCGTTGCGGCGCATGGTCCGGTCCAGTTGGATAATGCGCGGCCCCAATCCATAGCCACCATCGACATTCTGTGAGGCCAGGCCCGCGCCCGTCAGCGCCTTGAGGTAGCGATAGGCGGTGGGAATGGAGCAATCGAGCGCTGCCGCAATCTCGTCGACCTTCACCGGGCCGGAGGCCGCATCAAAAAGATCGAAGATCGAAACCAGCCTGGTCACAGTATCCAACAGTTCATCCCCTTCGATCCCGCCGCCTGCGGACCTATAGCCTAATGCATATGCATTCCGCCGTTTATATCTACCGCAGTTCCAGTGACATAGGCGGAAAGATCGCTGGCGAGAAACAAACAAACGCGCGCTACATCTTCCGGCGAACCGAATCGGCCCAGCGGTATGCTCGCCACCATGCCGGCCTGGGTGGCGGCATCAAATGCCGTGCGGTTCATGCTGGTGATGATGACACCGGGATTGACGGCGTTGGCGCGAATGCGTCGCGGCCCCAGTTCGCGCGCCAAGCTTTTGGTGAGAGCAAGAACGCCCCCCTTCGAGGCTGCATAATGTGGCCCACCAAGCAGCCCCCCGCCGCGTTGCGCGGCGATCGAGGCAACGCTGACAATGGCGCCGCCATCGGTCATCAGCGGCAGCATGGCCTGTGTGGCGTTGAACATGCCCATCAGATTGACATCCAGCGTGGCATGCCAATCCTCGGCACTGACCTCTTCCAGCCGCCGCTTCTGAGCAATCCCGGCATTGTTCACCAGAATGTCGAGTTTCCCGAAAGTGGTTTGCAGGTGCTGTGCGACCTGGGCCAGGCCCTCGCGATCCCGCACATCAACCGCCGCACCGATGGCCGCATCCGGGCCGCCAATGGCCCGCAATGATTCCGCCGCACGCGCGCAATCCTCCTGGCTGAGATCGAGGATCGCCACCCTGGCCCCTTCTTCGACGAAGCGACGGGCGGTGGCGAACCCGATCCCATCCGGCGCCGCCGCCCCGGTAAGAACCGCAGTCATTCCCTTGATCAACATGGACATTTCCTCCTCCCAGGCGCCGTTTCCGGCGACCGCCCATCGCCAAATTTCCTAATTTATTGACATATGAGAAATTCTATAATTATTTACAAGTGACATTTGTTGGGGAGGAACCCATGTCTGAAGAACAGATCGTCCGCCACGCATTGACCATGCGCGACGGTATGGAACGACGCGTATTTCTGAAGCTCGCCGCCGCTGCGGGCCTGTCGCTGGCGGTGACGCCGGCTCTGACCAGGATGGCCGAGGCGGCCACCGGAAAGCGGATCGCCAACCAGGTCTCGACACCGGCCAACGACTACTGGAATGTGTGGACGCAGGCTTTCAACCGCTCCGCCGTCGCGCTTGGCCTCGAGCCGCAGGAAATCTTCCACCAGAACGACACAGCGCGGCAGCTGTCGCAGGTGCGCAGCCTGCCCAGCAGCTCGACCAATATGCTGATCGGTTGCGTCAACCCGGCCGGCTCGCTGCCGATGATGGCCCAGTTCTGCCAGGAAAACGCCATTCACTTCGTGCCCAGCTGGGAAGCGCCCGAATGGTTCACGCCGCCCGATATCGGCGACTACTTCGTTTCCTTCGTCACCCCCAATTCGGTCGAGGGCGCCTATGAGGTTGCCAAGGCGCTGTTCGACAGCGTCGGCGGCGAAGGCAAGATCGTCCATATCGCGGGCCTCGCCACGCCCACCGACGTCTATCGCACTGCCGGCCTGATGCAGGCCGCGGCCGAATATCCCGGCATCGAAATCGTTGGTGGACTGCGCGCCGACTGGGATCGCCAGAAGGCTCGCACGGTGATGCTGTCCATGCTCACCGCGCATCCCGACATGAAGGGCGTGTTTGCGCAGAACGACAATATGGCCCTCGGCGTTATCAGCGCCCTGCGTGAACGTGGGCTGACCGGGATAAAGGTTTCCGGCGTTGACGGACTGCCCGAAGGTCTGCGCGAGGTGGCCAAGGGCGAGCAGATGGTTGCAACCCATACCTCCCTGCCCCCTTATGGCGCGGGCTTCACCACGGTGCTGGCCTTCGACGCCATGAACGGCTGGAAGCCGACCTTGGGCGAGCGGCTGCTGTTCACCGGTTCCGCGCTTGCCACGGCGGAAAATGCCGGCTCCATCGCCGACGCCATCTATGGCGAAGGGCAGGATCCCTTCGACTGGGCCAAGATGAGCCGTACGCTCAACCCCGAGACCTGGGACCCGCAGAACAAGATCACGGCCATCAATCCCGACGATTACTGGGGACCGTTCCCGGAAAACCGTGGCAAGCTCAACCCGGCCTATGAAGGCGCAGCCGAAAAGGGCGTTTTCGCAGACGTCGATGCGCTTTATGCGGAGCACTACAAGACCGGCCCGGTAAAGTCCTAAGAACGGAAGCCGCCGGATGACGCTCGAAATCGCACTCGAACTGGAGGGCGTGACCAAAAGATATGGTCACGTCACCGCCCTCAACAACGCGTCTTTCCGGCTCCGGCGGCATTCTGTCCTAGGGCTTGTCGGAGAAAACGGCGCCGGCAAATCGACGATCATTGCGATGATCAACGGCACGCGTGCGCCCAGCGAGGGCCGGCTGCTGGTCAATGGCAGCGAACGCAAATTCGCGTCTGCGGCCGATGCCGCTGCCCTAGGCATTGCCACGGTGTTCCAGGAACAGGGCCTGGTGCCGGACCTCAGGGTCTATCAAAACATCCTCCTGGGGCGCGAAAAGCGGTTTTCGCGCCTTGGCATGCTTGACGCCAAGGGCATGGCTACGTTCGTCTCCAAGGTGTTTGCCGAGCTGGGGCTCGATATCGATCCCAAGGCACGCACCGGCGATCTGTCCTTCGGACAACGCCAGTTGGTGGAGATCGCCAAGGCCTTTTCGCTGGGACACCTTTATCCGGTGGAACCGATTGTCCTTCTGGACGAGCCGACCAGCGCGCTTTCCGATGCCGAAACCGAGGTGTTGTTCAACTCGATCCGCCGATGGAAATCGCGCGCGTCGATCCTGTTCGTCTCCCATCACCTGAGCGACGTCTTCGAAGTATGCGATGACGTGGTCACGCTCAAGGACGGCAGCGTAAGCGGCCAGTGGCCAGTCGTGGAGACCGACGCAGATCGCATCCATGAGGCGATTGTCGGCCGCCCGAAACTCGCCGGTTACTACAAGGAGTCCGCCCAGCGCGACCAACCCGGTGCGCCAGTGGTCGAATTGCGCGGCATTCACCTGCCCGGTGCGCTCGAGGCTATCGATCTGACGCTGCATGCCGGCGAAATCGTTGGCGTCGCCGGTGTGATGGGCTCAGGCAAGACCGAACTTGCAGGGGTGCTCTCCGGGGTGTTGCGGCCCAGCCAGGGGCAGGTTCTGATCGACGGCGAGCCGCTGTTTGTTGGGCGGCAGGCCGAGGCGGTGCGGCGCGGTATCGGCACGGTCCCTGCGGAACGCAACCTTGCCGGCGTGATTGGCGTGCATTCGGTGGAATGGAACATGGCCCTGCCCTCGCTGCAGCGCCTGCGCCAAGGCCGGAGCCCGGTGCTGTCGGCAGCTCGGTCCGCCCGCATGGCCGATGGCTGGATCGAGCGGTTGCGCATTCGGGTTGCAGGCCGACACGTGCAGATCCGTAATCTCTCAGGCGGCAATGCCCAGAAAGTGGTGTTCGCGAAATGGATGGAACGCGGCATACGCGTGTTCGTCTTGGATGACCCGGGGCGCGGCCTCGATGTCGGGGCCAAGGAAGACATTTATCAACTGCTGCGCGAGCTCGCCGCCGAAGGCGTCGCCATCCTGCTGGTCTCGGACAACCTGCCCGAGCTCATCGGGCTTTCAAATCGCATCGTGACCCTGCGCGCGGGGCGCATCACCGACACCATCGCCGCACCAGCCCATGCCAAGCCGGAAGAAGCCGCCGTCGTGCGCGGCATGGTTTGAGGAGACCATACAAATGACCGCAATTGCTGCCAAAGCCGCTCCCGAGGCCGCACGATCCAGCTGGCTTCGCCAGAACGCCGTGGCCCTTTATCCCCTCGTGGTCATTACAGTTCTGATCGCCTTTTTTGCGATGCAGAATCCGTACTTTGCCACCTTTGACAACGCGATGAATATCGGCCGGCAGTCCTCGGTGCTGCTCCTGGTGGCGCTGGCCGGTACCATGGTGATCATGATCGGCTCGATCGATCTGTCGGTGGGCTCGATCGTCACCTTGGCGGGCATCGTTGCAGCCATGGTCATCGACCCAGCGGGCCCTCTGGTCGCAGTGCTGGTCGGGATGGGCGTCGGCCTGAGTGTCGGCGCTTTGAACGGTCTGATCCTGATCGGTCTGAAAGTGCCATCCTTCCTCGTAACTCTAGGGATGCTTTCGGTGCTTTCAGGCATTGCGAACATGATCACCGGCGGCACGTCGATCATGTTCATGGATTTCTCGCTGACCTCCTCGGTCAATGCTGCCATGCTGTTCGGCGTCCCCAATATCATCCTGATCGCGGCGCTGGCCGCCGCCGTGCTGACCTTTGTGGCGTTCAAGACCACGCTTGGTCGTTATCTCTATGCCATTGGCGGCGGTGAGCTGGTCGCGGCAAATGCCGGCGTACCGGTGCTGCGCTACAAGGTGCTGGCGTTCATGCTTTCGGGGGCGCTTTGCGGGTTGGCAGGCGTGATGCTGACCGCGCAGGTGGGCGCCGGCACGCCGACTGCAGGCGCCAACATGCTGCTCGACTCCATCGCGGCAATTGTCATGGGCGGCACCGCCCTTTCCGGCGGCATTGGCGGGCCGCATCGCACGATCCTGGGCGTTTTGGTCATCGCCATCCTCTCCAACGGCATGGACGTGATCGGCGTTAACAGCTTCACCCAGGAAGTGGTGAAGGGCGTCGTCATCATTCTCGCCGTCGCTTCGACCATTGACCGCAAAAAGTACCAGTTCATCAAATGACCGGAAGGACCCTTTCCATGACCACCCCAGCCGTCGTCCCTGTCGTCACGCGTGCCGGTTCGCTGGATGAGACCACGCTGCAGTCTGGAGAATGCGTCAGGCGCTCAGGCGTCAGTCCACAGAATTCGCCGGCCACGAAAATCTGGTTTGGGCGCGTATCCAATGGTCCGGGCCATCGTTCGCCGCCGCATCACCACGAGGAATGCGAAACCGGCGGCTATGTGCTCAAGGGTCACGGCCGCATCTATTTCGGCGCGGACTATGCCGAGTTCATCGACCTGTTCGAAGGCGACTTCGTCTTTGTTCCTCCCTTCATGCCGCATGTGGAGGTGAACATGTCGACAACCGACGAGTTGGTCTGGCTGACCTGCCGCACGCCCGATAATCTGGTGACCAATCTGCCCGACGTGCCCGATACGGCGCTGGAAGGCTTCCGTCGCGCCTGAAGCGTGGCGCAAAGCTGATCCTGGGAGGAAAACCATGGCCGACGATATCCGTCTCTACCTGTTCGATACCGGCATTCTCAAATGCAACTACCACGACATCTATCTCAATGGCGCCGATGAACCATTCGAGATTCCGGTGCCGTTTTTCCTGATCACCCACCCCAAGGGCAATGTGGTGATCGATGGGGGCACGCCGGTCGAATGCGCCACCGACGCGGCCGGACACTGGGGCAAGGTCGCCGAGTTTTTCACGCCTGTCATGACGCCGGAACAGGGATGCGTGGCCCAGCTAACGGCCATGGGCATTGCGCCGGAATCTGTGCGCCATGTGGTGCTGTCGCATCTGCATCTTGACCATGTCGGTGCGGTGGGCCGGTTCCCCGGCGCGACCCATGTGGTGCAGAGGGTGGAGTGGGAATATGCCCACGCTCCGGACTGGTTCGCGCGCGCCGCCTATGTCCGCAAGGATTTCGACCGGCCCGACCTCGATTGGCTGATCCTCGAAAATTCGTGGGGCGACTTCTACGACCTTTATGGCGATGGCTCGATCGTCCTGATCCGCTCGCCCGGACATACCTGCGGCCACCAGTCCATCCTTGTACGGACCTCGGCCGGCGCTTCGGTACTGCTGGCGGTCGATGCCGCCGACACAATGGACCATTTCGAGGAAAAGGCACTGCCCGGCGCGCTGCATTCGGCCATCGAAGTGGTGCGTTCGGTAAAGAAGTTGCGGGCTGTGCAGCAGCGCGAAGGTGCGCTGGTGATCGCCGGCCACGACAGCAAGCAATGGGCTGAACTGCGCAAGGCGCCGGACTTTTACTAAGCCAACGATTTTCTCGGCTCCCTCTAAGGCAAAGACCATGAAACTTCTCAACGACGGCCCCCAAGGGGCCGAGCGTCGCTCGCTGCCGGCCCGGGTCATGGCGGAGGAGATCGATCATGTTTGATTTCAAAGGCAAAGTTGCCCTCGTCACGGGCGGCGCCAGGGGCCAGGGTGCGGTCGAGGTGCGACGACTGGCAGAAGCTGGTGCGGCCGTGATGATCGCTGATGTGCTTGAGGAGGAGGGCCTTGCACTCGCCGATGCGCTAACGAAGTCAGGGCTGCAGGCCCGATTCCAGCGGCTGGACGTAACTGATCCATCCGCCTGGCAGGCCGCCATCGCTACCACCGAGTCCTGGCACGGACGGCTCGATGTCCTGGTCAACAATGCGGGCATCGTAAGGCGGCGGTCGATCCTTGAGATGTCGGTCGAGGATTGGGATCTGACACTGGCGATCAATCTCAAGGGGGTGTTTCTGGGCCAGAAATTCGTCGCGCCGCTGATGGCGAAATCTGGCGGCGGCAGCATCGTCAATATCGCCTCTAACAGTGCCTTCTCGGCCCATCAGGACCCGGCTTACACGGCCTCCAAATGGGGCATGCGGGGGCTGACGCGCGCAGCGGCATCGGAATTCGCGGCACTGAACATTCGGGTCAATGCCGTCTGCCCGGGACTGGTGGTCACTGACCTCAATCGCGGCGCGCCGCATCTGGCGCCTATGATCGCCGCGACCCCCTCCGGGCGGGCGGTGGAGGCCGACGAGGTCGCCAACCTCGTGATGTTTCTCGCTTCCAACCTGGCGCAGTCGATTACTGGCGAAGACATCGTGATCGACGGCGGCTTCGTCGCGCTCTCAGCATATCGGTCGGTTCAGGGAGCCGGCGCAGCCCCTGCCATGTGAAAATCGCGGGCGCGCATCAAGCGCTCTCGCAGATCTCATCAAAGGCGTGATCGCGCAAAAATGCTTTAGGTCTTGACGAATATGCATTTGCATATATTTTAGACCTAAAGCAATTGGCGGTATCGCCGCGACGGAGGTTACCATGCGCATAGTCTGTATCGGCGGCGGGCCGGCCGGCCTCTATTTTGGCCTGTTGATGAAGAAGAACCACCCCGAGCACCAGGTGACGGTGGTCGAGCGCAACCGGCCCTATGACACATTTGGCTGGGGGGTCGTGTTCTCCGACCAGACCATGGACGCCATGAACAAATGGGACCCGGAAAGCGCGGCGATCATCAAGGACGCCTTCAACCACTGGGACGATATCGAGGTCTTGTTCAAAGGCACCCGGCAGCGCACCAGCGGTCACGGCTTTGTCGGTATCGGGCGCAAGAAGCTGCTCAATATCCTGCAGGCGCGCTGCGAGGAACTCGGCGTCAAGCTCAAGTTCGAGACCGAGGTCAATTCCGATCTCGATTTTCCCGACGCCGATCTCGTAATTGCTTCGGACGGCTTCAATTCCAAGGTCCGAAACGCCTACAAGGACGTGTTCCAGCCCGATCTGCAGCAGCGCCCCAACCGCTATATCTGGCTGGGGACCAACAAGCAATTCGACGCCTTCACCTTCGATTTCCGCAAGACCGACCACGGCTGGTTCCAGGCGCATATCTACAAGTTCGACGACCAGACTTCGACCTTTATCGTTGAAACCACAGAGGATACGTTCAAGGCGCACGGTCTCGACAGCGCCGATCAGGACGCCTCCATCGCCTTCTGCGAGACGCTATTCGCCGACACGCTAGATGGCGCGCCGCTGATGACAAATGCGCGGCATATGCGCGGCTCGGCCTGGCTTAACTTCAACCGGCTGATCTGTGGCAAGTGGAGCCATTTCAACGGCCAGTCGCATGTGGTGCTGATGGGCGACGCCGCCCACACCGCGCACTTCGCCATCGGCTCGGGCACCAAGCTGGCGATCGAGGATGCGATCGAGCTGACGCGGCAGTTTCAGATTCATGGGCATGACGCGGATAAGATTCCGGCCGTGCTGGCCGACTACGAAGAGATCCGACGCGTCGATGTGGCCCGTATCCAGAATGCGGCCCGCAACGCGATGGAATGGTTCGAGGTGGTGGGTGAACGCTACGCCGATACCCTGCCCCCCGAGCAGTTCATGTATTCCATGCTGACCCGCTCGCAGCGTATCAGCCACGAAAACCTGCGCCTGCGGGACGCCAAATGGCTGGAAGGCTATGAGCGCTGGTTTGCCGCGCATTCGGGGCTCAATGTCGAGCCTGACACGCGCAGCCTGCCGCCCATGCTGACGCCGTTCAAGGTGCGCGACGTGACGCTCAAGAACCGCATCGTCGTTTCGCCCATGGCCATGTATTCGGCCACCGACGGGCTGATCAACGATTTCCACATGGTACATCTGGGTTCGCGCGCCATGGGCGGTGCAGCGCTGGTTTTTGCTGAGATGACCTGCGTTTCGCCCGATGCGCGCATCACCCCGGGCTGCCTGGGTCTGTGGAACGACGAGCAGAAGGAAGGCTGGAAGCGCCTGGCGGATTTCGTCCACTCCAATACCGGTGCGAAGCTGGGCTGCCAGTTGGGCCATGCTGGCCGCAAGGGCTCGACCAAGCTCGCATGGGATGGCATCGACCAGCCGCTGGAAGAGGGTGCATGGCCACTGATTTCGGCTTCGGCCCTGCCCTATCTCAAACACAGTCCGGTGCCCAAGGCGATGGACCGGACCGACATGGATCGGGTCAAGGCCGACCATGTCGCTGCGGCCATGCGTGCCGCCGAAGCCGGCGTCGACTGGCTTGAGCTCCACTGCGCCCATGGCTATCTGCTGTCGAGTTTCCTGAGCCCGCTGACCAATCGTCGCGAGGACGAATTTGGCGGCAGCCACGAAAACCGCGCCCGCTTCCCGCTGGAAGTGTTCCGCGCCGTGCGGGAAGTCTGGCCGGAAGATCGCCCGATATCGGTGCGCTTGTCCTGCCACGACTGGTACGAGGGCGGTAACACGCCCGATGATGCAGTGATCTTTGCGAAGATGTTCAAGGACGCTGGCGCCGATCTCATCGACTGCTCATCCGGTCAGGTTTGGAAAGAGGAGAAGCCGGTTTATGGGCGCCTGTTCCAGACCCCGTTCTCCGACAAGGTGCGCAACGAAGTCGGCATCCCCACCATTGCAGTGGGCGCCATTTCGGAAGCAGACCACGCCAATTCCATCATTGCCGCCGGGCGCGCAGATCTCTGCGCCGTGGCTCGTCCGCACCTGGCCGATCCAAGCTGGCTGATGCACGAAACCGCAAAGATCGGTATCAAGTCGGTGGCCTGGCCCAAACAATACTATTCGGCGAAGGCGCAATACGAGAACAATCTGGAGCGAGCGGCCCGATGAGCGGACCCACGCAGACCCTGTCCGGTCGCCATGCGCTGGTGACCGGCGCCTCGGGCGGCATAGGCCTTGCCATCGTGCACAGCCTGCTCGAAGCCGGCGCCAATGTGACGATGACCGGTCGCGACCAAGCGCGGCTGGAAGCGGCGGCAGATAGCCTGCCGCCGGACCGCGTACATCTGGTGGACCGGTTCGACGTCACCGATGCCGATGCCATCGCGCTGGGCGTGATCGCTGCACATGATGGGTTCGGCCCGGTGGAGATCCTCGTCAACAATGCCGGCGAGGCACCCAGCGCGCCGTTCGACAAGATGACACCGGCCTTCTGGAACAAGGTCATTCTGACTGACCTCACAGGTGTCTTCCTGGTCACCCAGGCGTTTCTGGCCGATATTAAGGCCAGTAGAGCCGGGCGGATTATTAATATCGCCTCGACGGCGGGACTGACCGGCTATCGCTATGTCAGTGCTTATGCCGCCGCCAAGCATGGTGTGGTGGGACTGACCCGATCCTTGGCCCTGGAACTGGCGCGCACGGGCGCAACGGTAAACGCGGTCTGCCCCGGATTTACCGATACGCCACTCATCACCCGCTCGATCGAGGCCATTGTCGCCAAGACCGGGCGCACCCCGGAAGACGCCAGGGCGGAGCTGGCCAAGGCCAATCCGCAGGGACGACTGGTGTCGCCGCAAGAGGTCGCCGACACGGTGCTGTGGCTGGCGCAACCATCGGCTTCGGCCATAACGGGCCAGGCCATCGCCGTTGCTGGCGGTGAAGTCTTGGCCGGATAGGAGGACATAATGGCATTCACGATTTCCAAACCCCTGCGCTTCGGGGACTGCGACCTGACGGGGATCGCCTATCACCCAGCCTATCTCTCCATGCTGGTCGACGTGAACGAAGCCATGTTTGCTTCCTTCGGGGTCACCTGGAAGGAGTTGATGTTCGAGCGCAAGATGGGCCTGCCCACCGTCACCATGCATATCGAATTCAAGCGTCCCGCGACCTATGGCGATGTGCTCGACTTCGCCGTGCATGTTCGCAAGGTCGGCGGCGCCTCGCTTGATCTCGAAACAATTGTCAGCGTTGGCGAGCACGTTATCTGGACTATCCAGCAGCGCATCGTCGCCACTTCGCTCACCGATCACAAATCCACACGCTGGCCCGACGATGTTCGTGCCGGTCTTTCCCGTTACCTGGAGCCGACACCATGACCCACCAGTTCATCCAGCCCGACAACTGGGCCAAGCCCATCGGCTATTCCAACGGCATTTCGACGCGCGGTCGCATCGTGCAGGTCGGCGGCCAGGTCGGCTGGGACGAGAACTGCGAATTTCACTCCGACGACTTCGTCGACCAGGTGCGCCAGACGTTGAAAAATATTGTCGCCGTGCTGGAAAAGGCCGACGCCAAGCCGGAACATATCATCCAGCTGACCTGGTACTTTACCGATCGCCATGCCTACAAGTCGCGGCTCAAAGAAGTGGGTGCGGCCTATCGCGAGATCATCGGCCGGCATTTTCCGCCCATGGCCGCGGTGCAGGTCGTGGCACTGATGGAAGACCGCGCCAAGATCGAGATCGTTGCATTGGCCGTGGTGCCGGACGAAGCCTGACGCCCAGCTTGCGCCGGGTCAGGGCCGTGTGTCGTCGACCAAGGCCCGGCGCACCGACGTCTTGGTCTTCTGCAGAAGACCAAGCAAGGATTTGACATCGGCGGCGTTGAGACCGTCGGTGAGGTTGCGGATCCACTCTTCGTGGGCGGCCGCCATTTCCTTGAATTTCTCGCGGCCCAGCGGCGTCATCTGCACGATGCTTTCGCGCCGATCATTGGGGTTTTGCGTCCTGACGATCAGTCCGTCTTCCTCGAGCCGCTTGATGACCGAGGTGATATTGCCGGGCGAAACCATCAGGCGCTGCGACAGTTCACCCAGGATCAGTCCCTCGGGCATGCGATAAATCTGCGAGAGGATATCAAAACGGGGAAAAGTGACGTCGAACTCGCTCTGCAAGCGGCTGCGCACCTCGTTCTCCACCAGGCGCGTGACGCTGAACAACCGCAGCCATAGACGCAGCTGGTCGTGGTGATCCTCCGGCGCGTCGGCAACCTTGGTCTCGGCATCGATCCAGACGCGTCCCTGCCCCTCACTCATGAACTTCCCCTCGATCTCGCGCTATCTTGTTAGCTCGCCCAGAGAGCGGTTTGCAAGTGCGTCCAGCCAGAAATTACTTGACACCTAAACTAAAAGAGCGCCAGTTAAATGCATTGGCATATATTGAAAGCCAGCGTCATCGAGGAGAACACCATGGCTGCCACACTCCAGCCCGTCGTTACCCGCAAGGGCCAGGAACATACCGGCACGGCTCAGTCCGGCGGTTGCATCCGCGTTACGGGCGTCGGCCCGCAGCATACAGGCGCCACCAAGATCTGGTTCGGCCGCGTCAGCAATGATCCCGGCTATCGCTCCCTGCCCCACCACCATGGCGAGGCGGAAACCGGCGGCTATGTCCTCAAGGGCAAGGCCCGCATCTATTTCGGCGAGAACTGGAGCGAATATCTCGACATGGAAGAAGGCGACTTCATCTTTGTGCCCCCCTATTGGCCGCATATCGAGGTGAACATGTCGACCACCGATGAACTCGTCTGGCTGACCACCCGCACGCCCGACAATATCGTGGTCAACCTGCCCGATGTCGACGATTCCGTGCTTGTCGGCTTTTCGCGCGCCTGATCGGGGACGAAGATGAAACTTGCTCGATACGGCGCGCCCGGCGCCGAGCGCCCGGCACTGGTGGACAACCATGGCGTGTTGCGGGACCTGAGCGGGGTGGTCAGCGATATCGACGGATCGCTGCTTGCCTCGGCGGAGTTTGACAGGCTTCGCAGTCTGGACGCCTCCACCCTGCCGGCAGCACCGGTTGGTAGCCGTATCGGCCCCTGTATCGCCGGGGTCGGCAAGTTCATCTGCGTTGGTCTCAACTATGCCGACCATGCAAAGGAAACCGGCAAGGAACCGCCGGCCGAACCGATCCTCTTCATGAAGGCCACCAGCGCCATTATCGGGCCCAATGACGATGTCGAAATTCCGAAGGGCTCGGAAAAGGCCGACTGGGAGGTCGAGCTCGGGATCGTCATCGGCAGACGCGCAAAATATGTCAGCGAAGCCAAGGCGCTTGATCACGTTGCCGGCTATTGCCTGGTCAATGACGTCTCCGAACGCGCGTTCCAATCGGAGCGCGGCGGCCAATGGACCAAGGGCAAGAGCCACGATACATTTGGGCCAATCGGCCCCTGGCTGGTCAGCCGCGACGAGATCGCCGATCCGCAAAATCTTGACCTCTGGCTCGATGTCGATGGCGTCAGGCGCCAGACCGGCAATACCAGGACCATGATCTTCGGCGTCGGCTTCCTTGTGCACTACATCAGCCAGTTCATGACGCTGGAGCCAGGCGACATCATCGCCACCGGTACGCCTCCAGGCGTCGGCCTCGGTCACAAGCCGCCCGTCTTCCTGCGCGCCGGACAGACCATGCGTCTGGGCATTACTGGCCTGGGCGAACAGCAGCAACACACCATCGCAGCGAGGGACTGAGCATGGGCCGACTGGACGGAAAACTTGCCATCGTCACCGGTGGTGCACGTGGACAGGGCGAGGCGGAGTCTCGCCTGCTCGCCCGTGAAGGTGCGGCTGTTATCATCGCCGATGTGCTGGAGGCCGAAGGCAAGGCTTTGGCTGACGACCTGACCAGTGAGGGCCACGAAGCGCGCTTCATCCGCCTCGACGTAACCGACCCGGAAAGCTGGGCCAAGGTGGTCGATCTCGCCGCTGCCTGGAAGCACCGCGTCGATATCCTCGTCAACAATGCCGGGATCATCAACCGCACGACCGTGGCCAGCACCACGCTTGATGCGTGGGAAAAGGTGCTCAAGGTCAACCTGACCGGCGCTTTCCTCGGCATCCAGGCCGTGCGCCCGTTGATGGCTGAGAAGGGTGGCGCAATCGTCAATATTTCGTCCAATAGCGGATTTTCCGGCCATTACGACCCGGCCTATACTGCCAGCAAATGGGGCCTACGCGGGCTGACCCGCAGCGCGGCGATGGAAATGGTCGGCGAAGGCATTCGCGTCAACGCCATTTGCCCGGGCCTCGTGGTCACGGGACTCAATGCCGACAGCCCGCATCTCAAACCGATGATCGGCATCACACCGATGAAACGCAGCGGCAAGCCGGAGGAGATCGCCGAACTGGTGCTGTTCCTCGTGTCCGACGCATCAAGCTTCATAACCGGCGAAGATTTTGTCATCGATGGCGGCTTTACCGCCGGCGCCGCCTATCGGCACGTGGCCAGCGCCACCGGCATCTACAAGGACTGAGGCGTAGTCGGAGCGACAAAGGCCTTTAGCTCAAAGGCGCTGAAGTTATCCCGAACCAAAAAGAAAAATGAAAAGGGCCGGTTTCCGGCCCTTTTTGTTTACCAGCGCACCGACGGATCGGGGATGGGAATGGCGGAGATAAGCGCCTGTGTGTAGGCGTGTTTTGGTTTGGCGAAGACGGTTTCGCTTGCCCCCTCCTCCACCACCACGCCGCCATTGAGCACGTAGAGGCGATTGCAGAAGGCGCGGATGACCGAGAGGTCGTGGCTGATAAAGGCCAGCGCCATGCCCATTTCCTGGCAGAGTTCGCGCAATAGGGTGAGCACGCGCGCCTGGGTAGACACGTCCTGTCCGGACACCACCTCGTCGGCGAGGACGAAACGTGGGCGCAACAGGGCAGCGCGGGCGATGCCAACGCGCTGGCGCTGGCCGCCGGAGAGCTCATGCGGGTAGCGCGACAGCACGGCAACAGGCAGGCCGACGCGTTCGAGCATGGCGGCGGCAATGCCGACTGCCTGGCGCTGGTCGGACGCCACGCCGTGCAGCAGCAGCGGCCGTGTCAGGATGGCACCGATAGTGTGTCGCGGATTAAGCGAGCTCATCGGGTCCTGAAAAATCATCTGCATGTGACGCTTGCGCGCGATATCACCGCCGGGAAAATCGGCAAGGGCGAAGCCGTCGAACAGAACACTGCCCTCAGTGGCTGGGACCAGGCCGAGCATGGCGCGACCGAGAGTGGACTTGCCGGAGCCAGACTCGCCCACGATCCCGACGATCTCCCCAGCCTCGATATAGAGATCGACGCCCCGCAACACGCGGGTGGACGTGTTGGCGGGACCGAGAAAGGAGCGCCGCGCTGCATAATCCACCACGAGGCCGCGTGTTTCCAGCAAGGCATGTTCAGGCATGGCGTGCTCCGTCGAACTGTGCAATTTCGGCGCGGCATGCGGCGATAATAGCGTCGTCGATCGGATGGAGCCCCGCCGCCGGATCGTCATAACGAGGGCTCGCCGCCAAAAGCGCGCGCGTATAAGCATGCTGCGGATGATGGAACACGGCATCAATGCCGCCCCGCTCCATCACCTTGCCTTGGAAGAGTAGCGTGACCTCGTCGCAGATCTGCGCCACGACGCCCAGATCATGGGTGACGAAAACCACGGCGGTGCCGTGTTCGGCCTGCATCTGCTTGAGCAGCAGCAGCACCTGCTTTTGCACCGTGACGTCGAGAGCGGTCGTCGGCTCGTCGGCGATCAGCAGCCGCGGCTCGATGGAGAACGCTGCAGCAATCAGAACCCGCTGGCGCATGCCACCGGACAGGTGATGCGGAAACTGCTTCATCACCCGCTCCGGCTCGCGGATGGCAACCTGATCGAGCAGTTCGAGCCCACGCTGCCAGGCGGCACGACTGCTGAGGCCGCGCCAAAGACGCAGGCTGTCGATCAACTGCTCCCCGACGCGACGACCGGGGTTGAGCGCGGTCAGTGGGTCCTGCGGGATGAGACCCACCTCCGAGCCAATAAGCTTGCGCCGCTCGGCTTCGTTGCCGCCGAGCAGGTCGCGCCCGGCCAGCGTCACCGAGCCGGAGGTGATGATCACGCCGCGCGACAGGATGCCGAGAATAACCTTGGAGATCGTCGACTTGCCGGCACCACTTTCGCCGACCAGGCCATGAATGCTGCCCGCCGCCACGTCGAGCGACACGTCCCGCAGGATAGGCTTGCCATCGCGGCGCGAGACGGCATTGAGATTGCGAATGGAGAGCAGAGGCTTGTTCATCGCTGCATCACCGGATCAAGGCTGGCGCGCAGGCCGGCGCCGAGTTGGTTGAAGGCGAGCACCGTGGCCAAGAGACCGGCCAGCGGCAGGGCGAAGACCCACCAGGCCTGGTAGATGATGGTACGGCCCTGCGCGATCATGCCGCCCCAGGTCGGTGTGTCGGAAGAGACCGAGAGACCAACGAAGGACAGGATGGCCTCGATGACGACGGCCAGGCCCAGCTCGAGCGTGAATAGCCCCAAAATGGTCCAGAGCACGTTGGGCAGAATTTCGCCGGCAAGGATGGCAAGGCGGGAGAAGCCCAGCACCTCGGCGGCAGTGACATAATCGTTGTTGCGCTGCGCCTGGGTTTCGGCGCGGACCACACGGGCAAAGCGCGTCCAATCGATGATGGCGATGGCAAAGATCACCGAATGCACGCCAGAGCCAAGAATGGCGACGATAAGGATGGAGAGGAGCACCGCCGGAAAGGCCATCCAGATTTCGATGAGCCGCGACACCACCACATCCACCCAGCCACCGAAATAGCCGGCCAAAAGGCCGACTATTGTCCCCAGCACTGCGGCAATGGTGGCGGCGGTGAAGGCCACGGTCAGCGCAATGCGCGTGCCGTGGATGAAACGGGAGAGGACGTCGCGGCCGAGATCGTCGGTACCCAGCCAGTAACCAGGCTCGGTCCCGTTCATGCCAACCGGCGGTAGCGAGCCGAGCATCAGATCCTGTGCCAACGGATCGTGCGGCGCAATCCAGTCAGCGCCCAGAGCCAGGACGATCAGGAAGAGGATGAAGCCGCCACCAATGATGACGCGCGGATTGGACAGTGCAGCCCGGATGGCTGGCCCCCAATTGCGGGAAATAGGAGCGCGGTTGGCGGTATCAGCCATGACGGAGCCGGGGATTGAAAGCGACAATGGCGGCGTCCACGAGAAGATTGACGATGATGAAGATGAGCCCGAACATCAGCACGAGGCCCTGTATCAAGGGAAAGTCGCGATTGATCACCGCGTCGATGGCCATGCTGCCCAGTCCTGGATAGGCGAAGATTTTTTCGACGATCACCGTACCGCCAATGAGAAAGGTGAACTGCACACCGGCGAGCGCCAGCGTCGGGCCGATAGCGTTGCGCAGGGTTTCCGAGAAGATCAGCCGGGTCTCGTTCATGCCCTTGACGCGAGCCAGGGTCACATAGTCCTGCATCATCGCCTCGCCCAGCGCCTCGCGCAGCACACGGGCAATGATCGCGGCCAGCGGCAAAGCGAGGGCCAGCACCGGCATGGCCATGTGGCGGATGAGGTCCCAGGCGAGATCGAACCGAGCCGTCAGGATGGACTCGAAGAGATAGAAGCCGGAGACGAAACTGGTGCTGAGCGAGGGATTGATGCGGCCCGACAGCGGCAGCATAGGAAAGGTGACGCCCAGCAGCAGCACCAGGCCGAGGGCCCATACGAATTCCGGGATGGCCAGCATCAGGCCGGTCGCGCCATCCAGCGCACCCGAGGCCCAGTTGCGGCGCCAGAGCGTGCCGCTGATAGCGATGGCGCCGCCCAGAAGCAGTGCGACTATGAGAGCTGAAAAAGCCAATTCGAGAGTCACGGGCAACCGCTCGAGCAGCAGCGAGCCGACTCCGATGCGGCGAGAAATCGAGGTACCGAAGTCACCCTGAGCCAGATTGCCCAGCCAGATCCAGAACTGATTGAACAGTGATTGATCAAGACCATAGCTGGCGCGCAACCGGGCAATATCCTCGGCAGTCGCGCTCGGCCCGATCATCATGGCGATGGGATCGCCGGGCGCCAGACGCAGCAAGAGGAACACCACCAGTGCCACGCCGAACAGCGTGATCGCGGCCATGGTGGCACGATTGAGAATTGACCAAATCATGGCCCAACTCCTCGGAAGCAGCGCCGCAGAGCTAGCGGCGCTGCCGATTGGATCAGACGCGAGAGATGAGCGACGGCTGCAAGGCGCCCGAAGTATTCGGGATAACCTTGAGCCCAGCCTTGAACAGAATCGGCTGCACATATTGCAGCAGTGGGATCACATAGCCTTCTTCGGCAATGTATTTGTCCACGGCCTTCCACCCGGCCATGCGCTTGGCTTCGTCCTTCTCGGTCCAGAGCGGGGCGATCATGGCGTCGAGATCTTCGGTGTCCCAAACCGAGTGCGGCGACGGCCCGAACATGGCAAAGCCGGTCGAGGCGGAGGCATCGCCGATGGCATCGCCCCAGTTGTAGAAGGCGGCCGGCGCCAGCTGGTCGGCGGCACGCAGCTCATAATGCTTGGCGATCTCGTAGACCTCGATCTCGGCCTCGATGCCGACCTTGCGCCACATGCCGACAATAGCCTGGACCATCTCATAGTCCTTGGGCTTCAGCCCGCGGGTGGTCTGGATGGCGAACTTGACCGGGTTTTCCGGTGAGAAGCCGCTGGCGGCCAGCAATTCCTTGGCTTTGGCCTCATCGTAGCCCACGACGATAGAAGCGTCGTAAGCCTCGTATTCGGGGGCCTGCAACGTGTCGATGGGAATACCATAGCCGCGAAGCAAGCGATCGATGATCGCCTTCTTGTCGATAGCGTGGTGGGCAGCCAGACGCACATTCTTGTCGAGCATGGCGTCGATATTGTTGAGGAAGATCATGCCGATATCGGAAATCGGCACGGCAACCCCGCCCAGGCCTTCGCTGACGCGCAGGCGGTCGAAGTCCTCATAGGAGACTTCCAGCGTCACATCGGCGGCGCCGCTTTCCACTTCGGCGGCGCGGCTCGTGGCATCGGTCACGAACTTGAAGATGACGGTGCGGAAATTGGGCTTTTCGCCCCAATAAGCATCGTTGGCCTTGAGCCGCAGGAAGCCGTTGCTTTCAAAGGCGTCCACCATATAGGGACCGGTACCGATGGGTGCGCGCTCAAAGCCTTCAGCACCGACCTTCTCGTAATAGGCCTTGGGCAGCACGTAGCCCGTAAGGAAGGCCATCCACTTGAAGATGGTGGGATCGAAGGCCACGACGTCGCCATCGATGCGGTTGCCGGTGACGCTGAAATTGCCGATCGAAGCCCAAACGCCGGAGACCGGGTTGCCATTGGCCGGATCGGCGGCGCGCGTCAGCGACCAGACCACGTCATCGGGAGTCAGTGGGCTGCCATCATGCCAGGTCACGCCCTCGCGGACGTCGAACCAAACCTTGGTCTTGTCGTCATTGAAGCCCCAGTCGGTCAGCAGACCAGGAACGAACTGCAGATCGGGCGCCTGCCCGATATACTGGTCGAATACAGTGCGGTAGATCGCCTGGATGGTCGGGTTGACGGCGGAGGCCCCGGTCGTGGGGTCAAAGCTGGGCAGATTGACGTTGAAGGCGATGGTCAGCGTATCGGCATCCTGCGCCAGGCCCGGCAAGGTGCCTGCAAGAGCAGCTGCGACAAGCCCGGCCGAACCGGCCGCCAAGAATGAACGGCGTGACAGCATATTTGTATTCCCTCTATGCGTTCCCTTAAGTCGGCTAGCCCCTCAGCGCACCGACTTATACTTCATACCTAAACATATTCCTTTGCATGCATCTAGGGGCTATTTCCATATTTTAGGCAAGTAAAAGCGCCTGCCTAAGCGACGCGCATTTATTCTGATGTTTTCTGTCATGTTAATGTGGCAGCTGCCCCTTGAGGGCTCCATCGTACTAAGACTGACGGTTTTTCAAGCGGTTAATGCTGATTTCGCCCCATAGCCCAGAGCAGAAAACTGGCCAATTGACAGAGGGGCTGATCTATTTAAATATGCATTTGCATATATCAATGCCCGTTTGCGGCCTGAGGGGGCTAGAAAAGGGCAGTCGCCAAGGTTGGGAGAACGACGATGGCAGAGAGATCATTCGCGCGGGAGGTCGAAGACCTCAAGCTCGGCGCGGGCGACATTTTTCGCGGCGAAGGCATTCTCGCCATAACCAAGGCGCTGCTGCAGTCGGGCGTCTCCTATGTCGGAGGCTATCAGGGGTCACCGATTTCGCACCTCATGGATGTGCTGGCCGATGCCAAGCCGGTGCTCGACGATTTGGGCGTTCACTTCGAATCCTCGGCCTCAGAGGCAGCAGCTGCGGCCATGTTGGCAGCCTCGATCAATTATCCGCTGCGCGGCGCCGTCACCTGGAAGTCCACCGCCGGCACCAATGTGGCTTCCGACGCGCTCACCAACCTGGCCTCATCCGGCGTCAAGGGTGGCGCCCTAATCATCTTGGGCGAGGACTATGGCGAGGGATCGTCGATTCCGCAGGAGCGCAGCCACGCCTTTGCGATGAAGTCACAGATGTGGCTGCTCGATCCGCGGCCGAACCTTGAATCCATCGTCAAGGCCGT
Organism: Devosia sp. 63-57; assembly: GCF_001899045.1. Classification (NCBI taxonomy): domain Bacteria; kingdom Pseudomonadati; phylum Pseudomonadota; class Alphaproteobacteria; order Hyphomicrobiales; family Devosiaceae; genus Devosia; species Devosia sp. 63-57. Next base: position 1,828,956 of record NZ_MKUY01000005.1, on the reverse strand, counting down.
CGAGGACGGGTTCGAGCTGTCCGAGGCCTCCAATACCCCCGTCATGCTGCAAGTGCGCATCCGCGCCTGCCATGTCCATGGTCAGTTCGTCGCCAAGGACAACAGAAAACCAAGCTACACGCTGAAGGAGGCCCTGGAAAACCCGGTGCGCGACCTCAATCGCATCGTGCTGCCACCGCAGTCGATCACCGTGCATGACAAGGAAAAGCTGGAAAAGCGTTGGCCCGCCGCGCTCGATTTCATCCGCGAGCGTCAGCTCAACGAGTTCTTCGGACCCGAAGATGGTCCGGTTGGCATCGTGATGCAGGGCGGAATGTATAATTCGGTTATCCGTGCGCTGCAGTTGCTAGGTCTGGCCGACAGCTATGGCAACACGGCTGTGCCGCTCTATGTGCTGAATGTCACCTATCCCCTGCTCGACGACGAAGTGGTGCGCTTCTGCCAGAGCAAGCGCGCAGTGCTGATGGTCGAGGAAGGTCATCCCGACTATCTCGAGCAGGCGGTAAACACGGCGCTGCGCCGCAAGGACGTACAGACCCGGGTGGCCGGCAAGGATCGCCTGCCGATGGGCGGCGACTACACAGCTGGCGTGCTGATGAAGGGCATCCAGTCCTTCCTCGAGGAATTCGAACCGCCGATGCTTGGCAATCGCCCGCCTTTGCCAAGCGCCGATGCGGTGCTGTCGAGCCCCGAGGTCAAGGCCCTGGCAGAAGTGGTTCCGGCCCGCCCAGCCGGCTTCTGCACTGGGTGTCCGGAACGTCCGATCTTTGCGGCGATGAAGCTGGTCGAAAAGGAGCTGGGTCAGCACCACATCTCTGCTGATATCGGCTGCCATCTGTTCTCCATCCTGCCGCCCTTCAATATAGGCGGCAGCACCATGGGCTATGGCTTGGGCCCAGCATCCGCGTCGGCCTTCAACGTGCCGGCCGGCAAACGCCCCATCTCGGTGATGGGTGATGGCGGTTTCTGGCATAATGGGCTCAATACCAGCGTGGGCAATGCCGTCTACAACAAGCATGACGGCGTCATCATGATCGTCGACAACCATTATTCGGCGGCGACCGGCGGGCAGGATATCCTGTCCTCACGCGCCCAGAACCCGCTGCGCTCAACCAACAATTCCATCACCAAGGCCGTCCAGGGCATCGGCGCGAAATGGGTCCGCCAGATCGACCGCACCTATGACGTGTCGAAGATGCGCGATACGCTGAAGGAAGCGCTGACCTCCGATGTCGAAGGCCCCAAGGTCATCGTCGCCTCGTCCGAATGCATGCTCAACAAGCAGCGGCGCGAAAAGCCGCTGTTTTCCAAGAGCGTCAAGGATGGCAAGCGCATGGTGCGCCAGCGTTTTGGAGTCGACGAGGACACCTGCACCGGCGATCACGCCTGCATTCGCCTGTCCGGCTGCCCGTCGCTGTCGCTCAAGCATCTCGACGATCCGCTGCGCGACGATCCGGTGGCCTCCATTGACAATTCCTGTGTCGGTTGCGGCAATTGCGGGGAAGTCTCGGAGGCCGCTGTGCTTTGCCCGTCCTTTTATCGCGCCGATATCATCTATAATCCCACCGGCTGGGACCGTTTCGTCTCGCGCTTCCGCTCCGCCGTGATCGGCTTCTTCCAGTCCCGCCGCGCCGCCAAGCGCGTGGCTTTTGTCTGAGGTGGGAATAATGAACGCACACATGACCCCGACCTTCGAAAAACCCATTGCCATCGCCATTCTCGCCATGGGCGGACAGGGCGGCGGCGTCTTGGCCGACTGGATCGTCTCCATGGCCGAGGCCGAGGGCTGGGCCGCCCAGTCGACCTCGGTTCCCGGCGTGGCGCAGCGTACAGGCGCGACCATCTATTATGTCGAGTTGCTGCGACCAAGCGCCGAGGGCAAGATGCCGGTGCTGTCGCTGATGCCGACGCAGGGTGATGTGGATATCGTGCTGGCAGCCGAGTTCATGGAAGCCGGTCGCTCGATGATGCGCGGACTGGTTACGCCGAAAAAGACTACTCTGATTGCCTCGACCCACCGGTCCTATGCCGTGGGCGAAAAGGAAGTGCCGGGCGACGGCACCGGCGACCCGCAAAAGGTCGCGGAAGCGTCTGGAATCGCGGCGCGAAAGAGCATCGTCTTCGACATGCAGACGCTGGCTGAAAAGAATGGCAGCGTCATTTCGTCAGCCATGTTCGGGGCATTGGCCGGCGCTGGCGTGCTGCCATTTTCGCGCACCGCGTTCGAGAATGCGGTTCGGGCCGGTGGCAAGGGCGTGGAAGCCAGTTTGCGCGCCTTCGCCGCTGCGTTCGATCGTGCTGAAGGGGGCGCAACTGACCCAGTGAGCCGCAAGCCCGCCGTCACGGCCGCAGTCTTGCCAGCCAGTGCCGGCCATCCCAAGCTCGATGCGCTGCTGAACCGGCTGCGCTCAACGCTGCCAGACAGCGCGCAGGCCATTGCCTTTGCCGGCCTCAAAAAGGTGGTCGACTGGCAGGACCCCCGTTATGGCGACGAATATCTCGACCGCCTGATCGCGCTGCATGACCTTGATATGAAGGCTGGCGGGGCTGCGCGGGATTTCGCCTTTACTCAGGCGGCGGCCAAATATCTCGCTAATGCGATGGCCTATGACGATGTCGTGCGCGTCGCCGACCTAAAGACCCGCGCCACCCGCTTCGAGCGCGTGCGCAAGGAGATTGGCGCCAAGGCCGAACAGGTGGTTTACACCACTGAATACATGCATCCGCGCATGGAAGAAGTGGCCGGCGCCTTGCCTGCCGGGATCGGCCGCTGGCTGACCGGCAATAAGGGGCTCTATGAGGGCCTGGATCGCTTCGTCAGCAAGGGCCGCCACGTCAACACCGGCACGCTTTTCTGGTTTGCCGGGCTCTATTTCGTCTCGGCGCTGAAGCCCATGCGGCGCGGCATGCTGCGCCATGACATGGAAATGGCCCATATCGCCCGTTGGCTCGATGTGGCGAACGGTGTCTTGCCGACAAATTACGATCTCGCCACCGCGGCGCTGGGCGCTCGGCGGCTGATCAAGGGCTATTCGGATACCCATGCGCGTGGCCAGACCAAGTTCGACAAGGTCATGTCGGCGGTGCCGCTGCTTGCCGATCGCGCCGATGGCGGCGTGTGGTTGGGGCGGCTGGTGGAGGCCGCACTGGCAGACGAGGCTGGCAATACGCTCGACGGTGCGCTGGCGACGATCCACAGCTTTTCCGAGGCAGCATAGGCCTTGTGCGATCAGTCCGGCGTGTCCTCTTTGGACTCGCCGGACGCAATCTTGAGCATGTTCCGCATGACCTTGTGCAAGGTATCGACGAAGCGGTCATACTCGTCGGCCGGCACGCCTTCGAACAGATCGGCATAGAGCTGGTAGAGCACCGGCCAGAAATCCTGCACCGCCGCCCTACCCTCTTCGGTGATATGAAGCTCGCGCACGCGCATGTCGTCGGCGCGGGACTGCCGACGGACATAGCCCTGGGTTTCGAGTGCATCCAGGTTGCGACTCATTGTCGACTGCTCGACCACCGCCAGATAGGACAGGTCATTGACCGTCAGGCCCGGCGAAATAGTGAGCAACAGCAGCGCGCGCATTTTGGGCGTCGTCAGATCATAGGACTTCAGCCGCTCCTGCAGGAACGTGTTGTAGGTCACCGAAATGCGATTGATCAGGAATGGCGCGAACTGGTTGAGCCCGATTTCACCCAGGCTGGGGATTCGGCTGGTATCTTCCGGCTCGCGCAACGAGCCCATGAGGTGCTTTGGCACGCAGTCACCCTTGGCTGGTGATTAACGAAGGGCCTTGGCCAGCAGGAAGCCGGAGCCTCCACCCAGTCCCGGCCCCGGATGCGTCGCCGCACCAATGTGATAGAGCCCAGGCACGTGGGTATTATGGTTGACGGTGTTCTTCAAGGGTCGCCAGATGAAGAACTGGTCTATGCCACAATAGCCGCCATAGGGATCGCCGCCCACCAGATTGACGTTCATCGACTCGAGGTCGGCCGGCGAATAACTACGGCGCTTGATGACGATCTCGTCGAAGTTGACGATGTGCCGGCGAAGGATGGCTTCAACACGGGCGGCAAAGGCCTCGCGCACGGCTTCGGTCCAGCGGCCATCAGCATCAACAGCGATTTCGCCCGCTGCGTCGCCGAGAATCTGTCTAGGCGCTTCGGGCAGTTGCAGCCAGAGGATGGATTGCCCCTCGGGCGCACGGCTAGGGTCGAGGGCTGCAGGCTGTCCCACGCAGATCGTGGGGACGGCAGGCAATAGACCGCGCTCGGCTTCGTTGGCGGCGCGCGACACGCCGTCGAGCCCCGGCGTCAAATGGATCAGAGCGACGTCAGCCATTCCTTCGGCCGCCCATTGCGGCCTGCCTTTGAGCGCGTAATGGATCTGCATGTCGCCCTTGCCATAGCGATAATTGGCGACGCCTTCAGCGACTTCCGCTGGTACCTTGGCAGCCGGCAGCAGCTTGCCATAGAGCTGACCCGGCGCGACCGAGCAGATGACGCCCTTTCGCGCCGTCAGGACCTCACCATTGGCCAGGCGGACACCACTGGCGCGCCCATTTGCATCGATGGTGATCTCGGCAACTTCGGAGCCGGTGCGCACCGCGCCACCCTGTTCGGCGATCAGGCCTTCGAAGGCGCGCACCGCATTGATGGCGCCTCCCCTAGCGATGGGGGCGCCGGCCATTTCCAGCGCAAAGCCGATGACCTTGAGCATTTCGCCGGAATAGGTGTTGTCCGGGTTGAGCCCGCAATGCAGCACCCAGGGTGCAAACAGAGCCCGTACCAGTTCCGAGCGGTAGCGCGTTTCAAGATAGGGGCGCGCCGAGACCAGCGCCTCGCCGAAGAAGCTGGCAAGACCCCGCAGCCCGCGTTTCCAGGCTTCACGCGCCACCAGTTTCATAGTCGCGAGCGACCAGAGTTGGCCTCCCAACAGGCCGAAGACAAAGCCAGCATTGGCGCCGAAGCGATCCATCTCGCGCTGGAAGCTGGCGCCATCGCCGGCGGCTGCGGCGTCGAAAGCGGCGATGTTGGCGGCACGGTCACCGGTCAATATCAGATGGCGACCATCTGGGAGCACCACGCCGGTGGGTGCCTTGGTGTTGCAAAATTCGAGGCCGTGCCGGGCGAGATCTGGGCCCAGCGCGGCAAAGGCTGGAGAGGTGGTGAAGAGCACGAAGGTAGTCGCCATGACGTCATGGACGAACCCTGGAACCGTTGCCTCTTCGGTGCGCAGGCAGCCACCCGGGACAGCATTGCGCTCGAGTACGAGCACCTTGTTGCCCTTCTTGCCCAACATGGCGGCGGCAACTAGCGAATTGATGCCGCTGCCGACAACGATGTAATCGAGCTGGCTCATGATCCACCTCTCCCTGTTTGCTTAGCCGCGCGGGACGAGCGCGAAGCAGCGCACCGGGCTGCCGGTGCCGCCGACAATCTTCAGCGGAGCGACGACCAGCAGCGCGCCGGTTGCCGGAAGCTTGTCGAGGTTGACGAGGCTGGCCAGGCCGTAGGCGCCGGCGCCCAACAACAGGGCATGGGCCGGGAATGGCGGATCAAATGTCGCGGCCGCGCCGGCGTCGGTGCCGACGCATTCATTGCCCCAGCCCAGAACTTGCTTTTCGACAAGGTATTTGACGGCATCGACGCTCGGCCCCGGCGTGTGCGGGCCGTTCTCATCGGCATTGAGGAACTGCTCGGTGCTGACATTGCGCGGATACCAGTCTGACCGCAGTACGACCCAGGCGCCCTTGGGAATGGCGCCGTGCTCGGCTTCCCAGGCCTTGATGTCATCGGCAGTCAGCAGAAAATCGGGATTGGCAGCGACTTCCTTGGACTTATCGATGACGACTACCGGCGCCACAAAGGTCTGTGGAGAAATGGTGTCGGTCGAATTGTTCGGCACGTCCTTGCCGGAAATCCAGTGGCTGGGGGCGTCGAAATGGGTGCCGGTATGTTCACCGAGTTCCATCCAACCCCAGGCCCACCAGGGACCGTCCTGGTCATAGGCCGAGATCTTGTGCATCTTGAACGCGGGCGTGTTCTTGGCAAAGTCGGGCGGCAGATAGAGAACCGGGGTATTCGGCCCCAGCGGAGCGGTCAGGTCGACGATTTCGATGGCGCCGGACGCCAGGGCGCCGGCGACGTTGGCAAGGGCTTGAAGTGAGCTCATGGCGGATTTTCCTCGTGAGGCTTGCGTAAACTGCGTTCCCACCCGCGTCTCCCCCGCGGGCACTTTATCAGGCAACTGCATGGAGTTTCCTGACCATAGAATACCTGCATTACAGGCTTTGGAAAGATATTTTAGGTCGAAAATATCGACATATGCATATTTATTGTGACAGGCTGCACTCCTTGTTGGTTGACGCGGGGAGAAGTGGCCATGCAGCAGGTAGACGCCATTGTCGTTGGCGCGGGCGTGAACGGGCTGGCAGCCGCCACCCACCTGGCCGAGCGAGGCTGGAGCGTGCTGGTGCTGGAAAAGGCCGATGCCCCCGGCGGCGCGGTGCGCACCGAGGAGGCAACCCTGCCCGGCTTCCGGCACGACCTCTGCGCCATGAACCTGTCCATGTTTGCGGGCTCTGCCTTTTACGCCACCCACAAGCAGGCGTTGCACGCGCAGGGGCTGGACTTCGTCGGCGTAGCGGACAGCTTCGCCACCCCTTTCGTCGATGGTCGATGGCTGGGCGTCAGCACCGACCTTGCGGCGACAAGTGCGCGCATTGCGGAGTTTTCCAGCGCTGACGCAGCCGCCTGGCGCGCGATGGCAGCAAGCTTTCCCTCGGATGCTGCCTATATCGGCGGTCTTCTCGGCAAGCCGATGCCGTCGCTTGCCGTGGTCAAGCTGATGTTTAGGGCCTGGCGCGAAAAAGGGCTGGACTGGATGCGGGACATGGCAGGCATGCTGGTCTCCTCGCCGCGCAACTATCTCGACAGGCATTTCGAAAGCCCGCAATTGCGCGCCATGATGGCCGCCTGGGGCATGCATCTCGACTTCGGTCCCGACATCGCCGGCGGCGCGGTATTCCCCTATCTCGAAAGCATGGCCAACCAGGCGTTTGGGATGGTGCTCGGCAAAGGCGGCGCCGATGCCGTCATCCGCGCCATGTGCGGCGTCATCGGGGCCAGGGGCGGTCGAATCGAATGCAATGCCGAGGTCACCGCCATCACCACGCGTAACGGCAAGGCTGTTGGTGTACGGCTGAGCGATGGCCGCGAAATCAGCGCCGGCCGAGCCGTCATTGCCAATCTTCATCCGCGCCACCTCATCCGCCTTGCTCCCGACCTGCCTACGCGGTTCACCGCCCCGGCGAGCAAGTTCCGCGCCGGTCCCGGTACGATGATGATCCATATGGCGCTCGACAGCCTGCCGGATTGGCAAGCCGGCGAGGACCTCAAGCGCTTCGCCTATGTGCATCTGGCGCCGGATTATGCGACCATGTCGCGCGTCTATCAGCAGTCTATCTCTGGACTTTTGCCCGACGAGCCTGTCCTCGTCGTCGGCCAACCGACGGCCCTCGATCCCAGCCGCGCGCCAGAGGGCAAGCATGTCCTTTGGGTGCAGGTCCGCACCCTGCCCTACGATATTGCCAGCGACGCAGCCGGAAAGATCAGCGCCCGGAATTGGGATCAAGCCAAGGGGCCCTATGCCGAGCGCGCCATCGACCTGATCGAACGGTATGCGCCGGGACTTCGCGGCAAGATACTGGGCATGGCAGTGCAGTCCCCGCTCGATCTCGAGTGGATGAACCCCAACCTGGTGGGCGGCGACAGCCTCTCCGGCAGCCACCACCTGGACCAGAATTTCCTGTTCCGACCCATGCCCGGCTGGTCGCGCTGGAAGACACCACTGTCCGACCTCTATCAGGTAGGCGCTTCGACCTGGCCGGGCGCCGGAACCGGCGTCGGCTCGGGATTCATGCTGGCCCAGTATCTGGCGGGCAAGTGAGCGTGACCTGCACAGCTCTTGCGCATGACGCGGGCACTGTTTAATGTTTAGGCTTAAACTGTTTTCCGGCACTGCTCGCGGGCCGGAACGGGAGTGACGTCGATGACTGCTTTGCAGCAACCGCTCGCCCGCTATGAACGCTTCTCCACCACCGATGTGGACGAGGCGAGAGAACAGGTCGCCCGCGTTTATTGTGACCATCGTCTGCGTCCTCTCTCCGGCGCCCGTACCGTCGGGGCGTGGCAGACCATGGCGCGAACCGGAGCCATCGCGGTGGGCGCGATGAGCTATGGCGCGGACGTCGAGATCGAACCGGGCGCCCTCGATGACTTTTTTCTGCTGATGCTCCCCTATTCCGGCCAGGCGCGGATCAAGCAAGGGCGTCATGAGGCCGAGGCGTCTTCCGCACAGGCGACAGTCCTCAACCCAGATGATGCCACGCGCATGCGCTGGAGTGCCGACTGCGCCAAATTGATGGTGCGCATCGATCGCGGGGCACTTGAGCAGCAATTGTCGGCCATGCTCGGTGGCGCACCAGCCAAGGGCGTCCGCTTCGACCTGGCTATGCCGGTGCAGGGTGCGAGCGCGCATTGGTGGCGCATGGTGAACCTGCTGATGGACGGGTTGGAGCTTTCCGAAGAGCCGCCCAATCCGCTGGCGGCGAGCCTGCAGGAATCGCTGCTCATGGTGAGCCTGCTCGAACATCAGGCCAACAATTTCACCGCCAGGCTGGCCCAGCGCAGCAACGCCATCGCGCCGCGACATGTGCGCTTGGTGGAGGGCTTTATCGAGGAGAATGCGGACAAGCCGCTCGACCTTCAGGACCTGATCGCGGTGAGCGGCGTCAGCGGACGCGCGCTGTTCGATGGTTTCCGTCGCTTTCGCGGCACCTCGCCGCTGGCCCATTTGCGCATGGTACGCCTCAATCGGGTGCGGGAGCAGTTGCTCACAGGCGGGGACGAGGAAACGGTTACGTCCGTGGCCACACAATGGGGCTTCTATCAACTGGGGCGCTTCGCGGCGCTTTACAAGGCGACGTTCGGCGAGTCGCCGTCGGAAACACGCCGCCGCCGCTGATGCTGGATTGGGCCGGCCCTTATCGCTGATGCGCTGGGCCGGCCACATGGTTCAGCGGACGGAGGCGCTGCCGCCAGTGAGCAGGGCAATGGCCTGCCCCGGACCTTCCGGACCCAGCGCCGTGTAGCCGCCATCGACCTTGAGTTCAGAGCCGGTGGTGAAGCTGGCTGCCTTGGATGACAGGAACAGTACCGCCGCTGCCGCTTCCGGCCCGCGACCGACTCGCCCCAGGATGTGGAAATTTGCGCCGACACTGTCGGCCTTTTCCTGATCGTTACCGGACAGGCCGGCAATGGGATCGCTCCAGGTCCAGCCGAGAATGATGCTATTGGACCGGATACCGTCCTTGGCATAATCCAGCGCCTGCGAGTGTGTCAGGTGCAAAATGGCTGCCTTGGAGACCGGGTAAGTCCAGCGGCCGGACTGAGCCGCATAGGCGCTGATCGAGGAGATGTTGACGATCGAGCCCCCCTGCTTCGCAAGATGCGGCCGCGCTTTTTCCGACAGCAGCGCGCTCGAGACCACATTGGTGTTCAGCGTATTGAGCCAGGACTCGCGGCTCGACTGAGCACCATTGTCGTCATAGACGGCGGCATTGTTGACGACGATGTCGAGCCGACCCCATTCCGCGGCCGCAGCAACGAGGGCATCGAGGTCTTCGTCCTTGCGGATGTCGGCAGCCACATAGCGCACCTTGTCGCCGAACTGCCTGGCTACAGCATCGCCGGCCTCGCGGCTGCGTGCTCCAACCACGACCTTTACGCCGGCTTCCACGAGGCCCTTGGTGATATCGAGGCCAATGCTGGCCGCGCCACCCGTGACGATTGCCACCTTTCCTTCGAACTCGCTCATTGGCAGGCCTCCATCAGCTGGGGTTTGTGCAATTGCTTGTAACCGCCGCCGAAGTAGAGCAACGGCTCGCCGGTATTGTGCTTGTAGTCGGTGACTTCGCCGATGAAGATCAGATGGTCGCCAGCATCGGGCGCCTGGGTGATACGGCAGGAGAACTGGGCCAGCGCCCCTTGCACCACCGGCATGCCGCCAAGCTCGTCAAAGCTGACCTCCAGATCAGAACTGCCTCGCGACGAGAAGTGACGGGACAGATGCTGCTGGTCATGCGCTAGCACCGAGAGACCATAATGGCCGCTATCATGCAGCGCCTGTTTCATCGACGCCTTGTGGTCGATGCAGATTAGGACCAGTGGCGGGTTGAGCGAGACCGAGGTGAACGAATTCGCCGTCATGCCGTGGATGCGCTCGCCCCAGCGGGTGGTGACGATCAGCACGCCGGTGGCGAACATTCCAAAGGCCCGGCGCAATTGCGCCGGGTCGATATTGCTGATGGGTTCGCTCATGCTGCTGCTCCCATGGCCTCAGCCAAGAAGGCGTCGGTGAGCGCCGGGTCAGTGATGGTCGGGAAGTAGGTGCGGGGGTCGTTGAAGCCGTTGACGAACCAGTGGGCCACCTTCTGGTTCTGCTGTGCCGTGCCGAGAATCTTGACCATGTGCTCGGGCGGCGGCAGCAGCATGTTGTTGGTCCAGCCAACGACGAACTGGGCGTAATCCCAGTAGCGATCAAACGTCGCCTGCATGAAGGCGGCGTCATAGGGACGATCGCCATGCTCGAGAATCGCAGTGAGATAGGCCGCCGCGCAGTGGCTGGCATTGTTGGAACCTTGGCCGGTGATCGGGTCGTTAAGGCAGACCGAGTCGCCCATACCCAGTGCCACAGCGCCATTGGGCAGCGCCAGAACCGGCTTGCGCACGGTGGGCGGGAAGCGGCCAGCCAATATGCCGAGGTCGTCAGTCAGCACGCAATCCTTTGAGCGGGCATATTCCTCGGGCACGAATTCCTTGAGGATGCGGAGGCTCTCGGCCAGATGCTCCTGCGCGCTCTTCACATTGGCCCAATTGTCCATCGGGCCACCGGGAATGCCTTCGAACACCATGATCTCACATGGGCCGCTAAGGGTCAGCGCCGGGAATACGAAATACTCGCCCACACCCGGCATCAGGTTGAAATTGACCGCCGAATGCTCCTTGCGCGGCTCCATGCCGTGCACATAGGTCAGCGCCAGCGACCGCTGGGGTTTGTCGAAAGGCGAGCGCGTTTCGTCGCGCTGGAACAGCTTGCCGATCTCACCCTTGCCCGAGGCGACGATGACGAGGTCGCATTCCTGCTCGAGCGCTTCCAGCCCGGCCATGTCGACATCGGCGATACGCAGTTCGCCACCGGCCTTCTCGAATTCTGTCATCCAGCGCGGCATCTTCACACGCTGGTCGATGGACTGAGCCGGCCTGTCGAGGCGGGACGACCACTGCATCGCGGTCTGGCCGCCCGGGACTAGGGAAAACTGGATTCCCTCCACGGGCGGCGCGTCTTTCCAGAAGTCGATGCCCAGGGCGCGTTCGTTTTCCAGCGCGCGGTCAAACATGCACTGGCTGGACGTGACCCGGCCATTGCGGATCTGGTCCGGCGTCTGGTTAGAGGTAATGACCACCTGGTAGCCATTCTTGAGCAGCCCCAGGCCCAGCTGCAGGCCGGCCTGACCGGCGCCAACAATTCCGATTTTTCGCATTTTCGTGTTCCCTTGCTTGTCCACCCTCATGGACTGCATGGGATCGTCGCAAATCCGTCATCCGGCGCTATGCAGCCAGTGCATGCACTATGCACTTATCGCTGATTGTTTGTGTCGAAGCGCCCAACGGGTGATGGCTGAGGGCCGACAGGCAATCTGGGAAAGCGGCGCGCAGCAGTTGGCTTCTGCTGCGTAGCGCGACAGACGGCGCCAGGTCGCAAAAGTGACCAAATTCTACTCACGATGCATATCGTAGCATCACTTGCTATTTTGAGATTTAATGAAGGCAATATTTTCTATTTTAAGTGCCGATTGCGCACATAAATGCGATTGACGACCCGCTCAGCCTGTGGCTCGCTAGGCATACCAAACCCCGGCCAAGTGGGTCGCTCAAAAAACAAAACTCACGGGTCGGTGGAGCTTAAAATTTTAGGTCTATACCAATGCAGAGGCATGCATCTAGGTTGACGACCGCTCGGCTGTGACGAGAGGGTGGGCAGAATGCGTCGTTGTGAGTATGCAGTCCTGGGGCTCGGGGCTATGGGGAGCGCGGCATTCTACCAGCTTGCAAAGGCCGGGGCCGATGTCATCGGTATTGACCGCTACAATCCGCCCCATCCCCATGGATCTACTCATGGCGAAAGCCGCATCACCCGGCGCGCCATCGGCGAAGGCATGGCTTATGTGCCATTGGTCAGCCGCAGCCACGAAATCTGGCGCGACCTTGAGGGCCAAACCGGGCAGACCCTGCTCAGCGAAGTGGGGTGCCTCATCATCTCACGCGCCGACGATGCCGTTGAACGCCCAGGGCGAACCGGCTTTATCCAGCGTACGCGCGAGGCGGCCAACCGCTACAGCATTCCGCACGAAATTCTCGACGCCAATGCGATCCGCCAGCGCTTTCCGCAGTTCGCAGTCGCCGACGATGAAATTGGCTATTTCGAGCCGGGAGCCGGCTATGTCGAACCCGAGCGCTGCGTTGCCGCCCAGTTAACGCTGGGCAAGGCGCTAGGCGGGGAGACGGTGCTCGACACGAAGGTCACCGCCATCGAACACACGCCGGATGGCGTCCTGCTCAAGACCACGTCGGGCGATATCCTGGCCCAGAAGCTAGTGCTTTCGGCGGGCAGCGGCGCATCGGGCCTGTTAGGCGGCGCGTTCGAGACCATTCTCTCTCCCACCCGCCAGTCCATGCATTGGTTCGAACTCGAACCGGAGCTGCGGCAGGAATGGGCGAGCGGCCCGGTGTTTATCTGGCCCCATGGCGAGAGCGCCGACGACTTCTTCTACGGCTTTCCCGAGGTCGAAGGGCTGGGCGCCATCAAGATCGCCGACGAAGCCTATGGCAACCCCATCGATCCCGACCAAGTGGACCGCAACGTGCCGCTTTCGGCGTCTGACGAAAAATATGTCCGCCACCTGGCGCCGCGCCTCAAGGGCGTGTCGGCACGGCGGCATAAGGCGGTGACCTGCCTTTACACCGCAACCCCGGACAGCGCCTTCGTCATCGACTGGCACCCGAACGATGAGCGGATCCTGGTGGTGTCCCCCTGCTCCGGCCACGGCTTCAAGCATTCAGCGGCCATCGGCGAGATTGCTGCACAGCTGGTGACCACCGGGCAGAGCGCCATCGATATTTCTGCCTTTTCTCTCAGCCGCTTCCCCGCATTTTCCGGAGTGTGATCCCATGTCCGCGAAGGACCTCATTGCGCAGTCGATCGTTTGGGAAAGCGTGGTCGGCTGGACGCCCGAATGCCTAGATAACGGGCCGGAAATGCTGACCCGTTTCGACAAGGCTGGCTTTTCCTTCGTATCCCTGACCATCGGCGCGGATTGGGACAAGCCCGAAGCGACGCTCAAGCATTTTGCCCAGCAGCGCCGTTGGATCGAGCGGCAGCAGCGCTACCGGATCATTGAGACGGCCGATGACATCGTCGCAGCCAAAGCCGATGGGCAGATGGCGGTGAGCTTTCACTTGCAGGGAGCCGGTCCGCTTGGCTATGAACCGGCCCTGATCGACTTCTGGTACCGGCTGGGCATCCGCTGGATGATCCTGGCCTATAATACCCGCAACCCGCTGGGCGATGGCTGCCACGAACCGTCCGATGCCGGCTTGTCCATGCTGGGACGCGCCTTCGTAGCCGAGGCAAACCGCTGCGGCATGCTGCTCGACGCTTCGCATGCGGGTATCCGGACCAGTCTCGACATGATCGCGCTGTCGGAAAAGCCTATCGTCATTTCGCATTCGAGCATGCGCGCGCTTAAAGATCACGAACGCAATGTGACCGACGAACAGGTCAAGGCTCTGGCGGCACGCAATGGCGTGGTGGGCATCAATTCTATCGGTGCCTTCCTGACCGAGGACAACCAGTCCGGCCTCGAGCCGCTGGTGCGCCATATCGATCACGTGGTGCAACTGGTTGGCCCAGACCATGTGGGGCTGGGGCTCGACGTAGTGTTCTACCAGGACTTCATGACCAAGCTTTACGACGCCGGACCGATGATGGCGCAGCGCGGCTATCCGCGCCCCCCCTGGGCCGATGTGAAACCCGAAATTCTGCCCGACCTGGTCGAGGCCCTGATCGGCCTTGGCTATGGCGAGCCCGCAATCAAGGGCATTCTCGGAGAGAACTTTCTCCGCGTTGCCCGCGAAAACTGGCGCATCGCGCCAGCAAAATGACAGCACACGGAGGGAAAACCATGCTGCTCAAAAGACTATTTCTGGCTGCCGCTGCCCTTGCGACCGCTACCACAATGGCACATGCCGAACCCAAGCTCATCGCCATCGCCAGCTTCGGCGAACATCCGGCGCTGACCGAGACCGCCGATGGCTTCAAGGCCCGGATGACAGAGCTCGGCTATGTCGAGGGCACTGATGTCGTCTATGACTTCCAGCACGCCAATTTCGACCGCAGCCTCATCCCGCAGGTGTTGCAGCAGGTCGAAGCCAAGAAGCCGGCGCTGATCTTCGCCATCACCACGGGCCTCAACCAGGCGGCCGTGCGCGGCATCACCGACAAATCCATCCCCATCGTATTCGGCGCCGTCGTCGACCCCGTCGTCGCTGGCATCGTGCCCGACTGGGAGCACGGTTCGGAATGGAGTGCCGGTGCGGCCATGCTCCCCAACTTCAAGGAATCTCTGTCCTTCCTCAAGGAAGTCATTCCCGGCATCAAGAAAGTGGGTACGCTCTTCAATCCCGGCGAAGACAATGACGCGACCAATATCAAGCTGATCAACGAAGCTGCTGCCGAAGCAGGCATCGAAATCGTCGCGGTGCCGGTCGACAATCAGAACGATCTGCCGCAGCGCGTACAGAGCTTTGCCGGCCAGGTGGATGCTATCTTCCTGATCCAGTCCAACATCGTGCAGACCGCAGTGCCAGTGGTGGCCCAGGCCGCCCAGCGGATCAAGCTGCCGCTGTTCAATTCGGTTTATGCGCCGGACCTCAAGGACCAGTTGGCCGGGTTCCACGCCATCTCCTACTGGAAGAATGGCGAGCATGCGGCCGACATCGCCGACCGTATCCTCAAAGGCGAAAAGCCGGCCGATATCGCCACCTATATTCCCCAGCCGGAAGACTTCGACAAGCTGATCAGCGTCAAGGGTCTCGAGGCAGTCGGCCTGACCCTGCCGGAAGCGCTCAAGGACAGCCCCTGGATCATCAAGTGAGCGAACCCGTTCCTCTAAGAAAGGAGACGCAGTCACCTGCGTCTCTGCTCCACTGCCAGGGCCTGAAGAAGAGCTTCTCGACCGGGCTGCCCGGCGGTCGACCCGCCCTTGATGGCGTGGACCTGAAGCTGTCGCGCGGTGATTTTGTCGTGGTAATCGGCAGCAATGGCGCGGGCAAGTCGACGCTGCTCAACGCCATTGCCGGCAGCTTCTTCGTCGATGCCGGCCAGATCGTGCTCGACGGACAGGACATTACCCGCCTCGCACCACACCGACGTGCAGGTCTGGTCACCCGCGTGTTCCAGGACCCGATGATCGGCACGGCCGCCGCCATGACCATCGAGGAAAACCTGGCGCTGGCCGAGCGTCGCGGTAAAGGCCATGGCTTTGCCCAGCTGATTTCCGCCCGCCGGCGGGAATTCTACCGGGTGCAGCTGGCCAGCCTGCAACTGGGGCTGGAAGACCGCCTCGATGCGGTGGTCGCGACCTTGTCAGGCGGTCAGCGCCAGGCGCTGTCGCTGATCATGGCGGCGCTGTCGCGTCCAAAGCTGTTGCTACTGGACGAACATACAGCGGCGCTCGACCCGCGCACAGCCGACCGAGTGATGGCGGCAACGCTCGACACCGTCGCCAGCAATGCGATCACCACACTCATGGTCACGCATAATATGCGCCAGGCCATCGAGACGGGAAACCGGCTGATCATGATGGATGCCGGCAAGATCAAGCTCGATATCGGCGGAACCGAGAAAGCCGGTCTCACCCCTGCCGACCTGATCGAGAAGTTCAAGCTCGACAACGACCGCATGCTGCTGGGAGCCTGAGATGAGCTTTATTTCGTCCTACATAAATCTCGTCCCGGTCACCTTCGCCCAAAGCCTGATCTATTCGTTCCTGGTGCTGGGCATCATGATCCCTTTCAGGCTGATCAGCTTTCCCGACCTCACCAGCGAGGGGGCCTTTCCGCTCGGCGGATGCGTGTGCGCGGCGCTGATCCTTGCCGGCTACAATCCGATCCTGGCGACACTTGTCGCCGTGGCGGCGGGTGGCTTGGCCGGCGCCAGCACAGCGATCATCCACCTGCGGTTCGGCATCAATTCTCTGCTCGCCGGCATCCTGGTTTTTACCGGCCTCTACAGCATCAACCTGCGCATCCTGGGCAAGTCCAATGCTGCCTTGTTCAACGCCGACAACATCTTCAACATGATCCATCCGGGTATCGTCACCACGGTTTGGATGCAGATCCTGGTGTTCGGCGTACTGGTCGTTGCCTTGCTGCTGGCGCTGCGCTGGTTCCTGACCACGCAAGCAGGGGCGGCTTTGCGGGTGGTGGGTGTCAATCCAGACCTCGCGCCGTCGCTGGGCATCAACCTGTGGACCTACACCATTGTCGGCCTCGCCCTGGCCAATGCCATGACGGCGCTGGGTGGGGCCCTGATCGTGCAGTTGCAGGGGTATGCCGATGTCGGCATGGGCCTGGGCGTGCTGATCAACGGCCTTGCGTCGTTGGTGATCGGTGAAACCATTGTCGGCCGTCATACGGTAACCCGGCAATTGCTGGCGCCGGTGCTGGGTGCGGCGGTGTATTACCAGCTCGTCTCACTTGGCCTGTCCATCGGCCTGCAGCCCAGTGACCTCAAACTGGCAACGGCGATCTTCGTTCTCGTCACGCTGGCCCTGCCTTCAGCCACCGGCAAGCGCTTCCAGACGCGGGAGAAGATGCGCGCCTAATCAAGCGGTAGGGCCGAGGAGTACGTCGGCGCTGTCAGATTACTAGACCTGATAATGGGCGTCCTCACAGTGAGGGCGCCCATTATTCTTGGGCCGGGATTACTGCCGCTCGACCCAGTTCGGTGAGATCATAGATGCCGCGGCTCACGCGGACAAACCAGCCATAGACATTGCTGCGCAGAATCGTCGGCGCGCGTTCGACAACGGATTTGAGCTGGCGGGGACTTTGCGGCCCGGACAACAGGGCCGCAGCGCAACGTATGCAATCCTGCCGATAGGCGGTCATGATCGGCTTGCCGCGTCCACCGCCCTTTTGCGGATCGCCAACCCGGCGCCGATGCTCCTCCAGCAGCCGAGAGCGGCGCTTTGCGTCCTTGCGCGGTATCGCGGCAAAGGGGGCGACAATGATCTCGACGGCCCCGGAGGCCGAAACAGTGAGCAGACCAAAGCCCAGCCGGCGGCAGAGATTACGGAACCGCGCATCATGCTCGCGGCCACGGCCAGTCTTTGCAGCACGGGCCGCCAGCCACACTTCGTCGCAGAAAGCGGCGCGCTTGACGCCCTGCATCACCAGTTCGAGCGTCAGGGACAGTTTCATTTCGCAGACAACGACGACGGTCGGATTGTCGTTCCGCACACCGACCAGGTCGCATCCATTCACCTCCCCTTTGACCGAATAACCGGCGCCCTCCATGAAGGCCTTGAGCGGGAGATAAAGGTCGGTTTCGGACATGGATATTTTGGAAGCCCCGTATTGCGCGACCGCACCCTAGCTGAGTCTGGCGCCGTCGGCGAAACGGCTCGGGTCGACGATTTGATGGCTTCGACAGCATCCCGACAGCTTGGCCCGGCTAATCCATGACCATGGCCGCGATGGTGCGGCCCCGAAAATGGAGAACACCCATGAAACTCAAAGCTGCTGTCGTCGCCGCCCTCGTCGTCCTGTCGCCCACCCTGGCCATGGCCAGCCCAAACTGCACCACTGAAGCGCGGGACAAGTGGATGAGCGAAGATGCCATGAAGGCCAAGGTTGCCGAACTCGGCTACACCATCAAGACCTTCCAGATCAGTGGCAATTGCTACGAGATCTACGGCTTCACCAAGGACGAAAAGCGCGCCGAGGTCTATTTCAACCCGGTGACCGGCGACGTCGTCGAGGCCGAGATCGATGGCTGACACGCATCCAATTGGCACGGCGGCGGAGCAATCCGCCGCCCCCGTCAGGGTCTGGGACCCGCTTGTCCGCCTGTTCCACTGGACCATCGTCACCGGCGTCGTGCTCAACCTCTGGGTCTTGGAGCACGGCAAATATTGGCACAAGGTGACCGGCTATGTCGTCGTCGGCGCGTTGGCCATTCGCCTGGTCTGGGGCATTGTCGGAACGCGGCATGCACGTTTTTCGGACTTCTTTCCAACGCCGCGGCGTGTGGTGAACCATGTTCGACAGTTGCTCGCCGGCACCGATCCGCGCACCCTCGGTCATTCGCCGCTCGGCGCCGTCATGATGTTGAGCCTGATGGCATTGCTGGCTGGGCTCGGTGTCACTGGCTGGATGATGGGGCTCGACGCGTTCTGGGGCGAGAAGTGGTTGGAAACGCTGCATGATGTGATGGCCAATGCCGTTCTTGGCCTTGCCATTCTGCATATCGCTGCGGCCATGATAGAAAGCGTGCGACACCGTGAAAACCTGCCTTTGGCGATGATTACCGGATGGAAACGGCCACTGGACGGCTCTGATGCGCATATTGCTGATCGAGGACAGTGAGCGCCTGCGGGCGTTGACCAGCCAGGCTTTGCGGGATGCGGGCTGGCTGGTCGACGATTTTGCTTTAGGCGAAGACGGCATCGAGGCGCAGAGACAGGTGCCCTATGATGCCATCGTGCTCGATTTGGGCCTGCCCGATATTGACGGGCTCGATCTGCTGCGCGGCCTGCGGGCGCGAGCGGTGGCGACCCCTGTTCTGGTCCTGACCGCCCGCGGCGCCGTGGACGAGCGGATCGATGGCCTCGATGCGGGCGCCGACGACTATCTCACCAAGCCTTTCAATAACGGCGAACTGCTGGCCCGCGTCAGGGCACTGCTGCGGCGCAGCCCGCATGCCGTCATGCCGGATCTGGTTGCCGGCCAGCTTACCCTGCCGCTGTCCGGCTCGACATTGCGCTGTGGCGAACAGTCCATCGACCTGGCGCCGCGCGAGCGCGGACTGCTCGAAATGCTGATGCGCCAGGCCGATCAGGTTGTGTCCAAGCGCAGGATCGAGCACGCATTTTCTGAATTCGGCGATGAACACAGCAGCAATGCGGTGGAATTATCGGTGTCGCGGCTGCGTCGAAAACTGGAGGGATATGAGACAGGCCTTGTGATCGAGACCATTCGCGGTGTCGGCTACCTGCTGAGAACGACGTCATGAGCCGTCCACTCTGGCAGCTCGCGGCGACGCGCATCATCGTCTTTGGTTTTCTTGCCGCCCTGGCGCAGATGGCGGTGGTCTTCAGCGACTATTATTTCAACGACGAGGAACTGGGCAGGTTGCTAGTGGAGCAACAGGTGGACATGCTGAGCGAAGGCGCCGCCAGTGTCTCGGGCCGGATCGGCTATGCCCTGCCCGACGAGATGGAGGAGTTGTTTGCCCCCGGAACCGGCTATTTCGCGCGCGTCCGCACGGCCGATGGCGCGGTCTTGTTTTCGGCCTGCGACACCGCCTGCGAGGAACACTTCCTGCCCCTGTCGGTGCGACCGCCCGATTTCTGGGTACGGGTGATCACGCCTGGAAATCCGCTCCATGTCGCCGGTGGCGGACGAGTGGAGCGCGACGGCACACCGCTGCTGATCGAATTTGCCACCATGGGTGACCGTGACGGGCTGGTTTGGGGGGTGTTCTGGCATGAGGTGCTCGACCATCTGATCGTGCCTATGAGCATTTTGCTGGTCTTTGTGATCGGCGGCACCATTGTTTCAATCCGCTCCGCCTTGCGACCGGTCAAGGCTGCCGCTATCGCGGCCGACCGCCTCGATCCCCTGCAACTGGGTGAGGGGTTGCCCATCGCTGGCATGCCCGAGGAAGTGGGGCATCTGACCCGTGCGGTGAATCGCGCCTTTGCCCGCAGCGGCGAGTTGATCCGCAGCCAGCGCGTGCTCACCTCTGCCATCGCCCACGAAGTGCGAACGCCCCTTTCCATCATCAAGCTGGAACTGTCATCCCTGGATCACCCGACGGCCCGGCGCGCCGAAGCTCAGGTCGATGAATTATCCGATTTCGTGGCGCAGCTTACGGCACTGGCGCGACTTGAGGCACTGGAGGCGGACCAATTCGTGGCCACCGACCTGGGCTTGTTGGGGGAGGAACTGGTGGGCGTCATTGCCCCGTGGGTGTTGTCACGTGGCGCCAGTATTGCGTTCGAAAATGAAGGGGCCGACAGCGTCCGCATCGCGCCCAATCTCGTGCGCGACGCCTGCCGCAACCTGATCGAGAACGCCGTGCGCCACACGCCGCCGGGCACCACTATCGTCGTGCGCGCCGGGCCCGGCCCGGTGATCGCGGTGATCGACATGGCGCCGTCTGGGGCCGGATCTGCCCCCCTGTCGGAAGGGCTCGGCATCGGCCTCACCGTGGTCGAGCGAGTCCTTCACCTGAACGGTGCCGTTCTTGCCAAACACAAGAGCGCGAGCGGCATGACCGTCACCATCACCTTCGACGCCAATTTTCGAAACAGGGAAGCGAAATGAGCAGAACGACCCATCGCGAAATGCACATGGTGCACAGGATCGGCTGGCTGCGCGCTGCCGTGCTCGGAGCCAATGACGGCCTGGTTTCCACCTCAAGCCTGGTGGTGGGCGTGGCGTCGGCGGGCTCGAACCATCAAGCGATCCTGATTGCCGGCCTTGCCGGGCTGGTGGCCGGCGCCATGTCGATGGCGGCGGGAGAGTATGTTTCGGTCAGTTCGCAATCGGATGCTGAGCAGGCCGACCTGGCCCGCGAGCGCGCCGAACTACGGGACGATCCGGAGGGGGAGTTGGACGAGTTGACGGGTATCTATGAGGCGCGGGGCCTGGACCGGACGCTGGCACGCCAGGTGGCGGAACAACTGACCAGCAAAGATGCCCTTGCCGCGCACGCTCGCGATGAGCTGGGCATTTCCGAGACTATCGCCACCCGCCCGGTGCAGGCGGCCCTCGTCTCGGCGCTGACCTTTGCCACCGGCGCCATCCTGCCGATCCTCGTGGCAGTGTTCTCTCCGCCAGCTCTGGTGGTCTGGCTGGTCGCAGCATCCACCCTTGTCGGACTGGCCATCCTGGGCGGGCTGGGCGCCTCTGCGGGCGGCGCCGGCCTCGTGCGTGGCGCTCTGCGCGTCACCTTCTGGGGGGCTTTAGCCATGGCGGTGACTGCAGCCATCGGCGCAGTCTTCGGGGTGATGGCCTAATTACTCCTGGACCTCGGCTTGCTCCGAGGACTCGTTGTCCGCGCAGGGTTCGGGTCCCTTGCCATTGAGGAAGCAGGCATCCTGCTCGGCGCGCGTCAAAGGTACGGCGCCCTGGGCCGGATCGGGCAGGCCGCCGAAAAAATTGGCCTTGGCGGGAGCGTCGTCCTGGGCGCGCCGCGCCAGCTTGCCCGGACCGAAAATTCCAAAGAAGTGAACCATGTCAGTCTCCCAATGCGGTTTGCGGGGCCAAAGACAGGTGCGGCCGGCCTGTGGGGCCGACCGCGAGTTGAGCTGCTACTGGGTCGGACCGGAATAGATCTGGTCGAAGACGCCACCATCGCCGAAGAAGTGGGGCTGCGCCTCACGCCAGCCGCCGAAATCCTCGATGGTGATCAGGTTCACATCACCAAAGCGGGCAATGTCTTCCGGAGCGGCCGCTTCCGGCTTGAACGGGCGATAGTAGTGCTTGGCGGCGATCGCCTGGCCTTCATCGGAATAGAGATACTCAAGATAGCCCTGCGCCAGCTCCAGATTACCCTTGCGTTCTGCATTGCCCTTGACGACCGCCACCGGCGGTTCGGCGAGGATGGAAACCGAGGGGGTGACGATGTCGAAAGCATCCGGACCAAGCTCTTCGAGCGCGAGATAGGCCTCGTTCTCCCACGCCAGCAGCACATCGCCGATGCCACGCTGCACGAAAGTGGTGGTGGACCCACGCGCGCCGGTATCGAGCACCGGAACGTGCTTGTAGAGCTGGGTAACATATTCCTTGGCGGTGTCGTCATTGCCACCCGGCTGTGCCTTGGCCCATGCCCATGCCGCGAGCAGGTTCCAGCGTGCGCCGCCAGAGGTCTTCGGATTGGGGGTGATGACTTCGACGCCATCCTTGGTCAGGTCGCCCCAGTCGGCAATGCCCTTCGGGTTACCCTTGCGGACGAGGAACACGATGGTCGAGGTATATGGCGCACTATTGTTGGGCAGCAGAGTGCGCCAGTCTGCCGGCACCAAAGCCGGGTTGGCGTCGGAAATGGCGTTGATGTCGCTTTCGAGCGCCAGCGTCACCACATCGGCCTCGAGCCCGTCGATCACCGTGCGGGCTTGCGACCCTGAGCCGCCATGGGTTACCTGGACCGCTACGGTCTCGCCCTTGGTTTCCTGCCAGTGCTTGATGAAGACCTCGTTGTAGTCGCGATAGAGTTCGCGCGTCGGGTCATAGGAGACGTTGATGAGCGTCTTGTCCTGGGCATGGGCGGTGACGGCGAAACCCATGGCCAGCGAGGCGGCAAGGGCAGTGTAGGCAAAAATCCTGGCTGTCCGGTTCATCGGAACCTCCCGAGTGATGATGGCTAAACCCTATCAACTCGGTCGTGATTATGAAGGTGCAGGCTTGCCCCGAACTCGGAAGAAATGAAAAATCTTGCTGGATCGGGCCGCTAACGCGCAAAGCCGGGCCAACCGGCTTTGCCGCTGTTCCAAAGAGCACTCAACCGCGTGCGGGAATTGCTTTTGCTTCCTTTGCCGGCCTGCGCACCCTGCCCCGCATCACGTCTTGCCGGTAACAGCTTCGCTCAGCGAGCGATGCGATTGCCGGTCTGAGCGTCGAAAAGATGCATCTTGGTGTTGTCGAAGGCGATGCCGATGCGCTCGCCCGGTCCGGCGGCGATGCGCTCGCGAAACACGCCGATCAAATCCTGGCTACCGACGCGTAGCGTGACCAGGGTTTCAGAGCCGGTGGGCTCGATGATGACGATTTCGGCCTGTACGCCGTTCGGGTCGAGCCGCAGATGTTCCGGGCGGAGACCCAGGGTGATGGGACCATCGGACACGCCTGCGGGCAGGCTACCCAGATCGATCGCGGTTCCATCGGCGAGCTTGAAGCTGGAACCAGCGATCTCACCTTTGACAATGTTCATGGCGGGAGAACCGATGAAGCCGGCCACGAACAGATTCTTGGGCTGATCGTAAAGCTCGAGCGGCGTGCCCATCTGCTCGATATGGCCCGAATGCATCACCACGATGCGGTCCGCCATGGTCATGGCTTCGATCTGGTCGTGGGTCACATAAACCGTGGTGGTCTTGAGGCGCTGGTGGTTGAGCTTGATCTCGCTGCGCATCTGCACCCGCAGCTTGGCGTCGAGGTTGGAGAGCGGCTCGTCGAAGAGGAAGAGTTGCGGATTGCGCACGATAGCGCGGCCCATGGCGACGCGCTGACGCTGTCCTCCGGACAGATGGCGCGGATAGCGCTGCAGATAGGGTTCGAGGCCCAGTACCGTGGCGGCGCTGGCGACACGCTGCTTGATCTCATCGCGCGGCACTCGCCCGAGCTTGAGCGAGAAGGCCATGTTCTCCTCGACCGTCATATGCGGATAGAGCGCGTAGGACTGGAACACCATGGCGATGTCGCGATCCTTGGGGGCAAGATCGTTGACCACGATGCCCCCGATGGCGATGTCGCCGTCGGTAATATCCTCAAGGCCCGCAATCATGCGCAGCAGCGTGGATTTTCCGCAACCTGATGGTCCGACCAGAATGACGAACTCGCCGTCATTGATGTCGATGGAGACGCCGTGCAGCACCTCCACATTGCCATAGCTCTTGCGAACATCCCGGATCGTTACGGCACCCATCATTTCCTCCCAGATCGACAATCGCCTCTTAACGCCCCTCATTTCGATGGGGGCTCGCACCAGGCGCAGCGCAGGCCGGCCCCAAAGCCTGGACGGCTTTGGACGCGTTTCGACACAGCGCGGCTCCCATTCTGTCTAAAGGCAGGTTTTCCATGCAGCAAGTCTTTTGTGGGACAAAAGGTTGACGACTGATCGTTTTGAGTCCTAAAACATCGCCATTCGCGGTCAATGATGGGACAAAATGACCATATTTGACCGTGACGGGGGCATGGGCGGCGTCGCCCTGTTCCTGGGAGGACGAGCAATTTGCGAGGATTGGTAGGCCCAGAACAGGGCTCCGCAAGCGCTCGGGCATGGTCCAACAGGAGGAAATGGCATCATGACGTCGGACAAGTTCAATCGCCGTGACGTATTGAGGAAAGGCGGCGCCGCTGGCGTGGGCCTTTGGGCAGCTGCGCATGGCCTGCCGGCATTTGCACAGGACAAACCGGAGGAAGAGCTGCCGCAGGGCGCCGCTGGCAAACTGACTGTCATCCACCGCACGGAATATTTCGAAGCGGCGCAGAACCTGTTCCGCGACACCGTCACCAAGTTCGCTGCGGCCAACAATGCGCAGCTCGATATCTCCACGACCAACCCGGAATCGTTCGGTGACTTCCTCGGTAAGATGTCTGCAGCGGTAAAGGCCGGAAATCCGCCTGACCTGGCCTACACCAGCACGGTTTCCATCCCGCAGATGCACTTGCTTGGGCTGCTCGAAGACGTCAACGACGTGGTCGAGGACGCCATCAAGCGTTACGGCAATGTCATGCGCGGCATCAATGCCGAGAGCATCGGCAAGATCGACGGGCGCTGGGTCGCCGTGCCGTTCATCGCCAACACCACAGGCGCATTCTTCCGGGGCGACAAGCTGGCCGAGAAGGGCATCGACGTCTCGACGCTGAACACCTGGGAAGAACGCCGCGAAGCCGCTCTGGCGATTTCCGATCCTGATAATGGGTTTTATGGCTGGGGCCTGACCGTGAACCAGTCCGGTGACGGCTGGGGTGTGGCATCAGCCATTCTCAACGCCTTTGGCGGCCATTTCACCGACGAATCCGGCACCAAGGTCGAGTTTGACTCGCCGGAGACCATCGCTGCCTATGAATTCGTGCGCGAAACCTACGACCGCAATGGCAAGTATGCTGCCATGTTGCCTCCTGGTGTCGAAAGCTGGGGCGACATTTCAAACAACGAAGCCTGGCTTGCAGGGTCGGTGGGCTACACCCACAACGCCTTCTCGCTCTATGCTGCCTCCAAGCGCGACAACAATCCGGTCTTCCCGCATACTGTTCTCGTGCCGCAGCCGCGGGCCAATAATGGCGACCATCGCAATGGCGGCGCCGTCGGCGGCTGGCTGACGATTTTCAAGGGCGCACCGAACGTCGATCTGGCCAAGAAGCTGGCTCTGGACCTGCTCGATCCGGCGAATTTCACGCCGATGTCAGCTGTTGCCGGCGGCCTGTTCATGCCGGCTTACGAAAACCTGTGGACCGAAGAGCTGCTCTCGGCAGACTCGAACTATGCGATCATCAAGGAACAGGTCGACATCGAAGACCCGTTCATCGGCCCCTCCTGGCCTGCCAAGCCGGCTGCCCAGATCGATGCCATCCGCGCCCAGGGCGTGTTGGAACAGTCGATGGGCAACGTGATCGCCGGTCGCATGACCCCCGAAGAGGCGGTCAAGGATGCGCACAACAAGATCGTCCAGATCTTCGAAGAAGGCGGCATCATGTAGCCAGCCTTTTCGACGGGCGCCTCGCGGCGTCCGTCGCTCGCTTTCTCTTAAATTTCAGGACTTTCGGCTTCAGGCTGGTGCGCGCTGCGGCGGGCGCCCGACCCGATGGAGACACGCATGGACGATCGAATGAGCTTGCCGATGGCTTCTGCCCGCAGGCAACCAAGCTTCAAGAAGCGTTTGGAAAACCTGTTCGGGACCGACTGGAAAGTCGGTTATCTGTTCGTCTTGCCCATGGTCCTGATCATGGCGCTGCTGATCTTCTGGCCCTTTGTCAGCGCCATCTTCATCAGTACGACCTCGCTCAACTATCTCACGGGCGAGACCGTCAATGTCGGCATGCGCAATTATGAGCGGCTGTGGACCAGTAGCGATTTTCTGCAGGCCATGCAGAACACCATCCAATTCACGTTCTGGTCGCTGACCCTGAAATTCGTCATCGGCATGACGGTAGCGCTGATCCTCAACAGCCGTCTGCCTTTCCGCAGCCTGTTGAGCGGTATCATGCTGCTGCCCTGGATCGTGCCGGAAATCGTCACCGCCTTGGCCTGGAAGAGCATCTACGATCCGCTATTCGGCGGCCTCAACCCTATCCTGCAAGGGGTCGGGATCATCGATCGGCCGCTGGGCTGGTTGTCCGATCCCAACATGGCGATGGCCAGCGTCATCTCGGTCAATGTGTGGAAGGGCATCCCGTTCTTCGTCCTGCTGCTGCTTGCCGGCCTCAAAGCCGTGGACAAGGAGCAGATCGAAGCCGCGCAGGTGGACGGCGCCAATGCCGTGCAGCGGTTCCGCAACGTCACGCTGCCCAGCTTGCGCTACGTGATCGTGGTCACCCTGCTGCTGTCGTTCATTTCCACCTTCAACCAGTTTGGCCTGCCCTTTCTGATGACCGGCGGCGGCCCAAGCGGCGCGACGAAGCTTTACTCCATCCTCGCCTATGAAAAGGCCCTGGGCTCGCTGCAATATGGTCCAGGCATTGCCATCGCTTTCTCGGTGGCACCGCTGATGGCCATCCTGATCTGGTTATTGGCCCGCTTTATGCGCCAGGACGACAAGCGCGACGGCGCTTCCGAGCGTGGCCCGGGCTTTGCCGACCGGCTGCTGTCGGGCGCAACCTGGCTGGTCAATGTCATCATCGACATCATCTTCCTTCCCATCCAGCTGATTTTCGCCGGTCTGGAATGGATCGTGCGGCGCGTGCGCGTGGCCACCGGCCGCCCCGCGACGCAGCCGATCCTGCGCCATGCGGCGCGATCAAATGCCGGCCCGTTCGCTCGATTTTTGGTGCTGGTGCCGTTCCTGGCTTTCGTGATCTTCCCATTCTACTGGATCGTCACCACCTCGCTTAAATCGACCCCGCAGATCAGTGAGCGCCGCTCGATCTTCTGGCCCGATCCCCCGACGCTGGATCAATACACTTCACTGCTCAATGACACTCCGTTCCTGACCTGGCTGATGAACTCGGCCTTCGTGGCCGCGGTGAGCACGCTTGTGTCCGTCGCGCTCGCGTCGCTGGCAGCCTATGCCCTCTCGCGCCTGCGCTTCCGTGGCGCGGGCTTGTTGACCACGCTGTTGCTGATCACCTATCTGCTGCCGGGTACGCTGCTGTTCATCCCGCTCTACCAGACCCTGACCAATCTGGGCGTGATCAACAGCCATACCGCGCTGATCATCACCTACCCCACCTTCCTCCTGCCGTTCGCGACCTGGGTATTGATGGGCTACTTCCGCTCCATTCCGGTGGAGCTGGAAGAAGCAGCACGCATTGACGGCGCCAGCCGCCTCTATATCTTCTGGCGGATCACCCTGCCGCTGGCGGCACCCGCCATTCTCTCGGTGACCCTGTTCGCCTTCACCAACGCCTGGAACGAGTTCCTCTTTGCCTTCGTCTTCATCACCAGTGAATCCCTGCGCACCCTGCCGATCGGCCTGCAGTCGCTGGTGGTTGGCGACATCCTGCCCTGGGGCAAGCTGATGGCTGCATCGCTTCTTACGGCCGTGCCGGTGGCCATCCTCTATGTCTATGCCCAGCGCTTCCTGTCCGAAGGGCTGACCGTTGGAGCCGTCAAGGGATGACCGATCTGCCGCGGATGGGAATGGTCGGCAATGGGCTCAACGCTTCGGTTGTGCGCAGCTCCATTCCCTCTGCCGTAGATGCCATGGTGCTCAAGATCCGCGGCCTGATCGCCGATGGTGGCCTGGTGGTTGGTGACAGCCTGCCCACCGAGCGCGAGCTGTGCGAACGGTTTCAGGCCAGCCGCAACACGGTGCGCGAAGCCATGCGTATCCTCAAGGCCTATGGCGTGGTGTCGGTTCGCCCAAAGGTTGGCGCCACCATCATCGATGACCGCATGGAACGGGCACTCGACCTGTTCTCTTTCAATACGCTCGATATTTCCCGCCGGACCTTCAATGATATCCAGGGATTTCGGCGGCTGATCGAGGTCGGGTCGGTGGATACGCTGTTCGACCTCATGCGTCCCGAGGATATCGCGGAGATGCGTCGCATCAACGATCAGTTGCGCGCCGCCGGGACAATCGCGGAAGCATCGGAGCTGGATTTCCGCTTCCATCTTCGCATTGTGTCCATTCTCGACAATCGCGCGGTACGCGACGTCTATGGGATCATGAAGCCGGTGATCATCCGGATCATGGAGCGGGCCAAAGAACTGCACAACTTCACAGGCGACACCTATGAGCAGCACGCTGCCGTGGTCGACGCGTTGGAGCAGAGGGACCGGATCCGATACCAGTATGCCCTGCAGTCACACCTGCATATCGGCATCGCATTCTTCGAGGATTCGGCGGAGGAGGCCGTGGATCGGGATTTGTCCGACCAGGGTTAGGCAAGGCTTTGAGGAGACATCGGAGTGAAGATCACATCCGTCAAAACGGCGGCGACGGTCGGCCATTGCATGCATTTGTGGGTTCGCGTCGAAACTGACGCCGGCATTACCGGGCTGGGGGAATGCGTGCATGGCGGCCACCAGGCCATCGCCATTATCGAGAAAGAACTGGCGGCGATGCTGATCGGGCGCGATCCCTTCGCCATTGACGCCATTTTTGAGGATATCAGGCGGAACCTGGTGTTCGAGGGCGGCTTTGCCGGTGCGTTGATCACCGCGCTTACCGGCGTCGAGATCGCGCTCTGGGATCTCAAGGGCAAGGCGCTCGAGGTGCCGGTCTATGAACTGATGGGCGGCAAGTTCCGCGACGATATCCGCGTCTATTGCGACTGCGAGGTCTCGCCCGGCATGAACATGGACGAGGTCCAGCGCGAGGTGGACCAGGTGCTCGAGGCCGGCTTCAAGGCACTCAAGGTCGATCTCGACATCCGCGCCTATGGCCACACCGGCAGCGAAACCGGCTGGTATGTCAAAGACAAGTTCAACATGACTCCCAACAAGTGGGAGCATGACCGCATGGTCGAACTGGCCGAAATGGTGGTCAAGGCTGCCGGCAAGGACGTCGAGGTCGCCTGCGATCTGCATACGCGGCTCGACAAGCATAGCGCCATCCGCCTGGCGCGCGATCTCGAGCATCTCCAGCTCATGTGGCTCGAAGAGCCGATCCCGCCCGAAAATATCGACGTGATGGCCGAAATTACGCGCAGCACGTCGACGCCGATCTGCGCTGGCGAAAACCTCTATCTGCGCCACGGCTTCCGAAAGCTGCTGGAACAGCAGGCGGTGGATATCATCATGCCTGATATCCCGAAATGCGGTGGCCTGTCCGAATGCCGCAAGATTGCGGAACTCGCCGATCTCTACTCAATCCCCTTCGCGCCGCACAACGTCTCGTCGCCCATCGGCACCATGGCCTCGGCCCATGTCTGTGCCACGATCCCCAATTTCCTGGTGCTGGAATTCCACTGGTTCCATCGCGACTATTGGTCGACGATCACCGATGGCGGCGACATCATCAGGGACGGCAAGATCAAGCTTTCCGATCGGCCGGGCATCGGCCTCGAACTCAACGAGGACGTGGCGCGGGCGCATCAGTATCCGGGAACGACCTGGTTCGCGTGAGCTGACGATCGAATGCGCCTTGTCGCGGGGACTAACCCTGCGGCAAGGCCTCGATACCTCGCCTCAATGGCCGCGGCCGGTGGCGGCCAATTCAGCACCGAAGCGCCACTCCAGGGTGGTCTTAAGCACCAGCGTGACAAGGGCAAGGAGGGCCAGCAACGACGCCAAGGCGAAGGCGGCGGTGCCTTGATATTCATTGTAGAACATCTCGACTTGCAGCGGCATGGTGGTGGTCTGGCCGCGGATCTTGCCCGAAACCACGGCAACAGCGCCAAACTCGCCCATGGCCCGCGCGTTGCAGAGCAAGACACCATAGAGCAGACCCCATTTGATATTGGGCAGGGTAACGCGCCAGAAGGTCTGCCAGCCTGATGCGCCCAGCGACAGAGCTGCTTCTTCGTCGCCATTGCCCTGATCCTGCATCAGCGGAATGAGCTCGCGTGCGACGAAGGGAAAGGTGACGAAGATCGTGGCCAGCACGATGCCGGGCACGGCGAACAAGATTTCGATATTGTAGGATTTCAGCCAGGGGCCGAGCACGCTGCCGGTGCCGAAGAGCAGCACATAGACCAGGCCAGAGATCACCGGCGACACCGAAAAAGGCAGATCGATCAGCGTGATCAGAAAGGCTTTGCCCTTGAACTCGAACTTGGCAATGGCCCAGGAGGCGCAGACGCCAAAAACGAGATTAAGAGGCACGGCAATAGCGGCGACCAAGAGCGTCAGCCGGATGGCCGATTGGGCATCTGCGGTATTGAGTGCGGCGAAATAGGCGCCGAAACCTTGGCGAAATGCCTCTGAAAACACCGCAATCAGCGGCAAAACCAGAAACAGCGCCAGAAACACCATGCCTACCAGGATCAGCGTCACTCTGACCCAGAGCGGTTCATTGGTGGGCGAAGGCTGTCGCCGCGCTGCGAGCCTAGTTGCCATAGCCATATCTCCTGCGGCTCCAGGCCTGGATCAGATTGATGACGAAGAGCATGGAGAAGGAAATTGCCAGCATGATCGTCGCGATCACCGCCGCCCCGGCATAGTTGTATTCCTCGAGGCGGATGACGATCAGTAGAGGCGTGATTTCGGAAACGAAGGGAATATTGCCAGCGATAAAGATCACCGAGCCGTATTCACCAACCGCTCGGGCAAAGGCGAGTGCGAAGCCCGTGAGGATGGCGGGGGCCAGACCCGGCAGCAGCACCCGCGAAATGGTTTGGAGCCGGTTGGCGCCGAGCGTTGCCGAAGCCTCCTCGACCTCGTGGCTGGTCTCTTCGAGAATGGGCTGGATGGTCCGCACCACGAAGGGCAGTCCGATGAAGATCATGGCGATGGTGATGCCCAGCGGCGTATAGGCGATGCGGATGCCGAGCGGCGCCACCAGCTGGCCAATAAAGCCATTGGGCGCATAGATTGCGGTCAGCGCAATGCCTGCCACGGCAGTGGGCAGCGCGAAGGGCAGATCGACGAAGGCGTCGACAATGCGCCGGCCCGGAAAGCGATAGCGCACGAGGATCCAGGCGATCAGCGTACCGAAAACCACATTGATACCGGCAGCGATGAGCGCCGTGACAAAGCTGGTGCGCAGGGAAGCCAGCACACGCGCATCGAGCGCCACTGCCCAGAAGCCGCTCCAACCCAGCCCTGTGGCGCGCAAGACCAGCGCCACCATCGGGATCAGAATGATCAGCGAAAAATAGACGAGCGTGAAGCCAAAGGTCAGCCCGAAGCCGGGAATGACATTGGGCTGGCGAAACCGGATGCGCGCACTCATCGCCCTGCCCCGCTGCAGTCATGAAAAATCGCTGTTGAACCGGTCATCGGCCTGCCGCTGCTGAACTCAGCAAACCCTAGCGACAGGGTAGAGTTTCACAAGGAAGCAGCGGCCGAGTTTTCCCGTTCCGCTAGAAAATCCTTTTGCCTGGCCCCCGACAGATCGAAAGAACGGCCTTGCCTTGATCAGGACGGCGCCAACAGCGATTTGGCCAGAGCGGCGCACTGCACGCGGATGTCAGGAACAGCTTCGATTTCGAAATACCGTCCGCGCGTCAGCGGCCCAACCACACGCACCCGAGGCGAGACGGTGCCGTCCTCGGCAATGAGCGCACAATTGTCGTCGACGTCGAGACCGATATGCATGGGGTCCGGACGCGCCGCGCCGGTGTGGATCAGCTGCTGGATGATCGGGTTGGCGCTAGCGCGGACATCGACACTGACGCCACCGCAATCGTAAACGCGGGCGACATCGAGCGACTGCCTGGCGGCGGAACCGCGCGGTCGGATGGTGGCGCGCACGCCCTCCCCGGCTCGCTCGATCCCCATGAATTCGGCCGCGACTAGCCGCACCTGTCCCGCCTCGATAGCCCGCACCAGCCCTTCATGCAGGTCAGGCGGCAGGCGATGGCGATGCACGTTCCACCACGGGCGGATATGACGGAGGAACTGCCGCTTCTCCGTCTTGGGCCAGCTCTGCCAAAGGCGCTGGTTGTATGGGCGCAGGCCATCCACGACGCTGCGCCAGTTGCCGCCAAGCGCCTCGGTATCTCGGACCAGTTTGCGGAACCAATGGGTCAGTGCCGAGAGGCTCTTGCCGAAGGGAACATCAGCCGCGTCGATCTCGAGGGGCGACACGTCCTTATGCGCCAGCGGCAGGAGGCCATTGCGCGACACCACGGTGATCGGGCCACGGTGGCGCGCTTCGGAGAGCGACACCCAGGCGTCGACCATGCTGAGGCCGGATCCAAGGATCATCACTGGGGCGTCGGGATCGAGCGGCGTATCCTGATCCGACCCGGCGCGCACAGCTATGCCCCTGCCCCGTGCCGGCTGGGTCTCGTGCCCAACGGCGAGCACACCCCAGCGTGCGCTTACGCTTGTGCCATTGCCAAGGCGAACAGAAACGCCATTGCCTCGTGTCTCAAGGGCCTCGGCCTCTTCGGAGAGCACAACCAGCCGGCCGGGGATGCGCGAGGCGGCCTGGCGCAGTACGTCCTCTAGGTATGTGCCGTAGAGGCGGCGCGGAACGAAGACCCATGAGCTGGCGTATTTGCCGGGCTGATGCTGCTGCAACCAGGTCCAGAAATGCCCAGGCTCGTCAGCAAAGGCGCTCATGCCGCGTGCCGGGACGTTGACGCGGTGATCGCGCTGCAGCGCCGAATAGGCCAGGCCCTGGCCGAAACGCCCCTGCTTTTCGATCAAGGTGATGCGCAGATCGGGATCGTCGCTGCGCAGCAGATGGGCTGCGAGCAGTACGCCGCTGGCTCCACCACCGACAATGACCACCGATTTCGCAGGCGCCGCGTTTGCTGCCATGAACACCCCAAGGCTTTGGTTTATCGTCGCAACGACCCTAGCCAAGATCGGTGACAGAACAACCCGTCTTGTGACGCGCTCCCCAGCCGGGAGCGCGTCTCGTCGTCACACAAGCACCTTGGTGAGCGGTGGCGGAGCCTTATCCTGCAAAGGTGTTCTGCGCGATGGAGTCAGGCTTCATCTCGATGGAAAAGCCGGCCCGCTCCGGCGGCATGTAGGCGGCGTTCTTGATGGTGCAGGGATCAAGGAAGTGTTCGTGCAGGTGATCGACAAACTCGATCACCCGGCCATCCTTGCTGCCCGAGACCGCCAGATAATCGATCATCGAAAGGTGCTGCACATATTCGCAGAGGCCGACGCCGCCAGCATGCGGCCAAACCGGTTTGCCATATTTGGCCGCCATCAGCAGCACAGAAAGCACTTCGTTGAGGCCACCGATGCGGCAGGCGTCGATCTGAACTACATCGATGGCGTCTCGGGTGATGAACTGCTTGAAGAGAATGCGGTTCTGGCACATCTCGCCGGTAGCGACCTTTACCGGGGCGATGGCGTCGCGAATCTTGCGATGACCTTCGACATCGTCGGGGCTGGTGGGTTCTTCGATGAAGTACGGATTGAAGCGCTTGAGTTGGTTGACCCACTCGACCGCCTGGTCGACTTCCCAGACCTGGTTGGCGTCGATCATCAGGTATCGATCAGGCCCCATGATCGAACGGACAATTTCCAGGCGTCTGATGTCGTCTTCGAGGTCGCGGCCAACCTTCATCTTGATATGGGTAAAGCCACTTTCCACTGCCTCGGTGGCGAGGCGGGTCAGCTTTTCGTTGGAATAGCCCAGCCAGCCAGCCGACGTCGTGTAGCAGGGATAGCCTTCCTCACGCAGCTTAGCGATGCGTTCAGCCTTGCCGGCCTCGGCTGCCTTGAAGATGGCCAAAGCCTCTTCGGGGGTAATGGCATCGGTGAGGTAGCGGAAATCAATGATGGAAACGAGCTGCTCCGGGCTCATTTCGGCGACATAGAGCCAGACCGGCTTTCCGGCCTCCTTTGCCAAGAGATCCCACACCGCATTGACCACGGCGCCAGTGGCCAGATGCATGGCGCCCTTGTCCGGCCCGATCCAGCGTAGCTGGCTGTCGCCAGTGACATGGCGCCAGAAACGTCCGGGATTCTCGGCGATCCAGGCGAGGTCCAGGCCGACGACACGATCGGTCAGCGCCTTGATGGCCGTGCACACCACCTCATTGCCACGACCGATGGTGAAGGTCAGCCCATGCCCCTCATGGGCGCCATCGGTGCCCAGCACCACATAGGCGGCCGAGTAGTCGGGATCGGGATTCATCGCATCCGAGCCATCCAGCGACTGAGAAGTCGGGAAGCGCAAATCGTGGGTGGTAAGGGCGGTGATCTTGGTCATGCTGCTATTCTCTGAAGTGGGACGGTCGGGCATTTGCACCGGCCGTCGGCTCGGCCGCCCCTGTCCTCACTGAGAAAAGGGGCGGCATGATTGGTTTGTGCCTGTCGGCGAACCCGAGCGCCGTCCCCCCCGGCGGCGGCACGAGCTCAGTCTCAAATCCGGCGGCGCGGCTTCAGGCGGTCCAGCCGCCATCGATGACGTGGATCTGGCCGGTGGTGTAGGTGGCACCCGCCAGATAGACGGCCAGATCGGCCACTTCCTCGGGGCGGGCAATGCGGCCGATGGGTTGGCGAGCGATGAAGGCCTTGCGCGCAGCGTCGAAATCGCCGGTGGCGTGCCAGCGCTCATGCAGGCTCGGGCTTTCCACCGTGCCGGGGCAAATGGCGTTCACGCGGATATTGGAGGTGGTGTAGTCAGACGCAATCGACTTGGTGAGGCCGATGACGGCAGCCTTGGAGATGGAATAGGCGGCGCGGTTGGGGACGCCCTTCACCGAACTGGCGACGGTCGCCATGTTGATGATGGCACCATCCCTACGCTCAAGCATCTGCGGCAGGATGGCCTTGATGGTGCGGATCTGTGCCTTGACGTTGAGGTCCCAGGCAAAATCCAGATCCTTGTCGCTCATCTCCAAAACGGTTCCGGCATGGACCACGCCGGCACAGTTGAACAGCACATCGATATGGCCGATTTCCGCCACAGCAGCATTGACGTCATCATCCGACAGGACGTTGAGCACGCGGGTGTCGATATTGGCCGTGCCTTCGAGCTCGGCCAGCTTGGTGGCATTGATATCGGTGGCGATCACCTTGGCGCCGGCACGGGCAAAGGCCAGGGCCGAGGCCTGGCCGATGCCCTGCGCAGCGGCGGTGATGAGAACGATCTTGCCAGTAAGGTCAGCCAATTGTCTTGTCCTATTGAATGGTGCTGCGGCTGCCGGCGACGGCAAGCCGGTCGATAGCCGAAAAATCCCAGGCGATGCCGAGGCCCGGCTGTTCCGAAGGAATGGCCTTACCCGCCTCGATACGCATGCGCTCGGTGGTGAGGTCATCCAACTGCGGGATATACTCCACCCAGCGCGCATTGGGCACTGCGGCGCAGAGGCTCACATGCAGTTCCATGAGGAAATGCGGGCACACAGCCACGTTGAAGGTCTCTGCCATATGCGCCACCTTGAGCCAGGGGGTAATGCCGCCAATGCGACCGACATCGACCTGGATGATGCTGGCGGCATTGTGCTGCAGATATTCGCGGAAGTGACTGACCGAATAGACGCTCTCCCCCACCGCAATGGGCAGGCTGGTATGCTGGCTGAGCCGGATGTGCCCGGACATGTCGTCGGCCGGTAGCGGCTCCTCGAGCCAGCCGATGTCGAGCGGCTCATAGGCCCGCGCACGGCGGATCGCCTGGTCGACATTGAACGCCTGGTTGGCGTCGGTGAAGATTTCAAAGCCCGGCCCCACCGCCTCGCGCACCGCGGCAATGCGCTTGACGTCCTCATGGATTGGTCGGCCAACCTTGAGCTTGCAGCCGCCAAACCCATCGGCCTTGGCCCTGAGAGCGTCCTCGACCAGTGCTGCCTCGTCCAGATGCAACCAGCCACCCTCGGTGGTATAGAGCGGAATGGCCTTTTGCGCCCCACCGGCGAGCTTGTGCAGCGGCAGGCCCAGCTTGCGGCAGCGCAAATCCCACAGGGCGGTGTCGACCGCCGCCATGGCGATGGCAGTTATGGCGCCCACCGTAGTGGCGTGGGTGAGAAACAACAGATCGCGCCAGATCGCCTCGATCTCGTCGGCGTCGCGTCCGATGATCGCCGGTGCCAGGGTCCGCTCCAGCAGCGCCATGACCGAGTGCCCACCGGTGCCTATTGTATAGCTATAGCCGGTGCCAACGACACCATCGGCGTCGGTGATGCGCACGATTGGCGTTTCCTGGCTGACGAAGCTCTGGATTGCGTCGACCCGCTTCACCTTGGGTTTGAGGTCCACCATCACCAGTTCGACACGGACGATTCTGGCCATCTTTATGCCCGTACGCTCTTGCCGCTCGCCCGGTCAAATACGTGCAGCCGGGTCAGATCGAGGGTGAAAGTCAGCTCCTCGCCGGGATGCACGACGCGCGGATTGAGCATCTTGCCCTGCACGTCCTTGCTACCCATTTCGACGAAGAGAATGGTTTCAGTACCCAACGGCTCGGCGATGGTCACCGGGCGCGAAATGGTCAGCGCCCCGTCTTCGGTGTGAAGGGAATGCCCCTTCGGCGCCAGGCTTTCGGGACGAAAACCAAGCACGATCTGCTGGCCCTCGCGCACTGGCAGACCGCTCGGCAGCGGTACGGCGACGCCATCGGAGAGCACTGCCTTGCCCTCCTTGACCACGGCATCGAGCTGGTTCATCGGCGGGGAGCCGATAAAGCCGGCGACGAAAGTATTGACCGGGTGCTCGAACACCTCGCTGGGCGTGCCCACCTGCTCGATATGGCCATCGCGCATGATGACAATGCGGTCGGCTAGGGTCATGGCCTCAACCTGGTCGTGCGTGACGTAAATGACCGTGGTCTTGACCCGCTGATGCAGCTTCTTGATCTCGACGCGCATCTGCCCGCGCAGCTTGGCATCGAGAT
The DNA here is from genome assembly GCF_001899045.1 of Devosia sp. 63-57. Classification (NCBI taxonomy): domain Bacteria; kingdom Pseudomonadati; phylum Pseudomonadota; class Alphaproteobacteria; order Hyphomicrobiales; family Devosiaceae; genus Devosia; species Devosia sp. 63-57. The sequence goes on along the minus strand of NZ_MKUY01000005.1, from coordinate 1,791,751 downwards.
TGGACAACGGCTCGTCGAAGAGAAAGACGTCGGGGTTGCGGACAATGGCGCGACCCATGGCGACGCGCTGGCGCTGGCCGCCGGAGAGATTGGCCGGGAGACGATCCATATACGGTCCGAGGCCAAGAATTTCGGCAGCCTCGGTCACGCGCTTATCGATCTCGGCGGGCGGCATATTGGCAATCTTGAGCCCAAAGCCGAGATTGTCGCGCACGGTCATGTGCGGATAGAGCGCGTAAGACTGGAACACCATGGAGATGTTGCGCGCCCGCGGTGGCAGGTCGTTGACCACCCGGTCGCCGATGGAAATCGTGCCGCCGCTGATCTCTTCCAGTCCCGCGATCATGCGCAAAGTGGTGGACTTGCCGCAGCCGGAGGGGCCGACGAGAACGACGAATTCGTTATGGGCGATCTCGAGGTCGATGCCATGCACCGTCTCCAGCTTGCCGTAGCTCTTGCGAACCTTGTCGAGGCGTACCTGTGCCATCGGAATTCCTTACTTGACGCCGCCGAAGGTGAGACCGGCGATCAGGTGCTTCTGCACGATGAAGGTCAGCACCAGGGCGGGGATGATGATCAGCACGGCCATGGCGCTCATGCCGGTCCAGTCCACGGTGAACTGGGCGGTAAAATCCATGAGACCGACCGGCATGGTCTTGCTGGCCGTGGTGCGGGTGAGCTGGCTGGCCAAGGCATATTCGTTCCACGAGGTGAGGAAAGCGAAGATGGCAGCAGAGGCGAGGCCTGAACGGGCCAGCGGAAATTCGATCTTCCAGAAGGCCTGCCAGGGCGTGCAGCCGTCGATCTGGGCGGCCTCGCTGAGATCGACCGGGATCTGACGGAAGAAGCCATCGGTGAGCCAGATGGTGAAGGGGATGTTGATGGCCATATACACCAGGATCAACCCGAAACTGGTGTCGATGATGCCCAACCGCGCCCAGATGATGAAGAGCGGCAGGCTGAGCGCCACGCCCGGAACTGTGCGGCTGAGCATGAAGGCAAGGAACAATGTTGCCTTGCCGCGGAAACGATAGCGGGCGAATGCGTAGCCGCCAGCCATGCCCACTATGATCGCCACGAAAGTGGAGGTCAGCGAAATCACCAGCGAGTTGACGAAATACTGCGCTACCGGCAGGCCTTGCTGCGCTGTGGATAGACCGAAGAGACGCTGGAAATTGTCGAGCGTCCAGTTCTGCGGGATCCAGATGGCAGGGCGCGCCAGCACTTCGATATTCGGGCGGAAGGCGGTGAGTACCACCCAGAGGCCCGGCACGGTCAGGATCAGCATGGCGATGAACACGCCAAGCCGGATCAGCCACCGCTGCCAAGGCTTTTCGATGGTCAGGCGGTTGGCACTCATTGCGCACCTCCCATAAAGGTCCGCGCCGCAGTGAGCTTGCGGTAGAAGTAGAAGGTGAAGACGATCGAGAGGATGATCGACACATAGCCCATGGCATTGGCCATGCCCATCTGGCTGTTCTGGTAGCCGGTGCGGGTCATCAGCGTCCAAATCAGCTCGGTGCGACCGGCCGGCCCGCCATTGGTCATGATGCGGATCATGTCATAGGCACGCGCCACATCGAGGGAGCGGATCGTCATGGCAATGTAGACGAAGGGCATGAGGAAGGGCAGCGTGATGTGACGGAACACTTGCCAGGGATTGCAGCCATCGACTTTTGCCGCCTCGATCGGCTCCTTGGGCAGGGCCATGAGGCCCGCCAACAGAAGAATGGCGAAGACCGAAGTCGACATCCAGATTTCAGCAAAGATGATGGAGAAATTTGCCAGTGTTCCATCGACCAGCCAGGGAATGGGCTGGCTGATTATGCCAAGATCGAACAGCGCATTGTTCACGAGGCCGATGGAGTCGTTGAACACGTATTTGAACTGGAAGCCGACCAGGATGGGCGAGAACATCATGGGGAACATCATGATTGTGCGCAGGGTTCGCTGGCCCCAGGTGATCTTGTTGATCAGCAGCGCCAGACCAAGGCCCAGCAGCATTTCAAGATTGAGCGTGATGGTGACAAACAGGAAGGTACGCCCAAAAGCCCACCAGAATTCCTCATTGCCCAGGAGGCGCTGATAATTGCGCAGGCCGACGAAATTGTAGAGCGTATCGGGCTTGGTGAGATTGTAGCTGGTGAAGCTGGTCCAGAACGATACCAGCAGCGGCACGAGCACAACCGCGAGAATGACGACTATCGCCGGCAGGAGCAGCAGATAGGGGATTGCCGCAGGCGAACGGAAAAAGGCAGTAATGCCCTCTTTCGCAGTCGGCCGGGAATAGGGTTCGGCGGTCGCTGTCACTTCAGTCCCTTGCAAAATGACCCGATCGGGTCTGGCATGGCTTAGTCGATACCATGCCCTGATGGGCGACGGTGCAGCGTCACGCCAATGCGCGCCACTGATGCCATCTATCGGGAGGGCTTCTGGAGGCGGGAGCGAAGCGACCCTCGATGCGAGGGCCGCCTGCTCGATGGTTTCAGACCCTAGAGACGACCAGCGTCCTCGAGGATGACACGCGCATCATCGGCCGCCTTGTCCAAGGCCTCCTGGGCGGTCTTTTCGCCGACGATGGCGGCCTGCAGTTGTGGCCAGAGCACGTTCGACACTTCGATCCATTCCGGCACAAGCGGCGGCGTGCGGGCTTCAGCCAAAGATGCCTGGAACACCGAGAACATCTCGGCCAGCGCGGGCTTGTTGTTCTCGTGGAACCACGGCACGACTTCGTCGAAGGTGGCCGAGCGCGTCGGCAGATTGCCGGCCTGGGCTTCCATCAATTCGCTTTCGTCATTGGTGAGGAACACGGCCAGAGAAACGGCAGCTTCCTTGTTGTCGCAGGCCTCGGTAACCGAGAACGAATGCGAACCGGACCAGGCGCCGCGCTTGCCCGAAGAGCCAACCGGAGCCACGGCGAAGCCGAGCTTGTCGGAGACGGTGGAGGCGGAAGGATCAGAATAGAAGCCGGCAAAGCCTGGCCAATCGAGGTCAAGCGCCAGCTGGCCGGCGGCAAAGGCCTGGCCGATATCATCCCAGGTGTAATTCACGGTACCAGCGGGCACCGCGCCGGCCTTGTAGATGTCGATGAACCACTGCAGCGCCGCAACGCCTTCGGACGAATTGAAAATGGGGTTCCAGTTCTCGTCGAACATGTCGCCGCCATTGGCGCGCAGGATTTCCATGAAGCGGCCGGTCATGCCTTCGTCCTTGCCGGCAAAGGCAGTGCCGTAAAGGTTCGGCGGCTCGGCGAAGAAAATGACCTGCTGCTTGAACTCGTCATAGGTCGTAGGCGGCGCCAGATCGACGCCGAACTCGGCCTTATAGGCCTCCTGCTTGGCCGGATCTTCGTAGAGATCCTTCCGGTAGTAGAGATTGGACACGTCGGTAACGCGCGGAATCTGCACGAGGCGCCCATCGACTTCAGCCGAAGCCAGCGTGCCAGGGACATATTTCGCCAGTTCTTCGGCGGGTATATAGTCCTTGAGATCGATATAGAGGTCGCCATATTGCGGGGCGAAGCTGGTGTGGTTGGAGCCGACGCACCAGGTGATCTGGCCGGTCGCGATATCCTGCTTGATTTCGCGATCCAGATCGAAGTGGTTCTTGGACGAAACGATCTCGACCTTGGCACCCGTCAGCGCTTCCCATTCGGGGATGCGCGTATAGAGCTTTTCGTACTGCGTGCCGCCAATGAGCTTCACCTTGAGGGTGTAGCCCGGGAACGAACCATAGTTGAATTCCTGCGCCGACGCGCCAGCAGCGAGTCCGACGAGCGCACATGAAGCCAGGAGCGCCCCGGCCAAAGTCTTGTTTGCCATAGATTTTCCTCCACAGAACCTTTCGGGCGCCCTGCTCGTTTTGAGCTTGATCATCCATATTTGAAAAGTCTATTCGTAGGTAAGCACAAACATGTTAGTTCAGTCAACGGCGGTTTGAGGGGTTTGTGGTGGGGTGAGTACCATTGGTATTTTGGGCGGGGCGGATGGCGGCGGTGACGAAGCGGCGGGAACGTGAGATAGCCGGACAGATATTTGGAGGACGAGTTGGCCATCGAGGATGACAGCGAACGCTATCGCGCACCGGCGCTCGACAAGGGGCTCGACATCATCGAGCTGCTGGCGGGGACGGCGGACGGACTGAGCCAGGCGGAGATCGCCAAGGCGCTGGACCGCACACCGAACGAAATCTACCGCATGCTCGACCGGCTGGTGCGGCGCGATTATGTGCGGCGGACGCCTGAAGATCGTTATGAAATCACGCTGAAACTGTTCGAGCTGGCGCATCAGCGGCCGCCCATGCACCGCATGATCAGCCAGGCCACGCCGGTGCTGCGCAACTTTGCGCTGCATGCCGAGCAGGCGGTGCATCTGGTGGTGCAGGACCGCAATCTGCTGGTGGTGATCGCCCAGGTGGATGGGCCCGGCTATTGGAACGTGTCTATTCGCGTCGGTTCGCGCATCAGCCTCGTCAATACCGGCTCAGGCCATGTCTTCCTGGCCTTTTCGACCCCGGAAGAACGGCGATTGATGCTGGAAGAACAAGACCTTGGCACGCCCGAGAAAATGCCGAAGGGGTTGGAGGCGCGGCTCGAGGGCGTGCGGGAGCAGGGTTATGAGATGATGCCCAGCGCCCAGGTTTCGGGCGTTTCGAACCTGTCGGTGCCGATCTTCGGGCCGCTGGGCACGGTTATCGCGGTGCTGACCTGCCCCTATACGCAGCGGCTCGACAAGCTGGATGCACCCAATATGCCGACCGTGCTGAAGCTGCTGCAGCAGGCTGGGCACGAGATTTCGCGACGCTCCAACGGCAGCTGAACGCGGCAAGCGGCCAGCGGCCGCCCACAAATCTGGAGGAATTTCATGCGCATACTCGATACGCATCTGCATCTGGTCTACCCGGATCGCTTCACCTATCCGTGGCTGTCTGGTGCGCCAGCGATCAATCGGGAATGGACGAGCGCAGCCTATTTCGCGGAGGCGGTGCCGCTGGGGATCGAATCGGCGCTGCATATGGAAGTCGACGTCGCCGAAAAGGACATCGAGGCTGAGACCGATTATGTGCTCACCCTGCCCCGCATCGTCGGTGCCATCGCGGCATGCCGGCCGGAAAGCCCTGATTTTGCGGCGCAAATCGAACGACTGGCGACCAAGCCAGGGGTCAAGGGGGTGCGGCGCATATTGCACCAGGCGCCGGATGAGCTGAGCCAATCGGCCCTGTTCGCCGACAATATCAAGCGGTTGGCGGCGCATGGGCTGAGCTTTGACCTGTGCGTGCGTCACGACCAGCTGCCGATCGGCAAGACGCTGGCTGAGAAGGCCCCGGAGGTGACCTTCATCCTCGACCATTGCGGCGTGCCCGATGTCACTGGAATTGGTCTAAATCCTTGGAAAGCTTATATTTCCAAGATCGCCAAGCTACCGAATGTTAATGCCAAGATCTCCGGGATCGTGGCCTATTCTGGCGCCGACTGGACCGTCGAAACCATCCGTCCCTATGTCGAACATGTCATTGAAAGCTTCGGCTGGGACCGGGTGGTCTGGGGTTCCGACCACCCGGTGGTGACGCTGACGGGCAGCCTGACCCGCTGGGTGGAGGCGACCTGGGAGATTATCCGGGATTGTTCCGAAGCGGAGCAGGCCAAGCTGCTGCATGGCAATGCAGAACGGATTTATAAGGTTTTATAGAGGCTTAGCAGAAACGCAGCACGGCCTCCTGCGGGGTCGCGCGGCTTTGGCGGTGAGCGCAGAACGATAGCGAGGAGCGAGGGAATGAAACGTTATGGCGCGGTGATCGGGCTCAAGTCGGAGCAGATTGCGGACTACAGGCGGGTGCATGCTGCCGTCTGGCCTGATGTACTGGCGCAGATAAAAGCCAGCAATATCAAGAACTATTCGATCTTTCTGCGCGAACCGGAGAACCTGCTCTTCGCCTATTACGAATATGTCGGGACGGACCACGACCGAGATATGGCTGCGATGGCAGCCGATCCGCGGACGCAGGAATGGTGGGCGGTGTGCATGCCGATGCAGGCGCCACTGGCGACACGTGCCGAGGGCGAATGGTGGGCGGGCACCGAGGAAGTATTTCATCTCGATTGAGCGCACAGGCGCGGAGTCTGACCGCGATGTGAACGGTTTCTGAACGGCGTTTGGCGCTTGCCTCAGTCATTCTTATGTGAAAAGATTATTTACATAAGAATGAACCTCGACCGATCGAGGAGGAGGATAGCGTGCGCGTCGACACCGCTGCTTTGCGGCAGAGCTGGCCCTTGCCGGCAGCCCCCCGCCCCATCGTCATCATCGGCGCTGGTGGCATCGTCAATGACGCGCATCTGCCGGCCTATCGACTGGCCGGTTTTCCGGTGGCCGGCGTCTTCGACATCGATGGTGAGCGGGCGCGCAGCCTGGCCGCGAAGTGGGACATCCCTGCCTTTGCGACGCTGGAAGATGCAATTGCAACGCCAGGCGCGGTCTATGACCTCGCCTTGCCTCCCGCCGCGCATCTGTCGGTGCTGGAAAAACTGCCCGATGGTGCGGTGGTGTTGCTGCAAAAACCGATGGGGCGCGATCTCGACGAGGCGACGGCGATCTTGAAGCTCTGTCGGGCCAAGCGGCTCACTGCGGCGGTCAATTTCCAGCTGCGCTTCGCGCCGATGATGCTGGCGGTGCAGGATGCGCTCAAGCGCGGCTGGCTCGGCCGGTTGATCGATACCGAGGTGCATCTGAACCTCGTGACGCCTTGGCAGCTGTTTCCGTTTCTCAAAGGCATGCCGCGCGTCGAGATCGCGGTGCACTCTATCCACTATCTCGATCTGCTGCGGGCGCTGCAGGGTAATCCCGTCGGGGTGCATGCACGGACAATGGGGCATCCGTCGACGGAACTGGCGCAGACGCGGACCAGCGCGTTGATCGATTTTGCCGAGGGTGCGCGGACGACGCTGTCGATCAACCACCACCATGACTTTGGCCGCAAGTTCCAGGATGCGAGCTTCCGCTTCGAAGGCAGCGACGGCGCGGCCATGGTCAAGCTCGGATTGTTGCTCAACTATCCGGAGGGCGAGCCGGATGAGTTCTGGATTGTCCGCAAGGGAGAGGAATGGGCACAGGTGCCGCTGCAGGGCGGCTGGTTCCCGCATGCCTTTATCGGCACGATGAGCAATCTGCAGCGCTTCGCGGCGGGCGAAGACGAAGTGCTGGTCACCTCGGTGGAGGATGCCTGGCACACCATGGCCGTGGTCGAGGCGGCTTTCCGGTCGGCTGCTGCTCCGGCGACACCGCTGGAGGCGAAGCCGTGAGGGGGTTTACTGGTTTGCAGTCTTGCTTTGCGTCGCGCGGGGAGCGGTCTGGAGAATGCCAAGGCGACCCCCACCCCAGCTTTGCTACCGCCCTTCGGGCCGAGCGACGCTACCCTCGCGTGGAGGGGGAGGGAGGGCAGGAGCCGCGGCGTGGTTGGGGTAAGATTTTGCCAGAAATGCAGCCCGAACTCCCTCCCCCTGGCGGGGAGGGTTGGGGTGGGGGGCTGAGAGCCCGTTGCCAATTCGCCATTTGCGATAGCACGCCTTGGGTGGGAGGCCTGGATGGGGAGGTGGTTCTGTGGGCCACTGATGGACCCACACCCTCGTTCCCTCCCCTCAAGGGGGAGGCAGGCGAAAGAGCCCAAGCCTGTTACCAAAACGGACGAGGTAAACACTCCTCCTCAACCGGCTGGGCTATCGCAGATGGGCTCGAGCGGGCTGCACACCCCCTCCCAACCGCCCCCGTCAAGGGGGAGGAGCCGCATCCAGTTTCTGGCGAGTCGTTGTCAAAAGCATCGGCCCATCTCCCTCCCCCCTTGAGGGGGAGGGTCGGGGTGGGGGGTGGTTCAGTGATCCACCGATGGACCCCCACCCTCTATCCCTCCCCTCAAGGGGGAGGGAGGCGAGAGAATGGAAAGTGAGCGCGAGATGAGCACGGTTGGAGTTTCTTCGACGCATCCCAGGACCATGCCGGCGGCGCATGCCGAGATTCCGGTGTGGAACAGTGAGAACTGGTTCTATGAGGACTGGGCGGTGGGCCACCGCATTCGCTCGTTGCGCCGGACCATCTCCGAAGGCGAGAGCATGGCGTTCAATGCGCTGGTGACCGACATGCACCCCTATGTGGCGGACGAAATCTTCGCCACCAGCGAGGGCCAGTTCGGCAAGAGGCTGGTCGCGGGGGCGTTCGTGTTTTCGGCGGGGCTGGGGCTGGTGGCCACCAATTGCGTCAACGCCTTTTCCTATGGCTATGACAAGCTGCGCTTCATCAAGCCGACCTTTATCGGCGACACCATCTACACCATCCGCACCAATCTCGAAAAACGCCCGAAATACAAGGAGCTCGGGCTGTGTCGTGCGTCCTATGAAGTGTTCAAGGGCGAGGGCGAACTGGTGCTGTATTGCGAGCATATCCAGACGGTGAAGTATCGCCGGCCGGAGGATTTTGCGGGTTTGCTGGATGGAGCTTGAGGAACGCGCCATGCCGCGGGAGCAGACTCTGAACGTAACCTGGGAGGCTTCGGTTCGTCGGCACCGCTGGCAAGTGAAGAGCCCTCGGGGCAGGCCCGAGGGTAACGATCTGTGGGTGAGAGGCGAGCGGGGGTCGGGCGGGCCAGTTCGCCTTGGGCGCTCCGGACGCATCCGAGTTTTCGGCACCAGCTCTCCCTCCCCCCTTGAGGGGGAGGGTCGGGGTGGGGGGTGGTTCGGTGATCCACTGACGGACCCCCCACCCTCAATCCCTCCCCTCAAGGGGGAGGGAGGCGCGAGAGGAGAAGGCCGTTGCAAGAACGTCCAGAGCAAACATTGCGCCGCCCGGAGAAGAGCCGCGCCGCGTCTGGGGCGACACTGCAGCATTTGCCACCTGCCAGGCGCCCTCCCCCGAGGCGCCGACTTTTCATATTCAAGGTAACGACTTCCGATGACCACCACACCGCTTCTCGATGGCATTACCATTGTCGATATGTGCCAGTTTCTGTCCGGACCCTATGCCAGCCTGCGCTTGCAGGATCTGGGGGCGCGGGTGATCAAGATCGAGCGGCCGGATGGGGGTGATCTCAGCCGGCGGCTTTATCTCAGCGACACCGAAATCGGCGGCGACTCGACGATCTTTCACGCCATCAACCGCTCCAAGGAAAGCCTGGCGCTGGACCTGAAAAAGCCCGAGGACGTGGCGGCGCTGAAAAAGCTGATCGGCAAGGCCGATGTGGTGTTGCAGAATTTCCGCCCCGGGGTGATCGAGCGGCTGGGGCTGGACTACGACGCGGCAAAGGCGATCAATCCGGGCATCGTCTATGCTTCGATCACCGGCTATGGCGGCGAAGGGCCGTGGGTGGACCGGCCTGGACAGGACCTGCTGGCGCAGGCGCGCTCGGGCGTGATGTGGCTCAATGGCGACGATGACCAGGGGCCGGTGCCGTTCGGGCTGGCGATTGCCGACATGCTGGCGGGCGCGGCGGTGGCCCAGGGGGTGCTGGCGGCGCTGGTGCGCAAGGGCATTTCGGGCCAGGGCGCACATATCGAAACGAGCCTTCTAGAAGTGCTGGTCGATTTCCAGTTCGAAGTGCTGACCACCCATCTCAATGACGGCAAGCGCCCACCCAAGCGCAGCGATTTCCGCTCGGCCCATGCCTATCTGTCGGCGCCCTATGGGGTCTATCCGACCGCCGACGGGTATATCGCCATCGCCATGACGCCCCTGCCCCGGCTCGAAGCGCTGCTGGAGATTACGGCGCTGGGGCAATTTGCCGATCCCAAGAGCTGGTTCAGCCAGCGCGACGCGATCAAGCGCCTTCTGGCCGAACGGCTGGCGACGGCACCGACGGCCCATTGGCTGTCGATCCTCGAGCCAGCCGATATCTGGTGCGCCAAGGTGCTGGACTGGCCGGAGCTGATGGCCAGCGAGGGTTTCAAGGCGCTCGATATGTTGCAGACGGTGAGGCGCGAAGATGGCGTGTCCATCGAAACGACGCGCTCGCCGCTGCGGGTCAACGGAGTGCGGGCGCGCACCAGCCGCGCGGCGCCACTGATCGGCGAACAGAGCGCAAAAATCCGGGCGGAGTTCGGGCTATGAGCGTGGCGTTGAAGGGCATGACCTGGCGCCATCCGCGCGGCTACGATCCGATGGTGGCGACCGCGGCGGAGTGGGCGCTGCAGACCGGGGTGGTGATCGAGTGGGAGCAGCGGAGCCTCCAGGATTTCGAGACTTTTCCGGTGGAGGAACTGGCGCGGGAATATGACCTGATCGTCATCGACCATCCCCATGTCGGGCAGATCACCAAAGAGGGGTGCCTGGCGCCGCTGGATGTGCCGGGGCGCGAAGCGGAGCGGGCGGCAATGGCGGCGCATAGCGTCGGCCAGTCCTATGCCAGCTACGACTTTGGCGGGCATCAATGGGCGTTTCCCATCGATGCGGCGGCGCAGGTGCAGGTCTATCGGGCCGACAGGCTGGCGACGCCGATCCGTCACTGGGCCGAGGCCGGGGCGCTGGCGCAGGACGGGCTGGTGATCCTGCCGATGCGGGCGCCGCATTCGCTGATGAGCTTTTATACGCTGGCGGCCAATCTGGGCACGCCCTGCACGCATGAAGGACCCGCGCTGATCGGGCGCGAGGCGGGCATGCGGGTGATCACCATGCTGCGGTTCGTGACCGACTATATCGGGCGCGAGCAGTTCGATATGGACCCGATCGCGGCTTCGGAGCTGATGGCGACGAGCGACCGGTTCTGGCTGATGCCGCTGGGCTATGGCTATCTCAGCTATGCGCTGGAGGGGTTCCGGCCGCATCGGCTGAAGTTCGCAGACATTCCGGTTGCTGGGGCGAACGGGCCGGTGGGGTCGGCCATTGGCGGGACCGGGATCGCGGTGTCGGCGTTTTCCCGGCACCGGGATGCGGCCATCGACTATGCCTATTGGGTAGCGAGCGGCGCGGTCCAGAAGGGGCTTTATGCAGCCTCGGGCGGGCAGCCGGGGCATGGCTTGGCCTGGGAGGATGACGGGGTCAATGCGCCGGTGGACGGATTTTATCGCGATACGCGGGCAACGCTGGAGGGCGGCTGGCTGCGGCCGCGCCACGACGGCTATATGGCGTTCCAGGACGGGGCCTCGAAGCGGCTCAACCAGGGGCTGCTGACGGGCGAGGATGCCGGGAGCATCGTCGACGCAATCAACCAGATGTTCAGGGAGAGCTTTTGATGGAACGGCCACGCCATTTCGAGGACTATGTGCTGGGCGAGATGCGCAAGACCTATGGCCGGACCATTACCGAGACCGATTTCGTCGTGCATGCCGGCCATACCGGGGATTTCTTTCCGCACCACATGGATGCCGAGGCGATGAAGGACAGCCCCTGGGGGCAGCGGATCGCGCATGGAACCATGACCTTCGCGATCGGCATCGGGCTGACAGCGAGCGAGATCAACCCGCTGGCCTTTTCCTATGGCTATGAGCGGCTGCGCTTTCCCAAGCCGGTGTTCATCGGCGACACCATTCATACCGAACTGACCATTACCGGGCTCGAGCCGGATGCCAAGCGGCCGGACCATGGGCGGATCATCGAGCAGGTGCGGGTGCTGAACCAGCGCGGCGAGACGGTTCTGGCCTGCGACCACGTCTATCTGGCCAAGCGGCGTGCCTAATCGGCGCTGTCGTCGTCGGCGAGGGACAGGACTTCGCCTTCGGCACTTTCGGCGCCGCCGGTGTGCAGCGCCGAGATGATGCGCCCCAGGGCGGCGGCGACGATGCGGGCATCGCGCTCGGGCATGTCGGCAAATTCGGCATCGACGGCACGCAGGGGATCGCGGGCGATCAGCGCCCTGCCCTCATCGGTCAGGTCGAGCTGCTTTGAACGGTGATGGCCCGCCATGCCGGCTTCAACAACGAGGCCCTTGGCGACCAGGGTGCGGACGGTGCGGTTGACGGGGCCGGCGGCCATTTGCTGAAACCGCGCCAGCTTGGAGGCGGTGCGCTCGGCCGGGGAAGCGGCGGCGAGATAGCGCAGCGCCGTCCATTGGGCGGGATAAAGCCCATCCGCATGCCCGGCCGAATGCAGCGAGCGCGCGGCCAGCTCGAACAGGCGCGTCATGGCGGAAACGGTGACAGGCTTGTCGGCCAAGGCGCGCGGCCTCCTCAGGAACGGGATGGAGTCGTCGACCCCTTCTGTTAGGCAGGTTTGTCGAGGGTCGCAAGCAGTTCGGCTTCATCGAAGGGCTTGATGAACACCCGCTCGGCACCCCAGACCTCGGAGATCAGCGCCGCCGCCTCGATGGGCAGGCGCGGACCGCCGCCGGTCATGACGAAGATGCGCAGGTCCGGCTGTTCCTGGCGGATCTGGCGCAGGACGCCCAGCCCGTCGCCCTCGGGCATCCACAGATCCAGCAAAGCCGCGTCGAAGCGCTCGGCGCGCAGCAAGGCCAGCGCGGAGCGGCCGGTGGTGGTGAGCGCGACGCTGTGGCCGGCCGATGTCAGCGCCAGTTCCAGCGACACGCGCATCACCTCGACGTCGTCCGCTACCAGGACCCGCATGTCTGGCCTCCCTTGCTGGGCAAATCGATCGCTTGATACACCAATCGGCTGCCGCTGCCGACTGGCCGATCAATGCATCTGGCAGGGCAGAAGCGTGAAATAGAGATAGATGTCCTTGGCTTCGAGGAAATCGCCGGTGGCGGAAATCTCGGCGCCCGGCTTCATCAGCGCGAAGCGATCATATTCGGCGGTATTGTCACGCGGAAAGCCGCAACTGACTTCCCAGCTGATGGTGTCGGGATGATCGAAGGCGACATAGACCATGTCGCCATAGCCGGTATCGATGAAGCGATTGAAGGTGCCGGTGACGGTTATGGTCTTGCCGCGGAAGGTGGCGGTAAGGCCGGCAGCGTCGAGCGCGAGCCCCTGCTCGGCAATCTCGAAGGCCGTGTAGGTCTCCTGCGCCTGGGCGGCGGCATTGAAGGCAACGACGAGCGCGGTGGCGCAGACGATGGAGCGAAGCATGGAAACCTCCTCGGCAGTGCGGTGTTGGTGGAGATCAGGGGTGCGGCCAGCAGCCCATCAAGGCACCGGCATCGTTGTACCAGTAGAGAACGCCATTCTCGGCTTCGCCATAGACCTCGAAACTCTCGAGCAGCGGCCCTTCAACCGGCTGGATACGGCTGCCCTCATAGGACAGGGCGCCCGAGCCATTGGACTTGTTATCCACCGGCTCCCAGGCGGTATTGGTGGTCTGAAAGCTATAGGTGTCGCCGGTGATCTCGAGCAGGCCCAGGGGAATGTCGCCATTGGCCTTGCACGCCCAGACGCCATCGACGCCATCGGCAAAGGCGGGGCCGGCAACCATGGCGAGGGTCGGTATGATGAAGAGTTTCAGCAGGTGACGCATGGCTGGACTTCCTCTTTATTGGCTCAGTGAGTTTATAATGAGGGCGAAGAGGGAGTCAATGGCAGACGGTTGGGATGGGGAGAGAGACGCTCGGGTCGAGCCCGAGGGCGGCGTGGTGATCGTTGCATTTGTCGCGCCAGAACCCGACCCTGCCCTCAAGGGGAAGGGAGGCGCAGGAGCACCATAACCAGTCGTCAAAACGCCCAAAATGAACCCTCCCCGCTCAAGGCGAGGAGGGAAGAAGCAGACGTTTGGTCCGGGGGACGGCTTAGTTGCGGGTGGGTTGGGAGGGACGTTCGTTGGCGACCAGCGCGGCGTGGAGGCGGCGGATCTGGTGAGGGCCGAACTGGCGGCTGCCGATGGTCAGCAGGGCGCCGCGCAAGCTGACCGGTGCGGCGTGTTCCATAGCGAAACGCACGGCCTTGGCGGCAGAGCGGAAATGGCGGGGGCCCAGGGTCCGGGCGGTCTGGCGGTCACTGCCCAGGAACAGCGTCCCGGAATCATTCAAAACTTGGGTATTCATAGTGATAGAAAGTCTTTCCGGCCGGCACGATGCGCGGCCTGGTGCGTCGCGTTCGGCGCGATCCCGAATGGGTGCTGCCTGCGCGCGCTGGTGTGATGGGCTTGCCCTGGCCAGTCGGTCACAGTGGCGCCGCGCGACATGGTGGTCGCGCCGGAGCAGCCGGACTGCTGGGCCGTTTCCGGACCCTGGCAAGCGGGATGATGTGGCGCCGGCATCGAGCGGCCGCGCCGTGGGCAGAAAGGGTCAGCGCCGATTGACGGCGATGCTGAACCGGCTTTCAGCCATTTCGGCGGCCGATTTGGTCGCCGTGCTCGGGGTCAGGTCCACTTCCTCGACAACGCGCTCATTGCGCTCGTTGAGGGACTGGACCCGGTACAGAACCGGCCCCTTGTCGTGCGGAAGGCAGGACAGCACTTCGCATGGACCGGAGGGACGGTTGCTATGACGGGGGGCGGATCGCAGCTCCAGAATCTGGCCGACGGTGTAAATATGCGGCATGGTGCGCTCCTGTCCGGTGGGCACGGGGACATGTCTGTCCCCGCAAGGTTTGTTGCCGATATGGCAGGGCCTAGTATCGGCCCAGGCTCGAGCCTTAGGCCTGCTGCAGATTGACAGCGGACTCGCGGCCGTCACGGCTGCTTTCGAGGTCGTAGCTGACCTTCTGGCCATCGGCGAGGTTCGACATGCCGGCGCGTTCGACGGCGCTGATATGCACGAAGGCATCCTTGCCGCCGCCATCCGGAGTGATGAAGCCAAAGCCCTTGGTCGAGTTGAAGAATTTTACGGTACCGGTGATCATAGCGATCTCCTCATTGGCTCGTAGCGGCGCAAACGAGCAGTTTCCCCCGCGCATCGTGCGACGGAGGCCTATCAACGTTCGCAAGTCAGAAGGAAAGCTAAGCAACCGGCCGAGCCGGGAGGATCAGGTCGCCAAAATTGGGCGTAAACGTATGGTTGCAGTGTCTACCCCTAATGGCCGGAAGTCAAGACGCGCGTTTTTTAGGGGTGTTTTGACGACAGGCTTGGGCGCTTTCGCGTTCGCGCCCCTTGAGGGAGCGGTTGGCGCAGATGCGCGACTTGACGCTTCGCATGGGCAAGGCGTGGTGCGCGTTGCATCTGTCGCGCCAGAACCCGGGCACTACCTTCCGGGGGGATCAGTGATCCACTGGTGGACCCCCACCTGGCCTCCGCCTGGAGAAGGGGGAGGAGTTGCATCGTGGTTGGCCGCTTAGCGGGTCGAGGCGAGGCCGTAGATCTTTTCGATGTCGTCGAGCATCAGGTGTGCGGCGTAGATGCCGCCGGCGGTGTTCCAGATGATCTCGCTGACGCGCTGGGCCTTGCCGGCCTTGACCGCTTCAAGATTGAGCCAGAGCGGGTCGTTGAGCCAGTCATTGAGATTAGTGGCGGCTTCGTCGCTATTGAGATCGTCGGAGAAGTAGAAAATGCGGTCGCCTTCCATTTCGGGAATGCGTTCCTTGGTGACCTCGGTGGCGAACTCGTCCTTGTCCTGGGCGGCGGGACGCTTGAAGCCGATCTGGCTCAGCGCTAGGCCGCTAAACGTGTCCTTGTAGTAGATGCGGGTGCGGTTGGGCGAGAAGCGCACCATCGAGATTTCCTCGTTGACGGCATCGCCCAGCGCATCATGGATCTTCTTGGTGCGGTCGGCAAAACCGGCCACCGCCGCCTCGCCTTCGGCACCCTTGCCCAGTACGTCGGCGTAGAATTTGAGGTTTTCCTGCCATTCCCCGCCAATGGTTTCGGTCATGACGGTGGGGGCGATGGCCGACAGCTGGGGATAGATGGATTCCTGGCGCACCTTGGTGCCCAGGATCAGGTCGGGCTCGAGCGTGGCAAGAATTTCGAGGTTCACGGCAAGCTCGGTGCCCAGCGGCACGGTGTCGGCCAGCGGCGCTGCGATATGGTCATACCAGGGATCGCCGCTCCAGCTCTGTGCGGCACCGACCGGCACAACGCCCAGATAAAGCAGGGCTTCAGTGCCCTCATTGGTGAGGATGACGACGCGCTGCGGATTGTCCGGCACATCGGTGACGCCCATGGCATGGGTGATTTCGCGCGCCATGACGGGGGTGGAGAGCAGGAGGGCGGCGGCGACGGCAATGCGCGTGCCGGCGAAAACAGTCTTCAGCATAGTTGAAAGGTCCAGAATGGGGGGCCGGCCCGACGCCGACCCTGAACAGGGATCAGCGGGTAGAGGCGAGGCCGTAGATGGTCTCGATATCGTCGAGCAGGAGATTGCCGGCAATGATGCCGCCGGCGGTGTTCCAGACGGCGTCGGAGACGGGATGCACCTTGCCGGCCTTGACCACGCCGAGGTTCTGCCACAGCGGATCGGACAGCCAGTCCTTGGCCTGGCTGTCGCCTTCGCCATTGCCGATCTCGTAGGTGAAATAGATCAGGCGGTCGCCCTCGAATTCGGGAATGCGTTCCTTGGTGATCTCCTCGGCGAACTCGTCCTTGTCCTGGCTGGCAGGACGCTGGAAGCCGAGTTCGGAGAGGATCAGGCCGGAAAAGCTGTCCTTGAACATGATGCGGGTCTGGCCCGGCATAAAGCGGGCGATGGAAATTTTTTCGTCTAGAGAGGCGCCGAGTTCGTCGTGCAAAGCGGCCACGCGCGCGTCGAAGGCGGCAAGCAGCGCCTTGCCCTCCTCGGCCTTACCGATGGCGTCGCTATAGAGGGCCAGGTTGATCTTCCAGTCGCCGCGCAGCCGCTCGGACACCACTGTCGGGGCGATGGCGGAGAGCTGCTCGTAAATCTTTTCGTGGCGCTGCTTGTTGCCAAGGATCAGGTCCGGCTGCAGCGAGACCAGCACTTCGAGATTGACCGCCGATTCCTCGCCCAGCACCGTCACGTCAGTCATTTGTCCGGAAATGTGGTCGTACCATGGATTGCCCAGCCAGGACTTGACCGCGCCCACCGGGGTGATGCCGAGCGCCAGCAGCGCCTCGGTGCCCTCATTGGTCAGCACCACGATGCGCTGCGGATGGTCGGGCACGTCGGTGACGCCCATGGCGTGGGTGATCTCGCGGGCGAAGGCGGGATTGGCCAGGAGGCCGGCCAGCAAAAGCGGGGTGAAAAGGCGGCGGAGGGACAAGGCTGACCTCTTTAAATCTTGACAACGATCTTCATAAATCGCATGGCGTCATCCATCAGAATTTAATCTGAGTGTCAATATCAGCATTATGGTTTTGCCTTGACCGCCCTATCCCTGTCGGCCGGCACTGCGCAGCCGGCGCGCCTCACGCGCCTGCCGGTCTATGCCGCGCTCTGCGTCGCCCTGGCACTGGCCATGCTGGCCAGCCTGACGCTGGGCTATAAGCTCTATTCGCTGCCGCAGGTCTGGGCGGCGCTGACGGCGCCGGATGGGTCGGAAACGGCGACGGTGATCGCGGGACTGAGGCTGCCGCGGTCGCTGATCGCTCCGCTTTGCGGCGCGGCGCTGGGCATGGCGGGGGTGCTGGTGCAGACGCTGTCGCGCAACCGCATCGCCTCGCCAGATACGCTGGGACTCAATGCCGGCGCGTCGATGGCGGTGGTGGTGGCCAGCGCCGTGTTCGGGGTGCAGTCGCTGACCGGGCTTTCGATGGCCGCGGCGACCGGAGCGCTCTTGACCAGCGTGCTGGTATTCGGCGTGGCGGCCGGTGCCGGAGGCCTGTCGCCGCTCAAGATCGTCCTGGTCGGGGTGACCTTTGCCAGCCTCGCCCACGCGGTGGTGGAAATCATCCTCACCAGCAACGAGGCGCAGTTGCAGCAATTGCTGTTCTGGCTGTCGGGCGCCTTTGTCGACCGCCCCATCGCGCTGTTTTACAACGGGCTGCCGGTGGTTGCGGTGGGAGCGGTGATCGCGCTGATGCTGGCGCCGGCGCTGGATGCGCTGCAGGCGGACGATTCCACGGCGGCGAGTCTGGGCGTGCCTGTTATCGCCATTCGCGGGCTGGCCTTCCTTGCGGTGTCGCTGCTGACCGGGGCGGCAGTGTCGATGGCGGGGCCGGTGGCCTTTGTGGGGCTGGTGGTGCCGCATGTGGCGCGGCGGCTGGTGGGATTGCGGCATCGCCATCAATTGCCGGCGGCAGCGCTGGCCGGCGCTGTCTATGCCACCATTGCCGATGTCGCGGCGCGGTTCGTCATCTATCCGGTGGAAGCGCCGGTGGGCGCCATTACCGCGGTGGTGGGCGCCATCGCATTGCTGATGTTGTTGATGCGGAGGCTCGCATGACCGCCATCGCCCTGCCCCGCCCCGCGCGCGGGCTGACCCGCAATGCCATCGTGCTGGTGGTGCTGGCGGTTTTCGTGCTGCTGACGCTGGCTGCCATCGGCTTCGGATCGACCTGGATCCCGCTGGAGACAGTGGCCAATGTGCTGGTCGGCGGCGGGGAAAAGACCGAGAAGCTGGTGGTGCTGCAATTGCGCCTGCCGCGCGTGGCGGCGGCCGGTATTGGCGGCGCTGCCATCGCCTTTGCCGGCTATCTGCTGCAGCGGATCACGCGCAATGAGCTGGCGTCGCCCGGCGTGCTCGGCGTGGTGGATGGCGCGGCGCTGGGCGTGGTGGCCTTCATGGCGATTTTCTCCAACGACGCCAATGCGATGACGGTGTCGATTGCCTGGCAGCCGCTGGCCGCCATTATCGGCGCGCTGAGCGCGATTACGCTGGTCTTCCTGCTTTCTGGCCGGCAGGCTTCGTCGGCCATTCGCTTGCTGCTGTTCGGCATTGCCATTGCGGCCGTGGCCAAGGCGCTGACCACCATCCTGATGTTGGTGGGCCCCATCTATCAGGCGGCGCAGGCCTCGCGCTGGCTGGCGGGTTCGGTCAATGCCGTCAACTGGACCGAAATCCAGTTGATGCTGATGGTGCTGGTGCCAACCGCCATTGTCGCCTGCATTGCCGCCGTCAAACTGCCACCGGCCGATCTCGACGATATCTCTTCGCGCAGCATCGGCCTCAACCTGCCGGTCTATCGCATTTTCATCTTCCTCCTGGCGGCACTGCTGACAGCCGGAGCGGTCGCCTTTGTCGGCGGCGTCAGCTTTATCGGGCTGATCGCGCCGCATCTGGCACGCATGCTGGTCGGCCGCGCCCGCTTTGCCGGCATCGTCACCTCGCTGCTGCTGGGGGCGATCATCCTTATTGGCGCCGACCTGCTGGTGCGGGTCGCCTTTGCGCCGATGGAAATCCCGGCCGGAACGATAACAGCCGTGATCGGTGCGCCCTATTTCCTTTATCTGCTCATGCGCAAGGACAAGACCAATGGATGATCAATTGGCCAATCGCATCGAGGTCAAGAACCTCACATTGTCCTATGGCACCGATGTGGTGCTCGACGCGCTGAGCCTGCCCATTCCGGCCGGGCAGATCACCGTGCTGGCCGGGCCGAATGGCTGCGGCAAGTCCACCCTGTTGCGCGCCATAAGGCGGTTGCATGCGCCCAATTCGGGGCAGGTGCTGCTCGATGCCGAGGATATTTCCGGGCTCAACGGCAAGGCACTGGGGCGGCGCATCGGACTATTGGCCCAAAGCCCCAGCGCGCCGCAGGACATGACGGTGGAGGAACTGGTGCGGCTCGGGCGCTATCCGCATCAGGCTATGCTGCAGCCCTGGAGCCCCAAGGACGACGAGGCCGTTTCCGCCGCCATGGCCGGCACCGGCGTCGACAGCATGCGGAGCCGCCGCATTGGCTCGCTGTCGGGCGGGCAGTTGCAGCGCGCCTGGATCGCCATGGTCCTGGCGCAGGACACGGACGTGATCTGCCTCGACGAACCGGTCAATCATCTCGACATGGCGCACCAGCTCGACTGCCTGGAACTGGTGACCCGGCTCAACCGCGACCAGGGGCGCACCATTGTCCTTGTGTTGCACGATCTCAATCTGGCGGCGCGCTATGCCGACCAACTGGTCTTCGTGCACAATGGCCGGGTGCGCGAGCGCGGCGCGCCAGGGGTGATGATGCGGGCCGATCTGATCGCCGAGGTGTTCGACGTCAATGCGGCGATCATCATGGACCCGATCCACGCCCGCCCGGTGTGCATTCCGCGCAGCCGGGCTTAGGGGGTAAGAGCTCAAGCCGATATGCGATAGGCCTGCCCGTGAGTTAGAGGGCAGTGATTTACTGATGGCCCCCACCCCGCCCCCCCCCTCAAGGGGGCGACTATCTCATATGGCCATCACGCCACGGAAGGCAGTAGCCGCGTTCTGGCGCGACAGATGCAACGCGCACTACGCCGCCCTCGGGCTTGACCCGAGGGCGGAACGGTGAATGGGAAACGACGTGCGACACGAAGCGCCAAGCTTTTGTTTTGGCTGGTGATTGTTGGCGCCTCGTCGCTAGAGCGTTTCACGTTCTGGTTGACGTGGGTCCATTGCCCCCTCCCCCCTTGAGGGGGAGGGTCGGGGTGGGGGGTGGTTTATTGACACACCGATGGACCCCCACCCTCAATCCCTCCCCTCAAGGGGGAGGGAGGCGAAAGAGCACACAGTCCACCTCACTTTGAAATGGTCTAGGTCAGCACTACTGCATGTGGGTTTGAGCGTGTTGCAGCACCCCCACCCGGCTTCACCATGAACGAGGGGGAGGAGTAGGACGAGCGTGGGCGCGCGCCCGGTTCCCAATCTGCCCTACCCTTTTGCCGGTTGGTCGCTGCCGCCTTCGATGAGGGTGAGGGGCACGACGCGGCGGATGACGCCGTGGGGGTAGTGCGCGGCATAGGCGGGCATGGTGGCGAGCAGGCCCTCTGCCAGTTCGATGCCCAGGTCGCGCAGCGACAGGTAGAAGCAGGTGAGTTTTGGGTTGAGGTATTGGGAATTGGTGCTGTGGCGGCCGATGATGGCAATGTCGGCGCCCGGCCTGATGCCGCAATCGTAGAGGCCGCGATAGAGCCCGACTGTCAGCATTTCATTGGTGAGCACAAAGCCGGTGGGACGCTTGTCCTCCGGCATGGCAGCGACGCGTTCGCCAATCTCGTGACCACCGCGATCATTGGGATAGGCGCGGAAAACGAGGTCGGGATCGAAGGCAATGCCATGGCGCTCGAGGGCCGCGCGATAGCTGTCGACAAAGACGAAGCCGAGATTGATGTCGTCGATCGGCGCGAAGACACCGATGCGCCGATGACCCTTTTGCACCAGCCGGTCGACTCCGGTCTGTGCCATGCCCTCGAAATCGAGATCGAGCCAGGGATGCCCGGCTTCTGTCAGGCTGCGCCCCAAGGCGATGAAGGGAATGTTGCGCTCGGCCAGAAACTGGATGCGATGATCATGACGCTTGGTGGCGGAAATGATCAGCCCGTCGACAAAGCCGCGCGCCACGACGCGCTGGAGATAGGCGTCGGGGTCTTCCTCCGATGAGCACAGCAGCACCACGAGGTCGAGCTGGTGGCGCGCACAGACGGTCTGCACGCCGTCGAAGACGCTCATGAAGAAGACGTCGCCGTCGCCGGTGATCTCAGAGCCGCTCTGCATCATGAAACCGATGACGCCGGTCTTGCCCTGGCGCAGGGAGCGACCGGCCTGGTTGGGGACGTAACCAATGGCCGCCGCTGCTTCGAGAACACGCTTGCGCGTCTCATCGCTGACATCAGGCTTGCCATTGAGCGCGCGCGATACTGTGCCGATAGAGATATTGAGGTCGTGCGCCAAGCGCCTGATACCATTCATATTTTTTGAAATTTCTCCACAGCGGCACGGCGTGCGTAAACGTTTCTGAATCCATCTTGACTTGACGGCAATGCCAATACTATCGTCGTAAACGTTTACGGAACAGTGTTTCAAGACGCCGCACAAGACGGCAATGAGACGCGAAAGTCCAGAGGGAGGCGATCTTGGTATTTACGGCGGTGCTGGCCGGTTGCGGCGGCATGTCCAAAGGCTGGTTGTCGGCAGTTTCCGAGCACCCCCTGCTCAAGGATCGGGTGCGGATTGTCGGCCTCGTCGATCTCGATCGGGCCACGGCCGAGGCGCGCGCCGCCGAGTTCGGCCTCAGCGAAGCCGCGATCGGCACCGATCTCGATGCCGTATTGGCCGCCACCAAACCTGACCTGCTGTTCGACGTGGTCATCCCGGCCGCCCGCGCCAAGGTGGTGGAGACCGGCCTGCGCCATGGCTGCCACGTGCTGAGCGAGAAGCCGATGGCGGCGTCGATCGAAGAGGGGCGCGCGATGATCGCCCAGGCACAGGCCGCCGGACGCATCCACGCCGTGGTGCAGAACCGCCGCTTCATTGCCGGGGTGCGCCGCATTCGCCGCCTGATCGAAAGCGGGCTGCTGGGCGAGCTCACGAGCCTCAATTGCGATTTCTTCATCGGCGCCCATTTCGGCGGGTTCCGCGAAGAGATGGACAATGTGCTGCTGCTGGACATGGCGATCCACACGCTGGATGCCGCCCGTTTCATGGCCGGCAAGGCACCCAAGGCCGTCTATTGCCTCGAAACCAATCCGCGCGGCTCCTGGTATCGGCATGGCGCTGCGGCCAACGCCATTTTCGAATTCGCCGATGACGTGGTGTTCAACTATCGTGGGTCCTGGGCGGCCGAAGGCGCCAATACCAGCTGGGAAAGCGCCTGGCGCATTATCGGCACCAAGGGCACGCTGATCTGGGACGGCGGCGACAGCTTTGTCGCCCGCATCGTCGACGGCGATAGCGGGTTCTTCCGCGATCTCAAGGAGATCGAGGTCCCTGCCCCGGTCAATGAAGACGAGACGCATGGCCATGCCAGCGTGCTCGCCGACTTTCTCGGCGCAATCGAAACCGGCCGGGCGCCGGAAACGGTGGGCACCGACAATATCAAGAGCCTGGCCATGGTGTTTGGCGCGATCGAAAGCGCCAGGACCGGACAGCGCGTCACCATTTCAGCTTAGGAATTATTGAATTGAGCAATCCGGCCAAATCCATTCGCATCGGCACCATGGTCAGCGCTTCGTCGGGCAAGGCCGCCGACCGTATCGGCGAAATAGCCGATCTGGGTTTTGAAAGTTTCGAGCCGTTCTTCTGGCAGACCACCAATGGGCAGGACCTTGCCGAGCTGGGCAAGCGCAGCAAGGACGCGATCGGCGACCGCGACATTACCATTTCCACAATCGGCATGTTCGGCAATCCGCTGGAAGACGAGGAGATGGACCGCCAGACCCTGCAGGGCTGGAAGGACTGCATCGACAATGCCCACCATTTCGGCGCGACCTGCGTCGCCGGCTTTACCGGGCGCATCCGCAACAAGCCGCTGACCGATAGTCTGCCGCAATACAAGAAGGTCTGGTCGGAACTGGCCAAGCGCGCCGCTGACAAGGGCGTCAAAATCGCCTTCGAGAACTGCGCCATGGACGGCAACTGGGCGACCGGGGACTGGAACATCGCCCACAATCCCGATGCCTGGGAGCTGATGTTCAACGAGACGCCGGACGACAATATCGGGCTCGAATGGGAGCCCTGCCACCAGATGGTCTATCTGATCGACCCGCTGCCGCAGGTGCGCAAATGGGCCAAGAAGATTTTCCACGTGCACGGCAAGGACGCCACCATCCGCTGGGACGTCATTCGCGAGCACGGCATTTTCGGCAAGGAAAAGTTCGTGTTCATGCGCACGCCCGGTTTCGGCGACAGCAACTGGACCGACATCATCTCCGAGCTGCGCCTGGCCGGCTGGAGCGGCTCCATCGATATCGAAGGCTGGCATGACCCGGTCTATCGCGGGGAACTGGAAATGACCGGCCAGATCCATGCGCTCAATCATCTTCGGAATTGCCGGGGTGGCGACTACGTCGCCATTGCCGGCTAGGCGCTGCGCGGGGCCAGGGAGGGCCGCGCTCGGCATTTTCGTCAGCAGCAAGACTGCATCGTGGGAGGAAGCTTATGAAACGGAACTATCTCGGCCTGATGGCCGGCATTGCACTGGGTGTTATGGGCATGGCCGCTCCGGCCATGGCACAGGTCACCCTCAAGATGTGGTCGATCGACGGCGACAACGGGCTTTATACCAAGCTGGTGGAGGACTTTAACGCCTCCCAGAGCGACATCGTGGTGGAAAGCCGTCTTTTGGCCTTCGACGACCTGGTGAACGAAGCGCTCAAGGCCTTTGCCACCGGCCAGGCCCCCGACATCATCTCGCTCGACAATCCGGATTTCGCGCTGTTCTCCTCGCGCGGCGCCATGCTGGATATCACCGACCGCGTCGCCAATTCCGATGTGATCGACACCAGCGTCTATTACGAAGGCCCGTTGGCCTCCGCCACCTGGGATGGCAAGCTCTATGGCCTGCCCAAGGCAACCAATACCATCGCCCTGTTCTACAACAAGGACTTGTTCGCCAAGGCCGGCATTGCCGAGGCGCCCAAGACCTGGGACGAACTGCTCGAAGACGCCCGCAAGCTCAACGACCCGGCCAATAATGTCTATGGCATTACCTGGTCGGCCCGCGCCGGCGAAGAAGGCACCTTCCAGTTCCTGCCATGGGTGCAGATGGGCGGCGGCTCGTTCAAGGAAGTGAACACGCCCGGCGCGGTCAAGGCGCTGGAAATCTGGAAGACGCTGCTGGACGAAAAGCTGGCTTCGCAGGACGTGCTGAGCCAGGGCCAGTGGGACTCCACCGGCACCTTCAATGCCGGCAATGCGGCCATGGCGATCTCTGGTCCGTGGGAACTGGGCCGCATGGCCACCGACGCCAAGTTCGACTGGGGCGTCGCGCTGCTGCCGACCGAAACCGAAGGTGGCCCGCGCTCGTCCGCCATGGGCGACTTCGACCTCGGTATCTTCGCCAATACCAAGCATCCGGACGAAGCCTTCAAGGTTCTCGAATACTTCGCCTCGCAGAGCGACCGCCTGTTCCCGGAATTCTCCAACATTCCGGCCCGCAGCGACATCGCCCTGCCCTCGACCGGCGATGCCCGCACCGACGAAGCGCTCAAGGTGTTCCAGGAGCAGCTGAAATATGCCCAGCCGCGTGGTCCGCATCCGGAATGGCAGAAAATCTCCAAGGCCATCTACGACGCCTTCCAGGCGGCGATGACCGGCCAGATGACGCCCAAGGATGCGCTTGACCAGGCCCAGGCCACCATCAAGGGCATTGTGGGCTGACCTTTCCTCCCTGACTGGGCCGGCCGGAGCGATCCGGCCGGTCATTTCGATTTTTGCCAGGAGGCGTTATGTCCCGATTTTTCAACAGTCTGCGCGACGGGGTCGGCTTCGACATGATCCTGGTCGGCGCAGCCCTGCTGTTCCTGTTCGCCCTGGCGGGGCTGCCGCTGGTATACAATGTGCTGATGAGCTTCCAGCAGGTGGACATGTTCACGCTGGGCGCGCTTTTCCGTCCCTGGGCGGGTTTTGCGAATTATATCGCGGTGGTGCAGCAGCCCGAATTCTGGCTGGTGACGCGCAACACCCTGATCTTTGTTTTCTGTTCGATGGCGGGGCAATTCGTGCTCGGCTTCGCGCTGGCCATCTTCTTCGCCCAGAATTTTCCCGGCGCCTCGACCATTCGCGGCCTGTTCCTGGTTAGCTGGGTGATGCCAGGGCTGGTGGTCGGCGGCATCTGGAGCTTCATTCTTGCCGGTGATTTCGGCGTGCTCAATGCGATGCTGAAGGCCGTCGGCATTATCGACGGCACCATTTTCTGGAAGTCGGACCCGAATTTTTCCATCTGGGCCGTGGTCATCGCCAATATCTGGCTGGGCCTGGCCTTCAACATGCTGCTGCTCTCGGTCGGCCTGGCGGCAATCCCCAAGGATCTCTACGAGGCGGCCGAACTGGATGGGGCGAATGCGTTCCAGCGCTTCTGGACCATTACCCTGCCGATGATGCGCTCGACCATCGGGGCGGTGCTGTCGCTGGGGCTGATCGGCACGCTGCAGCAATTCGACCTGTTTCCGGCGATCACCGAGGGTGGCCCGGCCAATACCTCAACGGTGGCGGGCTACTGGTCGTGGAAGATGAGCTTCCAGCTTTATGATTTCGCCAAGGGCGCCACGATTTCGGTGATGATGTTCCTGCTCGTGCTGTTTGCATCGATCATCTATGTGCGCTCCACCCGTCACGAGGTGCGCGGATGACACAGACCAAGACGCAATGGCTGCTGCTGACGGTGGCGCTGGTGCTGGCGGCGTTCTACCTGTTCCCGCTCTACTGGATGTATGTGACCAGCCTCAAGTCGGCCTCGGAAATCTATGCCAATCCACCGACCTTCTGGCCGCTGGCGCCAGATCCGAGCATCTATCCCGGCGTGTGGACGGGGCGCACCATGCCGAAATTCCTCTGGAATTCGGTGCTTATCGCCTCGGGCGTCACGGCCATCACCGTGCTCCTTGGCACGGGATGCGCCTATGTGCTGGCGCGCTATCGCAGCGTCTGGGTGGATATAGGACTGTTCCTGATCCTGATGCTGCAGGTGCTGCCGCCATCGGTGATGATCACGCCGCTCTTTGTCGGCTTCAACCAGGTGGGCCTGTTGAACTTTCCGCGTGAGGCCGTGATCCTGGCGGCGGCGGCCAAAGCCATGCCGTTCTTCGTGGTGCTGGTGCGCGCGACCTTTATGAGCGTGCCGCGCGAACTCGAGGAGGCGGCGCTGGTCGATGGCAATTCGCGCGTGGGGGCGTTTTTCTCCATCGTGCTGCCCCTGGCACGCAACGGCATCCTGGTCTGCGGCATCCTCACCTTCATGAGCGCCTTCGGGGAATATATCTATTCCAAGTCGATCATCCAGGACCCTGCCCTGCAGCCCGCCAGCGTGGGTCTCGCCAGTTTCCTTGGCCCCAATTCGACCGACTGGAACTCCATCATGGCCTATTCGGCCATCTATGTGACCCCAATCCTCGCCGCCTTCGTCATCCTGCAACGCCGCATCGTTTCCGGCCTCACTTCGGGAGCTCTCAAATGAGCGCACAGCCCCAGATCGAACTCGTCGGCATCGACAAGCATTATGGCGCCTTCCACGCGCTCAAGGACATCAATCTCACCATTCCCAAGGGCCAGTTCGTAGCGCTGGTGGGGCCTTCGGGGTGCGGGAAATCCACGCTGTTGCGCTCGCTGGCAGGGCTCGAAACCATCTCGGGCGGCACGATGAAGATTGCCGGCGAAGTGATGAACGGAGTGCCGCCGCGCAAGCGTGACGTGGCCATGGTGTTCCAGTCCTATGCGCTTTATCCGCATATGACGGTGGAGCAGAACCTCACCTATTCGCTGCGTCTCAAGCACGTGCCGCGCGACGAGGCCAAGCGTGCCGCCGACGAGGTGGCCAAGACGATCGGGCTGCAAAACCTCATGCACCGCTATCCACGCGAACTCTCTGGCGGGCAGCGGCAGCGCGTAGCCATGGGTCGGGCGATCATCCGCAGCCCCAAGGCGTTCCTGTTCGATGAACCGCTGTCCAATCTCGACGCGGCTTTGCGGGTGCATATGCGCAAGGAAATCCGCGCCCTGCACGACCGGCTGGGCGCCACCTCGGTCTATGTCACGCATGACCAGATCGAGGCCATGACCATGGCCGACCATGTGGTGGTGATGCGCGACGGCGTCATCGAACAGCAGGGCAGCCCGCTGTCGCTCTACGATACGCCCGCCAGCCGGTTCGTGGCCGGGTTCATCGGTTCGCCTGCGATGAACTTCGTGCCGGGCAGCGTGGATGCCGATGGCGCCAGCGTGACGCTGGACCTGCCGGGCGCCAAGAGGCTCGCCCTCAGCGGGCGCCGCGATCCCGGCCGCAAGGTGGTCGTCGGGCTGCGTCCCGAACATCTGCAAGTGGTGGATATCGCGGAAGCGCATCTGGTGCTGCCGGTCACGGTGGTGGAATCGACCGGATCGCTGACCTATGTCACCACTGGCGGCACGCCGGAGCTGACCGTGGTGATTACGGGGCGCAGCGCGGTCCATGCCGGGTCGAATATCGGCCTCGCCATCGCGCCCGAGCATGTCCACGTATTCGATGCGGAGACTGAGAAGGCGATTTAGCCGTTCTCGGTATTTTCAGCGCGCTGGATCGGGGCGGGTGAGGATGAAGGCGGCGCAGGCGGCGAGGATGGCGGCAACAAGCAGCCAGAGCCAGAGCCCTGGCCGGGCGCCGATCCAGAACAGCGCGAAGCCCAGGGCGATGCCGCTGCAGGCCAGTGCCTTGGCGCGCCGCGAAATGGCCCCGGTATCTTGCCAGTCGCGCAGGGTCTGGCCGAAGCGTGGATGATCCAGCAGCCAGTTTTCGAGCCGGGTCGAGGAGCGCGCAAAACACCAGGCCGCCAGGATCAGGAAAATAGTGGTCGGCATCAGCGGCACGAAGGCGCCGACTATGCCAAGCGCCACCAAGATCAAGCCGGCGATCAGGTAAATAGGCCTCAACATGGCTATATCGCACCGTAGCTGAGCGCCGCCGGGCCGATTTAGCCGGACGTTCACGCTCAGCATTGCCGCCGATGATGGCACCGATTCCCGCAATCGGGAAAGATGTGGCCGCCGATGCGCCCTATTCGGCCGGCACGGCGGGCTGCGCGGCCAGACGCACGCCCAGCGCCTTCATCACCCCGAGAAGGGTCGAAAGCTTGGGGTCGCCTTTTTCGCTCAATGCCTTGTAGAGCGCTTCGCGGGTGACACCGGCGTCGCGGGCAATGCTGGTCATGCCCCGAGCGCGGGCGACGTCACCCAAAGCACGCTTGATGAGCTCAGGATCGCCATCCTCGAACGCAGCTTCGATATAGGCGACAATAGCTTCTTCGCTGTCGAGATATTCGGTTACGTCCCACTTGCTGATTTCGAGCGCCATCACTTCAACTCCTCGGCCATGGCCTTGGCCGTCTTGATATCCCAGGCCTGGGACGACTTATCGCCGCCACACAGGAGCAGCATGATTTTGTCACCGCGCCGGACGAAGTAGACGCGATAGCCGGGTCCATAGTCGACACGCAGTTCGCCAATGCCATCGAAGAACTTGGCGTCGCCCAGATTGCCCATCTCGACGCGAGTGATCCTCACCTCGATGCGCGAGCGCGCATTCAAGTCCTTAAGGGACCTGATCCAATCGGAGAACGCCTCGGTGCGAAGAACTTCGATCATATGTGAACTGTAGTTCACATGCATGGCGCTGTCAACGCAGGTGCCTGCTCCGGCCCCCGCCCTCGTCTGCCGCCGCGTTTACTTTTTTGCCGATCTTGTCGGCTGAGGCGCACTGGGCGCTTCATTCGCCGGGATAGTCATGTTAACGAAACCTTTACCAATCGAGGGCTCGCTTTGACTGTATCGGCCAAGACCATTGCCATTATGGCCGCCAATCCGGCGCTTTCCGCCGTGTTGACCATGGTTCTGGCCGGCGACTCGCGCCTGCGGGTGCGGCCTTTCGATAGCGAATCCGAATTGTTTGCCTATATGCGCATCGCGCCGCTGGACCTGCTGGTGGTCGATTTCGACCGTGACGGGCGCCCGGCCTATGAGATGGTAGAGGCCGTTCGGCTCAACCCTTCGCTGGTGTCGCGCGACCTGCCTGTCATTGCGCTGACCCGCGCCATCACCCCGCCCATGCGCCACCAGGCGATCAGCGCCGGGATCGACGAGGTTGTGCTCAAACCGATGTCGCCGCGCCACCTCTTGCAGCGGGTGCAGACGCGCCTGCATACGCGCAGCATTGTCGGTGCCTTTGCCTCCGGCTATCTGGGCCCGGAGCG
>NZ_MKUY01000005.1:1645606-1762191 GCF_001899045.1 Devosia sp. 63-57 | reverse complement strand
AGCCCAACCCGAACCGCCGCTTCACCGACAATGTGGTGCCGCTGTTTCCCAACGGCAGTGGGCCGGGTTTCGAGCCGCGGGTCTGAGCGGCTTTAGGCGGTCTGCTGTTGCAGCAGCCAATTGACCTTGTTCCAGAGGTCTTCGACAGTGTCGGCGAATTGCAGGTTCCGGTCATAGCCGGGCACCGCATGGGACAGCACGTCGCCGGCAAAGCCGCGCAGCACTTCGAAGGCGCGGTGGCGATTGAGGAAGACGATGGGCCGCGAGGGCGTGGACGACCAGGTCTCGAACAGCGCGGTGGCCGAGGCCAGTGAGCCCGGCAGGACCACCAGAATTGTCGACATCGCCGCCAGCTGAGCATGACGCGCGGCGCGCTCAGGCACCACAGAGACAGGCACATTGGCCAGAGCCGGCGGCAGCACGATGCTGGCATCGGCCAGCACATCGACAGTGCCACCAGCGGCGCGGGCGGCGGTGATCAATGGCACAGGCAGGGCGTCGTTTTCAGCCAGGCAGACCAGGCGCACGCCGCGGCGAGCGAAGAGGCGCCCGGCCTCGCCCATCAGGCTGGCGCGTTCGGGATCGCCGGGGCCTTTGTCGGAAGCGAAGATGCCGATGACGGGTGTGGTTTGCTGGAGACCGGACATGGGTCAGCGTTTTCCCTTGAGGCCGCCGAGAATGCCGCGCACCAGGGCATTGCCCAGCCGATTGGCGACGGTGCGGGCGAAGGAATTGACGGCCGCTTCGGTCGGCGTCTGGCGGGTTGAGGTGCGGCGGGGTGCGGCCGCCTTTTCCAGCCGTTCACGTTCCTTGGCATAGCGGTCAGCGTCGGCCTGACGCTCGGCATCGTATTTGGCGCGTTCGTCGGCAAGCTGCTTTTCGCGGGCCCGCTTCTGCAGCACCTCATAGGCAGATTCCCGATCGATGACGGTGTCATAGAGCCCGCCCACCGGGGAATTGGCGATGATGAAATCGCGCTCCGCCGGGGTGATGGGGCCGACCTGGGCTGATGGCGGACGAATGAGGGTGCGGCCCACCATGGAGGGCACGCCCTTGTCCTCGAGCACCGAAACCAGTGCTTCGCCGATTCCCAATTGGGTGATGGCCTCGGCGGTAGAGAAGGCGGGGTTGGGACGGAAGGTGTCGGCGGCGACCTTGACCGCCTTCTGCTCGCGCGGAGTGTAGGCGCGCAAAGCATGCTGCACGCGGTTGGCCAGCTGGGCCAGCACGCTTTCGGGAATGTCGACGGGGTTCTGGGTGACGAAGTAGACGCCGACGCCCTTGGAGCGGATCAGCTTGACCACCTGCTCGACCTTGTCGATCAGCGCCTTGGGGGCATCGTCAAAGAGGAGATGCGCTTCGTCGAAGAAGAAGACCAGCTTGGGCTTGTCGACATCGCCGACTTCGGGAAGCTCTTCAAAGAGCTCGGAGAGCAGCCAGAGCAGGAAAGTGGCGTAGAGGCGCGGCGACTGCATCAACTGGTCGGCGGCAAGGATGGAGACGAAACCGCGGCCATCGGCATCGACGCGCATGAGATCGGCAATCGCGAGCGCCCGCTCGCCGAAGAAATGGTCGGCGCCCTGCTGTTCGAGCACCAGCAAAGCGCGCTGAATGGCGCCGATGGAGGCGGTGGTGACATTGCCGTAGCGGCCGGAGATTTCCTTGGCGCGCTCCTGCACATTGCCCAAAAGCGCGCGCAGATCCTTGAGGTCGAGCAGCAGCAGCCCTTCCTCGTCGGCAACGCGGAAGGTGATGTTGAGCACGCCTTCCTGGGTGTCGTTGAGGTTGAGAATGCGGGCGAGCAGTACCGGGCCCATCTCGGAAATGGTGGCGCGCACCGGATGCCCCTGCTTGCCGAACAGGTCCCAGAAGATCACCGGAAAGACGTCGTCGTGGTAGTCGGTGAAGCCGATATCCTCGGCGCGCTTGGTCTGCCAGCCTTGCGCCTGGCCCATCTTGGCGATGCCGGAAAGGTCGCCCTTGATATCGGCGGCAAAGACGGGGACGCCGGCGGCGGAAAAGCCTTCGGCCAGGACCTGCAGGCTCACGGTCTTGCCGGTGCCGGTGGCGCCGGTGATCAAGCCGTGGCGATTGCCGTATTTGAGATTGAGATATTCCGGCCGGTCGCTCGCCCCGAGATAGATCTTGCCGTCAACGAGCATGCCGAACCTGCCATATGCTTAGAAACTGAGCCCGTTATAGCCACCCGGCCCGACACCGCCAAGCTGGAACGCATATGCGCGGTGGCACGGCATTGAGCAAATGGCACATTCATTCACCAAACCCAGCGGTTCCGCCCGCAAGGCCGGCGAAAGCTGGCATGATCGGAGCATGCAGAATGTCATGCCCAATCGTCGTCATGTGGTCGCTGGTCTTGCCGGCCTTGCAGCCTTTGCGCCAAGCCTGGCGCGGGCGGAGGTCGTACCGCTCACTCCGGATGGCAACCAGACCCAGGCGCTGCAATCGGCACTGCTGGCCAATGCCAGCGGGCGCATCAGCCTGCCGCCGGGGCGGTTCGTGGTCTATGGGCTCTCGATCCCGGGCAATGTTGTTATCGAGGGCGTGCCGGGCGCGACCTGGCTGATCGCGGCCGGCAGCGCCGTGGGCACGATTTCGGGGCAGTCGAACGTGGTGCTGCGCGATATCGGCTTTGTCGGCGACAGCGGCAGCGAGGCGCTGCTGGGGATCGAAGCAGCGCAGGGCGTCGTGCTGGAGCGGTGCAGTTTTCGCGAAAGTCCCGGCGTGGCGCTGGGCATCCACTCGGCGGCGGTGACGGTCCGCGATTGCGACTTTTTGGGGCATGGCGATGCGGCCATTCATGCCATGGATAGTCGTGGGCTGGTGATTACGGGCAATCGCATTGCCAAATGCGGCAATGCCGGGGTACGGGTCTGGCGCTCGGTCGAGGGGCCGGATGGGTCGATCATCGTCAATAACCGAATCTCGGAAATCGACTGGCGCGGCGGCGGCAATGGCCAGAACGGCAATGGCATCAATGTGTTTCGCGCTGACGAGGTGATCGTCGCCGACAACCACATTTCTGACTGCGCCTTCACGGCAGTGCGGCTCAACACCACCAAGAATACCCAGATCAGCGGCAATGTCTGTCGCGACTGCGGCGAGGTCGCCATCTTCTCCGAATTCGCGTTTTCCGGCTCGGTGGTGGCCAATAATGTGGTGGACGGCGCGGCGACCGGGATTTCGATCACCAATCTGGATTCGGGCGGACAGATCGCGGTGTGCACTGGCAATATCGTGCGCAATATCACCCCGAAATCGGCGGTGAACCCCGATACCATTCCGATCGGCATTTTCATCGAGGCCGAAACCACGGTCACTGGCAATGTGGTGGCCAATGTGCCCGGCGCTGGGATTGCGGCCGGCTGGGGGCCGTTTTTGCGCAATGTGGTGGTGTCGTCCAATGTCGTCAGCGATTGCACGATCGGCATTGGCGTGAGCGTGGTTGAGGATGCCGGTGCAGCGATGCTGTCAGCCAACCAGGTCAGCGGCAGCTATCAGCACGCCATTGCCGGCATGCGCTGGACTGAGGTGATCGAACCGGACCTGCTCGCCAATGTCGGGCGCTATCCGCATGTGACGCTGGGCTAGACACGACGCCTAGCCGGCGCGTTCACGCCTTCGGGTTGACCAGCACCCTGCCCCGGACCTCGCCCTTGAGGATCTGCGCGGCTTTCTCCGGCAGGGCGGCGAGGCCGACGTCTTCGACATTGGCGTCATAGGCGGCGAAATCGAAGAGGCCGGCGAGGCGGGACCAGGCGGCGATGCGGGCGTCATAGGGCTGCATGACGCTGTCGATGCCGGCCAGAGTGACACCGCGCAGCAGGAAAGGCAGGACATTGGTGTTGAGGGCGATGCCGGCAGCATTGCCCAGGCTGGCGACAGCCCCGCCATAGGCGATCTGGCGCAGGAGCTTGCCCAGGATATCGCCACCGACGCAGTCGATGGCAGCGGCGTAGCGGGCGGTTTCGAGCGGCTTGTCCGGCTGGGCCAGGAACTCGGCACGATCGAGCACGGTGCTAGCGCCCAGCGCCTGCAGCATAGCGGCGTGCTGGGGGCGGCCGGACAGGGCGGTGAGGGAATAGCCGAGGCGCCGGGCCAGCGCGATGGCGATGGAACCGACGCCGCCGGCGGCGCCGGTGACCAGCAACTCGCCGGACGCGGGGGTGATACCCAGGGCCTCAAGGCGGTTGATGGCCAGCATGGCCGTGAGCCCGGCCGTGCCGATGACCATGGCGTCGCGGGTGGAAAGGCCAGACGGCAGTGGCACCAGCCAGTCGGCCTTGACGCGCGCCCGCTCGGCATAGCCGCCCCAATGGGTTTCGCCGACGCGCCAACCGGTCAGAACGACCTTGTCGCCGCTCGTGTAACGGGAATCGTCGCTTGAGCGAACGGTGCCGGCAAAGTCGATGCCGGCGACGTGGGGATAGCTGCGGACGAGACCGCCCTGGCCGGTGAGGCAAAGGCCGTCCTTGTAGTTGAGACCAGCCCAGTCGACATCGACGGTCACATCGCCGTCGGGCAGCCGGGCGTCATCGAGGGTCTCGATGCTGGATTGGCTCTTGCCGTCGACTGGGGCTGTGGTGACCAGGGCGCGAAATGTCATGGATGTGCTTCCTCCGGCCCGCCTCTCCCAAAGCGGGTGTGACTAGTGATAGCGCAAACCGTGGCCGTGGAAAGGCGGAAGGTGCGTTGGCCAAGGCGTTATGCCTGCCCCAAACCGAAACGCCCTCGGGTCAAGCCCGAGGGTGACGGCCAGTAGATACCAAGAGGTCGGTACGCCCACACTCTCACAGTGGCTTAAAGTCGGCCTGCGGCTTCGGTGGCGGCGATGGCGGCCATGTTAACGAGGCCGCGGCTGGTGACGGTGGGCGCGACGATGTGCGCGGGTTGCTTGGTGCCCATGAGGATGGGGCCGATATGGAGGCCGTTATTGAGCTCCTTGAGCAGGGTCATTGAGAGGTTGGCGGCTTCAAGATTGGGGAAGACCAGGAGATTGGCTTCGCCTGACAGCACCGAGTCCGGAATGTAGCGGGAGCGCAGTTCGGCATTGACGGCCAGATCGCCCTGCATTTCGCCTTCGACGACAAGGTCGGGGGCGACGGCTTTGAGCTTGTCGTAGACCTCGCGCATCTTGATCGAGGTGTCGCCGTCGCGGGAGCCGAAATTGGAATAGCTGAGCAGCGCGGCGCGCGCCTCGATGTTGAAGCGCTTGAGGTGGTCGCGGGCCTGCAAGGTGATGGCCACCAGTTCATCGGCGGTGGGGTCGATATTCACATAGGTGTCGGCAAGGAAGAAGACACCGCGATTGAGCAGCAGCATGGAGAGGGCCGAGAGCTGGTTGGACTCCTCGGACAGCCCGATGATCGAGTGGATATCGCGGGCATGCTTGATGAAGCGGCCCTGCAAACCGCAAATCAGTGCATCGGCTTCGCCGCGACGCACGGCCAAGGCACCGATGACGGTGGTGTTGGTGCGCACGATGGTGCGGGCGGTGTCGGGGGTAACGCCCTTGCGGCCGACCAGTGCGTGGAAATCGGCGACATAGTCGCGATAGCGCGGGTCGTCTTCGGGGTTGATGATCTCGAAATCGCTGCCCGGACGGATGGTTAGCCCGAAACGCTCCAATCTTGATTCAATCACAGAGGGGCGGCCGATGAGGATCGGCTTGCCAATGCCGTCTTCGAGAATGACCTGAGCGGCGCGCAGCACGCGCTCGTCCTCGCCTTCGGCAAAGGCGATGCGTTTATTGGCGGCCTGGGCGCGCTCGATCATCGGCTTCATCACCATGCCGGAGCGGAAGACGAAGCGGCGGAGCTGATCCCGATAGGCGTCGAAATCAGCGATGGGGCGGGTGGCGACGCCAGAATCCATCGCCGCCTTAGCGACGGCCGGGGCGATGCGCAGGATCAGGCGCTGATCGAAAGGATTGGGAATGAGATAGTCGGGTCCGAAAATCGCCGGCACACCATGGGCGGTGGCTTCGAGGCCCGGCTCATGCGCCAGCTTGGCGATGGCGTGGGCCGCGGCGGCCTTCATCTCCTCGTTGATGATGGTGGCGCCGCAATCGAGCGCGCCGCGGAAGAGAAAGGGGAAGCAGAGGACGTTATTGACCTGATTGGGATAGTCCGAGCGACCAGTGCAGACCAGTGCATCGGGACGGGCTTCCTTGGCCAGTTCCGGCATGATTTCCGGTGTGGGATTGGAGAGGCCCAGGATCAGCGGATTGGGGGCCATGTTCTTCATCATTTCGGGCTTCAGCGCCCCGGCCTTGGAGAGGCCGACATAGATATCGGCGCCGTCCATGACCTCCGCCAGCTCGGTCTTGTCGGTGTCCTGGGCAAAGGCGCCGCGCCAGCGATCGACGGAATTGTCGCGCTTTTTGGTGACGAGGCCCTTGGAGTCGGCGATCCAGATATTTTCGCGCTTGGCGCCCACAGCGATCAGCATGTTCATGCAGGCAATGGCGGCGGCCCCTGCCCCCGACGTGCAGATCTTGACCTTGGAAATGTCCTTGCCGACGAGACGCATGGCATTGATGACGGCGGCGGCAACGATGATGGCGGTGCCGTGCTGGTCATCGTGGAAGACCGGGATATTCATGCGCTCGCGCAGCGCTTCCTCGATCTCGAAACATTCGGGGGCCTTGATGTCCTCAAGATTGACGCCGCCGAAGGTCGGCTCCAGCGGGGCGACGATCTCGATGAATTTCTTGGGGTCCTGCTCGTTGACCTCGATATCGATGGAATCGATGCCTGCGAATTTCTTGAACAGGACCGCCTTGCCTTCCATCACCGGCTTACTGGCCAGGGCGCCGATATTGCCCAGGCCGAGCACAGCCGTGCCGTTGGAGATGACGGCGACGAGATTGCCCTTGGAGGTATAGCGATAGGCGTCAGCGGGATTGGCGGCGATTTCTTCGCAGGGGGTGGCGACGCCGGGGGAATAGGCGAGCGAGAGGTCGCGCGTATTGGCCAGAGGCTTGATGGGGGTGATCTCCAGCTTACCCGGGCGCGGATATTCGTGGAAATGCAGCGCGGCTTCGCGGAGGCTCTGGGCCTTGTCTTCGGACATCGATCTCTCCCTTAGGGGTTACCGCCTCCCCAGGCGGGCGCCCTAGAAAACAGGTCGAGGGCGCGGGAGAAAGTTATGCTTTAGTCGAAGAGGTGTCGCGGGGGCGCGTGGGGATTTTCCGCGGAGTGGGAGAGCGGGGGGCGACGACACAACCACCACACGTCACCCTCGGGCTTGACCCGAGGGGCCTGAACTTTCGGAGGCACCGGCAAGCGAAAAGCCCTCGGGGCAAGCCCGAGGGTTACGATCGTGGGTGGGGAAGGCGCGGTGCGCCTGTACATTTGCGGTTCTAGAAGAACAGGTCCCGCGTCACTTCGCCGACCGGGCTCAGGAACATCGTGGTCATGGCGCCCTTCTGGAAGATGGAGCGGGCGACATTGCCGGTGCCGCCGAGGCTGGACCAGCCATTGGGGCGGAAGAAAAGCGTGAGCATGGGGCGAATGTCGCCCTCTATGCCGGCGCCGGTATAGAGGGCGATATCGGCGTCGCCATTGCCTTCAAGTTGCGCGGACGGGAAGCCGCAGAAGGTGAGCCCGAGCGGATTATCGGGGCCGAGACGATAACCGGTGATGGCGGCGCCGGTGGAGTCCTTGCCAATCTCGGTCATGGCGGCTTCGGTGATGCGATCAATCAGAGTGCTGGGAAATGTGCTCTCATGCTCGGACAGCAGATAGATGCAGGCATTGTAGACAGCATCGCCCAGGCTGGTCTTCTGATCGTCGATGGCCAGTTCGGGCGGTAGGGCACTGCGTGTGAGGAAATAGTCCTCGCCGGTGGTGATGTCATAGGTCTCATCAGGGCCCATGGAGACGATGTAGCCGAGCACATTGGCATCGACATTCCAGTTCACCAGTTCGCGCACCATGATGGCGATATCGCCGCGGGTGGCGCCGAGCACCTCGTCGAGACCGAACTGCGCAACGAGGCCATCGAGCGCATCCGGGGCGAAATAGGGCGCGTGGAAGCCGAGAATGGCGCCGGGGGCGACCATGCGATCGATATAGACGCCGATGCCGTCCTGGGTGGAATAGCCGGTGCCGCCGAGAAAGGCGAAGGCGCAGGCGGAATAGCACTCGGCACCCGCCTCAACCACGGAGGCGATGCGGTTGTCGCGCAGGAACTGAGCCATGGTCAGGCCCTCGACATAATTGCCGCCGGGGCTTTCGAGAGTGATGACGGCGCAATTGCCGCCTTCAACCGGCAATTGCTCGAAACCGCAGGCGATATTGGCGTCGAAGAGCGTTTTCAGCTGATCGACATCGCCTTCCACGACCGGCCCCTCGAAATGCAGATGCGGGACGGGGTGGCTCAGCGAATAGCTGTCCGAGACCAGCGTCACCGTGCCGGCGACGGCGGGCGTGGCCAGGAGCGCCAGGCTGGCGATGACGCAAAGGCGGGCAAAAGACATGGCGGCGGAACCTCCCAAGGATAGGGGCAAATTAGCGCGGGATTTCGGGCAGCGCATACCCTGTTCAGGGGCGTTGGCATTGATGCCATTGCTGCAGGAGACCATGGGCACGCATTCAAATCGGTAATCGTGATAGCCGCGAAGGCCAAGGAAATTAGCCCGATTACGTCATCAATATGACAGTTTGTTTGACTGTTTCATATTTACTGATACACAATACTGATCTTCATTGGGTGTCGTTAGTCGCAGCATGAGCCGCAATTTCCTTGTCGTGGATCCCGAAGAGGACCTAGACGTTCTCAAGGGCCTGGCGTCCGCTATTCGTGTCAAAATATTGAAATTGCTGCATATTGAGGGGCCGCTCAATGGCAATGACATTGCCGAGCGCCTGAGCCTGCCGCAATCTACGGTGTCGACCAACCTGCAGATTCTGGAAAATGCCGGGCTGATCCGCACCGAAACGCAGAAGGCGCGCAAGGGCAACCAGAAGATCTGCCACTCCACCTTTGACGAGGTGCTGGTGATGTTCAAGGAAGATATCGGCCAGCTGCGCTCCAACACGATTGAAGTGGCGATGCCGCTGGGGCTCTATACCAGCTGCGACGTCTCGGCGCCGTGCGGGCTTTGCTCGACCGAAGGGATTATCGGCCTGCTGGATGTGCCTGACACCTTTCTCGATCCGGAACGGATGAAAACAGGCCTGATCTGGTTCACGCGCGGCTATGTGGAATACCAATTTCCCAACAATGCCAAGCTGGCACAGAACACCATTGAAAGCATGGAATTTTCGCTGGAACTGAGCTCGGAAGTGCCGGGGACTTCGGCCGATTGGCCCAGCGACATTACGCTTTCCGTCAACGGCACCGAGATCGGCACCTGGCTGTCGACCGGGGATTTCGGCGACAAGCGCGGCGTCTATACCCCGGACTGGTGGAAGCTCAAGGGCAGCCAATATGGCAAGCTCAAGAGCTGGCGGGTGACGGAAAACGGCACCTTTATCGACGGCATGAAGATTTCGCCGGTTTCGCTGGCCGATCTGGACCTGGCCAATCACCACTCGATCCGGCTGCGCATTGCGGTCAAGGAGGATGCCAAGCATCCGGGCGGCATCAATATTTTCGGCCGCGGCTTCGGCAACTATGACCAGGATATCCTGCTGAGGCTGCATGTCGCGGGCTGAGACCGGCCGGCATTGCCGGAGTCTCGGCTGCACGTCCCTGCTCTGGTGGGCACCAAAAATGCCACATAAAAATCATACAAATGACGCTTGCAAGCGCAACGGGGCGCCGCTAAAACCGCTTAGCTGATATAAATCAGAAAAACGGAATTAGTGGAGGACACGGTGAAAGCGTCCGTTATCGCGAACAAGGACTATACGATCTCGAAAATCGACGACCGTGTCTATGGGGCTTTTCTCGAGCATCTCGGCCGTGCCGTTTACGAAGGTATTTACGAGCCGGACCATCCGAGCGCCGACAAGGACGGCATGCGCGGCGACGTGGCCGAGCTGGTGAAAAAGCTCAACGTGCCGGTGGTGCGCTATCCGGGCGGCAATTTCGTGTCGGCCTATAACTGGGAAGACGGCATCGGCCCGCGTGAGGAGCGCCCGACCCGCCTGGACCTGGCCTGGCATACCTCGGAAAGCAACGCCGTGGGCGTGCATGAATTCGCCGACTGGTGCGCAACCGTGGGCACCGAAATGATGCTGGCGGTCAATCTCGGTTCGCGCGGCGTCGACGATGCGCGCAATTTCCTCGAATATGTGAACCATCCGGGCGGCTCTTATTGGAGCGACCTGCGCATCAAGAACGGCCGCAAGGAGCCGTGGAACGTCAAGATGTGGTGCCTCGGCAACGAGATGGACGGCCCCTGGCAGGTTGGCCACAAGGATGCCGACGAATATGGCAAGCTGGCCGCCAACACCGCCCGTGCCATGCGCATGTTCGACAAGAGCCTCGAGCTGATCGTCTGCGGCTCCTCGCATATGGACATGCCCAGCTTCCCGGATTGGGAACGCATCGTGCTCGAGCACACCTATGATCACGTCGATCATATCAGCCTGCACATGTACTTCGCCAATCGCGACGACAATACGCCGAACTATCTGGGCCTCAGCCACAAGCTGGAGCGCTATATCGACACGGTCGCGGCTACCATCAAGCAGGTGAAAGCCAAGAAGAAGAGCAAGAAGGATATCTATATTTCCTTCGACGAGTGGAACGTCTGGTACCACTCCAACCAGCAGGACCGCAAAATCCTCGATGGCAATGATGGCTGGCCGCATGCGCCGGGCCTGCTCGAGGACATCTACAATTTCGAAGACGTGCTGATGGTGGGGTTGATCCTCAATACCTTCATCCGCCGTTCGGATGTGGTGAAGATCGCCTGTATCGCGCAGCTGGTGAACGTGATCGCGCCGATCATGACCGAAAAGGGCGGCCCGGCCTGGGCGCAGACCATCTACTACCCGTACTATTTCGCTTCGGTCTATGGCCGCGGTACGGCACTGCAGCTGGTGACGTCGTCGCCCGGCTATGAAACCACCCATGCCGCCGACACCCCCTTCGTCGACATCTCGGGCGTGCATAACGAGGACGAGGGTGTTTTGACCTTCTTCCTGGTTAACCGCCACACCAGCGAGAGCATCGAGACCGAAGTGAGCCTCCAGGGCTTTGCCGGCGGCACTGTGATCGATCACCAGGTGATGACGCATCCGAACCTCAAGGCCGTGAACACCGCCAAGAAGCAGGATGAAGTCGCGCCGAAGAAGGGCGAAGGCGCCCGCATTGCCGATGGCAAGCTCAGCGTCGCCCTGCCGCCCTATTCCTACCAGATGGTGCGCGTGAAGATCTGAGGCCCGGCTCAGGCAGAGTGAAATGGCTGTCCGCCTCTTGCGGGCTGGACAGCCATGAGGGCGCGGTCACAGAGGCGCGAGGGGGAAATGACATATCTCCGCGCGCCTCGACCAAAGGCTTGAAAACAAAGGGCGTATCCCTCGGGATGCGCCCTTTTGTATTTTATATCATAGATTTGGATTTATATCACAACCTCCATTGACAACCTGAATGGGGAGGTTAAGTATGACTTATGGTGCAGGCCCTGAGCCCGCCGCAAACGCGCAACAAGCGCGTCAACTGGGAGGACATCGATGGATAGACGCAGTTTTCTGATCGGCACGACGGCCGTCGGCGCAATCATGGTGGCGGGCAATGGCCTGGCCATGGCGCAGGAGGGTTCGGCGCCCGACCTCACCCAATTCCCCCGCAACGAAACCGTTATCGTCCACAATCCGGAAGGCGTGATCCGCAATCCGGGCTGGTTCAATCTGTGGGCAGTGGGCGCCGGCAACGGCATTTCCAACGGCACCCACAACCTGACCACCGACACGCTGTGGTTCATCGATCCGGATGCCGGCGTTGAAGGCGCGAGCGAGAACGCCATCTACAATTCGCTGGCCGACGACCTCTGGGAATATAATGCCGACTTCTCGGAAATGACCGTGAAGCTCAAGCAGGGCATTTTCTGGAGCGATGGCGTCGAGTTCACTGCCGACGACGTGGTGTTCACGGTCGAAAAGCAGGCTTCAACCCCCGGCACGCCCTATAACGGCGCCTTCTCCAACCAGGTCGCCGAAGTCACCGCCCCCGACAAATATACGGTGCACTTCAAGCTCAAGGCGCCGAATTCGCGTTTCCACGCCCTGTTCTGCGTGCGCTGGACCGCCGCCTGGATCATGCCCAAGCATGTCTATGAGAATGTCGACATTCTCACCTACGAGGCCAATCCGCCCGTCTCCATCGGTCCCTACACGCTGCATTCGTTCGACCCGAACGGCACCTGGTATGTGTGGCAGAAGCGCGAGGACTGGCAGCGCACGGCCATGGGCATGATTGCCGAGCCAAAGCCGAAATACATCATCTATCGCAACAACATCACCACGGATAACCGCCTGATCGAGATCCGCAACGGCAATCTCGACATGGTGCACGACCTGACGCCGGAAGGCACGTTCTCGGTGGTGCAGCAGGACCCGCAGATCCAGGGCTGGTTCCCGGGCTTCCCCTATGCCCATCCCGATCCGACGCTGGTGATGGCGATCTTCAACCACCAGAACCCGAAATTCCAGGACAAGCGCGTGCGCTGGGCCCTGGCGCTGATGCTGGATGCGCGCTCCATGTCGATGGCGTCCTATCGCGGCGCGGCGACGCTCTCGGCCATTTCGGTGCCCCCGACCGGCACGCATCCGCGCGACTATCATGCGCCGCTGCAGGAGTTCATGATTAACTACGAGATCGATACGGGCACCAGCAAGGTGAAGCCCTACGATCCCAATATCGGCACGCAGATCGCCGACATGGTGCGCCCGCAATTCGGCGACGCCGTGCCGACCGACGAAACGGCGGTGCGCAACGCCTTCGGCTATGGCTGGTGGAAGCAGAATATCCAGGCCGCAGAAGAACTGCTGACCTCGGCCGGCTTCACCAAGAACGGCAACAAGTGGATGATGCCGGATGGCTCGCCATTCGACTTCACCGTGATGGTGCCGCAGGAAGGCGTGGTCAATCGTCTCGGCGTGATCATCGCCCAGACCTGGGCCCAGAACGGCATCGGCGCTTCCGCCATGGTGGATGCCACCACCTGGGATCGCCAGCGCGTCGGCGACTATGAAGTCAATATCGCCTGGGCCGTGGAAACCTGGGGCGGTCACCCCGACCTCAGCTTCTTCATGGACAGCTACCACTCGGCCTATGTCGCCGAGCCCGGCAAGTCGCAGCCGGATCGCAACTGGATGCGCTGGAAGGATCCGCGCCTCGACGAGATCATCGAAGCCATCCGCAAGGTCGACTTCAACGACCCCAAGGGCATCGAGCTGGGCCACGACTTCATCAAGCTGCATCTCGAAGAGATGCCGAATATCCCGATCATGGCCTACAACGTGTTCTCCATCCAGTCGAACAAGTACTGGACCGGCTGGCCGAACGCCGAGAACAACTATGCCAACCCGGTCACCAACTGGTCGAACGGTCGGTATATCTTCACCCAGATCGCCCCGGCGGCGAGCTAAGCTCCTCCCTGGTGGCCCGGCCAAGTCCGGGCCGCTCCCGCGGGGGCGCGGGCAACTGCGCCCCCGACGTTTTTCCCCAGATGAGCGAGCCCCAGAACAAAGGCCTGCCCCCTCCCCCATGCGGAGCCGGGTGCGGCGCCGGAACAAAAAGCTTTCTGCGACGGGATCGGCGCATCGAACTGTGTTCGAGGGCCCGCCCCAATCCCGATGCTCCGGCGGAGCAAAGGGGCAGAGGCCGACAAGATGCCCCACACCCCGGATTTCCCGCCACGCGTGAAAATCCTGCCCTGCCCTGTTGGCGGGGTGCGCGGTGGATGGCGGCGCAAGGACGTTGAGGAGTCCGAATGCGAAGTTATCTCCTGTTTGCCGGAAAACGGCTGCTGCAATTGTTTGCCGTGATCTTCTTCGGCGTGTCGGGGATGTTCTTCATCACCTATCTGTCGCCCATCGATCCGGTGGAGCAGGTGCTGGGGCGGCTTTCGTCGCGCTCAAACCTGTCGCCGGAATCCATCGCCTCGACGCGCGAGGCCCTGCAGGCGATGTTCGGCACCGACCAGCCGGTGTTCCAGCAATATCTGAGCTACTGGACGCGCATAGTGCGTGGTGACCTCGGCGCGTCGCTGATGGCATTTCCGACGCCGGCCATGGAACTGGTTATGCGTAGTCTGCCCTGGACCATGGGGCTGATGATTTCAGCGACGATGATCACCTTCGTTGTCGGTAACATCATGGGCGGCCTCGCGGGCTACTTTCAGGACAACCGCTTCCTCAAAGCCTTTGGCGTTATAGCCATGGCTTTGCAACCGATCCCCTACTACATCGTGGCCTTCATCATCCTCATCATCTTCGGCTTCCTCTGGCCGGTACTGCCGATCTCGGGCGGCTTT
The DNA here is from genome assembly GCF_001899045.1 of Devosia sp. 63-57. Classification (NCBI taxonomy): domain Bacteria; kingdom Pseudomonadati; phylum Pseudomonadota; class Alphaproteobacteria; order Hyphomicrobiales; family Devosiaceae; genus Devosia; species Devosia sp. 63-57. The sequence goes on along the minus strand of NZ_MKUY01000005.1, from coordinate 1,747,739 downwards.
TCGATGGAGGTAAGGCCGGGCCTTACACCGCAATTCATCTTCTCGGTGTTGCAGCACTCACTACTGCCGGCGCTGTCGCTGGTTCTGGTAGGCTTGGGCGGCTGGTTCATCGGCATGCGGGCGCTGGTCTCCAATATCGTGACCGAAGACTATGTGACCTATGCCGAGCTGGCCGGGGTCAAGCGCCGCACCATTGTGGGCGGCTATGTGATGCGCAATGCGATGGTGCCGCAGGTGATGGCGCTGGCCATCGTCATCGGCCAGGTGTTTTCGGGCACCATCATCATCGAGCAGGTGTTCAACTATCCGGGCCTGGGTTCGCTCCTGGTCGATGCGGTGAACTATGGCGATTATTCCACGGTGATGGCGGTGGCGACGATCTCCGTCGTGGCGGTGGCCTCGGCCATCTTCATCGTCGACCTGCTGCACCCCCTTCTCGATCCACGCGTGCGGGCGGAGTAAGAGACCATGTTTGCCGTCTTCCGCGACCTCATTCGCTATAATGTGGAATTCGCCATCGGCCTGGTGCTGGTGGGTCTGGTGGTCATCTTCGCCGCCGCCAGCTATTTCGCGCCGGTGGATCCTTCACTGATCTACACCACCATTCCCGACCAGCCGCCTTCGGCCCAATTCTGGTTCGGCACCAATTCGCGTGGGCAGGACCTGTTCTGGCAGCTGTCCGAGGCGTTCAAGAACAGCCTGATCTTCGGCCTGACCGTGGCCTTTCTCAGCCGCATCATCTCGATCGCGGTGGGCCTGACCGCCGGCTATGTCGGGGGCTGGGTGGACCGGGTGCTGATGTTCATCACCGACATTTTCGTGTCGGTGCCGATCTTCCCGATTCTGGTGCTGCTGTATTTCGTGCTGCGCAACAATATGGACAGCACCACCATGGCGCTGATCCTGGCCTGTTTCGGCTGGCCATTCGACGCGCGCCTCATCCGCTCCATCGCGGTGGGCCTCAAGCATCGCGAATTCACCCGTCACGCCGTGTTCGCCGGCATGAGCACCCGCAAGGTGCTGATGGAAGAGCACCTGCCCTATGTCATGCCCATCGTGTTCTCGACCTTCATGAACAATATGCTGTGGTCGATCGGACTGGAAGTGACGCTGGCGGTGCTCGGCTTCACCAATATCAACACCCCCACCATCGGCACGGTGCTCTACTGGGCCAACAGCCATTCGGCCATGGTGGTGGGCACCTGGTGGTGGATCGTCATCCCGGTGATCCTCATCGTCATCACCTTTGTCGGACTGTTCCTGCTCGCCATGTCCATGAACGAATATATCGACCCGCGCAGCCGCCTGCGCCGCATGGGAGCCTGAGCCATGAGCCGTGACAGCAAGGAAGACGTGCTCAAGGTCGAGGGCCTCAAGGCCTATTACCAGATGAACTATTTCGGCGTGAGCCGAGAGGTGCGGGCCGTCGATGGCATCACCATGAACATCAAGAAGGGCGAGGTCTATGGCATTGCCGGGGAAAGCTCCTCGGGCAAGACCAGCTTCATCAAGGTGCTGGCCGCCGCCATTCGTCCGCCCCTGCGGGTGGTCGATGGCACGGTGAAGTACAATTTCAAGAGCGGCCCGATCGACGTCGCCCATGCCAGCCCGGCCCAGATCGAGGCGGTGCGCTGGAAGAACCTCAGCTATATCATGCAGGGGTCGATGAGCGTGCTGAACCCGGTGCGCAAAATCGGCAAGACTTTCCACGATTTTGCGGCACGGCCGCTGGGTCTGTCGGGCAAGGCGTTCGAAGCGCGGGTCTTAGGCCATCTGGAACGGCTGAAGCTGCCGGCCGAGGTGCTCAACGCCTATCCGCACGAACTGTCCGGCGGCATGCGGCAGCGCGTGACCATCGGGCTGGCGACGGTGTGCCACCCCGAATTCATCATTGCCGACGAACCGACCACGGCGCTCGACGTGGTGGTGCAAAAGGAAGTGCTGAGCCTGATCCGCGACATTCAGGCGGAGATGAATTCCTCGGTGGTGTTCGTCACCCATGACATGAGCGTGCACGCCAATGTCGCCGACCGCGTAGGCATCATCTATGCCGGGCGGCTGGTGGAGGAAGGCCCGACGCGGCAGATGTTCTTCACCCCCAAGCATCCCTATACCGCCCATCTGGTGGCCAGCCTGCCGCGCATCGGCGATACCCAGCAGCGCCCGGCGCTTGAGGGGCGTCCGCCCAATCTGGCCGATCCCCCGAGTGGGTGCCGCTTCCACCCGCGCTGCCCGCTGGCGGTGGATAAATGCAAGCAGGAGGCGCCGCCCATGGAAGTGGTGGCACCGGACCAGCGCAGCGCCTGCTGGCGCTGGCAGGACGTCAAGCCGCTGGTCGGGGCGGCCAAACCGGCAGGAGTGATGGCATGAGCACGCTGCTCGATATTCGTGACGTCTCCAAGAGCTTCCGCATGGGCGGCCTGTTCGGCCGCAAGACCGTCAACGCGGTGATGGATGCCAGCTTTTCGCTGTCGATGGAGAACCCGGAAATATTCACCGTCATCGGGGAATCCGGCTCCGGCAAGACGACGCTGGCCCGGATGATCCTGGGCCTGGAAGACCCCACGGAAGGGGAAATCCTGTTCAGGGGACAGAAGGTGGACCGTAAGGCCGGACGGGCCGAGCGGCTCAAATTCATGGCCAATGTGCAACCGGTATTCCAGAATCCGTTCGAGGCGTTCAATCCGCTGAAAAAGATCGAGCGCTATCTGGAGTCGACGGCGCGGCGGTTTCTCGACACCTCCGACAAGGCGGTGATCGACCGCGCCATGGACGAGGCTTTGCAGAAGGTGGGGCTAAGCCTCAAGGAAGTGCGGGGGCGCTTTCCGCACGAGATGAGCGGTGGGCAATTGCAGCGCGCCGCCATTGCGCGGGCTCTGATCCCCAATCCGCCGCTGCTGGTCGCGGACGAGCCGGTATCGATGGTGGATGCGAGCCTGCGCATGAGCATCGTCAATCTGCTCAAGAGCCTGCGCGACGATCTCAAGGTGTCGGTGATCTACATCACCCACGATCTCGCAACGGCCTATTACATTTCCAACCGGCTGATCATCATGCAGCGCGGTCGGATCGTGGAAATGGGCGATGCGCGCACCGTGCTCGACAACCCTCAGCACCCCTATTCGCGGCTGCTCAAGGCCAGCGTGCTCTCGACCGACGATGCCGGCGACGGCAAGCTCAAGACCGATCCGGAAATGGTGAGGCTGGCCGCGGAGTCGGTGGGCCGGGAGGGGCGGCTGGTGGACAGGCCGGATGGGCGCAGCGTTCGGGTGTATGAAGGCGCTTAGGGGTGTTGTCGTCGGGCCGTGCCGGCCAGGAATGGCCCTCGGATCAAGTCCGAGGGCGGCGCGGCGTATGCGAGAATATCGGACAGAAGTTTTTGGAGTTCTGAGATGAGTGCACCGATTTTTCGCGATCCGATCCAGGATGGCGCGGCGGACCCGGTGGTGGTGCGCAAGGAAGGCACCGGTGAATACTGGATGTTCTACACCAATCGCCGGGCACAGATGGACGAGCCGGGTTTCGGCTGGATCCATGGCTCGCCGATCGGGATTGCGGTGTCCAGCGATGGCGGCGCCAGCTGGCACTATCGCGGTACAGTGAAGGGGCTGGATGCGCCCGGCGATAACGGACTCAACACCCATTGGGCGCCGGAGATCATCTGGGCCGAGGGGCAGTATCACATGTTCCTCAGCTATATCACCGGCACGCCGACGCATTGGAAGGTGCCGCGCACCATCACCCATTTCACCAGTCCCGATCTCGAAAACTGGACGCGGGTGGGGCCGCTAAAGCTCTCGAGCGGCAATTGCATCGACGCCTGCGTGTTCAAGAGCCCGGATGGGCTGTGGCGCATGTGGTTCAAGGACGAAGGCCAGGGCTCGAGCACCTGGAGCGCCACCAGCACCGACTTGATGGACTGGACGCTGGAGGGACTGGTCTTGCCCGGCTCGCCGGATGCGCCGCCGCATGAGGGGCCGAACGTGTTTGAACTGGGCGGCTACTACTGGCTGATCACCGACGAATGGCGCGGCCAGGCGGCCTATCGCTCCGACGATACCATCAACTGGACACGACAGGGGTTGATCGGCACCGAGCCCGGCAGCGATCCCATGGACAAAAAGTTCGTTCGCCATGCCGATGTGGTGGTCAATCGCGACCATGCGGCGATCTATTATTTCACTCATTGTCTCTGGGACGAAGTGAGCCAGGCCGCTGGTCCACCCGATATTGCCGCGCGGGCCACGGCCATCCACCATGCGAGGCTGACCGTAGTGGACGGCAAACTGGTTTTCGAACGCGACGTACCGGCGGATCTGGCGCTGCTGGCCTGAGGCAGTTCAGTCGAGGTATTGCGAAAGGAAAGCGGCGACATCTGGGAGGACCGGCGCGAGATGTCGTACCGGTCGGCTGAGGGCCAGAAGCGTTTGCGGGTGCCCCAATTGCGGGTAATGGCGCTCCTCGACAGCGTTTCCCATGACGCGCAGGCGATTGGCCAGCGCGACGGTGTTGCGGGGCAGGACCAGATTGTCCTTGTCACCTGTGCCCAACAGCATTGGCGGCGCCTTGCGGGCCACATGCGCTATGGGCTGGGTATCTTCCGGGTTGCTGACGCCACCGAAGACGCGCCGGGAGATCGGCCCGTCGAATGGAAAAAAATCGTAGGGACCGGATAGGCCGACCACGCAGGCAATGCCGGCGGGCGACGCCAGCCGGCTTGCATAGGCCGGATGGAGCGCCAGCATGGTGGCATTATAGGCGCCGGCCGAGTGCCCCATGAGCGCCAGACGCGCGGGGTCGCCGCCATAGGTGGCGATGTTGGTTGCGACCCAGTCGAGCGCCGCGACGCCATCCTCGAGAAACACCGGATATTCGATGTCGGGCACGAGGCGGTAGTCGGCGATGACGGTGACATAGCCGAGCGCGGCAATGGCCCGACCGGCGAAATCGTAATTGGTTCGATCGCCGTCGCTCCATGAGCCGCCATAGATGAAAAACACCACGGGACGCGGGCCGACCGACATGCGAGGCGCATAAATATCGAGCCGCTGGCGGGGATGGCTGCCATAGGCTATGCCGCGCGCAAGCTCGCGCGAGCCTGCATCCTTGGGGACGAGGAGGTTGAACAGCTGAAGTAAAGACGGCAAGACAACGCCCCCGGAAACACGCGAGCAGCTACGTGCGCTGATGCCAAATTGTTTCGCCTACAGGGCGACAGCGTGGCGAAAAGAACTGGCGCAGGCGTAAAATGGCTAGTAATTGCGCAGGTTCATGGCTTGCATAATGATTGTGCATCTCATACCCGTAAGCCATGACGTATGCCGCCCTTTCCATCCTGGTCATCGACGAAAACCGCATCCGGGCTTCGATCATCGAGGATGGATTGCGCGAGGCGGGCCACCACAAGGTGGCGGTGATCCATGACGTCAACGAAGTCGCGCGGACCATCCAGCAATCTGCACCCGACGTGATCATCATAGACCTGGAAAATCCCAAGCGCGACACGCTGGAACACTTCTTTTCATTGAGCCGCGCGGTGCAACGCCCGATCGCCATGTTTGTCGATCGCTCGGACGGCGCGATGATCGAAAAAGCGGTGGAGGCGGGGGTGTCGGCCTATGTCGTGGACGGGCTGCGCAAGGAGCGCGTCAAGTCGATCATGGACATGGCGATATCGAGGTTCAACGCCTTTTCGCGCCTGACGCGGGAACTGGAAGAAGCGCGCAGCGCGCTGGAAGAACGCAAGATCGTGGACCAGGCGAAGGGCATCTTGATGAAAACACGTGGCCTGAGCGAGCCGGACGCCTATGCGCTGCTGCGCTCCACCGCCATGAACCAGAACCGACGCATTGTCGATATCGCGCAGAGCCTGATCACCGCCGCCAGCCTGCTCGGCCCCTAGGAAATGCCCATGTCTCGTCCGCTGCTCACCGCCGGCTTCCTCCCCCTGCTCGACAGCCTGCTTCTGGTTCTGGCCCACGAAATGGGGTTTGCCGATGAGGAGGGGTTCGACCTGGCGCTGACGCGCGAAACCTCATGGGCGAACATTCGCGACCGTGCGGCGCTCGGGCATTTCGACATTGCACTGATGCTGGCGCCGATGCCATTGGCGGCCAATCTGGGACTGACGCCGCTCGCCAGCAGGATGATCGCCCCGGTCATGGCCGGGCTGGGCAACAATGCCATCACCGTCAGCGCTTCGCTGTGGCAGGACATGGCCGCAGCGGGCGCCCCGGGCGACCTCGAGGCCGGACCGGCGGGCACGGCACTTGCCAAAGTGATTGGCACTTCGCCACGCAAACTGCGCTTTGGCGTGGTGCACCAGACGTCGTCGCACAATTACGAACTGCGCTACTGGCTGGCCGCGAGCGGCATAAAGCCAGACCAGGACGTCGAGATCGTGGTACTGCCACCCCCTCTCCTACCTGAGGCACTCGGCGCCGGCGGGCTCGACGGCTATTGTGTCGGCGAGCCCTGGAACAGTGTCGGCGTGTCGCGGCATGGCGGCCGGATCGCCACGACCAAGGCCTCGATCTGGCAGTGGAGCCCGGACAAGCTGATCGGCATGCGCGCCGACTGGGCCGAGCGGAACCCAGACACCGTCGCGGCTATCATCCGCGCCATCTACAAGGCGGCGCTTTGGGCGCAGGCGCCGGGCAATCGCCTTGCGGCGGCCGACATCATGGCGCGCCCGGCCTATCTCGACCTGCCCACAGAGATCGTGGCCCGAGCCCTCACCGGGCAGATCGATGGTGGAGCGCAGCTTGTTTCCATCCCCGACTATTTCATCCCGCATGCGGGCGCGGCCAACTTCCCATGGAAGAGCCATGCGCTCTGGTACTACAGCCAGATGGTGCGCTGGGGCGAAGTGGATTTCAGCGCGGCGAAAGCCGCCATCGCCGCCGACACCTTCCGGCCAGATCTCTATCGGGCCGCGCTGTTGCCGCTGGGGATTGCCGTGCCGGCGGAGGACTATCGTCGGGATGGCGACCAGGCCGCCGCGCACCCCGTCGCGGCGCTGAACGGGGACCTGCAACTGGGGCCGAACCTGTTTTTCGACGGCCAGATTTTTGATCCTGCCGCACTCGAGGACTACATTACGCGCCAATCGCCGTGATGACCTGCACGTGAATTCACCAAATTCAACATGCGCATATATTTTGTGCATGATGCTGCCAGAGTGAGCCGTGGCTGCGTTAAAGGCGTAGAGATCACATACGCCGCCCGATAGCCTATACCATTGTAATCAATATATTTTTCGCCCCCGCCAGGATTTGGCACGCTTCGTGCACGGCTAGTGGCGAATGAGCTCCTCCCAAGACGCTCTTCGTTGTCGACGTCCAGCGTTGGGCGTCCAAAGGCAAGGCTGCCAACAGGTTCGACCGGTTCACACCGGCTCGTATCCCGTTGGCAGCCTTTTTGTTTTGTCGCTCGGTGCAACTGGAGAATGCGATGACCCTGACGACGACTACCCGCCGATCCTTCCTCAAAGGCGCTTCGGCCACGGCTGCGACCCTGCTGGCGGCGAAGACGCTGTTTCCTGTCGGTGCCTTCGCGCAGGGGACGGGCCCTGAAGTGTCCGGCACCAAGCTCGGCTATATCGCACTCACCGATTCCGCGCCGCTGATCATCGCCAAGGAAAAAGGCCTGTTCGACAAGCATGGCCTGCCCGACATGGCCGTCGAAAAGCAGGCCAGCTGGGGCGCGACGCGCGACAACATGGCGCTCGGTTCAGCCAATGGCGGCATCGATGGGGGCCATATCCTGCGGCCGAAGGTGCATCTCTACTCGTCCGGCGCGGTGATGCAGAACAATCAGAAGCTGCCGATGTACACACTGCTCAACCTCAACGAGGACTGCCAGGGCCTGTCGGTGGCGCAGGAATATGCCGAGACCGGCGTGGGCCTCGATTCCAGCCCGCTCAAGGAGGCCTTTGCCGCAAAGCGGGCGGCGGGTGGCGACCCCTCGGTTGCCATGACCTTCCCGGGTGGCACGCATGATCTGTGGATGCGCTACTGGCTGGCGGCCGGCGGCATCGTGCCCAATGTCGATGTCAATGTCATCGTGGTGCCGCCGCCGCAGATGGTGGCCAATATGAAGGTCGGCACCATGGACGCGTTCTGCGTGGGCGAGCCGTGGAACGAACAGCTGGTCAATCAGGGCATTGGCTTTACCGCCGCCACGACGGGCGAGCTCTGGTTCAACCACCCCGAAAAGGTGCTGGGCATGCGCGCGGACTGGGTCGACGCCAATCCGCAGGCGACAAAGGCGATCCTGATGGCCGTCATGGAAGCCCAGCAATGGTGCGAGGCCATGGAGAACAAGCAGGAGATGGCGGAGATCATCGGTCGACGCCAATGGTATAACGTGCCCGTGGCCGACATTATCGGGCGCATCAAGGGTGACATCAATTACGGCAATGGCCGGGTCGAAACTGGCACCAATCTCTACATGAAATTCTGGGGCGAAGGCGGCGCCGCGTCCTATCCCTGGAAGAGCCTCGACACCTGGTTCATGACCGAAAATATCCGCTGGGGCTATTTCCCCGCCGATACGGATGTGAAGGCGCTGGTGGACCAGACCAACCGCTCCGACCTGTGGCTGGAGGCCGCCAGCGAACTCGGGGTCTCCGGGCTGCCATCGGGCGATAGCCGTGGCACCGAAACCTTCTTCGACGGCAAGGTCTTCGATCCCGCCGATCCGAAAGCCTATCTCGACAGTCTCGACATCAAGACGCTGGCGTGACGCCATGACCGGCGCTGCGGCGCCGGTCCCTTCGTGATTTCCGCAAGGGAGAGCCCCATGACCCTGCCCGCCACCGACGACAGCAATATCACCGCCCTGCCCCTCAAAGGCAAACCAGCCACCGTGACCACCATTGCGCCAGCTGCGCGCAAAATCGACTATGCCGCCATCGGCGCCAATGTGGCTCGCAACGTCATTCCTCCATTGATCGTGCTCGCCATTCTGCTGGTGGTCTGGCAGGTCATTTTCTCACAGCCAGGCTCGTCGCTGCCCCCGCCCAGCGAAGTGTGGAACCAGAGCTACGATCTCATCGTCGATCCGTTCTTCGTCTATGGATCGCAGGATATCGGGCTGGGCCTGCGGGTGCTGACCTCGCTGCAGCGGGTGGCCATCGGATTTGGGCTCGCCGCCGTGGTCGGCGTCGGGATCGGGGCGGTGATCGGCCAATCGATATGGATGATGCGGGGGCTCGACCCGATCTTCCAGATCCTGCGCACCGTGCCGCCGCTGGCCTGGCTGCCGATTTCGCTGGCTGCCTTCATGGATAGCGGTCCCTCGGCGATTTTCGTGATCTTCATCACCGCCATCTGGCCGGTGATCATCAATACCGCTGTCGGCGTGCGCAATATCCCGCAGGATTATCGCAACGTCGCCCGGGTGCTGCAGCTCAACCAGTTCGAGTTCTTCACCAAGATCATGGTGCCCGCCGCCGCGCCCTACATCTTTTCCGGGCTGCGCATCGGCGTCGGCCTCTCCTGGCTGGCTATCGTCGCGGCCGAAATGCTGACCGGCGGTGTCGGCATCGGCTTCTTCATCTGGGATGCCTGGAACAGCTCCCGCCTCACCGACATCATTGTGGCGCTCGTCTATATCGGCGTCGTCGGTTTCGTCCTCGACCGGCTCGTGGCGCTGGTCGGCACCATCGTCACCCGCGGCGTCAGCGCCAGCTAAGGACATCACCCATGACCTATCTGCAAATCTCGGCCGTCGGCAAAAGTTTCACCCGGGGCGCGGCCAGCACCGAAGTGTTGCGTGACATCAACCTCGACATCGACAAGGGCGAGTTCGTGTCGATCATCGGGCATTCCGGATGCGGCAAGTCCACCCTGCTCAACCTCGTGGCCGGACTGACCGAGGTGAGCACGGGCGGCATCGTTCTGGAGAATGCCGAGGTCCACAAGCCGGGCCCGGACCGCGCCGTGGTGTTCCAGAACCATTCATTGCTGCCGTGGCTGACCGTCTATGAGAACGTCAATCTGGCCGTCGCCAAGGTTTTTGGCCGCACGAAATCGGCCGCCGAACGCCATGAGTGGATCATGGACAATCTCAATCTGGTGCAGATGGCCCATGCCAGGGACAAGCGTCCGAACGAGATTTCGGGCGGTATGAAACAACGCGTCGGCATTGCCAGGGCGCTGGCGATGGAGCCGAAAATCCTGCTGCTCGACGAGCCTTTCGGCGCGCTCGATGCGCTGACCCGGGCGCATCTGCAGGACCAGATGATGGAAATCCACGCCCGGCTCGGCAACACAATGATCATGATCACCCATGATGTGGACGAGGCCGTGCTGCTCTCGGACCGCATTGTGATGATGACCAATGGTCCGGCAGCGACGATCGGCGAGGTGCTCGACGTACCGTTGGAACGGCCCCGCAAGCGGCTCGATCTGGCCGGGGACCGGACATACCTCAAGTGTCGCGAAGCGGTGCTCAAATTCCTCTACGAGCGTCACCGCTTCGTGGAAGCGGCGTGAGGGCGAATAGATGGACATGCTCGCCTCCGAAACCCTCCCCTCTGCTACGCGTACCGAAAGGCTGGTGGTCATCGGCGCCGGCATGGCCTCGGGTCGCGCGCTCGAACATATCTTCGAAGAGGCGCATGGCCGCTTCGATGTGACCCTGTTCGGCGCCGAGCCGCGCGGCAATTATAATCGGCTGATGCTGTCGCCCGTCCTCGGCGGCGAGAAAGCCTATGAGCAGATCATCACCCACGACACTGCCTGGTACGCGGCGCATGGGGTCAGCACGCGTTTCGGTGAAACGGTGACGGCGATCGACCGCCAGCGCAAAGTGGTGGTCTCGCGCCATGGCGAAACGCCTTATGACAAGCTGATCATCGCCACCGGCTCGGCGCCGTTCATCATCCCCCTGCCCGGCAAGGATTTGCCGGGGGTCATGGCGTTCCGCGATCTCGATGACGTCAATGCCATGGTCGAGGCGGCGCAACGCCCCAATGCAAGGGCGGTCATTATCGGCGGTGGCCTGCTTGGCCTCGAAGCCGCCGCCGCCCTGCGACTGCGCGGCATGGAGGTGGTCGTACTGCACATCGCCGGCCATGTCATGGACCGTCAGCTCGATCCGGCCGCCGGCTATTTGCTGCAACGTGATCTCGAGGCGCGCGGCATAAAGGTTCACTGCAAGGCGCAGACGAAAGCCATTTTGGGCCAGAACGCGGTGGAAGCGGTGGTGCTCGACGATGGCACCACCTATGGCGCCGATATCGTGGTGATGGCGGCGGGCATCCGCCCCGAAACCCGGCTTGCCGTGGATGCGGGCCTGCATGTCGAGCGGGGCATCGTGGTCAGCGACCAGATGGTCACTTCGGACCCGGACATTTTCGCGCTGGGCGAATGCGTCGAGCACGAAAAGATCGTCTATGGCCTCGTGGCGCCCTTGTACGACCAAGCCAAGGTGCTGGCAAAGACTCTGGCGAAAACCGACGCCGCCTTCCGCCCGGTGCAGACCGCGACCCAGCTCAAGGTGACCGGCGTATCGGTCTATTCCGCGGGCGATTTCGCCGATGCCGAGGACCGCGAGGAAATCGTGCTGCGCGATGCGACGTCAGGCGTCTACAAGCGCCTGGTGCTCAAGGACGATCGCGTCATCGGCGCGGTGCTCTATGGCGAAACTGCGGACGGCCCGTGGTTCTTCGACATGATCCGCAAGGGCACCGATACGCGGGAGATGCGCGACACGCTGATCTTCGGCCAGGCCTATCAGGGCGGTGCCGCCCTGGACCCTATGGCGGCCGTTGCAGCCTTGCCGGATGATGCAGAAATCTGTGGCTGCAACGGCGTCTGCAAGGGAGCGATCACTGGCGCGATCGTCTCCAAAGGCCTGACCGATCTCGACGGTGTGCGCGCCCACACCAAGGCCTCGGCCTCCTGCGGCTCCTGCACGCATCTGGTCGAAAAGCTCATGGCGATCACCCTGGGCGACGGCTACAACCCCGCCGCCGTCAAGCCGATGTGCCCATGCACCGAATATAGCCACGGCGATGTCAGGCGGCTCATTCAGGCCAAGGGGCTGAAATCCATCCCCGAGGTGATGCAAGAACTCGAGTGGAAGACCTCCTGCGGCTGCGCCAAGTGCAGGCCTGCCCTCAACTACTACCTCGTCGCCGATTGGCCGGGTGAATATGAGGACGACAATCAGTCCCGTTTCATCAATGAGCGCGTCCACGCCAATATCCAGAAGGACGGCACCTATTCGGTCGTTCCGCGCATGTGGGGCGGCATGACCAACCCCAAGGAATTGCGCGCCATTGCCGATGTGGCCGACAAGTTTGCCATACCGGCGGTGAAGGTCACCGGCGGCCAGCGCATCGACCTGCTCGGCGTCAAGAAAGAAGACCTGCCCGCCGTATGGGCCGATCTCAATGCGGCTGGCATGGTCTCGGGCGCGGCCTATGCCAAGGGGCTGCGCACGGTCAAAACCTGCGTCGGTTCGGACTGGTGCCGCTTCGGCACGCAGGATTCCACCGGCCTCGGCATTCGCATCGAAAAGTTCATGTGGGGGGCGTGGACGCCCGCAAAACTCAAGCTCGCGGTGTCCGGCTGCCCGCGCAATTGCGCCGAAGCCACCTGCAAGGATATCGGCGTCATCTGCGTGGATTCGGGCTACGACATCCATTTTGCCGGCGCGGCGGGCCTCGACATCAAGGGCACCGAACTGCTCGGCCACGCAGACAGCGAGGATGAGGCGCTCGAGATCATCACGGCCCTGACGCAGATGTATCGCGAACAGGGCCATTACCTTGAGCGCATCTACAAATGGGCCAAGCGCGTCGGCATGGACACGATCAAGGGCGCTATCATCGATGACCTCGCCAAGCGCCGTCACTATGCCGAGCGCTTCGCCTATTCGCAGCAATTTGCCCAGGTTGATCCCTGGGAAGAGCGCGTCAACGGCAAGGATGCCCATGAATTCGCCGCCATGGCCGAATTCGGGCTGCCACAGGCGGCGGAGTAAGGGCGATGACCGACTGGATCGATATCGGCGACATGCATGCCGTGCCTGCGCGCGGCGCCCGTTGCGTCAACACGCCCAACGGCAAGATCGCCGTATTCCGCACGGCGGACAATCAGGTCTTCGCCATGGACAATCGCTGCCCGCACAAGGGCGGCCCACTGGCCGAGGGGATCGTGCACGGCGCCTCCGTCACCTGCCCGCTGCACAACTGGGTTTTCGACCTCGCGACCGGCGAGGCCCAAGGCGCCGACGAGGGCAAGGTGCGGACCTATCCGGTGCAGGTCGTGAATGGGCGGATCTTGATCGCACCCGATGTTCTGATGCTGGTGGCGGCTCAGTGATGGCGGAGTCCCCCTCACCCGTCTCGCGCTGCGCGCGATCCACCCTCTCCCCGAGAGGGAGAGGAATAAGAGTGGACACCGGGCCATTCTTCTCCCTCTCGGGGAGAAGGTGGCGCGAAGCGCCGGATGAGGGGGAGTTCTCGCCATGACCACCCGCACCACCTGCCCCTATTGCGGCGTTGGCTGCGGCGTCCTCGCCACGCCCCAGCCAGACGGCTCAGTCACCATCGCTGGCGATCCCGAGCATCCGGCAAATTTCGGGCGGCTTTGCTCGAAGGGGTCGGCGCTGGGCGAGACACTGTCGCTCGAGGGGCGATTGCTGCATCCGGAAATCGGTGATGCCAGAGTCACTTGGGACGAGGCGCTCGACCACGTCGCCAAGGGCTTCATGTCCGCTGTGAGCGAGCATGGTCCCGACTCCGTTGCTATTTACGGCTCGGGCCAGCTGCTGACCGAGGATTATTATCTCGCCAACAAGCTGATGAAAGGCTTCATCGGCTCGGCCAATATCGACACCAATTCGCGGCTGTGCATGGCTTCATCTGTCGCCGGACACAAGCGGGCCTTTGGGTCGGATACGGTGCCGGGCAATTACGAGGATCTTGAAGAAGCCGACCTCATCGTGATGGTAGGTTCCAATCTGGCCTGGTGCCACCCGGTGCTCTACCAGCGCATCGTCGCGGCCCGGGCCCAGCGGCCGCAGATGAAAATCGTGCTCATCGATCCGCGTCGTACCGTCACCAACGACATTGCCGATCTGCATCTGCCGGTGGCGCCCGATGGAGACGGCGCCTTGTTCGTGGGACTGCTGGCCCATCTCGACCGATTGGGCGTGACCGATAGCAGCTATATCGCTGCGCATACATCCGGGTTCGAGGCGGCGCTGCTGGCAGCGGAGGACTGGAGCATCGAACGGGTCGCCGGTGCGACGGCGCTGTCGGCGGTTTCGATCGCCCGCTTCTATGAACTGTTTGCGCGGACGCGTCGGGTGGTCACCGTCTATTCGCAAGGGGTGAACCAGTCGGCCAGCGGCACCGACAAGGTCAATGCCATCATCAATTGCCACCTGGCCACGGGGCGGATCGGCTATCCGGGCATGGGCCCGTTTTCGGTGACCGGCCAGCCCAATGCCATGGGTGGGCGCGAAGTGGGCGGGCTGGCCAATATGCTGGCGGCGCATATGGAGTTTGTGCCTGAGGATATCGAGCGGGTGTCGCGCTTCTGGGGCGCGCCGCGCATGGCCAGCAAGCCTGGCCTCAAGGCCGTCGATCTCTTCGCGGCCATGGCGCGGGGCGAGATCAAGGCAGTGTGGATCATGGCCACCAATCCGGTGGATTCCATGCCGGAAGCCAATGCCGTGCGCGCCGCGCTTGCCACATGTCCACTGGTCGTCGTTTCCGACATGAACCGGCACACCGATACGATGGCGCTGGCACATGTCAGGCTGCCCGCCGCCGGATGGGGCGAGAAAGATGGGACGGTGACCAATTCGGAGCGCCGCATTTCGCGGCAGCGGCCGTTCCTGCCCCTGCCCGGCGAGGCGCGGCCCGATTGGTGGATCATTGGGCAAGTAGCGCATCGCATGGGACATGGTCGGGCGTTCGACTACGAAACGCCGGGCGAGATCTTTGCCGAACATGTCGCGCTCTCGGGCTTCGAGAACGAGGGCCGCCGCGATTTCGATCTCTCCGGGCTCGTCGATGCAGACTATGAGAGTCTGGCGCCGGTGCAGTGGCCGGTACGTGGCAAGTCCGTCGCACGACTGTTCGCCGACGGAAAATTCTTCACGGCGGACAGCAAGGCGCGCTTCGTGCCGATTCAACCGCCGCCGGCCTTTGCGCCCGCCCCGGGCAGCTTCCTCCTCAATACCGGGCGGGTGCGCGATCACTGGCACACCATGACCCGCACCGGCAAAGCCGCGCGCCTCTCGGCGCATATGGCGGAACCCTTTGTCGAGATTCATCCGGCGGATGCTGAAGCGCTGGGCATTCGTCGGGCCAGTCTCGTCCGCCTCTCGAGTCCGCATGGCCATGTGCTGGTACGGGCGCTGGTGACCGACAGGCAAAGCCGGGGCCAATTGTTCTCGCCCATGCACTGGACCGACCAATTTGCCGGCAATGGCCGCATTGACGCGCTGGTTGCAGGCAAAACCGATCCGGTCTCCGGCCAGCCGGCCTTGAAGATGGCGGTGGTTCATGCCGAGCCGGCGGCAGTGCAACTCTATGGCTTTTTCGTCGCCACAATGAAACCCGACCTTGCCACCGATTACTGGGCGCTGGCCCCGGCGCAAGGCGGCTGGCGGGGCGAGTTGGGCTTTTTCGCAGAGCCCGGGGACTGGGCCGCCTTCCTCGCCAGGACTTTCGGCACCGAAGTCGGCTTTCAATCCCTGCGCGACGACAGCACGGGCCGACGCGCCTTTGCGCTCGTCGAAGACGGCCGGCTGGTCGCCGCGCTCTACACATCGCCCGACCCGGTTCTGGTCTCGCGGCAATGGGCGGTGGGGTGCTGGCCCAAAGCGACCTTTCTGCCTCGAAAGTGCTGGCCGGGCGCCCCGGTGCGGACACACCCGATGGCGGGGCCATTGTGTGTTCGTGCTTTGGCGTGGGCATCAACACCATCGCCGAGGTGGTGAGCCGCCAAGGCTGCAGTTCCGTCGAAGCGGTCGGCGCGCTGACCCGCGCCGGCACCAATTGCGGCTCTTGCCGCGCCGAAATCAGGAGCATTGTCGATGCAAACCGTCTCGCCGCAGCCGAATAAAGCCCGTATCGCGCCGCTCGCCGTCTTGCCGGTGTTCTTCGATCTCAATGGCAAGCGCGTGGTGGTGATTGGCGGGGGCGAGCCGGCGGCGTGGAAGACCGAGCTGCTTGCCGCGGCGGGGGCGCAGGTGGAGGTCTTTGCGGAGGAGGTTTGCGAGGAGCTGGCCGCACGTCCTGCCACATCCGTCACCATAAGTCGCCGCCACTGGACGCCCCACGATCTGGCCGGTGCCGCTCTCGCCATTGCAGATATTGAGGACGATGCAGAGGCCCATACCTTCATCGCAGCCGCCAAAACGGCATTGGTCCCGTATAACGTCATCGACCGACCGGAATTCTGCCAGTTCCAATTCGGCGCCATCGTCAATCGCTCGCCCGTGGTGGTGGGGATTTCCACCGCTGGGGCAGCGCCCATTCTCGGGCAGGCAGTGCGGCGGCGCATCGAGATGCTGCTGCCCCAAACCCTCGCGCTTTGGGCGCAACTCGCCGCAAAGCTCCGCGACGAAGTGATGGACCGTCTCGCCCCCGGCGCGCAGCGCCGCGCCTTCTGGGAGCGACTCGCCGAAAACGCCTTCGGCATGCGGGCGCCCGAACCGGCCGACGCAGACCCCGGTTTTGCCGCTGCACCCCCTGCAGGGCGCGTTACGCTGGTGGGCGCGGGTCCGGGAGAGGCGGAACTGCTGACGATCAAGGCCGTGCGTGCGCTGCAATCGGCCGATGTCATCCTGTTCGACGATCTGGTCTCGGGCGAAGTGCTCGAACTGGCGCGGCGCGAGGCCAAGCGCATGCTTGTCGGCAAGCGGGCCCAACGGGAAAGCTGCGCGCAGGAGGATATCAACGCAATGATGCTGACCCTCGCCCGGCAGGGCAAGCACGTGGTGCGGCTCAAATCCGGCGACCCGATGATCTTCGGGCGTGCAGGCGAAGAAATCGAGATGCTGGAACGCGAAGGCATCGCCGTCAGCGTGGTCCCCGGCATCACCACGGCATTGGCACTGGCAAGTAGCCTCGGGGTCTCCCTCACCCATCGCGACCATGCCCAATCGGTGCGGTTCGTGACCGCTCACTCGCGGCGCGGTGGCCTGCCGTCGACGCTGGACTGGCGCTCGCTCGCTGATCCCGCGACCACCCATGTCTACTACATGGCCCGCCGGACCTTGCCTGAGATCGTGGCGCGGCTCATGACCGGGGGCATGGGGCCCGATACAGCGTGCGTCATCGCAGCCTGCATCGGTTCGCGCGCGCAGCAGACCTGGCGCGGCACGATCGGCGACGCGGCCAAGGCAGTCGAGAATTTCGCCCTCTCCAGACCCACGATATTTGCCGTCGGCAATGCTCTGGCCCAACGCGACGCCAGCGCGGGCGATTTGGCCGCGGACGGAAGCGCCGGAATGCAGGATGCGCGCCTCGCCGCCTGCCAATAGCGCCGACGCAGTGATCACCCCGGTTTGAAGCAGGGGGATAAGGCGCTGACGAAATCAAACTTGCATAGTCAATTTTGAATATGTTAGCGTCCCTTGTCTCGTTGGAGGACGAGACGTGACAAGGGAGGAATTATTGTCTTCTGAACCCATTTCTCTGGGAGCACGCCCGCATGCGCGGCGCCTGGCAAGTGTTGCCATGTTGGCGCTGGCTGCTGCTGGCGCGATGTCCGCGCATGCCCAGGACGCGGCCCCCGGCACGGTGCTGATCAGCGAGCAGGACTGCCAGCGCAATAAAGACGCTGGTACAATTACCTATATTTCGGGTTATGGCTACTCCGCCAGCGCCGGTCAGGTCGATGTTTTCCTCGCCAAGGAACTGGGCTATTTCGATGCCCTGTGCCTCACCGTCGACATCAATGCCGCCGGCGGTAACGGTCAGTTGCTGGTATCGTCGGGCCAGGCCCAGTTTACCGCGCTCGGTTCGGCCTCGGACGTGATGCTGGCCGCCGCAAACAGCCGCAATCTGACGGCCGTCGCCACCTATGGCAGCACCTCGCCGTTCTCGATCTTCGCCAATGAAAGCGTCAAGTCGCTGAAGGACCTCGAAGGCAAGCGGCTGGGTTATTTCATCAATATCACGCCTATGGCCCTCGCCATGCTCGATGCCGCAGGCGTCGATGTGAACAAGGTCGAACTGGTGAAGATGACCAATTACGACCCGACCGTGGTTACCCGCGGCCAGGTCGATGCCATTGTCGGCTATGCATCCAACCAACCGCAGACGCTCAAGGCCATGGGCCTGCCGTTCAGTGAATTCCTGCCGTCCGAACTGGGGCTGCAGGGCACCTACAACGTCATGGAAGTGAACAGCAAGTTCCTCGCCGAGCATCGCGAAACGGTGGCCGACTTCATGCGTGCAACGCTGAAGGCGCTCGATTTCTGCCTCACCGAGGAAGAAAAATGCGTCGACCTGATCAGCAAGCTCGCCGCCGACAACAACCAGGGCTCGGCCTTCCCGCGCGAGCAGCAGGCCCGCACCTGGGGCGTTGAATCGGAATGGGTGCGCTCGAGCACATTCGGCCCGCCGGGCGTACAGACCGTTGCAGGCTGGCAGAGCGAATATGAAATGGCCCAGAAATATGGTGGGCTCAAGAACCCGCCGGCCATCGAAGAGATGATGGACCCCGATCTGGTTGCCTCGCTCTACAAGGACGGCACGCTGATCTGGCCGGGACAGTGACCATTTCCATGTCTGCCTCTGTTCACGCTCTCGCGGATCGACACCCCGGCATTGCCGGGGTGGAGGTCGCCAATATCACCAAGAGCTTCGGCCCCGACGATGCCCGCGTCACCGTGCTCAACGGGGTGTCGCTGACCATCCGCAAGGGTGAGTTCGTGTCGCTGATCGGCCCCAGCGGTTGTGGCAAATCCACCTTGCTCAAGGTGGTTGCCGGACTGTCTTCCGCCGATGGCGGCACGGTGACCATCAATGGCAAATCGGTGAAAGAAGCGGCACGTCGAAAGGCCATCGGCCTTGTGCCGCAATCCCCGGCCCTTCTGCCCTGGCGTACCATTCTCGACAATGTCAGCCTGCCGATCCGCATCAACCCTGAAGCCAATGCCGGTCGGACATTGCGCGATCCGCGCGAAATTCTCACCAGTTTCGGCCTGGGCAAGGCGATGGATCGCTATCCGGCCCAGCTGTCGGGCGGCATGCAGCAGCGCGCCGCCATTGCCCGTGCCTTCGTGTTCGACCCCGACATCCTGTTGATGGACGAACCGTTCTCGGCGCTCGACGAGATGAACCGCGACCAGCAGCGCATGGGCCTGCTCGACTTCTGGCAATCGAACCAGAAATCGGTGCTGTTCGTGACCCATTCGGTGCCCGAAGCGATCATGCTGTCGGACCGCATCGTGCTGATGGCCGCCCATCCCGGGCGGGTCGCGGAAATCATCGATGTCGATCTGCCGCGGCCGCGCAACGAGGCCATGTATGCCAGTGACGCCTTCCGCGATCTCGAGGGCTATGTGCGCTCGGCCCTGCGCAAGGTGATGGAGGTCGCCCATGTCTGAGACCTTGGTTGCGCCCGTTGAGACCAAGCGCAGGACCGCATCGCCGATGGCGCGACTCGTCAGCGATTGGGTGCCGCCTGCGGTGACCTTCGTATTGGTGGCAGTGCTGTGGCAGCTGGTGGCCCTCAACAACCCCTATGTGCTGCCCACGCTGGATGCCATCGGGAACAGCCTGGCCAGCGATCCGCGCATGTATTGGGCCAATATGCTGGTCACTTGCCAGGAAATCGCCATCGGCGCCGGCGCCGGCATTCTCTGTGGCTTCCTGCTCGCGGTGCTGATGTCGGAACTGCCGATCGTCGAAAAGGCGGTGATGCCGCTGATCGTGGTGATCATGGTCACGCCGGTCGTTGCCATCGCCCCGGCATTGGTCGTGGCCTTCGGCTTCGGCATGCTGCCCAAATACATCGTCACCGGGCTCGTGGTGTTCTTCCCCATGCTGGTCAATTCGCTGGCCGGGCTGCGGGATGTCGACCAAAAGGCGCTCGACGTGTTCAAGACGCTGCATGCCAGCCGCTGGGAAGTGTTTCGCGACCTGCGGTTTCCCGGCTGCATGCCCTTCGTCTTTGCCGGTCTGCGCATCGCCATGCCGCTGGCCGTGGTCGGCGCGGCAGTGGCCGAATTCGTGGCCGCCGGCCAGCAGGCGGGCCTGGGATCGCTGGTCACCATTTCGGCGGCGCAGGCGAACCTGCCGGTCACCTGGGCGAGTATCGCCCTGCTCTGTCTCCTCGGCGTGGTGCTGGTGTCGCTGCTGGCCCTGCTGCGCAAGCGCGTCCTCTGGTGGAGCGACGCGGATGTGATCGGGCGCTGAGGCGCCCATCACCCTCCCCAATTCACGAAAGACCATACCTATGAAAAAGCTGCGCTTTGGGCTGTTCGAAAACGCCCAGACCAATGATTCCGGCACGTCCACCTGGCGCCATCCCGACAGCGAACGGCACAATTTCGATACGCTCGATTATTGGCTCGACATTGCCCGCATGTGCGAGGACGCCAAGCTCGACTTCCTGTTCCTGGCCGACGCCTGGGGCTGGGCCGATGTGAAGGGCAAGCGCCCGGACATCTGCGACACCGAGGGGCTGGACCTGCCGCGGCTCGATCCCGCGATCGTCGGGGCGGCGCTGCTGTCGTACACCGACAAGCTCGGCATCGTCATGACCGGCTCGACCCTGCTCGAGCAGCCCTATGCCTTTGCGCGCCGCATGCAGAGCCTCGACCATCTGTCCAAGGGCCGCATCGGCTGGAATGTGGTGACGACGGGCACTGCCGAGACTGCTGTCGCGGCCTTCGGCGTGCCCATGGTGGCCCATGACGAGCGCTACAACATGGCCGACGATTTCATGGCGCTGGTCTATAAGCTGTTCGAGGGCGCCTGGGAGCGTGATGCGCTGGAGCGCAACAAGGCCGGGCGCTATGCCAATCCCGACAAGGTGCACCGCATCGCCCATGACGGCCCTTATTTCCGCTCGCATGGCTTTGGCAACGCCTCCTATTCGCCCCAGGGCACGCCGGTGCTGTTCCAGGCGGGCTCGTCGGATCGCGGCAAGGCTTTTGGCGGCAAGCATGGCGAATGCATTTTCCTCGGCGGCGGCACAGCCGAAAAGCTGGCTGCGCAGGTCAAATCAATCCGCGACGAGGCCGTCGCCAATGGCCGCGATGCCAACGCGATCAAGCTGATGAGCGCCTTCTCCTGCGTGGTCGCGCCCACCAGGGAAGAGGCTCAGCGCAAGCATCAGGAGATCCTCGACGCGCAGACGCCTGAAGTGGCCGTCGCCTCCTATGCCTGGTTCACGGGGCTGGACCTGTCGTCCTTCGACCCCGCGACCAAGATGAGCGATCTGCATACCGAGCTGTCGCAGACCCAGATCGCCCGCTTCGGGGACAAGACCGTGGGTGAAGTGCTCAAGGACTGGCATGCCCATGGCGTGCGCACCAATCCCTATGTCGGCACGCCCGAGGAGATTGCCGATACCCTGTGCGACCTGGCGGAAAAGACCGATCTCGACGGCTTCCTGTTTACCCCGCTGATTCAGCCCACTTCGACCCGCGACTTCATCGAGATGGTGCTGCCCATCCTGCGCGAACGGGGCGTCGCGGCATCGGATTACGAAGGCGACACGCTGCGCGAGCGGCTGCTGGGCACGCCCACGCCGATGCTGCGCGACGATCACCCCGGCGCGGGCTATCGCAAGCTTTAGGTGACAGGCGCCGGGGCGGCATCATTCGATGGCCGCCCCGGCGCACCGGCTTCGCCGTCGAAGACGTAGTGGCCGGCGAGAATGCGGTCGTATAGCCCGCGCGCCCATTCCTGTTCGGCGCGCAGGCGGACGCTGGACAGCTCGAAAATTTCACGGACATAGGCCGGTGTGGTGGTCGAGCGGGCCACATCGGCGATGTCGAAGCCGTTGCTGGCAATTTTCGCGTCGATCTCGGTGATGCGGAATTTGAGGGCGGCGACGACTTCGGGGCGGCTGAGCAGGAACATGAAGGAGGTCAGCGCCATGACCGGCTTGGGGTCGAAGGTTTCGACGGTCCAGAGGGTTTGGCGCAGCAGGCGCATCAGTTCGACCACGCCCTGCGGGGTTGTCTGGTAGGTGGTGCGCTCGGGCCGATTGCCGGAGGCTTCCGTGCCGGCCTCCTGAATGTAGCCGTCCTGCTTGAGCGACTTGAGTGCATTATAGATGGAGCCAGGCTGGATATTGGCCCATTCGTCGACATGCCAGGTCATCAGCTCGCGGCGCAGGAAGTAGCCATGCACCGGTTCGAACTGGCGCACGGCGCCGAGCACGACCAGGCGGGTGATGTTGGACATGACGCGTCTCCAAGGTGATGGCCAGAGCTGATGCTTGCCACCCTTTTACAAATGGATTAGCGTCATCTCAAATAATCAAATTTGACTACAAGGGGTGGAGATGTTGGATCAAGAGGCTGCAGCGGCATTGCGCCGGGCTTTCTCGCTTTTTCCTACTGGTGTCGTCGCCATGTGCGCAGAGGACGATGACGGGCCGGTGGGCATTGCCGTCAATTCGTTCAGTTCGGTGTCGCTGGATCCACCGCTGGTTTCGGTATGCGTGGCGCGCCAGTCCACCACCTGGCCCAGGCTAGACCGCCTGCCGCGCATCGGCCTCAGCATTCTCGCCGCCGATCAGGAACGGCTGTCGCGGCAATTGTCTTCGCGCAACGGCGAGCGCTTTGCCGGCGTTGCGCTGGCCCGGGGCGAAGGCAGCGCGCTGTTTATCGACGGGGCGACGCTGTGGCTCGACTGCAGCATCCATGCGCGGCTGGAGGGCGGCGACCATTTGATCATCCTTTTCGAGGTGCACAAGACCACCGTGTTCCCCAATGTCGCCCCGCTGGTCTTTCACCAGAGCCAGTATCTTGGCCTTTCCCGCGCATCCTGAAATCCTCGATATCAGCATCGAGGGCACGGTGGTGCATGGCGACAAGCGCGGCCGGATTCTCGGATTTCCCACCGCAAACCTGGCCGTGGACGCGGTGTCAGCGCCGCTGCCGGCGGACGGGGTCTATTGCTGCCAGGTGCATCTGGAGGACGGTTCGAAGCTGCTTGGCGCCACGTGCAGCATCGGGCTCAATCCTACATTCGGGGATGTCACCAGCACACGGGTGGAAGTGTTCATCCACGATTTTGAAGGCGACCTCTATGGGCAAAGGCTGGCGCTGCGGGTTCTGACCCGACTGCGCGAGATGCGCCGGTTCGAGACCGTCGCGGCGCTGATTGCACAAACCGAAGAAGACGTGCGCAGGTCGCGGGAACTGCTGGAGAGGGTTTGGCGGTAGGTGGGGCACCGCCTGGAGATGGCCGTTCGCCGGTGGGGGTTTGCTGAACCTGCAGCACCCCCACCTAACCTCCCCCTGTAGAAGGGGGAGGGAGAGCAGGCGCCGAAGCTGAAGCGCCTCTCAACGCGCTCAAAGTGAACATTCCGCTGCAAAAGGGGAGGAGCCGCGTCGTGTTTGGTGTGCGATGTCGTCAGCCACACAGGCAAGCCTCACTGCCCGGGACGGGTCATTCCGGTTTCCAGATGGGCGAGGATTCGCGCTTGAGCGGGCCCATATGGGCAATATCCTCGCCACGACGCATGGCGATGTTCATGCGGAAAGAATTGCCGATACGTTCGGAGCGTTCGATGAAAAGCGCTGAGATCGCGGGTGGGCAGAGCTCTTCGACCGTTTCGCGGAATAGGCGCAGCCAGCGCATGAAATGGGCATCGCCCAGTTCGGGAATGGCCATGTGCTTGGGCATGGGGCGGCCAGTGAAACGGCCGGTCCCGAGCAACATGGCGGACCAGAAATCGGCGATCTTGGCGAGATGAGAAGGCCATTCGGCGTCGGGGATGACGCGATTGAATACCGGGCCGACGACGTCGTCGCGGCGGGCCCTGGCATAGAATTCATCGACAACGGCGCGGATCATGGTCTCGTCAAGGCCGTCCGGCGTGTCCCAGCCGATGCGGGTGAGGCGCGTAAGTTCGGGCGGACGCTCAGGCAGAGACATGGTCGGTGGCCTTGATGGAATAGGTGCAGCGGCGGCCGCCGCTGACGATATGATCCTGTCGCTCGACGTCCACGCCAGGACCCAGAACGCTACGGAACACGTCGATTTCGGCGCGGCAGAAATTCTGGCAGGCGGTGGCGGCTGCGCAGATCGGGCAGTGATTTTCGATGAGCAAGAGCGAGCCATCGGGCTGTTCGGTCCAGGCGGCCATATAGCCTTCGGCGCTGCGCAATTCAGTCAGGGCGGCGACACGGTCCTTGAGAGTGGCGGCGTTCGCGGTGGCGGCGAGATAGGCCCGGCGCGTGTCGGCCTCGCGCGCCGCAATGATGGCGTCGAGTGCCGCATCGCCGAGATGGCTGCGCACGATATCGAGCAATTGGACGGTAAGCGCGGCATGGGTATCGGGGAAGCGCGCCTGCGCCGCAGCGGTGAGGCTCCACACCTGGGTGGGGCGGCCAACGCCGGCGGGCACGCTTTGTGGCTCGACCAGACCTTCTTCGGCAAGGCGCACCAATTGCTGGCGCGCCGCCTCGCCCGAGGTGCCGAGCCGCTCGCCCAAAGCAGCGGCGGAGAGGCCGCCCTGCATCTTGAGCGTCATCAGCACCCGCTCGGCAGGATTGCGGGGAGACCAGGACGCATTTTCCAAGGTCGAACTTGACATATCAGCGGAAAGGGTTTTCAAAGCCATTGCTTGGAAATTAAACGCCTCGCGCCAAAAACGCAAGGCACCGGCCGGTCGACGATGTCGCAGCGGCCGGAATCGACCGAAAGGAAACCCGAAATGAGCTTCTCGCTGCCCACCCTGCCCTATTCCGTCAACGCCCTCGCCGAGCGCGGCATGAGCCAGGAAACGCTGGAGCTGCACCATGGCAAGCACCACCAGGCCTATGTGACGGCGCTTAACGGCTTCGTGGAGAAGAATCCGGACCTGCAGGGCAAGTCGCTCGAAGAGATCGTCGCCTTTGCCAAGGACAAGGCGGATCTGGCCCCGGTTTTCAACAATGCCGGCCAGCATTGGAACCACATTCACTTCTGGCAGGCGCTGTCGCCGAAGGGCGGCGCGCTGCCGGGCAAGCTCGAAGCCAAGATCGTCGAGGATTTCGGCTCGGTCGACGCCTTCAAGGAGAGCTTCAAGACTGCCGCCACCACCCAGTTTGGGTCGGGCTGGGCCTGGCTGGTGCTGGGCACAGATGGCAAGCTCAAGACCACCAAGACCCCGAACGGCTCCAATCCGCTGGCCACGGGCGAAGGCAAGCCGCTGCTCGGGCTCGATGTGTGGGAGCACTCCTACTATGTCGATTTCCGCAATCGTCGCCCGGACTATGTGAGCAACTTCCTCGAAAAGCTGGCCAATTACGAGTTCGCCGAAGCCAATCTCGGCTGATCTTGTTCTTGACCCGACAGTTCCGGTCTTGCCCCGCGCGGGCAAGACCAAACTTCGTTTGCACCGATAGCGACTCTGCGCGATGACTACGCTCATGCCCGAATTCGACCTGCCCGACACCATGGCGCTCCGCCCGCTTCGCCGCCCCACCGTCAGCGATGCCGAGTTTCGCGCGGCTATGTCGGGCATGGCATCGACGGTTCATGTGGTGACGGCGCGGCGCGGCGATGAGCGCGTGGGGCGCACGATGACCTCGGTGATGTCACTGTCGGCGCACCCGCCGGCGCTGCTGATCTCGGTGGATATCGTCAGCCGGCTGGCCGATCTCATCGCGCGCACTGGCGGGTTTTCGCTGGCCATGCTGGCGAGCGACCAGACGGCGGTGGCCGATGCCTTTGCCGGCAAGGTGGCGGCCGAACACCGGTTCACGCATGGGCAATGGGGCCAGTGGCCTTCGGGCCAGCCAATGCTGCTTGGCGCGGCGACGGCGCTGGATTGCGAAGTGATCGGGGCGATGGAAACAGGCACGCATGTGCTGTTTGCCGGCGCCATCATCGAGGCCGAGACTGCAACCGAGCGGCAGCCGCTTATGTGGCACCGGCATGGCTATCACCAGCCCGGCGGGCTCGACTGACCCGGCACAAGGTGCAAGACTGCGACCGACTCGGCCCGATGCAACGGCCTCAGCCGCGTTGCGTTCTCCCGCTCATCTGGAGAGGATCTTGCCCCGCTACTTCTTTCACTACCGCACCGACAAGGAACTGATCCGCGACCCGGATGGCAGCGAACATGCCAATCTGGAGGCCGCCGAGCAGAATGCCGCCGAAATCGGCCGCGCCATCATCGACCGCGTCGCGGGCGAAGGCGGGGAAATGGACCTTCCGCGCTCCATCGAGATCACCGACGCCTCCGGGCGCGAACTGCTTTACGTGGTGTTCTGGGCCGGACCGAAAATCGGGTCGGGCCCGGCAACGCCGGTGGAGCCGGCGCTGCTGCATTAGGCCGGTTCTCACATCTCCCGCGCCAGATCGGCGAGAAGGCCGGCGGCGACGCTGAGGCGGGAGACGGTGACGCCGCCCAAGGTTAGATCCCGGACTGCCGCCACAGTGCGATCGACGGCGACAGCGCGTTGCGTGCGGAAGGCGTCGAGGGAGCCGGAGGCGAGGACGTCTGCCGTGACGTCGCGCAAGGCGCGCATGATATTGGCCAGCGCCCGGTCCAGCGCCATGCGGTCGAAACGGTCTTCCAGCACGATGGCACGGCCATCTTCGATGATGCGGAAGAGATCGAAGAGATCGGCGGCGGCGAAATAGGCGGTGGCGGCGGTTTCGATATCGACGCCGCTGCGCTCGGCAACCAACACGATATCGCTGGCATGGCCGAGCAATGGCAATTCGGAGATAGCTGTGGCCAGCATCTCCGGGACGCCGTGGGTGGTGAGACCGCGGGTACGGGCGTCAAGGGCCTGGCGTTGCGCTTCCGGCAAGAGATCGGTGGCCAGGCGCAGGCGCTCGACACCGCTCCGGTAGCGGCTGACGAGGCCGGCAACGTCGCTGGCGATATCGGTATTGCGGAGGAACCAGAGCACTTCCTGGCGCAGGAGGGCCGCGACCTGGCCATAGAGCGCCAGTTGCACCCCACCGGGGACGACACCATCCAGCGCATCGATGCCGGCATTGAGATCGGTCAGGCCGTAGATATCACGCACCGCGGCGAAGGCCAGGGCGACTTCGCCGGCGCTGGCGCTGGTGGCGGCCATCAGTTCGGCCACGAAGGCGGGACCGCCGCGATTGATCATGGCGTTGGCGAGGACCGTGGCAATGACTTCGCGCCGGAGGCGATGGGTCTGCACGGCATCGGGATAGGTTCGGTTGAGCGTGGGCGGGAAATAGCGCGGCAGTTCGCCCGCGAGATAATCGTCGTCGATGGCGGTGCCGGCGAGCAGGTCGGCGTAGAGATTGAGCTTGGCATAGGCGAGCAGCACCGCCAGCTCCGGGCGACTGAGGCCCTTGCCCTCGGCGGCGCGCTGGGTGAGCACGGCGTCGCTGGGCAGGAACTCGACAGCGCGATCAAGGTGGCCATCTGCTTCAAGCCCATCCATCAGCAGGCGCTGGCCGGGCAGCGCCGAGAGGCCCTGCCGTTCGGTGAGCGAGAGCGCGAGGGTCTGAAGGTAATTGTTGCGCAGGCAGAGCGCGGCAACCTCGTCGGTCATGGCAGCGAGGAAGGTGTTGCGCGCCGCCTGGTCCAACTGGCCCGAGGCGAGGATGGGCGCCAGGGCGATCTTGATATTGACCTCAAGGTCGGAGGAATTGACGCCGGCGGAATTGTCGATGGCATCGGTATTGATGCGCCCGCCGCCCAGGGCATAGGCGATGCGGCCGCGCTGGGTGACGCCGAGATTGGCGCCCTCGCCCACCACGCGGGCGCGCACCTGCTCGGCGGTGACGCGAATGGCGTCATTGGCACGGTCGCCGACGGCGGCGTCGTCTTCGCCCGGGCCCTTGATATAGGTGCCGATGCCGCCGAACCAGAGAAGGTCGACGGACGCGGAGAGAATGGCGCGCATGATTTCGGCCGGAGTGGCCGAAGGTAGATCGAGGCCGAGCAGCGCCCGGATTTCGGGCGATAGCGGAATGGATTTGGCCGAGCGGGAGAAAACGCCGCCGCCTTGGGAAATCAGGGACTTGTCATAATCCTGCCAGCTGGAGCGCGGCAGGGCGAAAAGGCGTTGGCGCTCGGCAAAGCTGGTGATGGCGTCCGGATTGGGGTCGATGAAGATGTCGCGGTGATCGAAGGCGGCGACGAGACGGATTTCGCGCGACAACAGCATGCCATTGCCGAAGACGTCGCCGCTCATGTCGCCAACACCGGCCACGGTGAATGGCTCGGCCTGGATATCGCGATTGACCTCGCGGAAATGGCGCTTGACCGCTTCCCAGGCACCACGGGCGGTGATGCCCATTTTCTTGTGGTCATAGCCGGCCGAGCCGCCGGAGGCAAAGGCATCACCGAGCCAGAAATTGCGGCTGACGGCAATGGCATTGGCTGTGTCGGAGAACTGGGCCGTGCCCTTGTCGGCGGCGACGACGAGATAGGGGTCATCGCCATCGCGGCGGATTGTCGAGGGCGGCGGTACCACGGCGCCATCGACGAGATTGTCGGTGATATCGAGCAGGGCCCCGATGAAAATGCGGTAGCTTTCGGTGCCTTCGGCCATGAAGGCGTCACGCGACATGCCGGAGGTGAGGCGCTTGGGCACGAAGCCGCCCTTGGCGCCGACCGGCACGATGACCGCGTTCTTGACCTGCTGCGCCTTGACCAGACCCAGCACTTCGGTGCGGAAATCCTCCGGCCGATCGGACCAGCGCAGGCCGCCGCGGGCAATGGCACCGAAGCGCAGATGGATGCCCTCGACGCGGGGTGAATAGACATAGATTTCGCGATAGGGGCGCGGGGCGGCCATGCCCTCGACGCGGTGGCTGTCGAACTTGATGGCCAGGGCCGGCCGGTGCTCGCCGGCTTCATCGCGCTGCCAGGCATTGGTGCGCAGGCTTGCCTCCACGAGATTATGGAAGCGACGAATGATGGTGTCTTCGTCGAGCGAGGAGATGGTCTCGAGCGCAGCCGCGATCTCGGCACGCGCGGCTTCCGCCGCGGCCTCGCCATTGGCTTGCGCCGGATCGTGAAGGGCGGCAAAGAGCGCGCAGAGGGCCCGCGCCGCCGGGCTCTGGTTGACCAGGACCTGGGCGATATAGCGCTGCGAATATGAGGTGCCGACCTGGCGCAGATAGCGCGACAGGGCGCGCAGCAGGGCAGCGTCGACCCAGTCGAGCCCAGCCTCTGTGACGAGGGTATTGAGCTGGTCGCTTTCTGCCGCGCCGGACCATACTGCCATCAGGCCTGCTTCGATGGCGGGGCCGCGAGCGGCAACGTCGAGGGCGCGACCACTGGCCGGCTCGAGCACCATGTCATGCAGATAGAGCGGAATGCCGTCACGCGGCACGATCGTATAGGTGCGCTCGTCGATGACGCGGAAGCCAAAATGCTCGAGCATGGGCACGCGGTCGGTAAGCGGAATGGCGGTGGCGCGGTGGTAGAATTTCAGCCCGAGCGCCCCTTCCGCTCCGGCGCGCTGGCGCAGGCGGATGGCGACATCGCCATCGGGCAGCGCACGGAAAACGGCGATGTCAGCCAGGGCATCCTCGATGGTGCTGCGTGACTGGTAGGCGGCCGAAAAGGCCTGGCGGAAATCGCTGATGGCGCCAGGATCGGGCGCAGCGACGACGAGGCGATCCCAGAAATCGCGCAGCATGGCCTCGACACCGGATTCGAGCGCCTGACGGGTGGGCTGCGGCGTGGAACCGCCGACGCGGCCGACAATGACGTGCAGCCGAACCAGTTCGCCCTCGGGGAAGTGCGGATAAAAGGCGGAAACGCGCCCGTCATAGGCCTGCGCAATGAACTGGGTGATGCGGGCGCGGATGGCGCCGTCATAGCGGTCGCGCGGCACATAGACGAGGACCGAGACGAAATTGTCGAAGCGGTCGATGCGCGGCAGGACGCGAACGCGGGGTCGATCATAGAGCGCGGCGATGGCCTCGGCAAATTCGGCCAGCTGAGCAATGTCGATCTGAAAGAGTTCGTCGCGCGGATGGGCATCGAGAGCGCCGAGCAGAGTGCGTCCGGCATGGCCGAGCGGATCGACGCCGGAACGGCGCATGACCTCGGCGATCTTGCGGCGGATCAGGGGCACATCGGTATGTGGCGTGGACAGGGCCTGGGCGGTGAACAGGCCCACGATCCGCAGCTCGCCTGATGCCTGGCCGCGCTCGTCGAAGAGTTTTACGCCGACATAGTCCATGTGCACGCGGCGGTGGACGCGGGCCCGCAGATTGGCCTTGGTGACCAGAACCGGTTCCTGGCCATTGACGAAGTCGACCAGTTGCGGGGTGCTGTCGACATAATCGGGACCGCTGCGCACAACCTTGAGCGCGGCATCGCGCATGATGCCGAGACCGGTGCCGTCCACCGGTTCGAGCGCGTCGCCCACCAGCCGATATTCGCGCAGGCCGAGAAAGGTGAAATTGTGCTCGGTGAGCCATTCGAGGAAGCGCTGCCCCTCATCGCGCAATGCCGGTTTGGCGGGGGCGAGCCCGGCCATGGCCTTGAGCACGCGCTCCAGCATCGGCTGCCAGTCGCGCACGGCCTGCCGCACGTCGTCGAGCGTGCGGCGCAGTTCGGCAATCAGGGCATCGCTGTCGACAACGGGGTCGCTATGGATGTGCAGGACGCTGACCGCAGCGCCGGTGTCGCCCATGACCTTACCCCCGGCAACGCGCACCACCGGATGGGCGAAGAGCCGCACCGCTCCACCCATAGCCCGGAGCGCCGCAAGGGCGCTGTCGACGATGAAGGGCATGTCGGGGCAGATGATGTCGAGAATGAGCGGATCGCCCAGCTTTTGCGGCGGGGTCGCCTCGATGCGGGTGCTATCGAGGGAACCGGCGAGAAGACGCTCATGGGCATGCCCGAAGGCCGCCATCAGTACCGCCATATCGGCGCGCGAGAGATCGTCGGGATCGGCGGCACGGATGGCTTCGACCAGGAAACGGGAGAGGCTGGCATTGTCGCCGGCATGCTCCATCGCCCGATCCAGCAAAGACTCGACGCGCCCGTCCATAGTGCCCTCCCCTGACTCGCCCAAGCACCTTAGGCGGTTAACCCCGCCCTGTCTCTGGTCCCTTGGTCACAGGGGGCATGCAAGGCTGGCGATTAAGGGGGAGAGGAAGACGACCATTGGGAACGGCATCGCGACCTCCTAAAAATGCATAAAGCGGACCAGCAGGCGATAGAGACGGCGGCAAGGCAATCGCGCACCGTCCCTTCACCCCGGTTACTGTCAGCCTTCATTGGCCATGGTTTTTTTGAACTGGGCCAAGTGCCTGGACTGAGCGTCGATCATCTTCTCCCGATACTGACCGTAGATGATGTCAGTGTCATGCAGCGTCACACCGGGGATGGTCGGCGAGGCGAAAACCGGCAGCTCAATGCCTTTTTCCGCCAGCTTCTGGGCGGTGCGCGATACCAGTTCGTGCATCATGATCATTGCAAGCACGGTCGAGGAGCCCGAAACCGGGCGGCTCCAGCCCTCGATCGGAACGATGGCATCTTCGACCGGCGCGCCGGTATCGACGACGATGTCGGCCGCATGCGGCAGGCGTTTTCCGGAGCTATGTGTCGCCGGCTTGCTGGCATTGGACTTCGCCGTGATGGCGATCACGGTGAGACCGCGTTCCTTAGCGTAGAGGGCGGTATCGATGCCCGAGGCATTGCTGCCCGAATGGCCGAAAATGACAATAGTATCACCGGGATTGAGCGGCTGATGATCGAGGAACTTCTCAGCGTATTTCTCTGTGCGTTCGAGCCAGAGCAATTCGCGCACACCGCCGGCCCCCAGAATGTTGTGCCACATGACGCGCGGGTCGGTCAGCGGATTGAAGCCCAGATAGGAGCCATAGCGCGGGTAGGTTTCCTGCACCGGCAACACTGAATGGCCCGAGCCATAGAGATGCACGAGGCCGCCATTGGCGAGGGTTTCGCTCATGGCCTTGGAGGCAGCTTCGAATGCGGCTTCGTTTTCGCCGGCCGTCTTTTCGGCGATTGCCGCGAGCTTGGAAATGAAGAGAGTGGACATCGGGTCTGGCCTTTCAAAACTAGACGTAGAGGGTTGAGCGAATTTCGTAGCGGTCGGCCCGCATGGTGGAGACCGCGAATTCGAAGGGGCTGCGCTGGTCGAAAGTGATGCGTTCGACTTCGAAGGCGGGTGTGCCGACAGGCAGTTCGAGATCGGCGGCATCTCCCGATGCAACTGCCCCGACGCGATAGACTTCCTTGGCCTTGACCGGGACAATGCCGGCATTGTCCTTGAGCCAGCGATAGAGCGAGCCGATCTCTGACGCGGCTTCGAAAAGCCCGGGCGCGCGCGCGGCCGGCAAATGGGTTGTCTGGATGCCGATGGGATCGCCATTTCCGAGTCGCAAGCGCCGCAACTGCACCACCATCTCACCCTCGGGAATCTCGAGCGCCCGGGCAATCTCCCCCGTAGCGGCAATGGTATAGGCCGCCAGAAGGCGCGTTCCCGGCGACAGGGCGAGGGACTGCATCTCGTCGGTGAAGCTGGTGAGCCCACGTACACCAGCCACCATGGTAGCTGAGCGCACGAAGGTGCCGCGGCCGTGCTCGCGCCGCAGCATACCTGCTTCCTCGAGATTTCGCAGCGCGTGGCGCAGGGTGATGCGGGAAATGCCGAGCATCTCGCAGAGCCGGTCTTCATTGGGGATCTGCAACCCTGCGCCCCATTCTCCCTGGTCGATAAGATCGCGCAGCGCCATCTCAGCCTGATGCCAGAGCGGCTCAGGCCTGCGACGGTCAGGCCGCACCAGGCCCGTAGGTTCGTCGCTCATGCTGTCCTCCTCCAGCTTGCGCCAAGCGCGCCTGCAAAGGCGGCTCCGACGAGCCCCGCCTTCGACCCGTGCACAGCCGGCACTATTCGGACACCCCGCAAATGGGGCGGTATGCATCGGTCCACGTGTCGGCGCAGCATCGGGCCGATGACGTCGAACGCATCCGCCACCCCGCCCGCAATGATTATTGCTGACGGGTCGAGCAGCGCCACCGCCGCTCCGATTGCGGTGCCCAGAGCATGCATGGGACGCTCTAGCGCCGCCGCTGCCTCGGCCTTGCCGGCACGTGCTGCTCCAATGAGTGCCTTGCCGTCAGTGAGCCCGAGCCGAGCAGCAGCCCGGTCAAGAGTGCGCCCCGCCGCCTGCCTTTCGAGCCAACCGCTCGTATTCTCACCAGCGTCGTCCAGCGCCGCCGTAGCCCAGCCGAAAGAACAGGCGCCGCCGCCCTGGCCAGAGATGATCGTGCCCGAGGCCAGCACGGCGGACCCGATACCCGTGCCAATGGCCAAAAGCACGGCATCTTTCATGTCACGTGCTGCTCCGGTGTGCATCTCAGCAAGCAGGCTGAGCTGTGCATCATTGCCCAGGCCGACCGTCACATCCGGGAACGCCACCTCCAGGTCGAGCCCGTCGAGATAGGAGAGGTTGGGAACCCACCGGCATATGCTGCCCTGTGCCAGGCCGGGAATGCCGAGGCCCAGCCGGCTCGCCTCATGCGCTTTGAGGCGCTGCGCCACGAGGCCCACGAAGTCCTCTCGGCTCGGAGGCGCCGGCACATCGTCAACCAGCTTGACTGCTGCCGGATCGGCACTTTGGGCAAAGCCGATGCGACAGCGGGTGCCACCAAGGTCTATGGCAAGGATGGCGCTCATCCCTTCACTCCCGTGGCAACTATGGAGTCGACGAAAAAGCGCTGCAGGAACACAAAGAGCACGACCGGCGGCAGTACCGCCAGCGTCGCCCCCGCCATGACGAGGCCGGTATTCATAGCGCCTCGATTGTAGCTGAGAAGCCGGCTCAGCGAGATGACGATCGGATACTGGTCGGTGTTGCCCTGCAAAACCGTCAACGGCCAGAGATAGCTGTTCCAGTGATAGACGAAGGCAAAGAGCGTCAGCGCCGCAATAGCCGGCAACACGGTAGGCGCCACGATTTTGAAGAGAATGGTGAGCTCGGACGCCCCATCCACCCGAGCCGCGTCGATCAGGTCGTCCGGAACGCCCTTGATGTATTGACGCATGAGAAAGATGCCGAAGGCGTTGGCGAGATTGGGAACGACAACGCCGAACAGGCTGGCATTGAGACCGAGATAGCCGGTGATGCGGTAGAGCGGGATCAGTGTCACGATGGGCGGCAAGAACATGGTGCCGATGAGCGCTGCGAAGAGCCAATCGCGACCCTTGAAGCGGTATTTGGCAAAGGCGTAGCCCGCCATGAGACTGGTGACCACGATTGCGGTGGTGGTCACCAGAGCGATGAAGAAGGAATTGAGGAACGAGCGACCCAGTCCGACCACAGCGGCAACTTGGGAATAGGCATCGAGATTGGGCGAACCGGGCCACCAGACCGGAGGCACCTGCATGCTCTCCTGGGGGGTCTTCAGGCTCGATAGCACCATCCAGGCCAGCGGGAAGGCCGCGAACACCGCAATGGCGATGATAACAAGGGTAAGGGCACCCTCCTGCCAAGTCCGTGCATGGCGTCGATAGAACTGCGCGCCACCGATCATCGTTGTTCTCCCCGATCTCGCAACAATGCGAACAACAGCACGATGACCACGATCAATGAGAGCATGAGCGTTACCGCCATGGCAGAGCCCAACCCACCCTGGGCGCGCTCGATGCCAACGCGGCGGATATGATAGGTCAGCACATTCGTGGAATTGACCGGCCCGCCCTGAGTAATCAGCGCCACCGGCTCAAAGACCTGAACTGCATTGATGACGGCGATGACAGCCGAGAACAGCAAGGTGTTGCGCAGGAGCGGCAGGGTTATCCGCCAGAACTGCACCCAGGCGGAGGCACCATCGACCTTTGCGGCTTCATATAACGAGGGCGGGATCTGAGTCAGTCCGGCTACCGCCAGAACTGTGAAGTAACCCACCTGCTGCCAAACATTGAGGATGACGATCGAAACCAACGCGGTATTGGGCGCGGAGAGCCAGGTCTGCGGCGGAATGCCGACCCAGCCCAACATCTGGTTGATCGGCCCCTCTGTTGGCGAATAAAGCTTGGACCAAACGAGCGCCACGGCGATCATGGGCACCATATAGGTCGAGAATAATACTGTTCGCAGCAGGATGCCGCCAGGCGCAAAGGTCTGATGCACCAGAAGCCCAAGCAGCACCGAAAGCGGTAGGATCAGCGCCACCGAAAGACCGGTATAGATGCCCGTGTTGATGAAGGCGGCGCGAAAGTCGCGACCGATCGAGGTGGGACCCAGCAGATCGGCAAAGTTGGCAATGCCGACAAAGCGCGCCGTGTCAAAACCGGTTTGTGTCGACCATTGCGTGAAGGACAGCCCAATGGTCAGCACCATGGGCACGAACACGAATAGCGCGATAAGCCCGGTGGCAGGTGCAAGCATGCCTATGGTCGAGCGACGGTAGCGGCCAATCATTG
Organism: Devosia sp. 63-57; assembly: GCF_001899045.1. Taxonomy (NCBI): domain Bacteria; kingdom Pseudomonadati; phylum Pseudomonadota; class Alphaproteobacteria; order Hyphomicrobiales; family Devosiaceae; genus Devosia; species Devosia sp. 63-57. The sequence continues at coordinate 1,712,168 of NZ_MKUY01000005.1, read as the reverse complement.
GGGGGCTCTATCGTGAGGAAAGACTGGGTGGAGTCAGGGCCCCACCCGTCTCTGGAGAGTGCGAACTACTGCGCGTTGCGCGCCAGGATTTCAGTAGCGTCGGATTGTGCATTGGCCTGGGCTTCCGCAGCGGTCAGCTGTCCGAATTGCATGGCCTCGAGGGTCTGCTGCAGCGCCTCCGAAAATTCCTGACCGCCCAAAACCACCGGGAACGGCTTGGCATCAGCCAAGGTCTCGGTATAGCCGGAAAGGAAAGGATCGCTGGCCAACCGGTCACCAAAAGCGGTCACGTCCGAGGTGCGTGAAGGCAGGATGCCCATGGACATCAGGATGTCGCCCATGGCCGAGGCGCCGTTCTCGCCGGAATCCGGGCCATTCAGCCAGGACAGGAATTTCCAGGCGGTTTCCTGCTCCTCAGCGCTGGCCTGCGCGTTCACAACGGTCATCCAGGAATAGGAGATCGAACGGGCGGTGTCACCCGAAGGACCAACCGGAATGGGCGCGGTGGCGATATCGGCAAAGGCATCGCCCATGCCGGCCTTGAGAGCGGATTCCCACCAGTTGGCCATGATGATCATGCCGGTCTTGCCGGAAACGAAGTTGTCGAGGAATGGGCCGGTGGTATTGGCGTCGGCCGTTGCCATGGCCGGATCGGAGTAGCCCGAGGTTATGAGCTTCTCATAGAGGTCGAATGTCTGTTTGGCCGCTTCGCTGTCGAGTACCGGCTTGCCATCGACGATAAGATCGCCGCCGTTGGAAACAAGCAGCGAGGCGAAGGGGTGTAACACGCCTGCGGCCCAGGAGTTGATCAGGCCAAAGCCTTGCTGGCCCTTGGACTTGTCCGTGAGTTTCTCGGCTGCGGCCAGGAACTCTTCCCAGGTCGCCGGCGGTGCCGTGATACCGGCTTCATCGAACAGGCGCTTGTTATAGTTGAGCGCATAGACGTCGATCTCGTTGGGAATGCCGTAGAGTGAATCGCCCACCGACGCCGCGCTGACCACGCCGGCCGGCCAGTTTGCCTTGGTGTCGGCGGCAATATCGTCGCCTGCCGGGCTTACCAGCTTGTCGCGAGCCAGGTCCGGGAGCCAGGCGTCGTAAATGCCCGCGATGGTCGCCCCGCCCGCACCGCCGCCAGAGGTGCGTAGCGTGGTCAGCAGGTCACCGAACGGCACCGCCCGCACTGTAACGGTGTCGCCGGGGTTGGCTGCCTCGTATTTTTCGATGGCTGCGTCGAGCAGCGCCACTGTGTCGGGCCCCCAGTGAGTCAAAAAAGAAATCTCGGCAGCCTGAGAAACCGCTGCACTCGACATCATGAGCGTCGCTGCAAAAGCGAAGCGCCAACCGTTGCGTAAGTTCACGACCATTCTCCCATCCTTAAGCCGCGGCTTCTCCAACCCGCAGCGTCACTAGAGTGTTATGACGTTATAACGACTGTCAAGCGGCTATTCGCTTACTGGCACCTGGCGGCGCCGTGCCTTGGCCAACAGGTGAGATCATACCAGCAGACGCCAAAGGGACGGAGCGGCGTCAAAGAGACTTTCCCGGATCACTTCGCCCATTCGGGCGAAACAACACAGGTCATAAATGTTGGCTGACCGGGACCTCAGGATCATGCTGCACAAAGCCGACGGAGACGGTATTTTACGCGGATTGAAGGGGCCGGCTACCGAAACGAAAACGGCTGGGAAGGAACACGTTCCCGGACAACAATGATTGGCCGCGATTGCCTTGCGCGGCGCCGTCAACTCTGCGGGCCTACACGGCAGAGCGATCCTCAAATTTGAGACCCCGCGCCATCTCCGTCTCGAACCACCGTCGAACGGTTTGCATCATCCTATTGGAGCGATCTTCCCGCCAGGCCAGGAACCAGTAGCCCGACCGTTTGGCCATGCCGAGTGGGGCAACAAGGCGATTTTGCTCGAGTGCGTCCCAGACAGCAGGCCCCGGACCGATTGCTACCCCCTGCCCTGCTTCTGCCGCCTGCACGCTGAAAGAGAGGCTGTCATACCAGACACAATCGCGCGGCGGCAGCACCACGCCCGCCTCCCGGGCCCAATTGGTCCACATGTCCGGTGGCCAGCGAATATCGAGGCGCGGCAGGGTCCACATCGCCTCGGAGTCGATGCGCCGGCCTGGGGCGATCATTGGGCTGAGCACGGGCCCGAAGGTTTCCGGCGCCACCGGCGCCACCACCATGCCAGGAATATCGAGCAGCTTGCCGACGCCCACGTAAAGATCGATGGAGCGATCGGCCGGGTTGATCTCGCGCGTCCAGGTGGTGATCCGCACCGACACTCCGCCAAGCGCCTTCTCAAGGCTTTGCAGGCGCGGCACCAACCAGCGCAGCAGGAACGTATCCGGCGCCGTCAGCATGATGGTGGATTGATCATGCAGCGCCTTGAGGTGCTCGGTGCCGCGATTGATCGAGGCCAGCGCCTCGGTGAGCGTGGCGGCGAAGGTGGCGGCCGCCGGGGTGAGACGCAGCGAACGATTACCGCGCTCAAACAAGGGCACTCCAAGCTCATCTTCAAGATTTTTGATATGGCGGCTCACCGCTCCATCGGAGACGTGCAGCTCCTCGGCAGCGCGTCGAATGCTGCCGAGACGCGCAGCGACCTCGAATGCGCGCATAGCATTGAGCAGGTGCAGCATGGTTTGCCTCAGGAAAAGTCAATCGAAAGGTAAAATAGTCTGCTGTTGCACTTCTGTCATCTGCCCTAGCGTCAACCGAACTTTTGGAGGGAGTTACAGCGGAGGTCAGGGTTTCTGGTCACCGCGGAATTACCTCAGCAAAACTAGGTCATGGAAGAGTCTGCCGCTGTGAGTGTCACCCACCGTATCATCATCGATTGCGATCCCGGCCATGACGACATGGCGGCCATCCTGCTGGCCGCATGGCATCCTTCGATCCAGCTCGAAGCCATTACCACCGTGTGCGGCAATGCGCCTTTGAGCCATACGACCAATAATGCGCTGCGCATCGTCGATGCGTTCGGGCTCAATGTGCCGGTTTATGCTGGCGCCGAAGCGCCGCTGCTGCACCGCTACGCCTTTCCGGCCGAATTCCACGGGCCCAGCGGGCTCGATAGCGCCGGCGAAGAACTGCCGCCCGCCAGCAGTGCGGCCCAGAGGCAGCACGCGGTCGAGGCCATCATCGAACGGGTCGAGGCGGCACCGGGGGAAATCACCCTGGTGGTGATCGGGCCGATGACCAATCTGGCGCTGGCCCTGGCGCTGCGACCGAGCCTGGCCCAGACGATCAAACAAGTGGTGTTCATGGGTGGTTCGGCCACCGAGGGCAATGTCACCGCGGCGGCCGAATTCAATATCTGGGCCGATGCCGAGGCGGCGCGCATGGTGTTCCGCTCCGGCGTCAAGCTGGTGATGTTCGGGCTCAATGCCACGCACCAGACGCTGATGCGGCGCGAAGACGTGGCGGCGATCCGCGCGGCGCGGGCCGGAAGCAATCCGGTGGCCGACATCATGGATTTCTACTGCGGCACCTATTACAATTTTGCCGGCGCCGACAAACCCGGCGCGCCCATGCACGATCCCTGCGCCATTGCCTGGCTGATCGACCCCACCATCTTCGAGCTTGTGGAGCGGCCGGGCGAAGTGCTGGTCGGCGCCGATGGCGGCTATGGGCAGACGCTGATCGACATGCGGCCGCAGGATGCGGCGCATGATACGCGCATCAAGAATCTCGCCGTGGCCGTGAAGGCCGATGCGCAACGCTTTGCCGCGCTGGTGACCCAGGCTCTGAGCTGGGCTGCCGGCCGCATGACCTCAACACGATAAAGGGTGCCCCAGATGAAGATTATCCAGTTCGCCATCGCTGCCGGCATTGCGGCCAGCCTGCTCGCCGGCACCGCGCTGGCCCAGGACAAGACGCTCAACATGATCGTCATCGAAGGTGGCGACACCACCGCGATGCAGGCCGTGGTCGATGCCTACAAGGCCGATCATCCCGGGGTCGCCATCAACCTGCAGGCTTATCCGTTCGCCCAGTTCTTCCAGGTCGCCGAACTGCGCCTGCGCTCGGCCGATGCCGGGATCGACCTAGTCTATGTCGATGCGCCGCTGCTGGCCAGCTACGCCTCGCGCGGGTTCCTTGCGCCCATCGATGCCGGGATTGACACCAGCAAGCTAGTGCCCGGTGCGCTGGCCGCCGGCCAGTATGAAAGCACCCAATATGCGCTGCCGATCAACAATTCGGCGCAGGTGCTGTATTTCAACAAGGCCCTGTTCGAGGCCGCCGGCATTACCCCGCCCGCCGGGCTGACCAAGGGCGAGAGCGCCACCCAGGCCGAGGTCGACACGCTGGCCTCCAGCGAGCGCTGGACCTGGGAACAGGTGGCCGATGCCGCGCGCAAGCTGACGGTGTCCGAGGGTGGCCGGACCACCACCTATGGCTTTACCGTCGAGCAGTTCGGTGAGCTCTACCAGCTGCAGCCGTTCGGCGAGTCGCTGGGCAGCCCAGTGATCGGGCCGGACGGCTACACCGCCAAAGGCTATCTCGATAGCGAGGCATGGACCAAGGGCGCGACCTTCTGGAGCAATCTCTACAATGAATGGGCGGTGAGCCCGAAGAGCCTGGGCTATGGCGAGGCCGCCTCGCTGTTCGGCAATGGCCAGCTGGCCATGTTCGCCGGCGGCACCTGGAACCTGCCAATCCTGGGCGCCACCGATATCGACTTCGGCGTCGCCCCCTATCCCTATTTCGAGGGCGGCTCGGTCGTCACCCCCACCGGTTCCTGGTATGTCGGCGTCAATGCCGCCTCGGCCAACCAGGTCGAAGCCATGGATTTTGCCAGCTATCTGACCACCAGCGATGCCGGTACCAAGGCCTGGTTCGACAGCCTGCAGCAGCTGCCCACCTATACGCCGCTGCTCGACACCATCAGCACCTCGCCCGATTACGACGCCTTCCCGCAGAACGTCTTCCGCCTGGGCGTCTATGACTCGCTGAACACCGCCGTGGCTCGTCCGGTGACGGCGGCCTATGGGCAGCTGCAGGACGCGTTCCGCACCGCGTTTGTCGATATCGCCAATGGCGTGCCGGTTGCCGATGCGCTGTCCACCGCCGTACAAAAGTTCGAGGCCGCCGCCTCGCGCGTGGCGCAGTAGCAATCAGCGGGCGCCCGACCTCCCGCGGGCGCCCCTGGAGGAAACGACAATGTCCCGATCGCGCAGTCCAGTTCTGCTCATTGCGGCCCTGCTGGCGCCAGCGCTGATCGGGCTTGTCGTTTTCAGACTTTATCCGGTGGCCCTGGCCGCCAGCGATAGCCTGTTCAACATGGTGCGCGGCCAGCAGGTCTTTGTCGGGCTGGACAATTATGTCTCACTGCTGACCGACCGGACGTTCTGGAAATCCATGCAGGTGACCTTCTGGTTCAACCTGCTGATCAACCCCATCCAGATCGCCCTCGCCCTGGGGCTGGCGCTGCTCTATGTGCAGAATTTCAAGGGGGTCACGCTTTATCGCGTGCTGTTTCTTATCCCCATCGGGGTGTCGCTGCCCACCGCCGTGATCATCTGGCGCATCATGCTCAGCCAGGACGGGCTGGTGAACGGGCTGATCGGCATTGCCGGCGCACCGGCGCAGCCCTGGCTCACTTCGGAAAGCCTGGCGCTCTATTCGATCATTGCCATCGCCACCTGGAAGGGCATTTCCTACTGGATGATCTTCATCATCGGGGGGCTGCAAACCATTGCACCCGAAATCTACGACGCGGCGCGCATTGACGGGGTCAAACCCTGGCAGCGGCTGATTTTCATCACCATTCCACTGCTGCGCCCGACGCTGCTCTTCGTGCTGGTGGCCGACGTGACCATCAATTTCCTGTTGTTCGCGCCGATCTTCATGCTGACCCAGGGCGGGCCCGCCGACAGCACCAATGTGCTGATGTACGAGGCCTACAAGTCCGGCTTCATCTTCGGAGACATGGGGCGGGCCATGGCCGTCATCGTGGTGGTGGTCGCCATTCTCCTTGTCATCGTGGGGCTGCAGTTCCGGCTGCTGTCGAACCGGGAGGCCCGCTCATGAGCGCGCGCGACATAGCGCCTAAAAGGGCGCTGGGCCTGGGGCTCAAGCACCTGGCCTATCTGGTCATCGCCTTCATCTTCGTGCTGCCGCTCTGGTGGGCCGTGGTCTCATCGCTGCGGCCCAATAGCGCCGTGTTTGCCGATATCTTTCCGTTCACACCGCAGGCGCTGCTGCCGAGCCCACTGACTTTCGAAGCCTATACTGGGGTGTTCGAGCGCGGCTTCGGGCAGATCATCGCCAACACCATGCTGGTGGCGCTAGTGACCATGGTCGCCGGCCTCCTCGTCAACGGGGCGGCAGGCTTTGCCTTCGCCATGTTCGAGTTCAAGGGAAAGAAGGTGATCCTCTCGGCTGTGATCATCAGCTTCATGCTGCCGTTCGAGGCCATTGCCCTGCCGCTTTATACGGTGACCCAGCAATTGGGGTGGCTCGACAATATAGCGGCGCTGATCGTGCCCAGCGTCGCCAATGGGCTGGCCGTGTTCCTGTTCTACCAGTTCTTCAGCCAGGTGCCGAAGGACTATGCCGAGGCGGCACGCCTCGACGGTGTCAGCTGGCTCAACATTCTCATGCGCATCTATGTGCCGTTGTCGCTGCCTACTTGCATCAGTGCGGCGCTACTGCTGTTCATCTTCCAGTGGGAGGCCTTTCTGTGGCCGCTACTGGCCATGCCCAGCCAGCAGTTCAAGGTCATCCAGGTCGGCATGGCCGCCTTTCAGCAACAATATCAGACCATCTGGAACCAATTGTTTGCGGTTTCGGTGATTACCGCCCTCATTCCAATCGCCTTGCTGATGCCCCTACAGCGCTACTACGTGCAGGGCCTGGCGGGCGCCGGGATCAAGGGCTGAAGGAGCCAAGCATGGCAGGTCTTGCCCTTTCAAACGTGCAGAAGGCCTTCGGGCAAACCCAGATCATCCACGGGGTCGACCTCGATATCGCCGATGGCGAATTCGTGGTGTTTGTCGGCCCTTCGGGCTGCGGAAAATCGACGCTGTTGCGGATGATTGCCGGGCTCGAAAGCGTCACCGATGGCAAGATCGCCATTGGCAGTCGCGATGTTACCGATCTGGATCCCTCCGAGCGTGGCGTCGCCATGGTGTTCCAGTCCTACGCGCTTTATCCGCATATGAGCGTGCGCGACAATATCGGCTTCGGGCTCAGGATGAACGGTGTGCCGCGGCTGGAGGTGGACCGGAAGGTGGCCGATGCCGCCGCCGCTCTGCATCTGACCGATTTGCTCGACCGTAAACCCAAGCAACTCTCCGGCGGGCAGCGCCAGCGCGTCGCGATCGGCAGAGCCATCGTGCGTCAGCCGGAGGTCTTTCTTTTCGACGAGCCGCTGTCCAATCTCGACGCCGAATTGCGGGTGCAGATGCGGCTCGAAATCGCTCGACTGCATGCCGAGCTGGGCGCGACCATGATCTACGTGACCCACGATCAGGTCGAGGCCATGACCCTTGCCGACAAGATCGTGGTGCTGCGCGCCGGGCGGGTGGAGCAGGCAGGAACGCCGCTATCGCTCTATGACGATCCGGCAAACCTGTTCGTCGCCGGTTTCATCGGTTCGCCGCGCATGAATTTCCTGCGCGCGGCGCCGGACGTCGATGGCACGATCCGCCTCCCCGATCATGGCAATGTCCCCGTGCCTCTGACGCTCGCTGCGGCGCCACAGCCCGCCCAAAAACTGCTGCTCGGCATTCGCCCGGAGCATTTTGCGCCGAACCAGGATGCACGGCTTAGCCTCAAGGTTGATCTCGTCGAGCACCTTGGCGGGGCATCCTACGCCTATGTCGGCTCGGGCAGTGCCTATCCTCTGACGATCGAAATGCGCGACGCTCGCGATGTCGGCCGTGGCACTGTTCTCGAGACCAGCTTCGACCCCAGGCGTGCATTTCTGTTTGACGCGACGACCGGCGAGCGCGTGCGATGAGCGAGGCCAAGACCACACCCGTCGCTGATCTGCCCAAGGTCGAGCTCCATCTCCACCTCGATTGCTCAATGAGCTTTGAAGCCGTTGCCGCTCTCGTGCCCGGGATGACGCGGGAGCGGTACCGCTCCGAATTTCTTGCCCCTAAAAAATGCGTCAACCTCGTCGACTATTTCCGCTATCTCGCCGCGCCGCTGGCCTTGTTGCAGACCGGGTACGCCCTGCGTGTCGCCACCATGGACCTCATGCGCCAGCTGGCCGAAGACAACGTCATTTACGCCGAAATTCGTTTCGCTCCGCACCTTCATCAGCTCGAGGGTCTTCGCAGCGATGAAGTTGTCGAAATCGTCCTCGCGGCCCTCGACGAGGGCAAGACCCTCTACCCCATCGAAGCCCGGCTCATCCTTTGCACCCTTCGCCCCGATGACACTGCGCAGGGCTTTGACATTCTGGCTCTCGCGGAAAAATACGCGGCACGGGGCGTGGGCGGCATCGACCTTGCCGGTGACGAGGCCGGTTATGGACTGGCCGAACATATCCCGGTGTTCCGCCGCGCCGCCGACAGAGGCGTCAATGTCACGGCCCATGCAGGTGAAGCTGCGGGCGCCGAGAGCGTGGCAGAAGTGGTCGCCAAGCTGGGTGTTCGGCGCATCGGCCACGGTGTGCGCAGTATAGAGGATCCCGCCGTCATCGACCTTCTCCTCGAGCATGGCGTGCACCTTGAGGTCTGCCCCTCGTGCAATATCCAGATCGACGTCTTCCGGACCTACGCTGACCACCCAGTCGACCGGCTGCGCAAGTCCGGCATCCCACTCTCCATCAATACTGACGCTCGCGGTCCGACGGATTTGACGCTTCGGCAAGAGTATCAAAGGCTCGACGCGGTTTTTGGGTGGACGACGCGCGAGTTTGTCGCGGCAAACCTCAACGCCATCAACGCAAGCTTCCTTGCGGAATCCTTACGGACCAAATTTTCCAATGCCTTGATTGGGTTCGTCAGCGAGAGCGAAACGACGCCTTAGCCGAACCTCGAGCGAGTGATCTTGCCCTTTTCGAGGTGCCGCCCAGGCCGCGGCGGCCGTCGATGTAAGGCTGGTGGCGAATGACGGCCATAGGCAATCCAGACGGGTGCGTGCTCTACAGACAATCGTCGCGCTGCGTCGGTTTACGTCGCCCTTTGCGGTGGCGGGCGTTCTGCCGACTTCCTTCCCCCGTCGGCATCACCACGGAAGGCCTGACTTGCGCTATGCGGTTGGGGACAAGTCCCTTGTCGAGGCATTACCGCTTTGGGGAGCGCATGCTTTTTCAGGAAGGCGCGATTGATAAAATGGGCATGAGTTTTCGGTGCAGCCATTTTGGCGAGCAAAGCGTTTCCTCGGCCACCAAGGGCAAGAATGTTTACCCCTTGTTAAACTCGATTGATCTGGTAGTGTTTGTATCGACATCATTCCGGGGGCATGCATGCCGAAGGTTTCTCAGCTTGTGTCTTACGCGGCTCTGGTCGCTGCCATGGTTCTGACCTTGGCCATCACCGTCCATTTCGGCGCCTTTTAAGGCCTGCGCCCGATCGCACCGCGCCTGCGGCCAGACGCCCGGCGCGCCATGCTAACCGAAAGTCTGCCTTGTCTGATCGGGGCGGTTGGGGACAGTGGGGCATCGAAAGGATGCTCCTCATGACCACTCTGCTTGACTGGCTGCGCGCCCAAACCGACGACGCCGATCTCGGCAGCGTCATTGTTTCCATGGCCGCATCGGGTGTGGAAATCGCCTCGGTGCTGCGTCAGGCGGCAATCAAGGGTCAGATCGGGGTGGTCGGCGCGGTCAATGTGCAGGGCGAGGCGCAAAAGGCGCTCGACGTCATCTCAAACGACATTGTTTTGAATCAGTTAGGGCAAAATCCTGCCGTGGGGATTCTGATCTCGGAAGAGATGGATGAAGCGGTTGAGATGGCGAATCAAGGCCGGTTCATCGTCGCCACCGACCCGCTGGACGGGTCTTCGAACCTCGACGTAAACGTCACCGTGGGCACGATTTTTTCGGTGCTCGGCGTGGCTGGCGGCTTGCTGCAGCCGGGACGGGCGCAACTGGCGGCGGGCTATATCGCCTATGGCCCGGCGATCAATCTGGTGCTGCGCATTTCGGGCGATGTGGCGGTGTTCACACTCGATGATGCGGACCAATGGGTTCTCACCCAAGCCAAGACCAGCGTGCCGGACAGCACAGCCGAATATGCCATCAACACGGCGCGCGACCGGTTCTGGGACGCGGCGACCACTGGCTATGTGCGCGAGAACGTCGCGGGAGAAACGGGGCCCGCCGGCAAGCGTTACAATATGCGCTGGGTGGGATCGATGGTGGCCGATGTTCATCGCATCCTGATGCGTGGCGGCATTTTCCTCTATCCGCTCGACAGCGAGACCCGCGCCAAGGGCGGCAGGCTGCGGCTGCTCTATGAAGCCAATCCCATGGCCTGGCTGATCGAGGGCGCGGGTGGACGCGCGACCACCGGGCGGGAGAGCCTGCTGGAGGTGGTGCCCACCGGCATTCATCAGCGCATCCCGGTTATTCTCGGCTCGTCTGAAGAGGTCAAGCGGGTGGAGGCCTGGTACGCGCGAGGCTAACGGCCTCGACACAAGCACGGCAAAATTGCAACGTTGCCGGGGTTTGGGTAGAAGGCTCGGGAGATTAGTGCCGGGCCGCATGGCCGGATGGGAGCCCCGATGAGCGACGCCAAATTTTCCCTGCCCAAGACCAATGCCGGCGCCTGGCAGATCCGGCCGTTTCATCGGCAGTATCTGATGGAGCAGGCCAATCGGCTGTTCGACTTCTTCGAGGCGGCCTCGATCAACCCCAAGGGCGGGTTTTACGAACTCAGCGACGATGGCGAGCCGCTGAATCCGGACAATGCGGTGCGGCAGATCCATGTCACCACCCGCATGATCCATTGCGCCGTCATCGGCAGCCTGCTGGGGCGGCCCGGATCGGACGAGATCGTCGATCATGGCATGCGCTATCTGTGGGAAAAGCACCGCGACCAGCACCATGGCGGCTATGTGTGGTCGCTGGATGACGGCAACTATGTCGATGCCAGCAAGCAGGCCTATGGCCATGCTTTCGTGCTGCTGGCCGGCGCCAGCGCCAAGCTGGTGGGCCATCCGCTGGCCGACCAGTTGATCGCTGACGTAACCGAGGTGATCGACACCCGCTTCTGGGACAAGAAGATCGGCGCAGTGCGCGAGGAATTCGGCAATGACTGGAGCCAGGTGAGCACCTATCGCGGCCAGAACTCCAACATGCATCTGACCGAGGCGCTGATGGCCGCGTTCGAAGCCACCGGCAAGGAGGAGTATATCAAGAAGGCAACCAAGATTGCCGACCTGATCATCCGCCGCAACGCGGTCAAGCTCGAGCATCGCGTCGCCGAGCATTTTCACGAGGACTGGAGCCTCGACAAGGACTTTGTGGGCTCGGAAATGTTCCGCCCATCGGGCACCACGCCGGGCCACGCGCTGGAATGGTCGCGCCTCCTGTTCCAGCTTTTTGTGCTCGGGCACAAGGAGCATGGCTGGATGACCGAGGCCGCACGCGGCCTGTTCCGCAACGCCGTCGATCTCGGCTGGGACAAGGTGCATGGCGGCTTCTTCTATACGCTCGACTGGAACAACCAGCCGATCATGCGCGAAAAGCTGTGGTGGCCGGTGGCCGAGGCGATTGGTGCGGCGGCCTATATCGGGGCCTATGACCATGACGAGTATTTCCAGCACTGGTATCGCAAACTCTGGGATTTTGCCGAGAATCACGTGATCGACCATGTGCGCGGTGGCTGGATCAGCGAGCTCAAGGAAGACCTGACGCCGACCTCGCGGCTCTTCGTGGGCAAGCCGGACATCTATCATGCCCTGCAGGCCTGCCTGATCCCGCTCTATCCCGCCAATGGCAGCCTGACGCGCTCGATCATCACCACAGATCACGGCGGACCGGGCTACTAAGCGCTCCTCGCCGACAACCTTTGCCGGTTCTTCGCGTTGCCCCTGGGCAGCATGGAGAACCGATAATGGCAGGACTGACGAACAAGGTGGCGCTGGTAACCGGCGCCGGATCGGGCATCGGCAAGGCGACGGCCCTTGCGCTGGCGGAAGCGGGCGCGACAGTGGTGGCGATGAGCCGCACGGCCGAAGAAGTCGAAGCCACCGCGGCCGAGATCGTTCAACAGGGCGGCAAGGCCGCGGCGGCGACCGCCGATATCACCGACGATGCGGGGATGGGCGAGCTGATCGCCAAGATCGAGGCCGAGCATGGCCGGCTCGATATCGTGGTGGCCAATGCCGGGATCAACGGGGTGTGGGCGCCTATCGACGAATTGACGCCCGAAGAGTGGGACCAGACTATGACGGTCAATCTCAAGGGCACATACCTTACCATCCATCACGCTGTGCCGGCGTTGGAACGGGCCGGTGGCGGGGCGATCGTCGTAGTCTCCTCGATCAACGGCACGCGCACGTTCACCTCGCCGGGTGCCACGGCCTATTCGGCAACGAAAGCGGGACAACTGGCCATGGTGCAGCAGCTGTCGCTGGAGCTGGGCAAGCGCAATATCCGCATCAATGCCGTCTGCCCCGGCGCAATTGAAAGCGATATCGATGACAATACCGAGCACCGCAACAGCGATAAAGCCGGCATCGCGGTGGAGTTTCCCGATGGCGACATCCCGCTGACCGATGGCGAAAGCGGCCAGGCCCGCGACGTGGCCGATGTCATCACCTTCCTCGTTTCGGATGGGGCGCGGCACGTTACCGGCAGCCCGGTCTGGATCGATGGGGGGCAGAGTTTGCTGCGCTAGCGGCAATTGGGGCAAAAGCGAACTCTCCACTATGGTTGCCTCAGGCGGTGGCGGCGCGTAAATCAGCCTCAGCTTTTCCCTGTTGGTGCCCTGCCCCATGATCGCCTTTGCCGCTCAACTGCCCCGCCTCTTGGTCGAGCGTGCCGTTACAGCGGCGCTGGAGGAAGATCTGGGGCTGGCGGGGGACCTCACCAGCCAGGCAACGTTGGCGCCGGATGCCTGGGCAACGGCGACAATCTCTGCTCGCGAAGCGGGAGTGATTGCCGGGCTGGATCTGGCGGCAGCAGCGTTTCGCCTGGTGGGCGATGGCGTCAGCTTCACGCCGCGCCTCAACGATGGCGACCGCATCGCCGTGGGCGGCTTGGTGGCCGAGGTTTCCGGACCGGCACGGCTGGTGATGTCGGGCGAGCGGGTGGCGCTCAATTTCCTCAATCATCTCAGCGGCATTTCGACCCTGACCCGGACCTATGCCGATGCGATTGACGGCACAAAAGCCCGCATTTGCGATACGCGTAAGACCACACCGGGGCTGCGCGCGTTCGAAAAATATGCGGTGCGTTGTGGCGGCGGGTCCAACCACCGCTATGCGCTCAACGACGCCATCCTGATCAAGGATAACCATATCGCGGTGGCCGGCAGCGTCACCGCTGCCTACAGGGCAGCCGAGGCCTTTGCCGGGCATCTTGTGGCCATCGAGATCGAAGTGACGACGCTGGCTGAGCTGGAAGAGGCGCTGGCGGCGGGCGCGCGCGTGATCATGCTCGACAATATGGACAATCAATTGCTGGCGCAGGCAGTGGCAATCACGGCCGGGCGGGCAAAGCTCGAGGCCTCTGGCGGGGTAAAACTCGATCGCGTGCGCTCCATCGCGGAGACCGGGGTCGACTATATCTCCACCAGCCAGATCACCATGGGCGCCAAGCCGCTCGATCTGGGGCTCGACGTTTCTATTGGGGCGGCGACGTGAGCGCCATGGCCACCCCTGCCCCATCGCTTACCGACATCGCCATTGCGGCGGCGATCGAAGCGGCCGAGACCATCTGCACGATCTATCACAGGCCGATCCAGGTGATCAGCAAGGACGATGGCTCGCCGGTGACCGAGGCGGACCGGGCAGCAGAAGACGTCATCATCGCGCATCTCGAAGCCACGGGCATTCCGATGCTGGGTGAAGAGAGTGTGGCGGCGGGGATCGTGCCGACACTGGGCGACCTGTATTTCGTGGTTGATCCGCTGGACGGGACCAAGGAATTCATCAAGCGCAACGGCGAATTCACCGTCAATATCGGGCTGGTGCAGCATGGCCGGCCCATCATGGGCGTGGTGCTGGCGCCGACGACGGGCGAGATTTTCGTGGGCGATGAAGGCGGCGCCTGGTCAGGCAAGATTGTGGATGGCGTGGTCACCGAGCGTCGGCCTATCGGCGTCGCCGCGCGGCCAAGGCCGAAAATCGTCGCCAGCCGCTCACATGGCCATGCCGCGCTGGAACAGTTGTGCCGGACGCTGGATGTCGAGGCGGATCTGTCGGTAGGCTCGTCGCTGAAGTTCTGCCTATTGGCGCGGGGCGAGGCGCAGCTTTACCCCCGGTTTACGCCGACTTGCGAATGGGATACCGCTGCGGGCCAGGCTGTGCTTGAAGCAGCCGGTGGGGCCGTGGTGACGCTGGATGGTGCACCGATGGCCTATGGGAAGGGATCGCTAAAGTTCCTCAACCCCTATTTCGTCGCGGCCGCCAGCCTGGACCTGGCGCAACAGGCTGCGGCAGAAATGCGCAGATTGCTGGACTAGACGGCGCCCATGCAATCAATGCTTAACTGACCTGCGCACTCGCCGCCACGCACCCGGTTGCTATATTCCGGACCAGAATATATAGGGCAAGCATATATCGGCCCATAATATGCCTGGAACGGGTGCATGAACGTCAAAACCCTTTGCCTGTCCATCCTCTATAACGGGGATGCCAGCGGTTACGATATCCGCCGCATGTGCACGGACGAGGAGTTCGCCTATTTCGTGGAGGCGAGCTACGGGTCGATCTATCCTGCCTTGGCCAAGCTCGAGGAAGAGGGCTCGGTGACCAGCCAGCTGGTGCCGCAGGACGGCAAGCCGGCGCGACGCGTCTATACTATTACCGAGGCGGGCCGCCAGGCCTTTGCCGAGCAGCTGTCCGGGCCGCTGGCCGAGGACGTGTTCCGCAGCCCGTTCCTGCTGTTCGCCCGCTTCGCACATATCCTGCCGCGCGACCTGGTGGAGCAGCGCTGCAACGAGTTCCTGAAACGCCAGGAGGACCGCTGGTCCAAACTCGAGACCGCTACCGAGGACATGGAGTGCACGGCCGCCGATGAGTGGATCATCGATTTCGGCCGAGCCATCGGGGACGTTGCCATGGCCTATATGCGTACCCATATGCACAAACTAATCGATCTGGCGCAGGCCGAACCTGCCAAGAACGCCGCGGAATAAGGGGCAAGACCAATAATGCGCGCACTGTTTTCTTATGGCCTTGCCTTCATGATCCTGCTGATGGCGGGCGGATGGCTGGCGACCGGCACTCTGGTTCAGGGCGGACAGGGCCCGGGTAAGGGAGAAAAGCCGATCGTTTCGGTGCTCGAAGGCGAAGAGCACGGCCCGCTTGCCACCGCGCTCGGCGATGCCGGTGTGCTGGCCGAACATCACAAGCCCGAGGTCGACCCCACGCTGACCATTGCTCAGCGCAATGAAGCCACGACCGGCGCCGCGGCACCGTTGCAGAGCGTGCGGGTGCAGACCTTTGTCGCCAAGCCCATGCCGATCGAAGTGCCGCTGCGCGGCCGGACCCAGGCCAAGGCTACCGTCACCGCCGTTGCCGAGACCGCCGGCACTATCGACGTCGTTCATGTGACGCGCGGCCAGCAGGTCAATGTCGGCGACAAGCTGTGCACGCTTGACCAGGGCACGCGCGCCGCCGCCGTGGCGCAGGCCGAGGCCGGCCTCGCCACTGCACAGGCGGCGCTGGCCCAGGCACAGCTCAATTACGATACCAACACCGACCTGCGCTCGCGCGGCCTTGCCGCTGCCAATACCGCGCAGTCGGTCGAGGTCGCCCTGGCCCAGGCCAAGGCCGGAGTTTCCCAGGCCCAGGCCGGGCTCGACAATGCCAAGGCCGAGCTGGATCGTACCGAAATCGTCGCCAAGGTGGCGGGTCTCGTGCAAAGCCCGCTGGCCGATGCCGGCGCCATGCTCGCGGCCGGCCAGCCCTGCGCCACCATCGTGCAGCTCAACCCCATCGTGTTCACCGGCATGGTCCCCGAGGCCCATATCGGTCTCGCCAAGCTGGGCCTGGCGGCGTCTGTCACCACGGTGACCGGCCAGACCGTCGAGGGCAAGGTGACCTATATTTCTTCGGTCGCCGACAACGCCACGCGTGCTTTCCCGGCCGAAATCGAGCTGCCCAATGCCGATTACTCGATCCGCGACGGCGTCACCGCGCAGGCCGTGGTCAAGATCGGCACCGCGCCAGGCCAGCTGCTGCCGCAATCTGTCCTGACGCTGGACGATGAAGGCGTATTGGGCGTGCGCACCGTCGAAAACGGCGTTGTCGCCTTCTACCCGATCCAGATCGTCAGTGACACGCGTGACGGCGTCTGGGTGACCGGGCTGCCGATCTCCGCCGATGTGATCACGGTGGGTCAGGAAAACGTCACTGCCGGGCAGCATGTCGATGCCAGCCCGACGGCTGAGAAGACCGAAACCACGGCCGGCTGAGGGACGCAGACATGCTCGATTTCATCGAAAAAATACTCAGGATGCCGCGAGTCGTCCTGACGGTCATGGTGCTGCTGCTGACCGCTGGCACCGCAGCCTATGTGTCGATGCCCAAGGAGAGTTTCCCGGCCATCGACGTGCCTTATCTCTACGTCTCGATCAGCCAGACCGGCGTGTCGCCCCGCGACGCAGAAAACCTCCTGGCCAAGCCGGCGGAAGAAGAGCTGGCTAACCTGCCGGGGCTGCAGAATATCAGCTCCACCTCGACCACCGGGCATGCCTCGGTGTTCCTCGAATTCGACATCAATACCGACAAGGACAAGGCGCTGGCCGACACCCGCGCCAAGATGGACGCGGTCAAGGCCAAACTGCCGGACGACGCCACCGATCCCAGCGTCAACGAAATCGACCTGGTGGGCCAGCCGATCATTTCGGTGGCCATATATGGTTCGGCGCCGGAGAAGGAAATGGTGCGCCGCGCCAAGCAGCTGCAGGACGCACTCGAAGGCATCGGCGAAGTGCGCGAAGCCAAGCTCTCCGGCTCGCGCAAGGAGCAGCTGGAAGTCCGTGTCGACCTGCTGCGCCTCGAAACCTATGGCCTGACCGCCGGACAGCTGTTCGACGCGCTGGCCCGCAACAACATGGTCGTGCCCGGCGGCACGATCAACACCGGACAGGGCTCGTTCAACATCGAGGTGCCGGGGCTTATCACCACGGCCGAGGACGTCTATGCGCTGCCGCTGAAAACCGATGGCAATACCATCGTCACCTTCGGCGATGTGGCGACCATCACGCGCACGCTGGCCGACGCGACCGAATATACCCAGGTCAATGGCTCTCCTGCCCTGATCCTGGGCATTTCCAAGAAGCTCGGCACCAACATCATCGACGTGTCGGACAAGGTCCGCGCGACCACCGAGGAAGTGGCCAAGGACTGGCCGAGCGGGGTGACCTACTCGTTCTTCCTCGACCAGGCCGAAACCACGACCAGCCTGTTCCGTTCGCTGGAAGCGGCGGTGCTGACGGCCGTGGCGCTGGTGCTGATCACCTGCGTGGCGACGCTCGGCGTGCGCCCTGCCCTGATGATCGGCCTTTCCATTCCGCTGTCGTTCATGATGGCCTTCCTCGTCGCCGATATGCTGGGCATGACCATCAACATGATGGTGATGTTCGGACTGGTGATCGCGGTAGGCGTCCTTGTGGACGACCCCGTCGTGGTGGTCGAATATGCCGAGCGAAAGCTGATGGAAGGCGTTCCGAAGAAGGAAGCCTTCATCATGGCCATGCGCAAGATGTTCGTGCCCGTGGTGGGCGCGACGGCCACGACGCTGGGCGCCTTCGTGCCGCTGCTGTTCTGGCCGGGTATCATCGGCAAGTTCATGAGCTATCTGCCGATGATCGTGATCATCGTCATGATCGCCTCCTTCATCTCGGCCCTGATCTTCATGCCGGTGATCGGCTCGGTGATCGCCTCGACCCATGTGGACGAGAAGGCGAAGGCCAAGGCCGATATCGTCATGTATCCCGACAAGTTCGACGTCAAAAAAGTCGGCGGCCTGACCGGGCTCTATGTTCGCGTCATGGACAAGCTGCTGCATTGGCCGTTGCCGACGCTGGCGGTGGGTTTCGGCATTATCGCGGTCATCTTTGCCACCTATGCCGCCAATCCGACCGGCACCGAAGCCTTCCCGGCGTCCGAACCGGAATTCGCGACGGTGGCCGTGGTCGGGCGTGGCAACTACTCGCCCGAAGAAATCCGCGACATGCTGGTGGAGATCGAAGATCAGCTGATCCAGGTTCCGGGCGTGCAGGACGTGATCATGCAGTTCGGCTCGACCGGCGCGTTCGGCACCACACCGCCCGACACGATCGGCAATTTCCAGCTGCAGCTGACCAACTGGAACCATCGCGTGCCGGCCGAGACGATCTTCGCCGAAATCCGCCAGCGCGTGGCCGGCTTTGCCGGTCTCGACATCCAGGTGCTGGCGGCGGAGAACGGTCCGCCTGCTGGCAAGGACATCAATATGCGGGTCGAAAGCACCAGCTATGACGACCTGGTTCCGGCGGTCACCGCGATCCGCAACCATCTCGCCAGCTGGCCGGAAGTGGTCGACCTCGAAGACGGTCGCCCCTCCCCCGGCATCGACTGGCAGATCACCATCGACCGTGTTGAGGCCGGCAAATATGGCATCGGCGTGCGCGAACTGGCGCCCTATGTGCAGCTGATCACCTCCGGCGTGAAACTGGGCACCTATCGTGACGCGGAAACCGGCGACGAGCTGGATATCCGGGTGCGGCTGCCCAAGGACGAGCGGACCTTCGACGCGCTCGACTCCATGCGTATCGCCACGGCACAGGGGCTGATCCCGGTCAGCAACTTCATCGAGCGCAAGGCCGTACCGAAGGTGGCGACCATCCAGCGTCGCAACCAGGTCTATACGATGAACGTGGCTGCGGGCCTCGTGAACCTGCCCGAGGGCGTCTATGCCGCCGACAAGGTGAAGGAACTGCAGACCTGGATCGGCGAGCAGGGCTTCCCAGAACGCGTGAAGGTGACCTTCGGCGGCGCCGAGGAGCAGATGGGCGATGCCAACGCATTCATTGTCCAGGCCTTCGGCATGGCTATGGCGTTGATCTTCTTCATCCTGCTGCTCGAGTACAACAGCTTCTACCAGGTGATGGTGACGCTCTCGACGGTGATCATGTCGGTGGCCGGCGTGCTTTTGGGCATGCTGATCACCGGGATGACCTTCTCGGCCATCATGACCGGTCTCGGCATCGTGGCGTTGGCGGGTATCGTGGTGAAGAACGGCATCGTGTTGATCGACACCTATAACGACTATCACCGCCATCAACAGGTGGAGGCGGTCAAGGCTATGCTCTTGACCGTGAGCCAGCGCGTGCGGCCGGTGCTGCTCACCGCCTTCCTCACGGCGCTGGGCGTGATCCCGATGTGGGCGAATGTGGAGTTCGACTTCATCCGCCGCGAGATCGTCATTGGCGGTCTTGCAGGGTCGTGGTTCATCCATCTGTCGGCGGCGCTGGTATCGGGCCTGTTCTTCTCGACGGCGCTGACGCTGATCATGGTGCCGGTGATGATCACCGCGCCTACCGTGATGTGGAAGCAGATCAGGTGGCTGGGCGGGCTCTTTGCGGCGCTGGGCGGGCTGATCGCCAGCCCCTTCCGCCGCAAGCCGGCCATGGCGGCCCCTGCCGGTTTCGACGGCATGGCCGTGGAAGTGCCCGAGGAAGCCGATGGCGCCAAGCGCTATATCGTCTCCAAGGAGGCGGGGCTGGTGGAAAAGGAAGCCAATGGCGTGACGGTGGTCAGTCGCAGGGATGCGGCGGAGTAGACGTACAGCAATTGTCAAATGTGCAAGAGGCCCGCACATGCGGGCCTCTTGCTTTTATAACTAAAATAGCTAAGTTCATGATTAGCTAATTCAGCTAAAGGAGCCAACTATGGGTACGATGTCGGCAACCGAAGCGAAAAACAAGTTTGGCCAGATGCTGGAAATGGCGAAGGTGGAACCTGTGCGTGTGCAGAAAAATGGCCGCGATGTCGGGGTGATGTTATCGCCGGAGCAGTATGCTGCTTTACAGGCCGCCAATATCCAACCGCGCGTCAACCCCTTGGTGCAAAAACTGCATAAAAATAGCCTTTCTCGCTGGGGCAAGGTTTACGAGGCACTGGCAAAATAGCCTATGTCTTCTCGCATCTATCTCACCTTGGATGACGTGCTGTGGATTCATGAAGAGCAAATTCGTGAATATGGCGGGGCCGCGGGCGTGCGAGACGCAGGATTGATTGAATCCGCGTTGCTCCGACCTCAGACAGGCTATTATTCCGATCTTGTAGAGGAAGCGTCGGCGCTTTGGGAAAGTCTGGCCATGAACCATGGCTTCATTGACGGCAATAAGCGGGTTGGTTTCGCCTGTACGATCATTTTTCTCGCAGCCAACGGCTTGGAGCCAACCGGCTCTGAGCAGGAGTGGATAGATTTTATCTACTCAAACCTTGAAGCTGGAACGTTCCGCAAGGATATACTGGAAGCTTGGCTGCGAGAGCATTCAGCGCCACTTAAGACCTGATTTGGCCAGTTTCGAACGCATACAGCCGCCAATCGTCGTCATCGAAATGGATATCTCGGGACTTAGGTCGGCGACTGACTAAGGCTTGACGCCAAAACGTCTGGGCGGCCTTGTTGGCATGCGGCACGGCGATATGCCAGTCTCCGATATGTGCGGCGAGAGCTAAGTCAAGGGCGGCCTTGCCAGCGCCCTGCCTGCGATAAGCTTTCAGCACGAAGAACTCGGCCATGAAGTTGCAGGGACTGCGGCCAGTGAGCGGGCATTCCTCTATCACCAGCGCGAAGCCGGCAATCTCTTCGCCCAACATGATGAAATAGGGATGTTGCCAGAAGCGGTCGAGAAAACCGTATTCGTAGCGGCCATCCGCGCCCACCGGGAACGGCATGAACTCGGTCATGTCGTGGAGGTAAAGCTGGATGAGGTTGGCGATGACGGGCTTTTCGTCGATGGTGGCAGGGCGGAGAGCGATAGAGTTCATGGGGGCAGCATAGCTTCGCGATCCGACTTATCTACCCTACTGAGTTGTCCCCGCGAAAGCGGGGAACTAAAAAGGCAGATAGATTACCGCTTTCGCGGGAATGACCCGCTGTTGAACTCAGCGCTTTGTCTACTCCGCTGCCGGCGTGCCGCGGCGGACGAAGCCGTCTGGGTCGTTCTGGGTGCGGGCGAGGAGTTCTTCCGCTTCAGTGGCCTCGCGCTGGCGGTTCCACATCTGGGCGTAGAGGCCGTCCTGCGCCAGAAGCTCATAGTGATTGCCGCGTTCGGCCACCAGGCCCTCGCGCAGAACCAGGATTTCGTCGGCATTGACGACGGTGGACAGCCGGTGGGCGATGACCACAGTAGTGCGATTGCGCGAGACCTCGTCGAGAGCCTGCTGGATATCGCGCTCGGTCTTGGTGTCGAGCGCCGAGGTGGCCTCGTCGAGAATGAGGATGGAGGGCGACTTGAGGATGGTGCGGGCGATTGCCACGCGCTGTTTCTCGCCACCAGAAAGTTTCAGGCCACGCTCGCCGACGGGCGTATCGTAGCCCTTGGGCAGCGCATCGATGAAATCGCCGACCTGGGCCATGCGTGCTGCCTCGCGCACCTCATCCATGGAGGCGCCGGGGCGGCCGTACTGGATATTGTAGCCGATGGTGTCATTGAACAGCACGGTGTCCTGCGGGACCATGCCGATGGCCGAGCGCAGGCTCTCCTGCGTCACGTCGCGAAGGTCCTGACCGTCAATGGTGATGCGGCCACCTGTGACGTCATAGAAGCGGAACAGCAGGCGCGAAATGGTGGACTTGCCGGCCCCGGTCGGGCCGACAATGGCAACGGTCTTGCCGGCCGGCACCTCGAAGCTGACGCCCTTGAGGATGGGGCGATCGGGGTCATAGTGGAAGGTAACATTCTCAAAGCGGATGACCGGGCCGGAAACGGAAAGCGGCCTGGCTTCGGGCTTGTCGACGATTTCCGGGTCCTGATCGAGCAGCTTGAACATCTCTTCGATATCGGTGAGGCCCTGCCGAAGTTCGCGATAGACAAAACCGATGAAGTTGAGTGGCCGGTAGATCTGCATCAGGAAGGTGTTGAGCAGCACGAAGTCGCCGAGGGTAAGCGTCTTATTCATGACCCCGACGATGGCCATGATCGAGATGATCAGGAAACCGCCATAGAAGATGACCGCCTGGCCGAAATTGAGGAAGCCGAGCGAGGTCCAGATGCGGATGGCCGAGCGCTCATAGCCGGCCATGGATGCGTCGTAGCGCTCCGCCTCCATCTTCTCATTGGCGAAGTATTTCACGGTCTCGAAATTGAGCAGGCTGTCGATAGCCTTGCCATTGGCATCGGTGTCGGAATTGTTCATGTCCCGACGGATGGCGATGCGCCAGTTCGAGGCCTTGATGGTGAAATAGAGATAGGCCCAAATCATCACCACTAGAACGCCGAGATAGCTGACGCCGAAGAGCCAGACGAAAATGATGGCGACGACGACGAATTCGACGATGGTGGGGGCGATATTGAGCATGGCGAAACGGACGACCGTCTCGATGCCCTTGGTGCCGCGCTCGATAACACGGGAAAGGCCACCGGTACGCCGCTGCAGATGGAAGCGCAGCGAGAGGCGATGCATGTGGTGGAAGGTTTCGAGCGCCAGCTTGCGCACCGCATGCTGACCAACACTGGCGAAGAGCACGTCGCGCAATTGCTGGAAGCCGGCATCGATGACGTTGCCCAGCGCATAGGCGATGACAAGCGCGATCGGCACAGCCAGACCCAGGATCAGTGCGCCATTGGCGCCGGAACCGTCGAGGCTATCGATGATGCCCTTATAGGCGAAGGGCACGAGCGTGGTGGCCACCTTGCTGGCCAGCAGCGCCGCAATGGCGAGGATGACGCGGAGCTTCAGATCGGCCCGGTCGGCCGGCCACATATAGGCCCAGAGATTGCGAACGGTAGCGAATACCGAGCCCTCGTCCGCGCTGACGGACGGCTTCTTTTCAGCATTGTTCTGAGACATCAGGCCAGTTCCGCTTCCTGGGGGACCGCGAGCGGCGTCAGACCCTGGAGCAGGCCGCCAAAGGCGACGCCCAGTTCGGACAGCCGGTCATGGCGGATACAATAGCGATTGCGCGTGCCATGCGGCTTGCGCTCGATCAGCCCGGCATCGAGCAGCACCTTGATGTGCTGAGAGACGGTGGACTGGGCCAGAGGCAGGGATTCGGTCACGTCGGCGCAACAGCACTGACCCTGCTGCTGGGTGGCAAGGATGCGCAGAATATTGAGCCGGACCGGGTGGCCAAAAGCTCTCATGATGGTGGCAATGTCGTCGTCGCGCATCTCTAGGGGGCCAGTTGATCGCATAATTACGATAGAAGATGGGGAGGATTGGCCGCAAGGTCAATCCCAATGGAGAAACGGCGCCTCGCGGCGCCGTTTTTTTGCTGGGTTACTGGCCGGTGGGCAGATCGAACACCTGGCCTGGATAGATGCGATGCGGATCGCGGATCTGGCCGGTATTGGCCTCGTAGATCGTGGTGTACTTGATGCCTTCGCCATAGACACGGCGGGCGATGGTCCAGAGATTGTCGCCGCGACGAATGATGGCCTTGCCGGCGGCGAAGCGCTGGGCGTCGGGATCGCCGACCGACACCGCCACCAGAGTGGGCACAGCCGGTTGCGGCTGGGCGGCAGGGACCGGCGCTGCCGTTGCAGGCGCAGGCTCGGATGCGGTGGCAGGCGACGACGGAGCGGGCGGAGCACTGGCAGGCTCGGCCGGCGGTGCGGCCGGAGCCGTTTCAGGCTGCGGCGCTGCTAGCGCGGGCTGTGCCGCCGGCGTGGCTGCCGCGGGCGCGGCGGCAGGGGCCTGCTGTACAGACGGTGCCGTCGCCGGAACTTCTGGCGGAGGCACCGCTGGCTCCTGCTGGCTGGAGGCCGGGGCAGCGGGCGCTGACAGCGCGGGCTGCGTCGGCACGGCCGATGCCGATTGGGCCGGCGCGGCAGTGGCTTCGCCGCTCGCTGGCGCTTCGGCCGGCGCGGCAGCGGGCGCAGTGGCTGCGGGTTGGGGCGCGGGCGCAGCAGGCGCCACAGGGGCGTCGGCGACGGCAATGGACGGCTGCTCGGTTTCGGGCAGTTGGACCACGAAATCCACCTCGGCGCGCGACAGCACGGTGGCGGAGCCGGGCTGCAGCAGGTCTGCACGGATGCGCTGGCTCGGCTTGCTCAGCACCGAACCGGCTTCGACCAGCCAGCGGCCATTGTCGACGACGGCATCGGCAATATGCACATCATCGACATAGAGCCGGATGATGCCGCCATTGGGACCGCCGCCTGCGAAGAAGGTGCGCGCACCTTCGATTTCGATGGCGTCGATGGTGGTAACGGTGTCGGCCAATGCTGGTGGCGCGACAGGAGGCGCAACTTCCGGCTGCGGCGCGACCGCGGCCGTCTGGGGCGCCACCTCGGTGGTGGTGGCGGCGGGGGCAGATTCCGGCTCCGGTTCCAGCTGCGGCGTGGCGGCAGCGGTTTCGGTCGCTGCCGGCGTTGCAGGTTCAGGCGTCGGCGCAGCTTGCTCTGCGGGAGCGGCAGGCGCAGTGCTTTCCGGCGCGGCAACGGCCGGGGTCGGCGTTGCTGCGGCAGCCTCAGGCGGCGCAGCAGGCGGCGCGGCAATAGCGGTCTGGACCGGCGTGCCGGCGG
The DNA here is from genome assembly GCF_001899045.1 of Devosia sp. 63-57. Lineage (NCBI taxonomy): Bacteria > Pseudomonadati > Pseudomonadota > Alphaproteobacteria > Hyphomicrobiales > Devosiaceae > Devosia > Devosia sp. 63-57. The sequence goes on along the minus strand of NZ_MKUY01000005.1, from coordinate 1,687,337 downwards.
CCGGCGGAGCAGGCGTTTCTGTGGTGGGTGCAGCGGCGGGCTCGCTCGCGGGTGCCGCCGGCTCGCTGGCCGGCGGGGTCGCGACTGGCGGTGTTGCAGCGGGCGCAGCCGGCGTGGCAAGCGGAGCCATTGCGGTCTCGATGGGCTGTTCCGGCGTGCGGATCAGGCCCTGGAGAATTTCACTGGCCTGGCCGGGTGCGCTGGCAACCACAAGCGGCTGGGTGGTCTTGTCGTCGTGGATGACGACAACGAAGGAATCCGGAGACTGGCCGGTCTTGCCCTTTTCGCCGAGGGTAATTTCGACGCCGCCGGTGGGCAGCGGCGCGTCGGGCACAAGCACCCAATCGCCCGAAGTTTCGACGGTGGCGCGGCCGAGAAGCGAGCCATTGAGATAGACTTCAACCTCGCTGCCGGGCGTGCCGCTGCCGGCGATGACGACGGAGCCATCGGGCTCGGCCCGCAACAGGCCAAAGGTGGCGGCGACGACATCGGCAGGCGCCATTGCGGTCTGGGTCGGCTCGGCGACGTCGAGCGCGGGGGCCTCGGTGACTTCGCCTTGGGCGGGTGCAACGGCCGGTGTCTCAGCGGCCGGTTCGGCCGGCGCTTCGGTCTCGGCAATCTCGGTAGCGGGCGGCGGCGGGAAGAGGCCGGCATCGACCATCTTGCCACGCAGGCACTGGCCCATGCCGTCGGGGCTGTTGAAGCAGGTAACGACGGACGGACCGGTGAGGACACCGAGGACAACCAACAGAGTTGCAGCTGCCGCTCCGATAGTCAGAGCTAGAGGACGTTTCGGAGCAGTGTCGGCCAGTTTACCCTCCCGGCGATGAACAGACGGTCGTATGGACCGATGGATTTTTCTACTGCGCTAGTCCGCCGAATCCTGTGCCGCGTCAGTCTTCAACAGCTTGTAGGTGATTGATTCATACAGAGCTTCAAACGAGGCATCAATGATATTGGGGGAGACGCCGATGGTGACCCAGCGCTCGCCGCTGCCATCGCGGCTTTCGACCAGTACACGGGTGACCGCGCCCGTGCCGCCGTCCAGGATACGCACCTTGAAATCGACCAGCTCGAGATCTTCGATGCGGCGCGAATAGATGCCCAGATCCTTGCGCAATGCCAGGTCCAGCGCATTGACCGGACCATTGCCTTCGGCAACCGACATCAGAAGTTCGCCGGCCACGCGGATCTTGACCACGGCCTCGGTGACGGTGATCTCCTCGCCCTGGGCATTATGGCGCCGCTCGACCATTGCCCGGTAATTCTCGACATCGAAAAAGTTCGGCAAGGTGCCGAGCACCCGCCGCGCCAGCACCGCAAAGGACGCGTCGGCGCCGTCATAGGAATAGCCGCGCGCCTCGCGCTCCTTGACGGTCGCGAGGAGCTTTTCGAGGCGCGGATCGTCTTTTTCTAGGGTGATGTGGTGCCGCGCCAGGGCTGTGAGCAGATTGGATTTGCCGGCCTGCTGACTGACCATGATCGAACGTTCATTGCCGACGCTTTCGGGCGGCACATGCTCATAGGTGGAAAAATCCTTGAGCAAAGCCGACGCATGGATGCCGGCCTTGGTGGCGAAGGCGGAGGCGCCGACATAGGGCGCCTGTCGAGCGGGCGCACGATTGAGCCGGTCATCGAAGGCACGGGAAATGTGGGTCAGACGCTCCAGCTGCGCGGGCGTGATGCCGGTTTCGAATCGCTCAGCATAGTAGGGTTTTAGCACCAGGGTCGGGATCAGCGTCACCAGATTGGTATTGCCGCAGCGTTCGCCGAGGCCATTGAGCGTCCCCTGCACCTGGCGCACGCCGGCCTCCACGGCAGCCAGCGCATTGGCAACGGCCTGGCCGGTATCGTCGTGCGGGTGGATGCCAAGACGGTCGCCCGGAGCGATCTTCAGCACCGCGCCGACGATTTCGCGGATTTCAGACGGCATGGTGCCGCCATTGGTGTCGCAGAGCACCACCCAGCGGGCACCGGCGTCAAGAGCGGTTTGTACGCAGGCCAGTGCATAGGAGGGGTTGGCCTTGTAGCCATCGAAAAAGTGTTCGAGGTCGATCAGCGCTTCCTTGCCGGCGGTGATGGCGGTGCGCACCGTGTCGGCAATGCCTTCGAGGTGCTCGTCTGTGGTCGAGCCCAGCGCCAGCTCGACCTGATAATCCCAGGCCTTGGCCACGAAGCAGGTGGCGTCGGCGGCCGATTGGGTGAGGCCCATGACGCCCGGATCATTGGCAGCGGAGCGCCCTGCCCGCTTGGTCATGCCGAAGGCGGTGAACACAGCCTTTTTCGTGCGGCGACGCTCGAAAAAGCTGGTGTCGACCGGATTGGCACCGGGATAGCCGCCTTCGATATAGTCGACGCCAAGATCCTCGAGCAGGCCGATAATGGCGATCTTGTCCTCGAGCGAGAACTCGATGCCGGCGGTCTGGGCACCATCGCGCAGAGTGGTGTCGAAGAGATAAAGGCGTTCACGGGACATGGGCGGGGGCCTAACTCGGATGCTTACTTGGGTGGCCAGACAGATGTGTCGTGGTCGGGATGCTGGTGGTTGGTGGACTTGATGAAGGCTGCGGTTTCGGGATGCCGTTCCTCGGTCGGCGCGACATCGGGAAGCGCGCCAAGGCCATTGGCCCAGTTCAGGCGGCTTTCGGTACCGTGCTGGTCCTTAGGCGGGAAGGCTTCTGGATGGTCGAGCGAGCCGATGGAGACGCTCATCCAGTCGCCATCAATATAGGCAAAGCTCAGGGGCGTACCGCAATCGCGGCAAAAACCGCGCTCGACCTGATCGGACGAACGGAACAGGGCGATTTCGCCGCGCGTCACCGTGAAGGTTTGCATTGGGCCGCCGACCAGCGGGGCATAGAAAGCGCCGAAGGCTTTCTGGCACATGCGGCAATGGCAGATGTGGGCGCCTTGCGGCTTCTGGCTGAACACATAGCGCACCGCGCCACACTGGCAGCCGCCGGACCAGGCTTCACTCATCGTCTTCTCCGCGCGGCGGCCAGTCGGCCGTGTCGTGATCGGGATGCTGGTTGGAATGGATGCCGGCCATGAAATCGCGCCACTCGTCGCTGACGTCATGGCGTTCGGGCAGCGTGCTGAGGCCGGCAAAGAAGGGCTGGCGATCGTGAAGATTCACCTGGATTTCCGGGGCGGCGACAGTGGGTTCGTCGAAGGCACCGATGGCCAGTTCCAGCCCGAAGCGCGTCTCATAGGCAAGTGGGGTGCCGCAATCGCCGCAAAAGGCGCGGCGGGCGGCATTGGAGGACTGGAACCATTTGGGCTCGCCGCGGGTCCAGACCGCGTTATGGGCGGTGACAAGGGGGCCAAAAAAGCCGCCAAAGGCCTTTTGGCACATGCGGCAATGGCAGATGGACGGGCGACCCAAACGGGTCACCCTGAATCGCACGGCGCCGCATTGGCAGCCTCCGGTATGGGCTTCTCTATCCACCATGAAATACCGCCTCGACATTGTTGCCATCGGGATCGATCACGAACGCACCGTAATAGTGCTCGTGGTATTGCGGACGCGGACCGGGCCCGCCATTGTCCTTGCCGCCGGAAGCCATGGCCGCGGCATAGAAAGCGTCGACTTCGGCCGTGGACTTGGCAACGAAGGCATAGTGGCGGCCGGGACCGACATCCTGGCTTTCGGTCAGCCAGAAATCGGGCTTGTCCTTGCCATAGCCGCCAACCTTGACGCCGCCGGTATATTCCACCGGCACTTCAGCCAGGAGGGTGTAGCCGAGCGGGGCGAAAGCAGCGTCGTAAAAAGCCTTGGACTTGGCCCAGTCAGCGACGAGGATACCGGTGTGATCGATCATTTCAATGTCTCCTTTGGTGTGGAGACATCGGTTGATCGCGAAACCGTGACAGGGGGTGTCAGGAGGACTGCTGACAGTTCACAGACATGGCAGATGGCGGTTCTGGAAGGCCGGTTTGTCATGGCTTGCCGCCCTGCAGCTCAGACCAGATAAGCTCCGCAACCCCTTGCGGGCGGGCCAGAATGTCGTGGTTCCACAAGCGAAGCAGCCGAAAGCCACGGCGAGACAGCTCAGCATCTCGTATCAAATCGCGGGCACTCTCGGCGTGTTGCAACCCATCGGCCTCAATGACCAGCTTGGATGCATAGCAGACGAAGTCAGCGACATATGGGCCGATAGGCACCTGACGTCGGAACTTGAAGCCCAAGAAACGACGATCACGCAAAAGAAGCCAAAGCGCCTGCTCCGCCTCCGTAGGCTTGCGGCGCATGGAACGGGCGAAATTCCGAAGCCTGGTGGACTGGCTGGCAAGGTCCCCCTCATCCGCCCTTTGGGCACCTTCTCCCACGAGGGGAGAAGGGCGCGCGGTGGCCGGTCTGTGCGCGGTGGTCCCCTCTCCCCTTGTGGGAGAGGGTGGATCGGCCAAGGGCCGAGACGGGTGAGGGGTTTTATCCGCTTGCGCAGACATCTACCGCTTAACCTCCCACTTGGTCTGGCGCTGACCGGCTTCGTCCTTGTAGTCCATCAAGGCGATGCCCTGCTCGGCAAGATCGTTGCGGATGCGGTCGGCTTCGGCGAAGTCTTTGGCGTTGAGGGCGGCGAGGCGGGCGGCGATCTGGGTGGCGACGGTGTCGTCCACAGCAACATCACGCTTTACCGTGATGCCCATGAGGGCGGCCAAGGCGAGACCATCTGCGGCGCGGCCTTCTTCCAGGATCAGGGTGTGGATGCGGTTGATCACGGCGGGCGTGTCGAGATCGTCGACCAAGCGCTCGACGAGATCACTCGAAAGCTGGGCTGCTGGCTCGGCATCGCCCGCGGCACGTTCCCAGCGTTCGAGCAGCGTCAATGCCTCTTCCAGCCTCCTCACCGTAAAATCGATCGGCTCGCGGTAGCTCGTCATCAGCATGGCCAGGCGCAGGACTTCGCCGGGCCATTTGCGACCGCCGAAGTCTTCGGTTTCGAGCAGCTGGTGGATGGTGAAGAAGTTGCCCAGGGATTTGGACATCTTCTGGCCTTCCACCATCAGGAAACCGTTATGCATCCAGACATTGGCCATGGCGTGGGAGCCATGAGCGCAACGGGACTGGGCGATTTCGTTTTCGTGGTGCGGGAAGATGAGGTCGAGCCCGCCGCCGTGAATGTCGAAGGTCTTGCCGAGATAGCGCTCGGACATGGCAGAGCACTCGATATGCCAGCCGGGGCGGCCGCGGCCCCAGGGGCTGTCCCAGCCGGGTTCTTCGGGCGAGGACAGTTTCCAGAGCACGAAATCGGCCGGGTCTTCCTTGTGGGCATCGACCGCAATGCGGGCGCCGGCAAGGTTGTCTTCGAGGTTGCGCCCCGAGAGCTGGCCATAATCGGGCATGGAGCGGGTGCGGAACAGCACTTCGCCGCCGGCCGCATAGGCGTGGCTGCGCTGGATCAGCGTGCCGATCATGGCCTGCATCTCATCGATGTTTTCGGTGGCGCGCGGCTGCACGCTAGGCTCGAGGCAGCCGAGCGCGGCGACGTCCTTCTGATATTGGGCAGCCGTAGTTTCAGTAACCTTGCGGATGGCCTCGTTCAGCGGCAGGTCGGGATGGTCGCGCAGGGCGCGGGCGTTGATCTTGTCATCCACGTCGGTGATGTTGCGCACATAGGTGACGTGCTCGGGTCCATAGACGTGGCGCAGGACGCGGAACAGCAGGTCGAAGACGATGGCAGCGCGGCCATTGCCGATATGGGCGAAGTCGTAAACCGTGGGGCCGCAGGCATAGAGGCGCACATTGGTCGCATCCATGGGCACGAAGGGCGCCTTGGAGCGGGTGAGCGTATTGTAGAGGCTGATCTGCGGCTTTGCCGTGGTCATAAAGGCTTCCTGTGGCCAGACATAAATGTGCCCTGGCGGGGGAGCCTCTATCCGTTTTGACTATCGGGATGTAGAAGACCACTCCGCCAACGCTTGGGTTAGCAGCTAATAATGCAGCAGGTAATGGTGCACTTGGTCTTCATGGAGCCGGAGATTGACCGGGCGAGGACAAGAAAGCAAGTGAAAACAAAAAAGGGCGACCCGAAGGCCGCCCTATTCGCTTTGGAGGCGAAAGAGAATTGGTCTGGCCACTCAGCGCGTGGCGCGGTCGCTGCCTCTCGGCAGGACAGGGAAAACACTTTCCCATACAGGCACCATTGCATGCCGGGACACAGCACCCAACGCATACACGGGAATGTTATCCTTCAGCGCGGCAGCACTGTGACCGGCTGATCGATGAAGCCGAAAACCGCCTCGCCTCCGGCACCAATGGCACCGATTTTCACCCGGTCACCTTGCTTGAGGAAGGGGGTGCGGGCGCGGCCATATTTGGCCTTCTCGGCGGTGCGGGCCTCGGCGATGCAGGCAAAGCCGATATTATCGCGCTTGATCGGCAGGGTTTCATCATGGGCGTTGGACACCGTGCCGCCGCCGACTATGGTGCCGGCGCCAAGCGCTCTCGTGCGGCAGGCTTCGACGATCAGATCGGCAAAGTCGAAATGCACGCCGATACCGGCATTGGGCTGACCGTAAAGAGCGCCATTGACCTCGATACGCACCGGCAGATGCAGGCGATTGTCGCGCCAGGAGCTGCCGAGGCTATCAGGGCTGATGACGATAGGGGCGAAGGATGTGGACGGCTTGGAGTGGAAGAAGCCGAAGCCGTTCTGCAGGTCATCGGCCACCAGCTTGCGCAGCGAGACGTCGTTGCAAATGGTGATGAGGCGAATGGCGGCGCTGGCCTGTTCGCGTGTTGCACCCATGGGCACCGGCCCGGTGATAACGGCGACCTCGGCCTCGAAATCGAGCGCGAGATCGTCGGCGGTGACCAGAATGGGCGCGGTGGGCGCGGAGAGCGAATCGGAGCCGCCCTGATAGAGCAGCGGACGGACAGATTGCAGCTCTGCATCCTTGCTGCCCTTGAGCGAGCGGACGCGTTCGAGATGGCTCATATAGCCGGAGCCATCGATCCACTGAAAGGCGCGCGGCAGCGGGGCCAGGGCGGCGGCAGGATCGAAGGGCTGACCGGCTATGGCGCCGGCGTCGAGCTGAGCACCGAGCTGTTCGAGCGCCGGAGCGGCCATGTCCCAGTCGTCGAGGGCGGCTTGAAGCGTGGGTGCGATGCGGCCGGCCGAAACGCAGCGATCGGTCGCCGACGAAACCACGACCAATTGCCCATCGGGGCGGGAAGAGCGCAGGGTTGCCAGTTTCATGCGGCGGTTCTCTCGCTGTTGTGTTGCCCTGGCGCGCTATCGCGCCTCCGACTCAACGCTATAATGTTGCCAATGGCCCTAGCGATGTCTTAAGGGCGGCAGGCCGCAATACGTTGACGGCCGCAAACGGGACGACATGGTGACGATCAGCAGAAACGGCGTGCGCGCCATAGTGTTCGGGCTTCTGGCGATGATTTTTTTCGCGCTGGACGTAGAGATGGCCCATGCGCAATCCAGCCAGTGCAATCGCCTCGTTAACGCCCTGCAGCAGTTCGACCGCAATTCGGATTTCCGCCAGTTCGACGGCAATTCCCAGGCGGCGCGACAATTGCAGCGTGATGTGCAGAACGCGGAAAGCCGCTATATCCGCGAGGGTTGCAATGACGATGCCAAGGCCGGGCGGACGCTGACGCGCCAGTGCCAGCAGATCGCGCGCGAAGTGCTGCGCCTGCGCGACCAGTTCGCCAATGTCTCCAAATCGGTTGAGACTGCCGGTGCCATCGCCCAGCAGCGCGAGGCGATCCTGCAGGAAATGGCGCGCTTCGGCTGCGCCACCCAGGGTTCGAGCGCGAATTTCAGCCAGGAACGCCAAGGCATTTTCGACCGCATCTTCGGCAGCACCACCGAGGGTGACTTCACCAATGGCGATTTCATCGATGGCGGCGACTATTGGGGCTATCAGGGCTACAACACTATCCGCACAGTGTGCGTGCGGCTGACGGACGGCTATTTCTGGCCGATCAGCTATTCGACCATTTCCGATTTCATCGGCCAGGACGCCCAGACCTGCCAGGCCATGTGTCCGAACACGGCGGTCGATCTCTACTATTACGACAATCCCGGCCAGGAGCCGGAGCAGATGCGCAATATGTCGGGGTCGCCCTATACGTCGCTGCCGACGGCCTTTGCCTATCGCAACAATTTTGACCGCGAGGCGAGCTGCCGGGCGAAACCGACCAGCGGCGGCGCCGTGACGCTGGCGGCCGCGCCCGATGGCAGCAATCGCTCGATCATCGAGGTCAATGGCGTCAGTTTCCCCCTGCCCCTGCGCGATCCGCGCGGCGTGGTGCCGGTGCAGGCCGCGGTTGCGGCCGCGCCGGTGGAAACCGTGGCCATGATCGAGGTGCCCTTCCCGCGTCGCCGCCCGGCCGGACCGGGCGAAGTCGCCGCCCTGCCGACCAGCGCTCAGGCGCCGGTGGAGCCAAGCATGCGCATCGTGCATTTCGGCGACAAGGCGGTCAGGGTAGTCGGTCCAGAGACGCCTTACGCCCAAGCAGGACGAGCAGGGACTTAAGCTCAGGGCCATCATGGCGGCCCGTCAGGGCCATGCGCAGCGGCAGGAACAAGGTCTTGCCCTTGCGCCCGGTGGCTGTTTTCAGCGCATTGGTCCAGTGGCCCCAAGTGGTGTCGTCCCAGGGCTCGGGTGGCAGCAGCGCCTTGGCGAGAGCAATGAACTCAGCATCCTCGGGCGCCACGACCGGCTCGATCGGGCCGGTAAGCAGTTTGGCCCATTCGGCAATATCGACAAACCGTGCCAGGTTTTCGCGCAGCAGCAACCACATGGCTTCGCCTTCAAGCCCCAGGGCCGAAAGGCGCGGCGCGGCGGCGGCATAGGGCATGGTATGGAGGAGACGCGCGTTGAGGCCGTCGAGCTCGGCGGGGTCGAAGCGCGCCGCGCCATGGGAAATCATCGAGAAATCGAGCACTGCGGCAATGGCATCGAGGCCGTCATAAGGCTCGATGGGAAGGCTCGTGCCGGTGAGCGTCGCCATGATGGCGATGGCCAGCGGCTCATAGCCCTCGGCGCGGAAGTCGGCGATGGACTGAGAGCCAAGGCGCTTGGAGAAACCCTGCCCCTGCGCGTCAGTCAGCAGGTTATGGTGGGCAAAGGTCGGCACCATTCCGCCCAGCGCCTCAAAGATCTCGATCTGCGTGCCGGTATTGGAGACGTGATCCTCGCCGCGGATGACGTGGGTAATGCCCAGGTCGATATCGTCGACGACGGAGGGGAGCGTATAGAGATACGAACCGTCGGCGCGGATAAGCACCGGGTCGGACATGGAGCCGGTATTGACGGTCTGCGCGCCCTTGATGAGGTCGGCGAACTGTACCGGACGGCCATCGAGCCTAAAGCGCCAATGTGGCTTGCGCCCCTCGGCCTCAAGGCGCGCGCGATCTTCGTCGGTGAGTGCCAGGGCGGCGCGGTCATAGATCGGCGGCTTGCCGAGAAGGCGGGCGCGGGCCCGCTTGCGATCGAGCTCTTCCTCGGTTTCGTAGCAGGGATAGAGGCGTCCAGCGGCGATCAGGCGGTCGCGGGCAGCGTCATAAAGGGCGGTGCGCTCAGACTGGCGGACCAGGAAGTCCGGGGTGACGCCAAGCCAAGCCAGGTCTTCTTCGATGCCATCGGCAAAGTCGCGGGTGGAGCGCGCCAGATCGGTATCGTCCATGCGCAGCACATATTTGCCGCCGTGACGACGGGCGAAGAACCAGTTGAGCAGCGCAGGCCGGGCATTGCCCAGATGAATGCGGCCGGTTGGCGAGGGCGCCCAGCGTACGATAACACTCATCCGACAGTGAAATCCTTATAGCCATTGGTAATGGGATATTTGCGGCCGAGGCCGAAGGCGCGCGGGGTCAGTTTCGGGCCAGGCGCGGACTGGCGGCGCTTGTATTCTGCGATGTTGAGCAGGCGCTCGATGCGTTTGACCAGGGCCGGATCATGGCCGCGCGCCACCACCTCACCGAGGGACATTTCGTCCTCGACGATGGACCTCAGGATGTCATCGAGCACCGGATAAGGCGGCAGGCTGTCCTGATCCGTCTGGTCGGGACGCAGCTCGGCGCTGGGGGCCTTGTCGATGATCGACTGCGGAATGACTTCGCCCGATGGGCCGAGGCAGTCGCCGGGCAGATGCTTGTTGCGCCAGTCGGCCAGCGCATAGACTTCCATCTTGAACATGTCCTTGAGCGGATTATAGCCGCCATTCATGTCGCCATAGATGGTGGCGTAGCCGACACCCATCTCGCTCTTGTTTCCGGTGGTCAGCAGCATGGAGCCGAGCTTGTTGGAGACAGCCATGAGAATGGTGCCGCGCATGCGCGACTGGATATTTTCCTCGGCGGTGTCGAGCGGGCGATTGCCAAAGATCGGCTGCAGTTCACGCAGGGCGTCGTCCACGGGAACGCCAATGGCGACGATGTCATAACGGACGCCCAAGCGCGAGGCACAATCCTTGGCGTCGCGGAGACTGTCCTCGGAGGTGTAGCGGTAGGGCAGCATGATGCAGTGGACCTTTTCGGGCCCAAATGCGTCCACCGCCATGGCCGCGACCACGGCGCTGTCGATACCACCGGAAAGCCCCAGAACCACATCGCGGAAGCCGTTCTTCTGCACATAGTCGCGCAGACCGAGGACGGCGGCGCGCCAGGGCGCTTCCTTGACCGAAGTCAGGTCGTCGACCCGGCCATTGGTGCAGGTCCAACCATCGGCGCCGCGCGCCCAGTCTGAAACAATGAAATCGCTTTCGAAGGACTTGCCTTGAATGACGAGCTTTTCACCCGGCTCAATGGCAAAGGATGCGCCGTCATAGATGAGCTCGTCCTGGCCACCGACCTGGTTGAGATAGATCAGTGGCACGCCATCCTCGGCGACGCGAGCCCGTACCAGGTCCTTGCGGATATGCTGCTTGTCGGTCCAATAGGGCGAGCCATTGGGGCAGAGCATGATCTCGGCGCCGCGCATGGCCAGGTGCTCGCAGACCGGGCGGTGCCAGATATCCTCGCAGATCGGTATGCCCACGGGCACGCCCTTGATCTCGACCGGCTGCGGCAGAGGACCGGCAGCGAAATAGCGCTTTTCGTAGAACACGTCGGTATTGGGCAGTTCGCGCTTGTAGCGTGTGGCGATGATCTCGCCATTCTCCCCGACGACGACGGCATTGTAGAGATTGCCCTTATCCTGCCAGATGGTGGGCAGGATAAGCACCACATCGGTGCCGGCGGTATCGGCGACGAGGCTCCGCGCCGTCTCCATGGCATCGGCAACGAATTGCGGCTTGAACAGCAGATCGTCCGGGAAATAACCGGTGAGGAACAGCTCGGAGAGCATGAGAATATCGGCCTTGGCCGCCTGGGCACCGGCTAGTGCCTGCCGCGCCAGCGCCAGATTGCCCGGCAGATCGCCGACCTTGGGGTTGAGCTGGGCGAGCGCAATACGAAGCTGGTCGGTCACGGCGATGATGGCCTAATGCTGGGACGGGGTATGGACACGATCCATAGACGCGCGAGACTTACCGGGTGAACCCGGCAAGGGCAAGCGCCCAGCAGGTCACCCCTGCCCTAGAACCGTCCGCTCACCTCGACCAACAGGCCATAGCGCAGCATGGAGAACGGGTTGTTGTTGCTGATAATACCCTGCTTAGCCAGTGTTGGCGCTGAGAAGGCCGGCGGCGCACTTGGATTGGCGGTCGGATGGGTGATGGTGGCCTGATCCCAGGTCACGTCATAGGCACCTTGGAGGTAGGATGCGCGGCCGCCGAAACGCACGGCGAGGTTCTCAGTCGGCTTGAGGCCAAACATGAGTTTGCCGCTTGCGCCGTATCCGAAGCCATTGATGGCAGCGGGCGAGGCCTGGAGTGAGGTGGCACCGAACGGCCCGCCAGCAAATGGGCCATTCGGGCCCACCTGGGCGGAGCCAGCGGTGCCGCTCACCCAAGCATAGGGCGTGGCAGCCGCTTCACCGGTGATGTCGAACATGCCCATATCGATGCGACCGGCGACACCGAGCTTGAGGCCATGGACGTGGAAATCGTTGGTCTTGCTGTCAGCACCAACACTCCAGAGCCCGGTGGCATTGGACCAGGCGATGTCGCTCGAACTCTTCGCGGTGGTGTAATTGGCGCGACCGGTGTCGGGAGAATCATAAGTGTAGTGATAGCCGGTCACGAAGCCGAAGCTGGCTTGGTCAGTGCCGAAAGGCAGCCAGCCAAAATCGGCAGCGCCATAGCCAAGGCGCGCGGCCGGCAGATTGACGGCGGGCCCGCCATTGGTGGTGTAGGTGCCTTCATGGGCGACGCCATAGGCGCCAGAGGCTTCGAGATAGGAACGGGTCGGCCGGTCATCGACGCGCACGAACACTTCCCCGGCATGGGTCTTGGTATCCATGGTCTGTGTGTACGGCCCGATCTGGTGTTTTTGCGCCCCAAACGAGTACCAGTAGCGGACACCGGCTTCGATATGCAGACCACTGTCCTCGCCCATCTCCCACTGCGTGGGATAGGACGGGCGCAGATCGGGGCCCGGGGTGAGATAATCGGCGGCCCAGGCGGGTGCGGTCGTGGTCAAGAGTACTAGCAAAGTGGTCGAAACGCTGCGCATCATTTCTATGTCCCCCGCCTGCAAAACGGCCATCTTCCACACCGTTTATGATCGGTTAGGGTTAATGTTCCACTAAGCGGGTGGCCAGAATGTTGGTGGTTTGGTAACGAGCGCAGCGCATGATTGGGTTATGCGCGAAACGGTGATCACATCTGCGCAACCCCTGGGCAGCATTGCGAGTTGCACTCCTGTCGATAGTTGAAAGTTTAACCAACCAGCCTTGTATCCATGAGTTACCGCATTCTTATCGTCGAAGACGAAATCATCGTAGCAACCGAAATCGAGGACGTGATCGCCGATATGGGTCACGTTCCGGTGGGGATTGCTGCCGATCAGAAATCGGCTCTGGCGCTCGCAGGCAATGTGGATGTGGCCCTGGTCGACCTCAACTTGCGCGATGGCCCTACGGGCATGACTATTGGCCGCATCCTGGCGCAGACGCATGGGGTGACGGTGGTTTTCATGACCGCCAATCCCTCGCAGCTCGGTGATGGTGTACCGGGCACGCTCGGCGTGCTTCCCAAGCCGGCGACGGATCGCGATCTGCATGATGTGGTGAACTTCGCCGTTGCCCAGCATGCGAGGAAGAAAGCGAACCCACCGCAGCGCATGCGGCTGTTTGACTGGAACGACGGCACCTACGCCTGAATTACCATACTTTTCTGCCGAGTGAGCCGAGGCACAGTTGCAGCTTTCGCTGCAATGATGCTTCGGCATTCTGCATTGGTGCGGCCCGAAATCAGTCGTGAATGCGCTGGCGGAGGCGGTCTGAGCGGCTGAGCGCTTCGTATGGAATTTGTACTGCGACGACCAGACCGCCGGCATTCCATTCCCGTTCCAGATGCCCGCGCATCTGCCCCTCCACCGACAGGCTGACGAGGCGTGAACCAAAGCCGGACAATTGCACAGGCTCGGAAGTCTCGGGTCCCCCCAGTTCCCGCCAGGTCAGGCGGTACATGTCGGGCAGACGCGAGCCGGTGAGCTCCACTTTGCCACCTGGCGCAGACAGGCCGCCATATTTGGCGGCGTTGGTCGCCAATTCATGGAACAGAAGCGCCAAGGGCGTGGCGGCAGCGTCATCGATGGGGATGTCGTCGCCTAGGAAGACAACGCGCGCCTGGTCGGCACCATCATTATAGGGGCGCATCAACCGGGCGATGAGCGCGGCAAGCGTGCCCTGCCCATCTGTCGGTGCGGATAAAGCACTATGCGGGCGGACAAAGTCGTGCGCTTCACCCAGCGCATAGATGCGTTGGCGGAGCTGGTCGGCAAAATCCTTGGAAGCTGGGTAGCTGCGCGCGGAAAGACCGATAATGCCATTGAGTACGGCAAAGATGTTCTTGATGCGGTGGCTCAGCTCCTGGGCCACGAGCTCCCGCTCTTCTGCGGCGACCCGCGACTCATGGATGTCGGTACAGGTACCGATCCAACGCACGATCTGCCCGCTCTCGTCACGGATCGGCAATGCCCTGCCCAGGGTCCAGCGATACTCACCGCTATGGTGGCGCAAGCGATATTCTATCTGGTAGGGCTCGCCCGTCGCAAGCGAATGCCGCCAGGCCTCCCAGGCGCGATCCTGATCGTCGGGATGGAACATGCCGTTCCAGCCCTCTCCATCGGTGGAGCCATCCGGCATGCCGGTGAACTCGTACCAGCGCGCATTGTAGTAATCGTGGAACCCGTCCGGACGGGTGGACCACACCATTTGCGGCATGGTGTCGGCCAGGGTACGAAACTGCAATTCGCTTTCGCGCAGGGCCTCGGCAACGCGATGCTGGGCAGTCACGTCAATGGCGACGCCGGGGAAACGGTTCACACGGCCATCGGCGTCGGCGCGGGGGCGGCCGGAAGCGACGACCCACGTGACGTCCCCATCCTTACCCATAAGGCGGTATTCGGACTTGTATGGCGAGCCTTCCCGCAACGCCTGGGCGATCTCATCACCGACCCGCTGCACGTCGTCAGGATGAATGGCGCGCAGAAAATCCTGGATCGGCACGCCCAAGCCGGCACGGAGGGAATCGAGGTCGAACAGCGCGGCGAACTGGTCGTCTGCAGTGACCTTGTCGTTGAGCACATCCCAATCCCAAGTGCCGACGAGATCGGTGCCGTTGATGGCCAGCGCCATACGCTCTTCGCTGCGAGCCAGCGCCTGCTCGGCCAACACACGCTCGGTGGTCTCGTGGACCACGCAGAGCGTACCCATGGAGAGACCGTCATCGCCCATGATCGGGCTATAGTGCAGATCCATCCACGCGGATTCGAGCTCGCCGTGGCGGTTGAGCAGCAGTTCCTGGCCGCTGAGCGTCCAGGACTCGCCGCGCAGCCCGCGTTCGATGTTCTGCCGGTTGAAATCGGCAATCTCCGGCCAGGCCTCCAGCGCAGGCATGCCGAAAATATCGGGGTGCTTCTTGCCAGCGAAATCGGCGTAGCCATTGTTGTAAATCAGGATGCCCTGGGGGCCGACCATCATCGCCATGGGCGTGGATGCGGCGACCATGAGGCGAACGGCTCCTTTTAGGGTATCGGGCCATTCGGGAATGGGACCGAGGGGATTACCGGTCCAATCATGGGTATTGAAGAGCTTTATCGTGGGATCTTGTTCGAGCGTCTCACGGCGGTCAGCGGATGCGTGGGGGAACAAAGATCTTGGCATTGCCTACTCAAGCGGTCCGTAGAGACGTGATGGCAATGCCCGATCGCGAAAAAAGGCCGCTCGCCAATGATAACAACGCGCGGCCGATGAGATGAGTTCACAGCGCGGTGAGAATTATTCTCCGGCAAGACGCTGTTGGCGAGGCGGCTTCTGCGCATGAACTTCCTCGGCGACCAGGAATGCCAGTTCCAGCGCCTGGCTCGCATTGAGGCGCGGGTCGCAATAGGTGTTGTAGCGGTCTGCCAGCGTGGTCTCCGTGACGGCAGATACGCCGCCAACGCATTCGGTCACGTCATCGCCGGTCATCTCGATATGCACGCCGCCGGCATAGGTGCCCATTTCGCGGTGCACTTCAAAGAAATTGCGGACTTCCGAGAGTACGCGATCGAAGGGGCGGGTCTTGTAGCCGGTGGACGCCTTGATGGTGTTGCCATGCATCGGATCGCAGCACCAGACGACGGTACGACCGGCACGCTGAACGGTTTCCACCAGGCGCGGCAGGTGCTCATGTACCTTGTCGGCTCCGAAGCGCGAAATCAGCGTGATGCGGCCCGCTTCATCGGTCGGGTTCAACCGATCGAGCAGGCGCAGAAGGTCGTCATTGGCGAGGCTGGGGCCGCACTTGATGCCGATGGGGTTGTGAATGCCGGCAAAGTATTCGACATGCGCTTCATCGGGATTGCGGGTGCGGTCGCCGATCCAGAGCATATGGCCGGAGGTGGCGTACCAATTGTTGGAAATGGAGTCGCGGCGGGTCAGCGCTTCCTCATAGCCAAGCAGCAGCGCTTCGTGGCTGGTGTAGAAGCTGGTCTGCTTCAGCGCCGGGGTATTTTCGGGGTTGAGGCCCAGAGCCGACATGAAGGTGATGGCGTCGTCGATCTTACGGGCAACTTCCTCGAAACGGGTGCTCCAATTGGAGCCCTTCATGAAGCCCATGGTCCATTCATGGATGCGGGTCAACTCGGCATAGCCGCCCATGGAGAAGGCGCGCAGGAGGTTGAGCGTGGCGGCAGACTGGCGATAGGCCTGCAGCATGCGATCCGGGTCGGGCACCCGGGAGGCTTCGTTGAAGTCGATGGCATTGATGATATCGCCGCGATAGCTGGGCAGCTCGACGCCATCAATGACTTCGGTGTCGGCGGAGCGCGGCTTGGCGAACTGACCGGCAACGCGGCCGACCTTGACCACCGGCTTGGAGGCGCCATGGGTCAGCACCACCGCCATCTGCAGGAAGACGCGGAAGAAGTCGCGAATGTGATCGGCCCCGTGCTCGGCAAAGCTCTCGGCGCAGTCGCCGCCCTGCAGCAGGAAGGCCTCGCCACGCGACACCGCGGCCAGGCGCGACTTGAGTTCGCGGGCTTCACCGGCAAAGACCAGCGGCGGGAAGGAGCCCAACTGGCGTTCGGCTTCGACAAGAGCCGCCGGATCCGGATAGGCCGGAACCTGCTTGATCGGCTTCTCGCGCCAGGAACTGGGGGTCCAATTGGTCATTGTCGGTCTCGCTTACGCCGGTACTGCTGGGCTTGTGGGCGGTCTATCAATCTACGGGAGGCCTGCCAAGGGCCCATGGATCAGACCTTATGCCCATTGCGGTAGATATGGCTGGGTGACTTGAAGGTCACGAGTTCCTCGGCCGCCGAGGGGTGAAGCGCGATGGTGCGGTCGAAGTCGGCCTTGGTGGCGGACATGCCCACGGCGATGGCCACAAGCTGGATCATCTCCGCGGCGCTGGGGCCCAGAATGTGGACGCCAAGCACCTTGCCGCCGTCCTTTTCGGTGATCAGCTTGAGCACCATGCGCTCGGTACGGGTCGAGAGAGTGTTCTGCATCGGGCGGAAGCGCGCGACATAGACGTCGATATCGCCATGCGTGGCCGCTTCATGCTCGGTGAGTCCGACGGTGCCGATTTCGGGTTCAGCGAAAACGGCGGTGGGGATCAGGGAATGATCCACCCAGAGCGGGTTGTTGTTGTAGACGGTTTCGGCGAAATACCAGCCCTCACGGATGGCGACTGGCGTCAACTGCGCCCGACCGGTGACGTCGCCCACCGCATAAATGGACGGCACCGATGTCTGTGAGAACTTGTCGACGGCGATGACGCCAAAATCATTGACCTTTACGCCGGCGCTTTCGAGCCCCAGCCCATCGACATTGGGGCGACGGCCGGTGGCGAACATGACCGCACCATAGGGTGCGGAGACGCCGTCGCTGAAGGTCGCGCGCACATCGTCGCCGGCTTCGGAAAGCGCAGTGATGCTGGTCTGGTAGATGAGGCGAATGCCGCGGTCGATGAGCCCGGCTTCGAGGCCGCGGCGCATGTCCTCATCAAACCCGCGTAAGACGCAGTCGCCGCGGTAGATGAGCGTGGTGTCGACGCCCAGCCCGGCAAAGATGGTAGCGAACTCCACCGCCACATAGCCGCCGCCTTCGATGAGGATCGAGCGCGGCAGCGCCGGCAGATCGAAGGCCTCGTTGGAGGTGATGGCCAGTTCGGCGCCCGGAATTTCGGGAATGAAGGGACGGGCGCCGGTGGCGATGAGAATGCGCTCGGCGGTCAGTTCACGATTGCCAGCGACGAGGCGCACGCTGTTGGTTCCAGTGACCACGCCGCGGTCGCGGATGATCTCGACACCGGGCTTTTCGAGATTGGACGTGTAGGCATGTTCGAGCCGGGTGATTTCGCGCTCCTTGGCGGCGACCAGGGCCGGCCAATCGAAGCTGGCATCGACCTGCCAGCCGAAGCTGGAGGCAATGTCGAACTGGTCCTTGAAGCGGGAAGCATAGACATAGAGCTTCTTGGGCACGCAACCGCGGATGACGCAGGTGCCGCCGACGCGGAACTCCTCGATCACGGCGACCTTGGCGCCATAGGTGGCGGCCATGCGCGCCGCGCGCACACCGCCTGAACCGGCACCGATCACCAGAAGATCGTAGTCATAGCTCATGGAAGCCCCCGGATTAGTTTATCGGCAATCAACGATGAATGTGGGAAGCCGCTTCGCACAAAAAAAGACCCCGCACAAGGCGGGGCCGGTATGCGTCAGGGCGCAGGCGATCAGATCTCGATGCCCTGAGCACGCAGCTCGGCGCGCACTTTGGCGAAGAACTCGCGCTTGAGATTGTTGGTATAGACCTGCAAGACGCGCTGCAGATCAGTGTTCAGCTCGGAATTGGCCTGGGACAGCTTCATACCGACCGGCGATTCATAGAACGCAACAATCTGCTGCAGCTCTTCGATGGAGAAACGCACCGCATAGACGCGCGCAAACTGGTCGAGCAGTTCGCCCTTGCGACCATTATATTCCTGGATGACCTTGCCGACGGCATCATTGGTCTTGTCCAGAATTTCGGGGTTCTGCTGCACGATCTGCTGCATGGTCTCGATGCCGGTCTCGACGACAGTCACCTCGAACACCGCGGCGCGATCCGTCAGGTCGATATATTTACGGGCAAGAGCCAGGTGCTCGGGCGCCACTTCCTGAGCCATAGCCGGCACGGAAAGGCCGAGAGTGCCGATGGTGAGCACGGCCGCCACGAGAGCCCGAGCGTTGCGCACCAGGTTTGGGTTTGTCCAGAAAGCCATATTGTCCCGATCCACGCTTGGTCAGTTGTTCTTGAGAAGACGTTTTACGCCATCCGGCGTCGCTACATAAGCCTTGCTGCACATATTGAGGAACAATCCATGCTGGACGACACCAGGAATGTTCAGCAAATCCATCGAAAGCGCTTCTGGCCGTGAAATGCGGCCAAAAAAAGCATCGAGAATGAGGTGTCCACCGTCGGTCACGAAAGGCGTCCCCTTGTCCTCGCCACGGAGCTTGAGGCCCCCCTCGGCGCCATGGGCCAGCAGCACTTCTGCGATGGTGCGGCGGGTTGCCCCCAAGCCGAAACGATTGACCTCGATCGGCAGCGGGAAACGCCCGAGCGTCTCGACCAGCTTGGTGCCGTCGGCAATGACGATCATCGCATCGGACGCAGCGGCAACGATCTTTTCGCGCAAGAGCGCGCCCCCGCCCCCTTTGATGAGATTGAGCGCTGCATCGAGCTCGTCGGCACCATCCACAGTGAGATCGAGCCGATCCAGGGTCTCGAGATCCGAAAGCGGAATATCGAGGCTCCTCGCCTGCGCCGCCGTCACCTCGGAGGTCGGCACGCAGATGACGTCGAGACCGTAGGCGACTTTCTCGCCCAACAGCTCGACAAAATGCTTGGCCGTCGACCCGGTCCCCAGCCCCAGCCGCATGCCCGAGCGCACCTCGGTCAAAGCCTGGGCGGCAGCCTCGCGTTTCAGCGCCTCGCTCATGGCATTTTCCTCCACAGTCGCGGCGGGTTTGGCAGGCGCAGCGTCGCCATGTCAAGCCATCCCAAAGTCGGCGTTCACGCATTGGTGAACGACCACTGTAACCGGCCGGCAACACAATGTGGCAATGATGACCAATCTATGGCTGCAATGGGGCGTTTGGCTCTTTGCGGTTAACCAGCAAACAAGTAAGTAGCCGAATTCATTAGAGGTATCCGAATCATACCTCACTCACTGCAGAGGCCCTGTGAACGCATGAGCAAGTTCAGAATCGCAATGGCGCTTGTGATGTCGATATTCTTGTCGGTCAGTGTCATTTTGCCGGCCGCTGCGGCGCGCTGGTATAATCCCGATACCAATACATTCGAAGAGCGCGCTGTCGCCCAGCAGCGCAATCGTGGTGGCAGCCCGGTCAAGAAGCAGATCGTCGATTACCAGACCAGCTACAAGCCGGGCACAATTGTCATCGAAACCAGCGAGCGTCGCCTCTATCTGGTACTCGAAGGCGGTAAGGCCATGAAGTATGGCATCGGCGTTGGCCGCGACGGGTTCCGTTGGTCCGGCACACACCGCATTTCCCGCAAGGCCGAATGGCCCGGCTGGACCCCGCCCCCGGCAATGCGCAAGCGCGTTCCCGACCTGCCGGCCTATATGCCCGGCGGCCCGGAAAACCCGCTCGGCGCGCGCGCTCTCTATATCGGCTCGACGCTGTACCGCGTTCACGGCACCTCCGAGCCATGGTCGATCGGCCAGGCGGTATCCTCCGGCTGCATTCGCCTCACCAATGAAGACGTGACGGATCTCTATGATCGCGTGCAGGTCGGCGCCCAGATCGTCGTCAAGCACTGATTGATCCGGACTGAACCAACGAGGCCGCCGAGAGGCGGCCTTTTTTTGTGCGCTTTGCACTTGCGCTCCGCGGCAGTAAAGTGATGGCCATGACGACGACCTCCCCTGTTGCGCGCCCACTGATCGATGGCTTCGGCCGGCGCGTCTCCTATCTTCGGATTTCAGTGACCGACCGCTGCGATTTCCGCTGCGTCTACTGCATGGCCGAGGATATGACCTTCCTGCCCAAGCGGGATGTATTGAGCTTTGAGGAGATCGAAGCGCTGGCCGGCGCCTTCATCGCGCGCGGCACCACCAAGATCCGCCTGACAGGTGGCGAGCCGCTGGTCCGACGCGACATCATGCAATTGGTCACGGCGCTGGGGCGGCGGATCGGGAATGGGCTCGAGGAACTGACGCTGACCACCAATGGCAGCCAGCTCGCCAAATATGCCGTGCAACTGCAAGCGGCTGGGGTGCGGCGGCTCAATGTATCGCTGGACACGCTGGATGCCGAGAGGTTTCGCGCCATCACGAGACGCGGACGGATCGAAGATGTCATGGCGGGCATAGAGGCCGCGCAGGCGGCGGGCCTCGCCATCAAGATCAACATGGTGGCAATGCGCGGCGTCAATGACGATGAGATCGAGCCGATGATGGCCTGGGCGCATGGACGCGGCATGGGGCTGACGCTGATCGAGGGCATGCCGCTGGGCGAGGTGGGCATCGACCGCGCGGACTCCTATCTGCCGCTGCGCGAACTGCATGAACGGTTGGCCCGGCGCTATACGCTGACCCGGCTCGATACCCGCACCGGCGGCCCTGCCCGCTATGTGCATGTGGCCGAAACCGGCGGCACGCTGGGCTTCATCACCCCGATGAGCCACAATTTCTGCGAAAGCTGCAATCGGGTGCGGCTGACGGCGACGGGGCAATTGTTTCTGTGCCTGGGCCAGGACGACCAGGTCAATCTGCGTGACGCCTGGCGAGAGGGTGGCGCGGCGGGCCTGGACGCATCGCTGGACCACGCCATGCGCATCAAGCCCAAGGGGCATGATTTCGTCGTCGACCGTTCCGGCCGCGAACCCGCCGTCGCCCGCCATATGAGCGTGACGGGCGGCTGAGACTTAGGCCGGTCCGCCCAAAATCGGGACGCTGGTACAATTCATCCGGACACCGCGACAATGCGCACGGGGTCGGTGGCGGATAAGAGTCCCACGACGGGCACCAAGCACGGCGCCCGACATTGGGAGACATAGAGTTGATCAGGAATGCGTTCATTCTGCTTGCCGCTATCATCGCGCTGGGCAGCAGCAGTGCGTATGCTCAAACCGTGGGCGACTGGGTTCTGGGGAACTACCAAAAGTCCGGCTACTGGTTCGCTGGCATCGCCGAATCCATCAATGGTGGCAAGGTAACAATCCGTTATGACGACGGCGAGCGCGAGACCGTCAGTCTGCGCGACGTGCGCCCTTATGACTGGATGATCGGCAGCCGCGTCGAGTGCAATTTCAAAAAGGCTGGTGAGTGGTATCCGGGCACGATCGCTTCGCTTGCCGGCGAGAAGGTTGGCATCAATTATGACGATGGCGACAAAGAGACCACGACGACCGGCCTCTGCCGCTCTCGATAGCCCCTTAGCTCACCAAGAAACTCAGACCTCATAGCGTTTGCCAGCGTCATGTTCGGCACGCATATACAAGGACCGTCACGTGACGATGACTTTCAAATCAGTCGCGCTTGCTGCCACTCTGGCCATGCTTTCGGCGACCGCTGCCAGCGCGGCGGGCATGAATTTCGACATCAAGAACAGCTCGGACTACATCATTACCGGCTTCTATACCGGGGAGAACGGTGAATGGAGCTCCAACTGGATGAACTTCAAGCTCAAGGGTGGAGAGACCGCTGCGATGGCCTTCAATTATGATGGCCCCTGCGACATCGAGTTTTACGTGACTTGGGAAGCCGAGGACGGCTCGAACATCGAGGGTGACGTAACTACGATCGACATTTGCGATGCGAACACGATCTATTTCGACGGGGCCGAGGCCAGTTACGACTAATCGCTGACCTATTTGGCATTTGTGGCTTGCGCTGATCGGCGCAGGCCACCTGCTATTTGAGGCAAAGGAAGATCAGCAGGACACTTTACTTCGACGTTGAGCAAAGCTACCCGTCTATGTGCACCAGCGCGGCAAGACTTGCCGGCATGGCAGGGACAGGCTGGTGAAACACAGCGTCGAGTGCTCCATTGGGTAGTGTTGATCAGCCTTTTCGATTTTCCTCAAAAGCGCTGGACTCCGAAGACGGTTTCGGCCGCTACCACGATCTCTATCCGGTAGCCTCAAACGTGACCGCCACGGGGCAAGGCTTCCACGCCGAGGCCCACGCCCACCGCCTTTCGCGCATGATCGTTGTCGACCGCATGATCAGCGGTGTGTCCCATGTCAGGGAAGCACGCCACGCGCGACGGGACGGGTTCGACCATGTCGTCGTCCAGATGGTGACCTCCGGCCAGTGGACCGGTGGCCCACCGGGAGAAGAGCGGCTCGTATCGCCGGGTGAAATCATTCTCCTAGACATGGCTCGTCCGCAACGGAACTGGGCAAATCTCGCTCAACTGATCACTATCAATCTGCCTCGAGATCTCATTGAGGCAACACTTCGGGTAACGCCTGCCATGCATGGCGTGGTCCTCCCCGCCTCGACATCGCAATTGCTTGGCGAATTCATGCTCATGCTCAAGCGCCTGGGCGCGGACAGTCCCGCGGCCATAGCAGACAGCGCAGCTCAGGCCTTGGTCGAACTGACGGCGGGTGCCTTCGCCAATTATGGCGGGCACATGCTGAGGCACGGCGATACCGGTGGCGGAAGCCTGCGTCGGGAGCGGGCCGAACTTTTCATCGACGCTCGCCTCGCCGACGATCAGATGGACGCAGCTTATGTCGCGCGCAGCTTAGGTGTGTCGCGTACCGTTCTCTATCAAATGTTCCAGTCGTCGGGAGGCGTGGCTCGATACATTCTCGGGCGACGCCTGGAGCGACTTGCACGTGCATTGCGCAGAAGCACGGAGACGCGTTCGATTTCGCAACTGGCCTTTGCCTTTGGCTTTGCCAGCGAAAGCCATTGCAGCAAGGCCTTCCGCTCGGCTTATGGCATGCCGCCCGGGCAGTATCGAAAAGACGCGGCTCATCAGAGAACCGCGGCGAATGATGTCTCCGGCCTAATCGACAGCGCACTCGACATTTGGCACTCGGCGTTGCGCTGAACCATCGTCTATCAGCGGCGCGAGAACGCCGCCTGGATCGCGTCTTAGGATGACACGGCAGACTTATTTCTCGTCGTCGACGACGATGGCAAAGTCGAGTGGCAGGGCGGTGGTGTATTTGATCTGGCCCATGGCGAAAGCGGAGCTCACATCGGTCAGGTTGATCTTGCTGATCAGCCGTTTGTAGAAGGCATCATAGGCCTGGATGTCGGGCACGACGACGCGCATCAGATAGTCGACGTCACCGCTCATACGGTAGAACTCGACCACTTCGGGAAACTCGTCGATGACGCCGGAGAACTTGCGCATCCAGCCTTCATTGTGCTCGTTGGTCTTGACTGAGACGAACACGGTGACGCCCACATTGACCTTGGCCGGATCGAGAATGGCGACGCGGCGCTGGATGACACCGTCTTCTTCCATCTTCTGAATGCGGCGCCAGCACGGCGTGGTGGACAGGCCCACCTTGCGGCCGATTTCGGCCACCGGCATGGTCGCATCCTTCTGAAGCAGCGTCAGAATTTTCCGATCAATCTTGTCCAGCGCCATCATGACCCCCAGGAATATGATTTTCAATTCGGCGCAAAATAGCCAAAATTGCGGCTATTCAACTGCCACATTCGGCGATCATAGGCAATAAAATTGCGCGGGCAAAAATGAGATCGCCTGCAGGATTTTGTTAACCGCACTGACCGCGAAGTGGTGGCAAGTTGCATGCGAGGGGTCGGATCCCTTCACCGGGTATTAACCACAAGGCTCCTAGTGTGCCAGCCATAGTGTAGCGAGCGCGTTTTTGTTCGCAGTGTTGAGTAACGAGTAAGAGTTCCATGCCGTCGCAATTGGCCAGAGACGCCGATTTCAGCGCATTTGAAGGGCGTGACGGTAAGCGCACAGCCCACAAGACCGTGCTCGATGCGCGCCAGCGCCTGACCTCGAGTTCTGGTACGCGCTCGGATTACGACTTCCAACTGATGCATGATTATGCGGACTCGCGCCTTGGCGCGACGCTGCCAATGGCGGCGATTGTCGGCATTCTGGCGACGCTGTCCAGCTTCTGGGTGCCGCTGGTTTTTTCGGCGTTGTGGGCAGGCATGGTGATTGCCGGCCTGCTTGTCGTGGTGCTCACGGCACGAAGGTTCAAGCACAGCGACCCCAACAAATTCAGCGCCACAAAGTGGAAAACCAGCTTTGTCGCGGCCGAGACGGCATTCGGCATCGCCCTGTCCTTGCTGGCCCTGTTCACCCTGGTCGGCAATCCGGCAGACCTCGCGCCTGTGATGTTCGCCATGGTGCTGGTCAGCGTGGCCGCCAATGCGGTGGCCGCACACACCCTGCCCCCGGCGACCCTTGCCAGCACCCTGCCGGTGACGGTGACGGTTGCAGGAACGCTGATCGCCTTTGGCGGTACGCTGAATTACACTCTGGCCGCCGTGGCGATCTGTGGCGAGGTGTTCTTCCTTTTCCTCGCGCGTCAGTTGCACGCCTCTGAGCTCGAGACCATTTCGCATCAGGCGGAAAAGGACACGCTGATCGGCGAACTGGAAGAAGCACGCGAAATGTCCGACGAGGCCCGGCGCCATGCCGAACAGGCCAATATCGCCAAGAGCCAATTCCTCGCGACGATGAGCCACGAGCTGCGCACGCCGCTCAACGCCATTATCGGCTTTTCCGAAGTGTTGAAATCGGAACTGCTGGGACCGCACCAGGTGCCGCAGTACAAGGAATATGCCGGCGACATTCACTCCAGCGGCCAGCATTTGCTGAACCTGATAAACGAGCTGCTCGACCTCAGCCGCATCGAAGCGGGCAAGTATGAGCTCAATGAGGAAGTGGTGTCTCTGGCCGATATCGCCGAGGACTGCCGCCGCATGATGGAGCTGCGCGCCAAGTCGAAGGGGATCGAACTGGTGTTCAGCATTGGCGACAATCTGCCCAAGCTGTGGGGCGATGAACGCGCGATCCGCCAGGTACTGCTCAACCTTCTGTCCAACGCCATCAAGTTCACCCCGCAGAATGGCCGCGTCACCCTGGTGGTGCAGCGCAGCGCCGATGGCGGGCAGCTGATTTCGGTCAAGGACAATGGCCCCGGCATTCCCGAAAACGAGATCGAGACGGTGCTCTCCTCGTTCGGGCAGGGCTCGCTGGCGCAGAAGACGGCCGAACAGGGTGCCGGCCT
This sequence comes from Devosia sp. 63-57, assembly GCF_001899045.1. Taxonomy (NCBI): domain Bacteria; kingdom Pseudomonadati; phylum Pseudomonadota; class Alphaproteobacteria; order Hyphomicrobiales; family Devosiaceae; genus Devosia; species Devosia sp. 63-57. The sequence goes on along the minus strand of NZ_MKUY01000005.1, from coordinate 1,661,531 downwards.
GGGCCTGCCGATCGTCCAGAAGATCATGGACCTGCATCAGGGCCGCTTCGATCTGTTCTCGAAGCTCCGTTTCGGCACCGAGGTGATCGCCACCTTCCCCCGCGCCCGCGTCATGGATGCGGTGGCTCCGGTGGTACAGCGCCGCAACCGGCTCGAGATCTACTCGGAAGCCGGCTGATCCCGTCGTCGCCTATTCCAGACATGCGTCCCAATTTCGCCCGGATCAGGGCATGGAAAGGGCATGGCACAGGAGACCTCACGTGAACCGTATGCTCATCGCCGTCGCGACGCTTTTGATGCTGACGCTGGGCGCCACGGCGCAGAACCTCAACGTACCGCCCGGCGACAACCAGCCTGCCATTGTGACGACCTATCGGCCTTCGGCGGTGGTTTCGGCCCGGCTGCAGCGGCAATTTCTCGACAATGTGCGCTGGTCTGCCGGCATTCCGGCGCGCGACCAGCTGGCGGCCGCCTTTGCCGAACGCAGCCCCGGTGAAATCTGGCAGGAGCTGGTGGCGGCGGACGGGCTCAAGACCGGTGACGCGGCGGACGCCCTGACCGCCTATTGGGTGCTCAACTGGATTACGGCCAATGCGGCATACGACACCAAGGTGGACAATGGACCCGTCCAGGCGCAGGTGCGCCAGGCGCTGGCCAATGACGCCAATTTCCGCGCCATGAACGATCGGCAGAAGCAGGAAATGACCGAGGGCTATATCCTCAATTTCCTGCTGGAGCACGCCGCGCTCAACGATGCGGTGGCGCGCAAAGATACCGAAGCGCTGTTCAAGCTTTCGAGCGCGTCGGTGGCGCGCTTCCGCCAGCAAATGGGCATCGATCTGCTGGCGCTGGTTCCAGGCCCCGAAGGACTGGCGCCGAAGGGACGCTAAAGCAGGCCAAGGCTGACCCTGAGGGGGTCGCCGAACCTCAGGCTTCCTTGCCGCTGACGGCGGCGCTATCGAAGGTTGCCATGTTGTTGTGCAGGTGCAGGGCGGTCTTGGCCATGACGATGGCGAGAGCCGCGCCGCTGCCTTCGCCCAGGCGCATGCCGAAATCGAGCAGGCCGGCCTGGCCCATATTCTCGAGCACGCGGGCATGGGCTCCTTCCGCCGAGACATGGGCGAAAAGGCAGTGGTTGATCGATGCAGGATTGACCGCATGGGCGATGGCGGCCGCCGCAGTCGCCACATAGCCATCGACGATGACCGGAACCTTCTGGTGACGCGCGGCAATCAGAGCGCCGAGCATGGCAGCGATTTCACGGCCGCCGAGGCGGGCAAGGATGGCGAGAGGATGGTCGAGTTCACCGGCGTGGCGCGCCAGGGCACGATCAACGGCATCGGCCTTGCGGGCGAGGCCGGCATCGTCAACGCCGGTGCCACGACCGACCCAGTCGGCGCCGCTGCCACCATAGAGCGCAGCATAGATGGCGGCAGCGATGGTCGTATTGCCGATCCCCATTTCGCCCAGGCCGATGAGATCAGGTTTGCCCGCCACCGCTTCCATACCGTAGGCGATGGTGGCCGCGCACATCTGGTCGTCGAGCGCAGCCTCCTGGGTGATGTCGCCGGTGGGCAATTCCAGCGCCAGCTCGAACACTCTGAGATTGATTTCATGCAGTCCGCAGATCTGCGAAATGGCGGCGCCACCATTGGTGAAGTTGGCGACCATCTGAGCTGTCACTTCGCGCGGAAAGGCCGAGACCCCCTGATCGGTGACGCCGTGATTGCCGGCGAAAATGGTGACCATGGGGTTGTCGAGACGGGGGCGCGACCGGTGCTGCCAGCGGGCCAGAAACTCGACCAGCTCTTCCATGCGGCCGAGCGAGCCGGTCGGCTTGGTCAACTGCATTTCGCGGGCCCGTACGGCCGCTACGGCGGCATCGTCGCCATCGGGCACGGCGGTCAGCAGTTCGACGATATCGGAAAAAGCGGGATTGAGGGCGGGCATGGCAGGTCCAGCACGATATGATAGGAGGGGCGCCGGACTTGTTGCTCATAACGGAGCGAATTGCAATTGACGCCAGAGGTGCACGAAGACGCCCCCGACCGGATCGATCCGGCGGTGACCGAAGCCGACAAACCGCGCTCGTCGCCCCAGGCGATGGGGCTCAAGGACGATTTCGTCATGGCGTTGCGCTTCTTCTCGCGCCTGCCGACCGGCGATTCTCCGCACCTGCCACCCCATCTCGGCCGCATCGCCATGGCGCTGCCGCTGGCGAGCCTGGTGATGGGGATCATTCCAGCGCTATTGCTGATCGGTGGCACCATGGCGGGACTGCCAAGTTACTTCGCGGCGGTGCTAGCGGTTGGAGCTATGGTGGTCGTAGGTGGCGGCATGATGGAAGACGCGCTGGCCGATGCAGCCGATGGGCTGTTTGGCGGTTCCACGCGCGAGCGGCGACTGGAGATCTTGAAGGATAGCCGACACGGCACGTTCGCGGTCGCCGCCCTATGCCTGTTTCTGCTGTTGCGGGTTACCGCACTGGGGAGTGTCGCCGCGACCAATCCATTGGCGGCGGCGGGAATTTGGCTCGCCGCCAATATTGCCGGCCGCTCAGGGGGATTGTGGGTGGCGGTCGCCCTGCCCCCGGCGCGCAGCGATGGCGCGTCGGCCGCAGCAGGCATGCTGCCGGGTTCGCGCTTCGCCGTTGGCGCGGCATTGGCAATGCTGCTGGCCTTTTTGCTCGGCGCTCCGTTTACGAGCCTGGTCGGGCTGGCGCTGGCCCTCGTCGCCACCGGGCTGGTGGCAGTGGGCTGGACGGCGTTGTGCCGGAGGCTGGTGGGCGGGCAGACCGGCGACCTGATCGGCGCAGCCGGCGGACTTGGGGAGGTGGCGGCGCTGAGCTTGCTGCTGATCTTTACCCCATTGCCTTGAAATCGTCGCCAGCAAGCCTTTAATCGATAGAGACGAAGGCGAAAGGGACCAAAGTCGCATGTTGTTTATCGGGCTTGCCCTCGTCGTTGCCGCCGCCATCGTTCTCCTGATCAGCGCCGATGCCGGCAGCATGATCGGGCTGACGCAGAACCAGACGGCACAGCTGGTGCCTTTGGTCATCATCCTCATCGTTTTCGCCGGTGGGCTGTTCGCCCGACGCCATCGCGCGGCGGAACTGGTGGGCGGGCTGATGCTGTGGATGGGCATCTTCGCCGCGGTCATGGTGGGTTATTCTTATCGCGACGACATTCTGGGCGTGGTCAGCCGGGTGACGGGCGAATTGCGGCCGGGCATGGCCATGGTCGACAGCAATACCGGCACCGCCACGTTCAGGCGCGGGCTGGGCGGACATTTCGAGGTCAATTCCAATATCAACGGCCATGTGACACCGATGATCTTCGACACCGGCGCCAGCGCCGTGGTGTTGACGGTAGAGGACGCACAAGCGGCGGGTATCGATACGACGGGCCTGCGCTATACCGTGCCCGTGTCCACCGCCAATGGGCGCGGCATGGCGGCGCGCACGCGGCTCGAAATGCTGGAAGTGGGCGGGATTGTCAGGCGCAATGTCACGGCGTTCGTGACCGAGGCCGGGGCGATGGACACCAGCCTTTTGGGCATGACCTTCCTTGAAACCCTCAGCCGCTACAGTGTCTCGCAGAATGCACTGGAGCTGGTGGATTGACAAAGGGCCGGCCGCGAGGACCGGCCCTTTCAGGTTGGATCAACGGATGGCGAACTGGATCGCCTGGCTGCCCACCACATACCAGGTGACGAACAGCGCATTGATGAACGCACCCGGCAGGTAACTGCCAGTCCGACGCCAGGCGAAGGTGGACAGGAATGCCACGATCGCCAGCAGCGGCACGAACTGCATGCCGATCACCGTGGTGAGCGACTCGTTCATGCTAAACAGGTGGCCGGTGAACAGCAGCGTCAGGTACTGGAAGCCAAGGAACAGGATGAAGCCGACAATCATCACTGCGATGTTGGACAGATATTGCGCCACACGGCTGTCGGTACGCACCGACAAGCCAGTATGCAGACCGCGCATCGCCAGGATGAAGTAGGCGGTGAACGGGATCAGGTAGACCAAGGCGATCTTGGTGCGGATAAGGTCAAGTGGCTTGAGCGCCACCACCCAGAAGCGGAAGTCCACCTTGAAGAGGAAGTCGGTGGCAGCGACGACCAGATAGCCGATGCCGACAGTGGCAAGAGCAATGAGGACAGAGCCCCAGATATCGCCGCGACCTTCGACCTTGTTGCCCTTGAACACCAGGCCCAGCGCCAGGACGATAATACCGTTCAGCACTGCCCACAGCACTATCTGACTGGTGAAGCTTTGCGGCAAAATCGCAGAGGCCGGGAAAACCAGGGTCGCCCAGTAGAAGAACGGATAGTAGGTCAGCACAGGGATCAGCGTCGCCAGAGCGAACTGCAGCCACCACTTGCCATTGCGCTTGTCATAGGCCGCGCCGGCAGGCTCCTTACGCAGATGCGCGAAGGCCTGGGTCTTGATCAGCATGTCGAAGGTGCCGGCCATGAGGACGACGAAACCGACCAGCGCGATCAGTGTGCCGATTTCCTTCCAGAACCAGATCTGGTTATCGGCCGGAATGGGCTGGGCCCCTTCGAGGGTCTGGTCGAACCAGGTGATGGCGTCGCCGATGGCTTCGGGCGACAGATGGTTGCCCGGATGGGTGGTGTTGGGCTGCTGCAGGATACGCGCGGTGCCGTTGGCGATATCGCCATAGAGCTGGCCGATGACAACTGGTTCGGTCACACCGAATGCTGTCTGCAGCTTGGTGCTGGTGGGCACCTCCTGCGCGGTGGGGACGCCCCACATGGTGCCGGAAAATTCGTCAAATTTTGAGAAGACGACGGCGAGGTTACGCGGCCAGCTGGTATCGGCTTCCTTGGCGAAGGGGGCACCGGTGCTCGATCCCTGCAGTACGACGGCCTTGTAGGCGTCGGGCATGGCGGCAGCGGCGGCCAGAACCGTCCAGCCACCCATTGAGTGACCTTCGAGACCAATATTGTCGGTATCCACGAAATCAAGCGAGCGCAGATAGGCCAGGCCGCCCGGTCCACCAAAGCCATTGGCAAAGGCGGGTGGGTCGGAATAGCCATGGCCGCCCTGGTCAAGTGCCAGCACCACATAGCCGCGGCGGGCAAATTCGATGGCGAAACCGTCCTGGGTTTCGCGGCTGTTGAAATAGCCGTGCACGGCCAGAATCGCAGGCGCCTTGTTCTCGGCGGAGACGCCGGGCGGCACATAGAGCAGACCGCTCAGCACCTGGCCGTTCTGGCCATTGAAGCGCAGATCGCGGATGGAAATACCACCCGAAGTCTGGATGAAGTGCGCCAGAAGCGCACCGATAAGAATGATGATCCACCCCGCGTGGAACAGGCGATTTTTTATTGTCATTGAAAGGAGCTCCCCACATGTTGCTTATGCCTATGGCACAGCGACAGGCGCAATTTAGCGTCAACGCGAAAGAAAAGCGAACGCAAACGAAACGACTTTAAACAGAAACGAAAATTCGACCGCAAGGGAAATTCGTCATTCCGCACAAGGACATGGGTATCGAGCGGCACCTATGGTGCCGTCCGCCTAGACGAAAGGCTTAGCGACAGGATCAGGCAGAAGCGGCGAAATCTCGCATTTCGACCACTGCCAGAGCGCGTTCGAAAACCTCGGGGCCCGCTCCCCGTTTGCAAGCGTCAACGCTGAGGATCTGGCGGAACTGACGCGCGCCCGGGCGGCCATTGGCAAGGCCGAGCATGTGACGGGCAATGGCATTGAGCCGGACGCCCTGTGCCAGTTCACCTTCGGCGTACTCGGCCATGGCCGCCATAATGGCCGCAAGCTCGGGCACATCGCGGTCATCGCCGAAAATGCGGCGATCGACATCGGCCAGCAGCATGGGGTTATGATAAGCGGCGCGGCCGAGCATAACTCCGTCGGTATGGGCAAGCTGCTCGCCCACCTGTTCCAGTGTCTCGATGCCGCCATTGATCATCACCGGCAGCGGCGACAGGCGAGCGCGCAGGCGATGCACGCGCTCGTAATTAAGCGGCGGAATGGTGCGGTTTTCCTTGGGGCTGAGGCCCTGCAGCCAGGCCTTGCGCGCATGCACATAGAGCGCGGCCACACCGGCTTCCACCATGGCATCGGCGAACCGATCGAGGCTTTCCTCGACATCCTGGTCGTCGATGCCGATACGGCACTTGACGGTCACCGGCCGATCGGTGGCATCACGCATGGCGCGCACGCAGTCCGCGACCAGCGCCGGCTCCGCCATCAGGCAGGCACCGAAGCGCCCAGACTGCACCCGATCCGAGGGGCAGCCGACATTGAGATTGATTTCGTCATAACCGAATGCGGTTGCTACCCCGGTAGCCTTGGCCAGTTCTGCCGGATCGGACCCGCCCAGCTGCAATGCCAGTGGGTGCTCGACCTCATGATAGCGCAAATGCCGCTCGGCATCCCCATGCACAACCGCCCCGCTATTGACCATTTCGGTGAACAGCAGACTATGACGCGTCAGCAGCCGATGCAGGAACCGGCACTGACGATCAGTCCAGTCCATCATCGGCGCAACGGAAAAGCGGCGGGCAGAGCTCATCATAGGCAAGGCAATCTTTCATTCTGGCGTCCTTGTCCAGCCCCTGCCGCCCGGTAAGGCTTCACAAGCGCGCAAAGCTGACGCGCACAACGCCCACCAACTGATCTGGATCAAAGCGGCTGGACGTGTGTTGATGTAGGGTAAGTCCATATCAGGCCAGAGGAGCCCATCATGTATTCTCGCATCGTTTGCGCCATAGACGGATCGGAGTTGAGCACCAAGGCCTTGCGGCATGCTTTGGCGCTGGCGGCCAAGCTCGGCGCGAAGGTAACGGCTGTGACCGTCACGGAACCTTCGGTGATCGTAGCGCCGGGTGCAGAGATCATGATGGTCGATACAAGCAGCATCATCTCCGACCTCGACGAGGCCAAGGCCTCTTCTGCCAAAGCGACTTTGGCGGATGCCGAAGTGGTCGCCAAAGGCGATGGCCAGGCGATCACCACGGTGCATGTCGCCAACAGTCCGGCAGCCGAGGGCATTTTGCATGCGGCCAAGGAGAATACGGCCGATTTGATCGTGATGGGATCGCATGGCCGGCGTGGACTGGGGCGACTGCTGCTCGGCAGCCAAGCCGCAGAAGTGCTCGCCCACTCGGACGTCCCGGTGCTGATCATCAAATAGCGGCGGCGGGACGCAATTGCCACTAACATGTTAGCGCTGGCATGGCGCGACAATTTCCGCTATGGGCGTTTGAACGCCCCGGGATTGTCGCGCCATGAGCCAAGTTACGCCTCGTCGCATTGCCGTTATCGATGTCGGCAAAACCAATGCCAAGGTGGTGTTGATCGATGCCACCGATCGCGCACAGCTGGCGGCGCGCTCCACGCCTAATCATGTGCGCAGCGATGGCCCGTATCCGCATGCCGACACCGAAAGGCTTTGGGCCTTCATCCTGTCGAGCCTGACCGAGATCGGTGCTGAATTCGGCATCGATGGTATTTCCATCACAACCCATGGCGCCACAGGCGCATTGCTGGCCGGCGACCGGCTGGCGCTGCCAGTGCTGGACTATGAATTTGGCGGGCCAGATGAGTTGGCTAGCGAATATGCTGGTGTGCGGCCCGATTTCAGCGGAAGCTTTTCGCCCGCTCTGCCCAATGGGCTCAATTGGGGGGCGCAGTTGTTCTGGCAGGCGCGCAGCTTCCCGGAGCAATTTGCCGAGGTCTCGGCGATCGTGCCCTATGCGCAATATTGGGCCTGGCGTTTGACCGGGGTGTTGGCGAGCGAAGTCACGTCGCTCGGCTGTCATACGGACCTCTGGTCGCCGGACAAGGCAGATTTTTCCAGCCTGGTCGATGCCATGGGCTGGCGGCACCTGTTTCCGCCAGTGCGGCCGGCGGCATCTGTGCTCGGCGCATTACTGCCCGACCTGGCCGAAATCACCGGTCTTGCTACGGCAACACCTGTCACCGTCGGCATCCACGATTCAAATGCGTCTCTGCTGCCACATCTGGGGGCGCAGGAGCCACCTTTCACCATCGTCTCGAGCGGCACCTGGACCATCGTGATGACGGTTGGGGGCGACACGTCTGGCCTTGACGCCGGACGGGACAGCCTCGCCAATGTCGACGCCTTCGGGCGGCCGGTGCCGACGGCCCGGTTCATGGGCGGGCGCGAATTTGATCTGCTCGTGCCGGAGATCGCCACACCGAGTGTGGCCGAGGTGGCGCGGGTGATCGCAGACGATATCCAGGTGCTGCCCAGTTTTGTACCAGGGGTCGGGCCCTTTAGCGACCAGCAGGGGCGCTGGACGGTGGCGCCGGAGACGCTCAGCGCCGGCGAGCGCACCGCAGCGGTTTCGCTCTATCTTGCGCTTTTGGCGCGCGCGGCGATGGCGCTTTGTGGCCTTGGACGCAGCATTACCCTCGAGGGGCCGCTGGCGCGCAACACGCTGTTTTCCTCTGCCCTGTCACAGCTGACCGGTGTGCCGGTCAGGGCTTCGGGCGACAGTACCGGAACCAGCCTGGGGGCTAGCCTGTTGTTCGGTGGACAAGCCGCCCACAGCGCCTTGCGGGAGCCGGTTCCGCCGCTGGCGGTCGAAGGCTTCGATGCCTATGTGTCCCGATGGACCGAGCGCGTCGGCGGCTAGCCCTGGTTGACGTCGGCCTCGGATCGCGTTGACATCGCCAACGACAGAGGAGGCCGCAATGACCAGTCCCAAACCCCGCATCGTCATTATCGGGGGTGGCTTTGGCGGACTGGCCGCGGCGCAGAAACTTGCGGGCGCCAATGTCGCGGTAACACTGATCGACCGACGCAACCACCATCTGTTCCAGCCGCTGCTCTACCAGGTGGCCACGGCGGCACTCAGCCCCTCCGAGGTGGCCTGGCCCATACGGCACATTCTGCGCAAGCAGGACAATGTGCAGGTGCTGATGGCCACAGTTGTCGGCGTGGACATCAACCAGCGCGCCGTTATCCTCGAGGATGGCAGCCATGTGCCCTACGATAAACTGGTGGTGGCGACGGGCGCGCAGCACGCCTATTTCGGCAAGGACGAGTGGGAGCAGTTCGCGCCCGGACTCAAAACGCTCGAAGACGCCACTTCGATAAGGCGCCGTCTGTTACTTGCCTTCGAGGCAGCAGAGCGCGAGACCAATGCGGAAGCGCGGCGGGCGCTTTTGACTTTTGCCATTATCGGCGCTGGGCCGACGGGCGTGGAAATGGCAGGCGCAGTGGTCGAACTGGGACGCGCGAGCCTCAAGGATCAGTTTCGCAACATTACCCCAGCGGATTTGCGCGTCGTGCTGATCGAGGGCGCCGATCGCGTGCTGCTCAATTTCAGCCCCGACCTCTCGGCCTATACGCTGAAATCCTTGCGCGATCTGGGGGTGGAGGTAGAGCTCGGGCAGATGGTGAAGGCCATCGACGCCGACGGTGTCAGCTTCGGGGACAAACGCCTTCTCACCAAGACCATCATCTGGGCCGCCGGCGTTGCGGCCTCGCCGGCGGCAAAATGGCTTGACGCCGAGGCTGACAAGGCCGGCCGGGTCAAGGTCAATGCCGACCTCACCCTACCCGGCCACCCAGAGATCATCGTGGTGGGCGATACCGCCAGCATTTCGACACCAGAGGGCAAGCCGGTTCCGGGCGTGGCTCCGGCTGCCAAACAGGCGGGGGCACATGCGGCGCAGCTGATCCTGGCGCGACTGCGCGGCGATGCCAGCCCCCTGCCCTTTCGCTATGCCCATGCCGGGGACCTCGCCACCATTGGCAAGCGATCGGCGGTGATCGACTTCGGGACAACCAAGCTCAAGGGTTGGATCGCCTGGTGGGTATGGGGCATTGCCCACATCTATTTCCTGGTGGATTTCAAGAACCGCATTTTCGTGGCGATGAGCTGGCTGTGGATCTATCTCACCGGCCAACGCAGTTCGCGACTGATCACCCACGGCATGGCGACGGAAAAGGCGCCACTCGAAGAGGTCGACGAGGCCGGTTAGCGCACCGCTTCGGTAGGTCAAGCCTCGTTGGCAATGCTCACCACCGGCTTGGCCAGCTTGCGCTCGCGCAGCCAGATATAGAGGCCGCTGGCGATCACGATGGGTGCGCCGACATAGAGCCAGACATCGGGCGGCTGGTGGAAGATGAACCAGCTGGCCGCCGCCATGAAGAAGATCTGGAAATAAGCGAAGGGGGCCAGCACAGTGGCGGGAGCAAGGCCCGAGGCCATGGTGATCAACTGGTGTCCGACAAATCCAAAAACGCCCACCGCGAAGAAGGCGAACCAGCCATCGGCCGTACTGGGCCATGACCAGAAGAATGGCACGATCGGCAACAAGCAGATGGTCGCGAAAATGCCGACATAAAACTGGCTGGTCGCCGCGCTGTCGAAGCCCGAGACCCGCCGGGTAAACAGCATGTAGAAGGCGGTGCTGAGCGCACCAAGCAGGCTGAGCAAGGCGGCGGGGTGGAAGGCGTCAGTACCCGGCCGGACGATGACCAGCACACCGAGGAAACCAACGCCAATAGCGGTCCAGCGGCGCCAGCCGACCTGCTCGCCCAGCATCGGCACCGAAAGCGCGCAGATCAGCAGCGGAACGGTAAAGGCGATGGAGCCGGTGACGGTAAGCGGCAGATACTGCACGGCGAGGAAATTGCAGGCGGTGGAGCCAAGAAGTGCCAGCGCACGCAAGCCCTGCAGCCTGATGCTGCCGGTGCGGACCAATGCGGTGCCGTGGCGCGGCAGGTGAATGGCGGCCACCATCAGCAGATGGATGAAGTAGCGCAGGAATACGATCTGGATGAATGACACACCCACCATGCCCAGCCATTTGGCCGAGGAATCGATGCCGGTGAACATGAAATAGGCCAGGAGCGCCAAACCGATGCCAAACAAGCGGCGTTCGGTGGGCGGAGTAAAATTGGTCGACATTGCTGATCCGGACGCCAGACAAATGCGGCGCCGTCAGAGCGTCGAAGAAAGCGTCGGCGAAGTCAATGCGCAACGCCGCACACTTGTATGGAAGTTTCTAAGGCGCCCTGCCCTTTGCGGTCGTCGGCGCGGCCTAGATAGCCGCGCCTAGAATGTCTCTGCCAGATGCCGGAGCTTCAGCGACTTCTGCAAATCAGCCGAGGTCACTCTTGCTCCATGGCGCGGATGGAACACCAATTCCGCCTTTCGCCCCGGCAACAGGGTGATGGCATTGTCCGAGAAGTAGCCGGGCGCATCGACGCTGGCGGTGGCGAAAAGGGCGGGCTTGTCACTTTCGAGCGTCAGGACCGGCTGGCCGTCCCGGTCGGACCAGGTAGCCGCGATGCTGGCAGGGACCAGCTCATAGGCCTTGTAAGCCTTGGGGAAGTAGTCGTTTTCGCCCAATACCCTGCCCGCGTCGTCCTTCCAGACGAAGAACAGGAATTCGTCAGAGGCGAGGTCTGCCATGTCGATGGATGTGACATCCAGTGCGGCGTCGGGGCCGACATTGGTCTGGCCGGAGAACAAGCTGCGCTCGCCACCGGACACCTTGATCGCCTTGACCTCGAGCGTGATCGCCGCGTCGTATCCGGTGTCGTTGATGGCCTTGAGCAGCAATTCGTCCGGAAGCTGGCCGGCGACCGGGATGCCGCGCGAATTGGTACGCACATCACGCGTCTGCGGCACAGCGACGACATTGACGAGATTATAGAAGCGGCGTGCCATGTAATGCATCAGCTTCCACTGCCCGCCATAGTCGAGGCTCGACCAGGACGCCACGGGCCAGATGTCGTTGATCTGCCAGTAGAGCGTGCCCATGCAACGCGGCTTGGTGGAGCGCCAATATTCGATGGCGGTCTTGATGGCGAGGCCCTGCTGGATTTGGGAAAGAAAGACCATCTGGTCGAAATCGCGCGGGAAGCGGAAATAGCGCGTCATGGTTTCGAGGATGCGGGCATTGCCGCCGTCATTGCGCTGGTGATTTTCCATCACCGGCGAGGACGGATTGCGGTCCTTGGGCTCGGAAAAGGTCTCGATGACATTCATCGAGGTGAAGGACTGAAAGCCGAATTCCGAGGCGAAGCGCGGATTGACGGAGCGGTAGGCCTCAAAGCTCTTGGCTGAGTGCCATACATCCCAATAATGCGTGTCGCCGCGCGTATCGGCATGCCAGCCATCGGAAAAGTCCAGATAGCCCATGGAGGGCGAGGAGGGCCAGAACCGACGATCCGGATCTTCGTCCTCGACGATATTGCCGAGCATGGAGTTGAGGCGATCATAATTGGCTACATAGCGCTCGGGCGCGGCTTTGGTCTCGGGATACCAGTGCAGCGAGCCGATGACTTCGTTGTCACCGCACCAAAGAGCGATCGAGGCGTGATGGCTGAGCCGGCGCACCTGCTGGGTGATTTCGGCGCGGACGCTGGCGAGGAAGGGGCGATCAGATGGATAGCTCATGCAGGCGAACATGAAATCGTGCCAGATCAGCAGGCCAAGCTCGTCGCAGAGATCGTAGAAATAGTCCGGCTCATACTGGCCGCCGCCCCAGATGCGCAGCATGTTCATATTGGCGGCTTTGGCGCTGTCGAGGAGGTCGCGAATGACCGCCGGCGTAACGCGGCTGGGAATGGCGTCGGCAGGAATCCAGTTCGCGCCCATCATGGTGATGTCGCGACCGTTGATGCGGCATTTGAAGGTATGGTCGATCGCGTCGGGTTCGACCACCCATTCCAGTTTGCGCAGTCCGATCTTGCGAGTGGTGATTTCGCCTTCCACATTAGTGACAAGCGCATAGAGCGGCTGCTCGCCCTGCCCGGCAGGCCACCAGAGTTTCGGGTTTGCAATGGTGAGCGTATGGGTGAAGACGTTTTCGCCCGGCTGCACTGCCACCTTGTCGGTGATGACTTGGCCATCGATGCTGTGCTCGACCTCCACCTCGCCATGGGCAAAGGCGAAGAGACGGGTCTTGATGGCAAGCTCAACGCTATTGTCGCCGTGGGCTTGCTCGACCTGCACGCTCTCCTGGCGGGCGAGGCGCGATTTGCGCAGGCTCATCCGGCCATAGACGCCGACCGGCATCAGGCAAATGCCCCAGTCCCAACCCGCATGGCAGGCTGCCTTGCGGATGAAGTTCATGTGGATGCCCTTGAGACCGTTGGTCTGGTAGTTCTTGGTGAACGGGATCGGAAAGGGATGGGCCTCGGCGCGGGCCTTGGCTATGTCGGGAGCGATGTCGAAGGCGATGCGCAACGTGTTCTCGCCCTCATGCACGCGGCCGGTCACGTCGATGTCGTGGCGGAGGAAACTGTTATCGGTGCGGGCGATCTCGGCGCCGTTCAGGAAAATGGTGGCAATGCAGTCAACTTCGGCCAGCGTCAGCGTCAGATAGCCATCAATATCGGCCGCAGTGGCCGTGAAGCGGCGCTCGACTTCCCAGGCCGTCTCATTGACCCATAGCACCTGCTTTTCGTTTTCCCCGTAATAGGGGTCCGGGATGAGGTCAGCCGCGAGCAGCGCGTGGTGGACGTCGCCGGGCAGCTGGATCGCAGTGGTGATGCCGCGGGCAGGCGCAGTCAGGGTGTACTGGCCATGCAGGTCCAGGCACGTATTTTGGGCGGCGATGACCATGGAAAGTCCTTTTGCGCTGGCTCGACCGGGCTGTCGACAGCTCCGACATCGAAATCGATTTCGAAACACGCTTTTAGCGATTTTGAGCAAGCGTTCCAATGGGGGCCGCAGCGGTTTCGAACAATTCTCGATCGGCGCGATTGCGACATTTTCTTGGCAGACCCCAGAACTGGTTTTCCTTTCTATTAGGACTTGCCAGCTTAGGGTCAGGGCCAGGAGACGCAAAATAATGGCGCTGGTCCGGGGCATTGTGAGCAAGTTTGTGAGGGGGGACGACTCCCCTGCGCTCGCTCTGGCACAGTGGCGCGCACTCAGCCGCCAGATCCCACTGCTCTACTTTCTGCTGCTGTCCAACACGCTGATCGTCGCCGGCATGTATCTGCCGGTCGCCCCGTTCGAATTGACCATTCTGGTGCCCGGTATCCTGACGGTGCTATGCGTGGTTCGCACCATCCAGTGGTGGTTGAAGCGCAATCGAGACGTGACCACAGAAGAGGCGCGGCGCACGCTGGCCAAGATGGTGGTGCTCGGCGCCGCGTTGGCGCTCGGGTTCACCGCCTGGAGCTTCAGCCTCTTTCCCTACGGCGACGCCTATCTGCAATCGCAGGTGGCCTTCTATATGGGCATCACCACCATTGGCTGCATGTTCTGCCTGATGCATGTCCGGGCCGGCGCGCTGGCGGTGGGCGTCTGTGTCGTGGTGCCCTTCACCATCTTCTTCGCGGCCACCGGGCAGCCGACATTCATTGCCATTTCCATCAACATGGTGATGGTGATCGCGGTCCTGCTCATCATTCTGCTTGGCAACAACAAGGATTTTGCCGCGCTGGTGGCCTCGCGCAACGAAATGGCGAACCGGCAGGCCGAGACCCAGCGACTGCTGGACGAGAACCATCGCCTGGCCAATGTCGATACGCTGACGGGCATTCCCAACCGGCGATCGTTTACCCGGCAGTTGCATGAGGCGCTGGCGGCTGCTGAGCAGAATTGCCGGTCCATCGCCGTTGCCCGCATCGACCTCGACCGGTTCAAATCCGTCAACGAGATCTTCGGCAAGATCACCGGCGACCGGATCTTGGTGGAGATCGCGCGCCGCATCGAATCCATCAAGCGGGACAGCAGCATCCTGGCGCGTCTCGATGGCGACAATTTCGTTCTGATCCTGCAGGAGCCAACCGACGAGGCCTCGCTTGTCCGGTGCGGTGAGATGATCGCCCACGCCCTGCGCCCCTCGTTTGACATGCCGCTCGGCACCGTACGCCTTTCCGCCTCATGCGGCTTTGCTGCCTCGCGCAAGGGCGACACCGCCGACACCCTGTTTGACCGCGCCGACTACGCAACCTGGGTGGCCAAGCGCGACGGGCGTGCGCGCAGCGTGGTGTTCTCGGGGGTGCATCAGCGCGAATTGCAGCAGGTGCGGCTCATGGAAAACCTGTTGCACACTGCCGATCTCGAGCGCGAAATCTACATTCTGCTGCAGCCGCAATTCGACGTGGCCCTGGGCCGCACCACCGGCTTCGAGGTGCTGGCGCGCTGGCGCAATCCGCTTCTGGGCGAGGTTTCGCCGGCAGATTTCATTCCCATGGCCGAACGTACCGGCCAGATCAGCCGCATCACCCAAGTGGTGCTGCAAAAGGCACTCATCGTCGCCGAACAGCTGCCGCGCCCCCTGCGCCTCTCGGTCAATCTCTCAGCCAACGATATCGGTTCTTCCGCCGCCATCGAGCAGATCGCGGCGCTGGTCGGGGCTGCTGCCTCGCCCTGCCGTATCGACTTCGAAATCACCGAAACCGCGGTGTTGCGCGACCTCAAGCAGGCCAATCAATCGCTGTTGACCCTGCTGGGGTTGGGCGCGCGCATCGCGCTCGACGATTTCGGCACCGGGCATTCGAGCCTCACTCATGTGCAGAAGCTACCGCTGCACCGGATCAAGATCGATCGCAGCTTTGTGGCCGAGGTCACCTGTGACCCCGCCAGCCGGGCCATCGTCAAGACCATGATCGACCTGTGCCGCAACCTTGGGATTTCCTGTGTTTTCGAGGGCATCGAGACCGAAGAGCAGTTGGAAGCCCTACTGGGCCTCGGCGGCACGGTGATGCAGGGCTATCTCTTTGGTCGTCCTATGGCCTGCGATCAAATCGAGACTTATCTCGACAGCGAACGGCGGCGCGTCGGCGTGGTGCCCCAGCCGGTCGAACGCGCCGGCTGACAAAACCGGCGAAACCGAAGTTCCGCCCGTTTTATATGAGGCGCTCGTTACGTTTCTTCAGGACGCCCCGCCACTCGAGCATAGCTCTCGTGGCCTTGTCGGCTCCAG
>NZ_MKUY01000005.1:1519054-1645595 GCF_001899045.1 Devosia sp. 63-57 | reverse complement strand
CGCCACTCGAGCATAGCTCTCGTGGCCTTGTCGGCTCCAGTCGCGCCACTGGCGCGCCTGGCCTTTCAGGACGCCTCCAAGTCAAGGAAACCGCCGGATTGGCGTTGCCAGAGCATGGCATAGTGGCCGCCGGAGGCCAGAAGCTGGGCATGGGTACCCTCTTCGACGATCCGGCCTTTTTCCAGCACCACCAGCCGATCCATGGCTGCTATGGTGGAGAGGCGATGGGCTATGGCCACTACGGTCTTGCCCTGCATGAGCTGCGTGAGCTGCTCCTGGATCGCTGCCTCGACCTCGCTGTCCAGCGCCGATGTGGCTTCATCGAGCACCAGGATCGGGGCATTCTTGAGCAGCACACGCGCAATGGCGACACGCTGGCGTTGCCCGCCCGACAGTTTGACGCCCCGCTCGCCGACATGGGCGTCGTAGCCCTTGCGGCCCTGCGGGTCGGACAGGCCCATGATCACCTCATGCACATTGGCCTGTTCGGCGGCGCGGATCATCTCCGCGTCGCTGGCGTCGTGCCGACCATATTTTAGGTTCTCCCGCACCGAACGGTGCAGAAGCGAGGTGTCCTGGCTGACAAGGCCAATCGCAGCACGCAGGCTCTCTTGGGTGACCTCGCGAACGTCCTGGCCGTCGATGCGGATCGCCCCTTCCTGCACGTCGAACATGCGCAAGGCCAGGTTGACCAGCGTCGACTTGCCCGATCCGGAGCGCCCCACGAGGCCGATCTTCTCGCCCGCCCTTATGGTGAGGCTGAAATCGTCGATGACCGAACCGGACTTGCCGCGCCAGTAGTTGAAGCTGACAGTGTCATAGGTCAGCTCGCCGGCCTTTACATCAAGCGGCTTCGCACCCGGTGCGTCCAGCATGGTCAGAGGCTGGGCGATGGTGTCCATCGAGTCTTTGGTGGTGCCGACCTGGCGGAAGATGTTGGACCCGATTTCCAGAATCCAGCCGCTCATGTTCATGATCTGCAGTGCAAAGGGGATGGCTGTGGCCACCGCTGCGGCGCTGAGCACGCCATTGTTCCAGCCGGTCAGGGCCAGCCAGGTGACAGAGACCACCAGCCCGGCATTCAGCAGGAACAGGATCGACCACATATAGGTGAAGATCCGCATGAGTTTGCGGAACTCCACCGCATGATCCATGACGCTGTCGGAGACATATTTGTCCTCGTGCTCGCCGGTGGCGAAGGTCTTCAGCGTCTGGATATTGGTGTAGCTGTCCACGATGCGGCCGGTCATCACCGACTTGGCTTCCGAAAGCGTTTCGGAATAGCGGGCGATGAGCGGCATGGTGATGGTGAAAAGTACAGCATAGAGCAGCAGCCACACCCCGATCGGCACCAGCAGCAACGGATCGAGCTGGGCCAGCACCACCACCGCGACGATGACGAAGACCAGCGCATACCAGGCCGCATCGATAGTGAGGTTCACCCCGATTTCGATGGCTTCACCGGCCTGGATGATCTTGTTGGCGATGCGCCCGGCAAAGTCGTTCTGGAAGAAGGTCCAGCTCTGCCGAATGACATGCCAGTGGCTCTGCCACCGGATCAGGTCCACCAGATTTGGGACGATGCCGTGGTTGCGGATCAGCGTATCGAGCAGGAAGGCCGTGGGGCGCACCAGCACGACGACGAACACCATCCACAGAAGCGTGGCGCTGTGCTGGTCAAAGATCTCACCGGGATTGGTGGTGGCCAGCATGCCGACCACGAGGCCGACGAAGACAGGCATCAGCGCATCGGCGACGGAGCCGATGGCGACCAGGATAATGCGGAGGAGAAAGGCGCCTCTGAACTGGCCGACGAAATAGCCGACGAAGGCCTTGAGGCCCATGGGCGGCTGGCGGTTCTTGGCCAGGGCGATAGGCGAATAGAGATTGTCAAAGAAGTTGACGACGCGGTTGAACATTTTGGTGCTCTTATAGTGAGCCGCGCCTGACGCATATTTTGGGCGGTCAGGTTCGGTATCGGTCCGATTTGGTGCATGTGGCCGCAAAGGCAGCGCGGTGATGGCTAAGATTTCGGATCGTGATGATGTCACCCATCTGGGTTCTCCTTTGGTTTGGTTGGACAGGATGTCCTTTTGATCGTCACCACCCGGCTTGACCGGGTGGTCCACTACTTTGCGGTGACACCGTTTGGATTGCCCGGTCAAGCCGGGCAATGACGGTGACGCTGCCACTTTATCTTTCCCATGAGGGAGAGATGTTTCGCATTCTGTCCACCTGCCCTTTTTGGGGGCATGGGTAGAGGGGCAACTCCGGCCAGCCTACTCTGCCGCCTCTTCACCCTGGTCGGCGTCGATAAATCCACCACTCTGGCGCTGCCAGAGCTGGCTGTAAATCCCGCCCGTTTCCAGGAGCTGGGCATGGCTACCCTGCTCCACCACGCGGCCCTTATCCAGTACCACCAGCCGATCCATCATGGCGATGGTTGATAGCCGATGGGCGATGGCGATCACGGTCTTGCCGTCCATCAGCATCTGCAACTGGCTCTGGATCGCGGCCTCGACTTCGGAGTCGAGCGCCGAGGTGGCTTCGTCGAGCACCAGAATAGGCGCATTCTTGAGCAGGACACGGGCGATGGCGATACGTTGCCGCTGCCCACCGGAAAGCTTCACCCCCCGCTCGCCAACATGAGCATCAAAGCCCTTGCGCCCCTGCAGGTCCGACAGTGTCTTGATGAAGTCGGACGCCTCGGCTTTGTCGGCAGCGGCCAGCATCATTTCCTCGGTCGCATCGGGGCGGCCATAGATGATGTTGTCGCGCACCGAACGGTGCAAGAGCGAGGTATCCTGCGTCACCACGCCGATATTGGCGCGCAGACTGTCCTGCGTCACCTTCGCGATGTCGTGCCCGTCGATCAGGATGCGGCCATCGGCACGGTCGTAGAAGCGCAGCAGCAGGTTGACCAAAGTCGACTTGCCCGCACCGGACCGCCCCACAAGACCGATCTTCTCACCCGGCTGGATATGCAGGTTGAGGTTGTCGATCACCCCACCTTTCTTGCCATAGTGGAACGAGACATTCTCGAACTTGATGTCACCCTTGACCTCGGGCAGTGGCTTGGCGTCCGGAGCGTCGGAGACGACGCGCGACACCGACAGCGAGGAGATACCATCCCGCACGGTGCCGATATTCTCGAACAGCGAGGACATTTCCCACATGACCCACTGGCTCAT
The DNA here is from genome assembly GCF_001899045.1 of Devosia sp. 63-57. Taxonomy (NCBI): domain Bacteria; kingdom Pseudomonadati; phylum Pseudomonadota; class Alphaproteobacteria; order Hyphomicrobiales; family Devosiaceae; genus Devosia; species Devosia sp. 63-57. Next base: position 1,642,404 of record NZ_MKUY01000005.1, on the reverse strand, counting down.
GCCCTGGAAGCGCATGACCAGGCCCAGCGACACGGCGAGCGAGCCGGGCGTCATCAGACCCTGCATCCAGAGCCAGATGCCGGTGCCGCCCACGGCGGCCAGCAGCAGAGAATTGGACCACAACACCAATGTGTTGAGCACCGTGAACAGGCGCATCTGCCGATAGGCGGTATCGAGAAACTCGTCCATCGCCTCCTTGGCGTAAGTCTCTTCGCGATTGGAATGGCTGAAGAGCTTGACCGTGGCGATATTGGTGTAGCTGTCGACAATGCGGCCCGTCATCATCGAGCGCGCATCGGCCTGTTCCTGGGAAATCTTGCCCATGCGCGGGATGAAATAGAACATCATAGCCACATAGGCGACGAGCCAGAGCAGGAACGGAATGGCGAGGCGCCAATCTGCCGATGCGGCCAGGATCACCGCACCGGTGAAATAGACGACCACATAGACCAGCATGTCGAGCAGCTTCATCACCACTTCGCGCACGGCGAGCGATGTCTGCATCAGCTTGGCGCCGATACGGCCGGCAAACTCGTCCTGGAAGAAGCTCATCGACTGACGGATCAGATAGCGATGGCTCATCCAGCGGATGCGCTGCGGGAAATTGCCCAGCAAGGTCTGGTGCATGGTCAAAGTAGAGACCAACGCGATGGCGGGCAGGATGAAGACGATCATCGCGCCCATCAGCGCCAGCTTCCAGCCATCGGTTTGCAGGAAAGTTTCCGGGTTTGCCCCCGCGAGCCAGTTCACCACATCGCCGATAAAGCCGAAGATGATGATTTCACCGATGGCAACCGCGGCGGCAGCCACAGCCATCAGTGCCAGCCAGCGCTTGGCGCCCTTGCTGTAGTGCAGACAAAAGGCCAGCAAGCTCTTGGGCGGCTCGACGGGATCTTCCTTGGGATAAGGGTTCAGCCGAGATTCAAACCAACGCAACATGTGTCAAACCATCACTAGCAAGGCAGCGGAGACGCGACGACCGGAAAGACAGACGCCCTCGAACACGGTCGAGGAGAAAGTTGTTGATGGCCGACGGCAGATATCCGTGCGGAAATTTCGGAACCACCGTTCGTGCGACCCACTCGACACAGAGGAACGGCATGAAGACAGCGGCATAACCTCCCCCTCCCCAATACCGTCTCAATTGACGGCGAAGAGTTTGCTATGCAGCCATGAACTGCAAAGGATACACCATAAAGACGAGTCGCCTGTAACCGGACAGACACAGGCGAGCCGGATTTCTTCAGGGCGGACGACTTCTCCGCCGCCGAAAGCCGGAGCGAAGCACAATTTCAGGGGCTTGTGCATTCGCCGAACTGACAGGGTGGGCCTTAAATGGCACCACTGAGCAACGCGACAACAAGAACAACTGGACCGCCTTCATGCGCACGGAAACCGAACAGACCATCTACCTCAAGGACTATGCGCCGACGCCCTACCGCATCGTGTCAGTAGAGCTCGACTTCCGCATTCTGGAAGAGAACACCAGGGTGCGCGCCCAGTTGACCATCGAGCCGCGCGACACCACCGCGCCGGGCACATCGCTGGTGCTGGACGGCGACGGGCTCAGCCTCAGCTCGATTGCCATCGACGGTGCGCCGCTGGCCCTGGCGTCCTACGCCGCGGACGACAATGGCCTGACCATTGTCGAGCCACCCTTCCGCCGCTTCGTGCTGGAGACCGAGGTTTTCCTCAAGCCGGAGAGCAATACAAAGCTGATGGGGCTCTATCGCTCCAGCGGCACCTGGTGCACCCAGTGCGAGCCGGAAGGCTTCCGCCGCATCACCTATTATCTCGACCGCCCCGACGTGCTCGCTCCGTTCACGGTGCGCATGACAGCGCCGCATGCACTGGCGCCCGTACTGCTGTCCAACGGCAATCCGATCGACCGCGGCGATGCCGGCGATGGCATGCATTATGCGGTGTGGCAGGACCCTTTCCCGAAGCCCGCCTATCTCTTCGCACTGGTGGCGGGCGATCTCGGCTCGATCACCGACAGTTTCACCACGGTGAGCGGCCGCAAGGTCGACCTCGCCATCTATTGCACGCACGGCAAGGAGGCCGAGTGCCATCACGCCATGGACAGCCTCAAGCGCTCCATGGCCTGGGATGAGCGCCGCTTCGGTCGTGAATATGATCTCGATGTCTTTAACGTCGTTGCCGTTTCCGACTTCAATTTCGGGGCAATGGAAAACAAGGGCCTAAACATCTTCAACGACAAGCTGGTCTTCGCCCAGCCCGAGACGGCCACCGACGCAAACTATCATTCAATCGAGCGGGTAATCGCCCATGAATATTTCCACAACTGGACCGGCAATCGCATCACCTGCCGCGACTGGTTCCAGCTCTGCCTCAAGGAAGGCCTGACGGTCTATCGCGACCAGGAGTTCTCGTCAGACGAGCACAGCCGCCCGGTGCAGCGCATTCACGACGTGCAAAACCTGCGCACCAGCCAGTTCCCGGAAGATGGTGGCCCCTTGGCTCACCCGCCGCGGCCGGACCATTATCGGGAGATCAACAACTTCTATACGACCACGGTCTACGAGAAGGGCGCCGAAGTGGTGCGCATGCTGGCGACCCTTTTGGGCGAAGCCGGCTTCCGCAAGGGCATGGACCTCTATTTCGACCGCCATGACGGCGAAGCCACCACCATCGAGGCTTTCATCAAAGTCTTCGAGGATGCCAGTGGTCGCGACCTCAGCCAGTTCATCACCTGGTATCTGCAGGCCGGCACACCGCAGGTCACGGTGGCGGAAAGCTATGATGGCGCCAGCCAGACCTATACGCTGACCCTGACGCAGACGGTCGAACCAACGCCGGGCGAGCCGGACAAGAAGCCGCTGCTGATCCCGGTGCGCTTCGGGCTGATTGGCCCCAATGGCAGCCCGATGAGCTGGAACGGTGTGTCGGGCGGCACGGTCGAGGGTGACTTGATCCTCCTCGACAAGCCAAGCGTGACGCTGACTTTCTCAGGCGTCGCCAACAAACCAGTGCCGTCCCTGTTCCGCGCCTTCTCAGCGCCGGTGAAGATCTCGTCCAATCTCGACCAGAGCGACCTGCTGTTCCTGGCGCGCCATGACAGCGACCCGTTCAACCGCTGGGACGCGCTGCAGACCGTGTCCACCCAGCTGATCGCCGAGGCGGCCCATGGCCGGCGCTGGTCCGACGAGAATGCCGACGCCTTGCGGCAGGCGCTGGTGGATACGCTAGCCAATCCGGATCTCGACGCGGCCTTCAAGGCTCAGGCCATTGCCATTCCCGGCACCGGTATGGTCAGCCGCCATATCGGCAAGGACGTCGATCCCGACGCGGTTTCGGCGGCGCGCAAGGATCTGATCACCACACTGGTGAGCCCCATCGCCGGCCAATTGGCCGAGCGCTATGCTGCACTGGTAAGCGACGCGCCCTATAGCCCCGACGCTGCTCAGGCCGGCAAGCGGGCGCTGCGCAACGGACTGTTGCAACTGCTCGTCTCCGGCGCTGGTCGCGGCGATCTGGCCCAGAAGCAATACGAGACAGCTGGCAATATGACCGACCGCTATGCGGCCATGGCCATCGCCGCCCAGTCCTGGACCGATGAAGCGCCGGCGCTGCTGGGGGACTTCCGCACCCGCTTCGGCGGCGATCCGCTGGTGTTCGACAAGTGGCTCACCGCATCAGCCCAGGCGCCGGATGATGGGGTGATCGAGCGCATGCGCGCCATTCTGGCGGCACCGGACTTTCCCAAGACCAACCCCAACCGGTTGCGGTCGCTGCTGGGGAGCTTCGTGATGAGCGGGTCGACGCAGTTCACCCGGGCAGATGGCGCGGGGTTCCGCTTCGTCACCGAAGCAGTCGCTGAGATCGACAAGGTCAATCCGCAAGTGGCATCGCGCATTCTGACCGGCATGCGCATCCTGCCCATGCTGGAGCCCCGCCGCCGTGAAGCCGGCCGCGTCGCGCTCGAAGCCCTCAAGAGCCAGCACACGCTGAGCCGCAATGTGGGTGAAATTCTCGACCGTATCCTGGCCGGCTAAGACACCCTGCAGCACAGAAAATAGGCCCGCCGCCCCATCCGGACGGCGGGCCTATTGCATCCACCCCAAGTCAGCCATGGAAAACTGCACAGCTTTCCACAGGACAAGTTTCTTAGAAGGATTTTTCTTCACCGCTAAGTGATTCAGCCGACTCCGCTTTTTCGAATAGGGCCCACGGGGGCCGTTTCGGACTCTGGACAAGCGGGGGGCCGCTGATTCATATCTTGTTAAGAGCGATTTGAGTTAGCGTCTAAGTTCCTTTCAAGGATGGAGAATTTCATGCGGTCGACGGAGATGTCCGGCGCCGGCGCATCTGGATTCTGCGCCAAAGATTCCACGAGAACCAAGCGCGTTTCCTCGTCCGTTTCTGTTCTGCCCGCCTGGCGCCAGGTGCTGTCCCCAGTCACACTGGCGGTGGCCGCCACCGCCTTCCTCTCGGCCGGCCTGTTTGTCGCCTATGACATCTACCACACCCTCGACGTCGCTCGCCGCCAGGCTGCCCCTGTAGCCACCATGATGGCCGCCGCTGCCATAAGTCAGCGACCCACGCAGATGGCGCGGTCACTGGTCGCCCAATCCTTCCTGCCGCTCGACGCCACGCAACCAGAGCCGAGGACACTGCTGACCGAAGCCAGTTTCGCCATGGCACCGGTGGCAGAGACCGTGGCGGCGCACAAACAGACAACGCATGTCGAAGCGACACCGCCCAGCGACGTTCTGGCAGGGTTATTCGGACGCGGCGCCGCTGCCTTCGGCCTTGCGGGACTGTTCACTCTAGTGGCCGCGCGACGCCGCCCCGGCGACGACATGCCCAACACCATGCAGCGCTTCAACTACAGCCAGCTGGCTGCCGCCATTCCTATGGGCCTGGCCTGCTGGACGCGCGAAGGCCGGCTGATTGTCTGCAATGACAGCTATCGCAACCGGCTGGAACTGGACGAGGATGGCACCAGCTATCACCAGGCCGTAAGCCGGCTCGCGGCCGGCGGCTACATGAAGCTGGTGCGTGAGGACGACAGCAACCGCATTCTCGAGCTGCACCGGCAGGACGGCTCCTGCCTGATGATCGACGAACGACCACTGGGTGATGGCTGTTTCATGACGCTGGTCTCCGACGTGACCGAGCACAAACGCACCAGCGCCATGCTCGACAGCATCCGCGTCGAACAGCGCCAACTCGCTCGCCGCTATCACGAGGAAAAGCTCAAGGCCGAGGCGGCCAGCCGCGCCAAGACCAATTTCCTCGCCCATCTCAGCCACGATATCCGCACCCCGCTCAACCATATCATTGGCTTTGCCGAGCTGATGAAGCACGAGACCTATGGTCCGCTGGGCGATGCGCGCTATCGCGACTATGTGCAGTCGATCAAGGCCTCCGGCGAGCACCTGCTGGCCTCGTTCGGCACCATTCTCGATCTGGCCGAACTCGACAGCGGCCAGAAGGCGCTGCGCCAGGATGCGGTGCCGGTGGACGAAGTCATCGATTCCGTCGCCAAACGCTTCAAGGGACAGATGCACCGGGCGGGCATCAGGCTGATCGTCGGCAAGAGCTGTGGCGCGGTGTTGCGCGGCGACCGGCTCGGCATGGTGCGCATGCTCGGTAATATCATGGAAAATTCAATCCGCTTCACCGAACGCGGCGGCCATGTGCGCCTCGCCGCCTTTGCCGCCGACGATGGCGTGGTCATCGAAATCAGCGATACCGGCATCGGCATGAGCGAGGAGCGCCTCGCCAGCCTCAGCCAGCCCTTCGCGCTCGGCGACGCCACCTTTACGCGTGAAGGCGTAGGGCCTGGCCTGGGCATTTCCATCGCGCGCGCCATTGCCGAGCAGAGCGGCGGCCACATGGTCATCGACTCCGCCCCTTCCCTGGGCACCACTGTGGCGATATCACTGCCGATAGAAACCGCAATGAGCGAAATGGCAGCGTGATCAGATGAACAAGGAATGGCACGACGGACACCGCCTTGATCCCAAGGCAAATCTAGACCAGCGCATTTCCTGGCATGTCGAACACGCCACCGCGTGCGGATGCCGCGACATGCCCGAAAGCATCAAGCGCGAACTTGAAGCGCGCAACCTCCCCCTGCCCGAGCGGCGGCATTAGATCATTTCAAATTGAGGGGGCCGTCAGTGGATCACTGAACCACCCCCCACCCCGGCCCTCCCCCTCAAGGGGGGAGGGAGCGCTGGAGCCGCATCGACCAGAGTGTGAAACGGTCTGGACACCGCACCGGCCCTCAGTAAAGCCGACCTACATCGCCGCGGCGCGCCCATACCACGCGCTGGCCGCCTCTGCGACTTCGGCCTGCATTTCCTTGATGTCGAGTTCGAGCCGACCGAAATCGGGATAGTGCGCGAGCTGCGCCAAGAGATCCTTGAAGGCCGGCGTCCATGCTTCGTCCTTGAAGGGGCTGATCAGCGCCGAGCTCATCACCTGCAGGATGATCGAATAGAGCGAGTGGATTTCCGCCAGCCGCTGCCCTTGGGGCACGAGGCCGGTCTCGCCAAGGCGGGCCAGCACACGCGCGGTCTGGGCCTGTGGCAGGTGTACCTGCTGACCCGCGACCAATTGCGCCGACTGGGCGATGAACTCGAGATCGACCAGGCCGCCGGTGGCCAGCTTGAGGTCGAACAGGTGGCGCGGCTTGCGCTCCTTGGCCATGAGTGCCCGCATCGACACCACATCCTCGATGGTCTTGGCGTGATCGCGCGGCCGGTTCATCACCTCGGCAATGGCATCATCGACTGCAGCGCCGAGGCCGTCGGTCGAGGCAACGACGCGGGCCCGGCTGAGCGCCAGGTGCTCCCATGTCCAGGCATTGTCGCGGTGATAGGCGCGGAAGCCGGAGAGGCTGGTGGCCAGCGGCCCCGCATTGCCGGAGGGGCGCAGGCGCATATCGGCCTCGTAGAGCACGCCCTCGGCGGTCGGCGCTGACACCGCTGCAACGAGGCGCTGGGTGAGGCGGGCAAAATAGTGCGGCGTGGCCAGCGGCCGCTCGCCGTCGGATTCCGTATCCGGCCCGTCATAGAGCATGATGAAGTCGAGATCGGAGGTGAAGGTCATTTCGCGGCTGGCCATCTTGCCGAAGGCCAGTAGTGCGACCGAGGCGCCGGAAATGGTGCCGTGGCGCTTGGCGAACTCGGCCTGCACGCTGATGAAGAGGCGGTTGAGCAGGGTTTCGGCCAGAGCAGTAAACTGCTCCCCTGCCCCCGTGGCGCTGACCGTGCCGGAGAGCAGCCCCGCCGCGACCAGGAATTTCTGCTCCTGGCCGATGATGCGGGCGCGGTCGATGACTTCTTCATAGGACCGCGCTTCGGCAAGGAACGAATCCACCTTGGCCACCAGCACGTCACGGCGGGTGACGTCGCTGGCAAAGGCCGGATCGATGAGACCGTCCATGACATGGGCGCGGTGAATGACGGCCTCGGCCATGCGTGGTGCCGAGGCCATGAATTGCACCAGAAGCGTGCGCAATTGCTCATGGTTGCGCAGCAGCGCGAAGAGCTGCACGCCAGACGGCAGGCGCGAGAGGAAATTGTCGAAACGCGCCAAGGCCTCGTCGGCATTACCGGCACGGCCGAGCGTCGCCAGCAGCGCCGGCAGCAATTCAGTGAGATGGGCGCGCGCCGCCGAGGCGCGGGTGGCGCCATAGCCGCCATAGTGCCATTTGCGCACGGTTTCGATGGCCTTGTGCGCGTCGGCAAAGCCCATGCCGGTCAGCGTTTCCAGTGTTCCTGGATCATCGTCGCTGCCGGTGAATACCAGATTGCCCTCACCCGAGCCAAGGCTTTCGCCTTGGGTGAAGAGCTCGGCATAATAGCGGGTGACGCGTTCGAGCGCGGCGCGATAATTTGCCTCGAATCGCGCGAGATCCGGCTCACCCAGCAGCCGGCCAATCACGGCCACGTCTTCGGCGGTGGCGGGCATGATATGGGTCTGTTCGTCGCGCAGCATCTGCAGGCGGTTTTCCACGGCGCGCAGATACCAATAGGTCTCGGTTAGTTCCTCTGCAGTAGTCGGGCTGATCCAGTTGGCGGCAGCCAGCGCGGCGAGCGCCTTGGCGGTGGGACGGACGCGCAGCGCCTTGTCACGGCCGCCAGCGATGAGCTGCTGGGTCTGGGCGAAGAACTCGATCTCGCGGATGCCGCCACGGCCCAGCTTGACGTTGTGACCCTCGACACGAATGTCGCCGACATTCTTGGCGACGTTGATCTGCCGCTTCATGGCCTGGATGTCGGCAATGGTGGCGAAGTCGAGGTGCTTGCGCCAGACATAGGGGGCCAGTTCCTTGAGGAAGAGCTCACCCACCGCCTTGTCGCCGGCACAGGGTCGCGCCTTGATCCAGGCAGCCCGTTCCCAATTTTGTCCGCGCACCTCGTAATAGGCGAGCGCCGCATCGACCGAGATGGCCACCGGCGTCGACCCCGGATCGGGGCGCAGGCGCAGGTCCGTGCGAAAGACATAGCCATAGGCCTGCCGGTCCTCCATCAACCCGACCAGCTTCTGCACCATGCGCGAATAGATTTTCGTCGCCTCGCCCGGATCGACCAGCACGGTCTTTTGCGGATCGAAGAAGGCGACGATGTCGATATCGGAGGAATAGTTGAGCTCGCGGCCCCCATGCTTGCCCAGAGCAAAGATGGCAAGACCGGAGTTGGCGGCGCGGGCCTCTTCGGCGGAAAGCACCAGCTGGCCCTTGTCGAAGGCCTGGCGCATCAGCAGGTCGAGCGCGGCTTCCAGGGCGGCGTCAGCCAGATCGGAGAGCGCCTCGGTTGCCCGCGCGGTTGTCCAGGCGCCACCGGTTTCGGCGACGGCGGCGAGCAAAGCTGTGCGGCCCTTTGCCATGCGCAGCATCTGCCCAACACTGGCCTCGTCGGCCGTGCGGCCCGTCTCGCCCACCTCCTCAAGCAGCGCAGCAAAGGCGGTTTCGATGTCGCCGTCCAGCGCATCCGCCAGCCAGGCGGCGTGGGTTCGGGTCAGCTCAAGCAGATATGGAGCCGCATCGAGCAGTGGCCCGAGCAGGCCGCCCTGGGCGCCAAGATAGGCCCCTATCTCTGGCGGCAGCTCCAGCATGAGCGCGTCGAAATGCGGATGGTCAATGGCGGGCAGCGGGGAGAGATGTGTGCTCATGAGCGAGGCATAGCCCGGCGCCGAAAGCCCGGCAAGGCAGTGCGGAGAGCTAGAGTCAGACCAGCGGCAATTCCAGCACGGCGCGGACACCGGGCGCGTTGTCCTCGATAACGAACCGCCCGCCATGAAGGCGCGCCACGGCATTGACCAGCGACAGGCCGAGGCCCGAGCCCGGTTCGGAGCGGCTCTTCTCCAGCCGCACAAAACGCTCGAGCACTCGCTGACGGTCTGCTGCCGGAATACCAGGCCCGTTGTCGGCCACGGCGATGCGCACCTGATTGGCGTCGCGGCTGAGCGAAACGTCGACGCGCCCCTGTCCCCCTGCTTCGGGCTTGGCATATTTCATGGCGTTTTCGAGCAGGTTGACCATGGCCTGGCCGATAAGCTCGCGATTGGCCTTGAGCATCACCTCAGGCTCGATTGAGGTGGTGATAGCGATGCCCTCATCCTCAGCCACCGGTGCATAAAGCTCGGCCATGTCGGAGACGATGGCACTGACATCGATTTCCACCAAGGCGCCTGAGGGGGCGCCTGCCTCGGCGCGGGCGATCATCAACAGCGCATTGAAGGTCTGGATCAGCCTGTCGCTTTCCGCGATCACCGTCTCCAGCGCCCGCTCGCGCACATCCTCGCTGGCCGTGTCGCGCAAAGCCGCCTCGGCCTGGTTGCGCAGCCGCGTCAATGGGGTCTTGAGATCATGCGCGACATTGTCGGTAACCTCCTTGAGACCCTGCAACAGCTTCTCGATGCGGTCGAGCATGGCATTGAGGTTGGTGGCCAGGCCATCGAACTCGTCATTGCGCTTGGTCAGGGGAATGCGCTCGGAGAGATTACCGGACATGATCTTGGTGGACGTGTCGCGAATGGCGTCGATGCGTCGAAGCACCCGTCGCGCCGTTACCCCGCCGGCAATGATCGAAAACACGATGATCCCAACCACGCCCACGAGGAAGCTCTGCAAAATGATGGCCGAATAGCCACGACGCTCCACAACATCCCGCCCCACGACGAGGCGCATGCCATTGCCCAGCTCTACCGAACGCACCACGGCCACACCGGCCCGGCGCGGTCCACCCTCGGGCCCCGGCGGCAGCGTGGCCTCGGCATTGAGCGGATCAGGCCGCTCATAGTCAAAACTATAGACGCCCGGTTCGATCAGCACTTCAGCTGGTACGGCCACCATATTGCCAAGCAGATATTGCCCCGAGGCGTCGCCAAGGAAATAGACGCCTGGCCCCGGCTGGCTCGACACGCGATTGACCGCCAGCGCCAAGGCGCGAATGCCCTGATTGGCTTCTATGCGCTGGAACAGGCGCACTTCGCGGTCGATATCGTCGGCCTGCTGACGCTGGATCTGCACGCTCGACTGCCAGCCGATAAAGCCCATCAACAGGATGGCGAAGAGCACGAAGATGGCGATGAAGGTAGCAGTCAGCCTGACCGTGGAGGTGCGCCAGACCTGCGAAAAGCGACTCACGGCCTAGTCCCGGATCATATAGCCGGCACCGCGCACGGTATGCAGCAGCGGACTGGCATGACCCTTGTCGATCTTGGAGCGCAGGCGCGACATGTGCACGTCGATGACATTGGTCTGCGGATCGAAGTGATAGTCCCAGACATTTTCGAGCAACATGGTGCGGGTCACCACCTTGCCGGCATGCTTCATCAGATATTCGAGCAGGCGAAATTCGCGCGGCTGCAACAGGATGGCTTCACCGGCACGCTCGACCTTGCGGCTCAAGCGATCGAGGCTGAGATCGCCCACCGAATAGCTGGTGGCGCCTTCGGCCGGACTGGAGCGGCGCGCCAGCACCTCGACGCGCGCCAAGAGTTCAGTAAAGGCATAGGGTTTGGTGAGATAGTCGTCGCCCCCTGCCCTGAGGCCGGTCACGCGGTCATCGACCTCGCCCAGCGCAGACAGGATGAGCACCGGGGTTGCATCGCCTTCGGCGCGCAACGATTCGACGATGGAGAGACCGTCACGACGGGGCAGCATGCGATCGACGATCAGCACGTCGTAATCCATGCCCGAGGCCATGGCATAGCCGGTTTCGCCATCGGCGGCATGATGTGTGACATGACCGGCTTCGTCGAGCGCCTGGATCAGATAGCTGGCGGCTTCCCGGTCGTCTTCGATCAAGAGAATTTTCAATTGGGCCCCCAGCGCAGAGATGGGCCCCGGGGCAATGCCCCGGGGCCCAAGAGGTTACTCGGTGATCGGCAGGCCGATGAACCGGGCTTCGCCGTTACGCGCAACCTTCAGCAGAGCCGTGTTGAGGCCCTTGGCCTTGACCGCGTCGATGGCCTTGGTGAAGTCGGCCGACGACTGCACGGCGGCGTTATCGACTTCCAGGATCACATCGCCGACGCTCAGACCGCGATCGCTGGCGGCACTGTTGGCCTCGACATCCTGGATCAGCAGGCCGCCCGTGCCGTCCCCATTGGGAACCACGGTGATGCCCAGGCTGGTGGTGGCTTCAGGGATTGCTTCGGGAGGGGTCGGCGCTTGCGGCTCTTCCGGAGCGGCTTCCTTGAGCTGGGTCAGCTTCACCGAAACGGTAGTCTCGGCGCCGTCGCGCCAGATGGTCAGCTCGACGGTGGAGTCCGGGGCCTTGCCGGCAATGGTGCGGCTCAGGTCGAGCGCATCATCGATCTGGTCGCCATCGACCTTGGTGATGATGTCGCCAGACTTGACGCCGGCGGTACCTGCCGGGCCGTCAGCGGTGGGCTCACGCACGATGGCGCCGCGGGCATTGGGCAAGCCGACGCTGTCGGCAATGTCTTTGGTCACGTCCTGGATGGACACGCCAAGATAGCCGCGAGTCACCGAGCCATCCTGGATCAGTTGATCGACGATCTGCTGAACGGTATGGGCGGGGATAGCGAAAGCTATACCGACATTGCCGCCATTGGGCGAATAGATGGCGGTGTTGACGCCGACCACTTCACCATTGGTGTTGAAGGCCGGACCACCCGAATTGCCGGTGTTGACGGCCGCATCGATCTGCAGGAAGTCGCCATAGCTGGAACCGCCGATATTGCGGCCCGAACCGGAGATGACGCCCACTGTCACGGTGCCGCCGAGGCCAAAGGGATTACCGACTGCCACGACCCAGTCACCCACGCGGCTGGCCTTCTGCTCGAAGGTCACGAAGGGCAGGTCTTCGCCCTTGATCTTGAGCACGGCAAGGTCGGTGCGCTGGTCGGTACCGACAATCTCGGCCACCTGCTCGCTGCCGTCCTCGAACACCACCGTTACCTTGGTTGCGTCCTGCACGACGTGATTGTTGGTCACGACATAGCCATCGGCGGAAATGATGAAGCCGGAGCCTGCTGCCATGAAACGACGCGGCGCGGGTTCGCCGCCGGGACCACCAGGTCCGCCAGGGCCGCCAGGACCACCGAACTGGTCGAAGAAGTCACGGAAGGGGTGATCCTTGGGCAGATCAGGGAAATTGAAATCAAAGTTGAAGTTCGGGCCACCGCGCTGAACCGCGCGACCGGGCGCCTCGGCCTCAACCAGGATGGACACAACAGCCGGCTTCACCGCATCGACCAGATCGGCAAAGCCCTGCTGCACGGACGTCTGCGGCACGACGATCTGCGCGGCATTCTGCACCTGCGCATTGGCGACCTGTCCGTTGAGGACGAATGCGGTGGAAACGCCACCGACGCCGACCAGCAGGGCCAGGGCAGAAGCCCCCAGCCAACGACGGGTGCGCGAGAGAATAGTCGAACGCATGGTAACGAATCTCCTTCGTTAAGCTCTCAACAGCTTATGGACCTAGATATGGAACGTCCCGCCTTTCTGTGAAGTTGCGCCAACATTAAGCTTTGGCAATCTAGCGGGCAGGATTGCGGCAATTCGCGCGCGATCGACGCCACAAAATGGCTCTGGACATTTCGTGGCAATGCCAGCGGGACGCCCTAATACCTGACGCAAATGCTTTCTTTGCGCGCAACGAGATCGGCTCGGGATTCCATCACAGTCGCCATCGCCCACCGGTCCCATGACGACAGTGTGAACGACAAGACAGTTAATCCTCGTCGCGATTGAGCGTGTCGAGGGCGGCCTGTTCCTGCGGCGTGAGGGCGGGTGTGGGATCGGAAGTCTTCCGGCGTCGGGAGGCGACGAAAATGGCGATCAACCCGGCCAATAGCAGTCCGGGCGTGGCGATCCAAAGCAGCAATGTATGGGAATTGACGCGCGGATTGAGCAGCACGAATTCGCCATAGCGATCGACGAGATATTGCTCGACTTCATCATTGCTGTCGCCGGCCACAAGGCGCTCGCGCACAAGCAGACGCAGGTCACGCGCCAGGTCGGCATCGCTGTCGTCGATGGACTGGTTCTGGCAGACGAGGCATCGCAGCCCGGAGGATATGTCGCGGGCCCTGGACTCGAGGACGGGATCGGCCAAGACCTCGTCCGGGCTGACGGCGAGGGCAGCGCTGGGCAGCGCCAGCATCAGGCAGAGAACAAGCGCGCGCCAGATCATTCGGCAGCCTTGAGGCTGGGCCTGGCGGCCTTGTTAGGCGCACCGATGCGCAGGCGGCGGTCAGTGAGCGAAAGCACACCCGCACCTGCCATGACCAACGCCCCGAGCCAGATGAGCAGGATATAGGGCTTGTGCCAGACGCGGATCACATGGGTGTCGGCCAATGGCTCACCCAGTTGCAGGTAAAGCTGGGAGAGACCGTAGGTCTGAATGGCCGCTTCGGTGGTGGGCATGCCGCTGGCGGCGTAGATGCGCCGTTCCGCTTCGAGCCGGGCTGTTCCGCCGCCGGCATCGGTGACGGTGAAAATGCCGGTATCGGCCATGTAGTTCGGGCCCGGCACTTGCTCGAAGCTTTCGAAGTGGATGGTGTAGCCGCTGAGCTCGGCAGTCTCGCCGGGATTGAGCGTGGTCACCAGCTCGGTCTCCCAGGCCGTCACCGAGACCACACCGAGCACGGTCAGCCCCAGTCCAAGATGGCCGATTGCGGTCGACCAGATCGAGCGCGGCAGTCCCACGAGGCGCCGCACGCTCTCGCTGACCGGAATGCGCCCGACGCGGCCGCGTTCCAGCACTTCGGCGATGGAGCCGAAGCTGACCCAGAAGCCCAGCAGCAGCCCTAGCGGCACCAGCGAGATCGACACCCCGCCTAGCGCTGAAATGAGAATGGTTAGGAAAATAGCCAGTGCGGCAACCCCCACCAGGCGCTGTCCGGCCGCGACCATGTCGCCGCGCTTCCAGGGCAGCAGCGGCCCGAATGGCAACACCAGCAGGAGCGGCGCCATCAGCGCGCCGAAGGTGAAGTCGAAGAAGGGGGCGCCTACGGAAATCGAAGTGCCGGTCAAGGCATCGAGCAGCAGCGGATAGAGCGTGCCCACAAGCACTGCGCCGACGGCCGTGGCGAGGAAGAGATTGTTGAGGATCAAGGCGCCTTCGCGGCTGATCGGGGCAAAGAGCCCCCCCTGCCGCAAAGCCGGCGATCGGATGGCAAAGAGCAGGAAGGCGCTGCCGATCAGAACCGCCAGGATGGAGAGGATCACCAGCCCGCGCGTCGGGTCACTGGCAAAGGTATGCACCGATGTGAGGATACCCGAGCGGACGAGGAATGTACCGAGCAGCGACAGCGAGAAGGTGATGATGGAGAGGAACACCGTCCACACCTTGAGCGCATTGCGCTTTTCCATCACCAAAGCCGAATGCAGCAGCGCCGTGCCGGCCAGCCAGGGCATGAAGCTGGCATTTTCCACCGGGTCCCAGAACCACCAGCCGCCCCAGCCGAGCTCGTAATAGGCCCAGTAAGAGCCCATGGCGATGCCCAGGGTCAGGAAGATCCAGCTCAGCATGGTCCAGGGCCGCACCCAGCGCGCCCAGGCCTGGTCGATCCGGCCCGAGATCAGCGCTGCGATAGCGAAGGAAAAGCATATGGAGAACCCGACATAGCCGGCATAGAGCAGCGGCGGGTGGATGGCCAAACCGATATCCTGAAGGATCGGATTGAGGTCATTGCCCTCCAGCGGCGGCACGGCGACGCGGGCGAAGGGATTGGATGTGAAGAGGGTAAAGCCGGAAAAGGCCGCGACCAGGAGGCTCTGCGTGCCGAGGACGAGGCTGGTGAGATCGGACGGCAGGCGCCGCCCGAACGCCGCGACCAGCGCGCCGAACAGCACGAGGATGAGGATCCACAAGAGCATGGAGCCCTCGTGATTGCCCCATACGCCAGAGATCTTGAAGATCAGCGGCTTGAGCGAATGAGAGTTGTTGACGACCAGTGCCACCGAGAAATCGGAGACAACGAAGGCCTGCACCAGCGCCGCGAAGGCCGCGGCAATGAGGATGAACTGCAGGACCGAGGCCTGGCTCAGCGCCATTGCCAACCGGTCGCCCCGCCGCCACAGCGTCAGTCCCGCCAGCGCGGAGACCACGGAGATGGCGAATGCCAGCACAAAGGCGAAATGGCCGAGCTCGATACTCACTGCGCGCCGCCCTCCGGACGCCACTCGCCCTGCGCCTTGAGCGCATCGACGACTTCCTTGGGAATGTAGTTCTCATCGTGCTTGGCCAGCACATTGGTGGCGACGAACTTGCCGTCATCGCCCATGCTGCCTTCGGCCACCACGCCCTGCCCTTCGCGGAACAGGTCGGGCAGGATACCGGTATAGCTGGCCTCGATTTCGGCGCCGCCATCGGTGACAACAAAGACATTGTCCTGCCCGTTGCGGACCCAGCTGCCATCCTTCACCAGCCCGCCGAGGCGAATTGGATGGCCCGGCTCGACACCGCGGGTGATGACGTCGCTGGGCGAATAGAAGAAGACGATCTGGTCGCGCAGGGCCGTCAGCACCAGCCCTGCTGCAATGGCGATCACCACGGCAAGGCCGGCAATAACGGCCAAACGCTTCTGCTTGCGGGTCATGCCCTTGCGACGGGCAGCAGCGGGCATGGTCATTGCGCGTCTCCGTTCAGTGTGAGGCCGGCGCTGAGCGCCAGAGTGTCCAGTTCACCACGATCAAATGCAGCCGGATAGGCCTTCACGGCGGCGTCATAGGCCGCCTGCGCCTGCTGCTGATCGCCGAGCACGAGGTAGGAACGGAGCAGCTGCGTCCATTCCGCGACGGTTCCGCCCTCGCTCATCAGCCGCTGCGACAGGCCCGAAACCATCTGCTGGATCATTTCCGACTGCTGCTGGGCAGCGACATCGACGCCGTTATTTTCCGCGACGGACAGGCCCCGCTGCGCCGCTGCCAACCAGGGTTCGTCGCCCTTGGACAGCGCCAGGGCCTGTTGCCACCATTGCGCCGCCTGCGCGTAGTCGCCGGTGCGCATGAGCTCGGCGGCGACATAAAGGCGCGAGCGGATGTGATTGGGATCGCTGGCCGCCGCGGCGCGCAGCAGGTCCATGGCTTCGTTGGAACCATCGCCGCCTGCTTGGAGCAGCAAGGCCTCGGCGAGGTTGGTCTGCACCTCGGCATTGGGCGGCGACAGCGCCAGAATGCGGCGATAGGCGTTGACCGCGTCGGCGAAACGGCCGATCTCGACATAAGCGGGGGCGATCACCGTCCAGCCGCGTAAATCCTCGGGATTGCGCGCCAGCGCGGCTTCGATCTGCGACACGGCCGTCTCGAGGTCGATGTTCTGCGCCACCGCCTCCGGTCGCCCCGCCAGTGGCTGGGTCGGCAGGTCAGGATGGCCGAGCACGCTATAGAGTCCGAGCGCGATCACCGCCACCAGCGCCACGCCGATGCCGATCACCCCGCGGCCGACTTCACCCTTGGGTTGATTGATGCCGCCATCGGCCTTGACCCGCAGCAATTCGCGCGCCAACTCGCCCTTGGCAGCAATCGCCTCGGCTTCGCCGAGCTTGCCTGCGGCAAGGTCGGCATCGATGCCGGCCAGCAATTGACGAAAGTGAGCATTGGCATCGGTCAATTCCGGACCGGCTGCGTTGACCGTTCGCCCCGCAGCCGCATAGAACATGACAGCGCAGGCAATGGCGGTTACTGCAATGGCAATCGACCAGAAAATCATGGGCCCCAAACGCTTGTTTGGTTCGCGTCTCAACGTTGTGTTTTCTATAGTGGGAATGCGGCGAAAAGCCATCAAAACCGCGTTGGGGGTCATGGACGCATTGCCACAGGGTCGCATCGTCGCAGACATTTTGGCCACATGAGCGACGCACCAGCCGACTTCCTCGTGGCCGGATCGACGCCGCTGGCGCGCCTCGTGGCGGGACTTCTGGCGCAGTCTCATGGCCGGCGCGTCATCTTCGTAGGCGAGAGCCAGGCCACCTACCGCCTGCCGCGCAGCCTCGATCTGTCTGTGGCGCCGCTGACACGCCCTGAAAGCTGGGCTCTGCTGCGTCCGAGCAGCGACGAGACCGCCAGGCTGATCACCCGCATCGCGGGGCGCGGGGCACTGCGCCATATCGATCCGATCTTTTTTGCCGATAGCGCGGCCGACCGCGAGGCTCTGGCCCATTGCGGGCAGATGGCTGCCGGGTTTGGTGTGGCGGTGGAGAAGGTCGCCCCATCGCTGCTCGGGCAGGGACGCGAGGGGCTGCTGTTCCGCGACGCCATTCGCCTCAACCGCCCGGTTCTCGAACCGGCGCTCGATACGTGGCTTGCCGAAATCGGCGTCGAGCGACCCGAAATTTCGGGCCTCAGAATCGGGCTCGACGGCAGCGCGGTGGTGGCGACATCGGCGGTGGAATTGGTGGCACATCAGGCCGTGCTGGCCGATGATACGGCTATCATCGCCTGGCTCCCGTTGCAGCACTGGCCAATGCTGTTGCGACGACAGGCCGGGGCGACCATCCTCACCACGCCCACCAAGCCTCTGGCCGCGCCGGCCATGGTGCAGATCGGCTCCGGCACTGTGTTGAAGCAACAGGCAGAGGGGGGCATTGCCGCCTTGGGTTCCGAAGATCTGGCAGTGTTTTCGGGACGCCTTCAGGCGCTGCTTGGGCGCGATCGGCAGGTGGAGCAGGCCGGTCAGACCGGCTATCAGCGGCTGGTCTCCATCGATGGAGGCCCCCTTGTGGGTCGCGCCGCCGGGCAAGGCGCCGATATCGTGGCGGGGCTGGGCATGGCCGGAGCTTTCCTTGCTCCGGCGCTGGCGCGTTGGCTCGCAGGCGCTGCCAGTCCAGCGGAGGCCGCGTGGTTCGGTGCGCGTCTCGTCAATCGCGACCCCAACGATCGGCGTGTCGCCGAATTCGCGCCGCCTCTCAGCGAGGCCAAGCCATGAGGCACCAAAGCGCGCGCCTGTCGCCAGACAGCGCAAAATTGCTTGCCGGCCGCGCCATCGACAGAAGTCGTCCCCTGACCTTTCAGCTCGATGGTCGCCAGATCAGCGGTTTTGTCGGCGACACTGTGCTCAGCGCGGTTCTCGCCGCCGGCATAGACACGCTGGGCAGTCATCATGAGCAATTGTTGGGCCTGGGCCCGCATTGCCATCCGCCCATTGCTTATGCTGCGCTGGCGCGGGATGGCCAGCGCGCCCTGCCCATGGACCGCACGCCGGCGCTTGCTGGCGCCGAACTGGTCACGGTCGGCGGAGCACGCCGGGCGGGCCTGCTGGCACGACTGTTCCAACCCGGACGAACGCTTGGCCTCGGGCTTGAGGATCCACACGCCCTCGATCAGCCATGGCGCGATGTCAGCGGTGTGCCCGCCGCAGTAACGGACCTCCTGGTCATCGGCGGCGGCGTCGCCGGGATGGCTGCGGCGCTGGCCGGCGCCCGTGCGGGGCTGTCCGTGACGCTGGTCGAAGCCAGTCCGGTTCTGGGAGGGCATTCGGGCATTTTCGGTACGCAGGAGGGCGAGGATAGCCCCGATGCCAGCATGAGCCGACTCGCCGCCGACATCGCCGCCCAGCCCGCGATATCGGTCTTGACGTGCAGCCAGGTTTTTGCCCTGCGCCCCGGCAAGGCCCGACTGCATCAGGTAGTGGTGGATGGCGGGACCGCTCAGGGCCGTGTCACCGATATCGACACGAGGCACATCATTGTCGCGACGGGATCGCTGGAGCGCCTCCCGATCTTTGCCGGCAATCGTCTGCCGGGGGTGATCGGCGCCCTCGACGCCTATGAACTGGCCGCCCGCTACGGCGTCTGGCCCGGAGGGTCGGCCATCATAGCCACTGCCGGCAACGCCGCCTATTGGCTGGCCAAGCTGGCCAGCGATGCGGGCATCTCGGTCGATCGCATCTTCGACAGCCGCAGCCAGCCCAATTCTCGCTTCATCGCCTTCACCAAGGCCTATGGCATTCGCCAGTTTCCCGGCACACGACCGCAGCAAGTCGTCGTGTCTGGCGCCGGCGGCGCCGTAGAAGTGCGCTTCGGCGTCGAGCCAGAACAGACCGCCATCACCGAACGGCTGATCGTCAATGGCGGCTGGCAACCCGACCTGACGCTTTGGCACGTGGCCGGCGGGACCAGCCAGTGGAACGGCGCGCGCCACCGGCTCGAACCGGTCGGTCCGCTGGATGCGATCGCACTTGCCGGCAGCGCCGCTGGCTTCCTGACCCGTCGCGGCTGCATCCAGAGCGGCGCGGACGCGGTGGACCTGCTGCTTGGTCGAAGGCGCCAGGTGATCGATGACCCGGTGATCGACGCGCTGCACGAGACACCGGATGACGATCTGCCCTTCGCCTTACCCACCGAAACAGAGCAAATAGCCTATCTCGACCATACCGGCCTGTTGCAGCGGCCTGGCGTCGAGCCCAAGGCCTGGTGGCATCTGTTCCGTCGTGCGAAGACACCGAGCCTGCCGGCCCTGTCAGAGGCATCGCAACCGCTGACCATCGCCGAGGTTTCGGCCGGCGTATCCCTTGGCCTGGTTCCGCCCGCTTCGGCAGGAATCGTGGCGCAGGAGCGTGTTGCGCTGGTGCCGTTGACGTCGGCCGATGCCAACGAGGACATGGATAGCGCAGCGCCCGTGCAGGCGATGGGCGTGCCCGACTATCTCGTCGGGCGATTTGGCAGAGATGGGATTGTGGTGCGACTGGCGCTGGAAGAGAGCCGGGCGGTCGCAATCGGCGCCCTGCTCTATCGCAGTTCTGACGCGAAGAGCCCACTCGAGGCTATCGGAACCGTCCTGCGCACCGGCCCCGGCGGACCATTGGCGCTGGTTTCGGCAGCAGCCTCGCAGTCCGGCGGCCTGCTCACTCTGCGCGATCAGGGGCGGGCCGTGACCGCGCGAGTGGTGCCATTGACCGAGACGCTGCCCGCCTAGCTCCGGCGCTCGGCAGCAACGCGCGCCCGGCGCAGCGTTTCGGCATAGTCGGCATTGAAGCGGATTTCGGCCATCTTGATGGTCGCATCCATGCGCGCGCCACCGAGCGCATCGCCCGGCGCCTGGCGCAAATGCTCGATAATGCGCTGGGCATGCATTTCCAGCGCCTGACCGGTCTGGCTCCAGGCCTGGTCGAACACGGCATTGAGGGCAAGGGAATCGCGAGAGTCGCGCACGGCGGACAGAAGATAGACGCCATTGACCGCGGCCAGCAGCCGGTCATCGTCCAGCCGGTCGGCGCCTTCGCGTGGCCGCCGCAATGCCTGGTTCACATCGACCGCGACTTCCTTGAGGCGCGGCTCGACACGATCCGACACATGCTTTGTCAGCGCCGACAACACCTGGGTAGCCCGGCTGCCACGGCTGAATTCGATATAGCCGGTTAGCGCCCGGACCAGACGGTGGAAGCGATCGAGACTGCGGCATACCAGGTCGAAATCAGCAAAGGGCCCCAGCAGCTGCAGATTGTGCAGCTGGTTTTGCGCATGCGCCAGATAGGCGTCGACCATTGGGGAGAAACCAGCCCGGCCGATGGCCGCATCGGTCGCGCCGCCGGCGAGCTTGATCACAGCCGTGATGAGACGGGCGGGATTGGCAACCTTGCCGACTGCCGCCTGGAACAGCAAGGCAGCCAGTTGCGGGTCCTTGAGCGGCATGGACTGCAAAGCCGTCTGCAGCGCGGCATCGTCGGTAATGGCATTGGTGGCCTTGCCGAAGGCCTGCGCCTTGGCGAGCAGGCTGCGGTGCCGCAACGCCGAAATGGCCGTGACCAGGAGTTCGCGATGGTCGTCGCGTGCCATCTGCGCCTTGAGGCGGCGGGCGGCATCGGGGTCCTTGCCAGCCTGTTCCAGCCCGGCGCGCATGCGCAGGGCAACCTCGGTGGCTACGGGCTCGAAATCGGCGCCGGTAAGTGCGCCATTGAACACGCCGTCCAGCGAGACCAGGTCGGCGCTGGTGTCGCGCACCGCCCAGGTCCAGGCAGCCATGGCTGCGTCCCGCCCCAGCGAACCGGGAAAGGTGAACAAGACCGGCTCGTCCACCAGGATGGGATCTATAAGGCCGGCAAAAGGCCGGATCGCGGCACCGGCATTACGGCTCGCGGTCCGGGCGGAAGCCGGTGCAGCGACAGAAGATATAGGGGCTGGCTGGCTCATCTACGCACAACGAAAGGGTGATTACCCATCGACCCTAACGTGTGCAGGTAAACAATGTTTATTCGCGATCGATGCAGAGCGGCGCGGATCAGGCCGCGCCCTGCACCACGTTCCAGTTGCCGTTCTGCTCGCGGCAGGCGGTTCCCTTGCGCACATAGTCGGCGCCGCTGATCTTCACGGAGTGCGTGAAATCGCGGCAGTCAAGATTGTTGACGCGGACATAGGGGCCAACAGCCACCGAGCCGGTCGTGCCCTTGTCGCCGGCCCATTGGCGCGGGGCGCCGGGACGACCGAACTGCAGCGCGTAGAACTGGGCGCTGTTGGCTTCGCTGGAATCCTTGGCCGTCATCAGATTGAGCGCGGCGGGATCGACGAAACCGTTGGCGATGCTGGTGGTGAGGCGCGCCTGCTGCACGGTCTGGGCGGTAGTGGGGACCAGCGGCTGGGCCACGACGGCCGGCTGGCTGACCACCGGGGCCTGCGCCACGCGCGTCGGGCCGGAGCTGGCGCAACCGGCGAGCAACAAAGCAAGGGCGGGGATAGCAACAGTAACGAAGCGATTCATCAATATGGCCTTCTACACGGTCATTCGGTTCTTGTTGGCGCAATACGGCAAAAGTGCGTCAGCCCTGAGGCTGGCGCACCAGGCCGCCCAGTCGCGCGGTCGGCAGGCGAAGCTCCACCAGCAGCCCGCCCAGCGCCGAGCGCTTGAAGTCGAGACTGCCGCCATAGACATCGACCAGTTCCTTGACGATATCCAGCCCTAGCCCGGTTCCGGGTGTTTTCTCATCCAGCCTGACGCCGCGGCGCAACACTTTGACCGCATCTTCCTCGCTGAGGCCCGGTCCATTGTCGTCAATCCGAATCAAAAGAAACGTGCCCTTGTCGCCGCGTTCGCTGCTGAGGCGCACGCCAACCTGGCCTTTGGACCACTTGCAGGCATTGTCGAGCAGATTACCGGCCATCTCTTCCAGGTCGGCTTCGTCGCCCCGGAACCAGGGCAGCGACGCATCAGGGCGCTGGAAGGCAATGGTGATATTGGGATGGATTTTGCGCATCACCCGCGTCAGGCGCAGCATGATCATGGTGGCATCGGCCTTTTTGCCCACCACCGAGGTACGCGCCGCCAGACGCGCCCGCTCGAGATAGGTCGAGACCATGTTGCTCATCTTTTCGATTTCGGTCTGCACGATGTCGGCCAATGCGCCCTTGCGGGCGAAGGCTTCATTGCGCAGCACGGCGATCGGCGTCTTGAGGCCATGGGCCAGATTGCCCACCTGGCTGCGCGCCCGCTCGATGATCTGCTGATTGGAGCGCAGGAGTTCGTTGACCTCTTCTGCCAGGGGCGCGATTTCGGTGGGATAGCTCCCCGACACTTCCGCGCTGTCACCCTCTCGCACCGCCTCGATGGCCCTGCTGAGCCGCGAAATCGGCCGCATGGCGAAGCGGGCAACAATCGCGCTCATGCCGGCCAGCATGATACCGACGGCGCCCAGAACGATGAAGGCCTGGCCGCGGAAATCATCGACGAGTTCCAGGATTTCGGTGAAATTGCCGGAAACGGAAATGGTGTAGCTGTTCGGTGCGAGCGTCACGGTGCGTTCGACCACGCGCATTTGTGTGCCGAATGCATCCTGCAGCATGGCCGTGGCGCGCCCCGAAGCATCGCGGTCTGCCACCGGGATTTGCGGCAAGTCTATGCCGACCATGGACGCGGAGAGATTGACCACCGCGCCATTGCCGTCCCGGATTACCCAATACCACCCCGAACGCGGACGCTCGAAGCGCGGATCTGCCAGCACGATGGACTCGTCGCGCGGATCGCCTGCCTCCAGCAATTCGCCGGCCAGGCTTTCGACATGAAAATCCAGTGTCTGGGTCAGCGAGGTATCGAGCGCGCGCGAATAGAGGTCGGTCAGGAGGAAGCCGGTCGCGACCAGTCCAAGCACCAGCCATCCGGCCGAAAGCCAGAACAACGAAGCGGCGATAGAGCCCTTACGCAGCATGGTGGATTCTTGGGCCGGACCGCAGGCGGGCCACTGTCAAAGCTTTAATCCCCGACGATCTGATAACCGAGGCCACGTACCGTCTGGATGCAGTCTTCCGGCAGCTTCTTGCGCAGCCGGCCGACAAACACTTCGATGGTGTTGCTGTCGCGGTCGAAATCCTGATCGTAGAGATGTTCGGTCAATTCAGTGCGCGAAATCACCTTGCCCTTGTGGTGCATGAGATAGCTCAACAGGCGCAACTCGTGGCTGGTCAGCTTCACGGACAGGCCATCCACAGTCACCTTGCCGGAGCGCGCATCGAGCCGCACCGAGCCGGCAACGATCTCGTTGCTGGCGTGACCGGCAGCGCGGCGCACCAGGGCGCGGACACGGGCCAGCACCTCCTCCATATGGAAGGGCTTGGCGACATAGTCGTCGGCGCCGGAATCGATGCCTTGCACCTTGTCGCTCCAGCGATCGCGGGCCGTCAGCAGCAGCACTGGCGTCGTCTTGCCAGTCCGGCGCCATTCTTCGAGAACCGACAGACCGTCCATCCGCGGCAGGCCGATATCGAGGATGACCGCGTCATATGGCTCGGTATCGCCGAGAAAATGTCCTTCTTCACCATCGAACGCCACGTCGACGGCATAACCCGCCTCGGTCAAGGCATCCTTGAGCTGACGATTAAGGTTCGTATCGTCTTCAACAACCAGAACGCGCATGTGATACCCCCACCACTTATGCCTTATTGTGCACCCAAAGTCAGATTCTGTGCAGTCCCATCCGGATTCAATACGCCGATAATATAGACGAGCCTGCCGCCCTGGTCGCAGACCTGGACGTTGAGGATTTCGGCGCGGCCGTCGACCCCGTTCGATGCCAGCACGGCATCGAGTGACTGGATCTGGCCCGAGGCGACCGCTTCCTGGATCTGGTAGCGGTCGAGACAGGCCTGCGCGGAAGCGCCAGTGGTACCCGCGAAAGCAAGCGCGAGCGCCAGAGCGATAGTGACGATGGCGGTGGGTTTGGGGGCGTTCTGTGTCATGATGGACAAACTATCGTCCCCTTGCTGAATGGGACATGAATGAGGCAGACTCACAGCTTCAGCACACTCTTGGCATCCTTAAGAATGGCATTTGCAGTGTGGCGGCTGAACATGTTGCGAGGGACGACCAACACCGCCCCGCGTCATTGCCCCACTTTTCATGCGATCCCTTGGCGTTGGAAAGATAGCGGAAGCCCAAAGATCGAATTTCCCTGATCACGATGGTGTAATAGCCATCGACCATCTAGGCCGCACGGTCCTGAGGACGCCGCCAGACAATGGCCGGGATGTAATCTTCCGGCTTTCCCGAGGCCAGCGCTGCGGCAGACATGTGGTTCGTCACGATCAGGCCTGGCGCCACGTCCATCAATAGGTCTTCAAACTCGTCAAGCGTCGCGGCCTCGATATGGAGACCGACAATATCCCTTAACGAGTAGTAGACTTTCGCCTTTTCATCCCACTCGGCTGAAACAGAGAATACCCTTTGCGTCATGCTGGCACCCCTTCCAGGCACCAATATCATACACGCCCTGCCCCACCGCAAGGCTCAGGCTTTACCGATATCGCCCTTGAGGCCGCGGCGGAGGAAGATGATCGCCAGCGCCTCGAGCATCAGATTGCCCGCCCCACCGCCATCGAGCGCTGGCAGGTCGATGCCCAGCAGTTGCGCCAGCCCCGCCAGCAACATGAAAGCAGCCACAATATAGGTCTTGTATCCTGACAGGATATCCATGGTGTGTTTCCCTGTTTGAACGATAGGATTTACCGGCGCCATGGCCAGCGCCGCCTTGCGGATCGCAGCCACACGGCGCGTCCAGCCGGTGCCGAAGACGGAGAAATTCGACAGCCCGCGTAGAAAGCCCAGACGTCGGTCGCAGAGGGCGTCGACGACTGTTCGCGCATTGGCCTTGCTGGCGGCAGTAATGGTCAGCGGCCCCACCTGCCCGTCGGCGGCAACATTGAGAATGGCCTGCAGCGTGCGGATAGCCCGGTCCGGGCCGGAATTGACCGCGTAGTCAAACAGCGCCAGGTCGATGCCGCCGGGCATCTCACCGGCCTTGCAGGCATTCCAGTAACGCGCCCGATAGATGCGCGCCGCTTCCTCTCGGCTCAGCCCCTGCACCGCAGTTTTGGGTAAGGTCCACCACGGCGACACATGTCGCCAGCGCGCCAGCGTCTTGCGGGTAATTCCCATATTGGTAGCCCCGCCGGGGTCGGAAGGGTGATCGACATAGCCACCCTCATGCCGCAGCACCTCAGTCAGGCAGGCCTCAAACCGTCCACTCATCCGCAAACCCTCCCGTTAGTGCCGGCCCCGGACCGAAAGCCGGGCTCACCTGCGCCACCTCGATCCCAAAATCAGTGGCCGCCCCACCGAAATCCGTGACTTGCGCGGCCAGCTCATAAACGGCCTCCGCCACGAGCGTCGTCATCGTCCGAACGATGCTGCCGCCGGAGCGAATGCTCACCCGATAGGCCTCGGTGCCTGTGTCGAGGGGCGGCTCCGCCAGCCCCCAATTGCCGGCATCAGCGCGGCTGCGCCTGATCCAGCCGATGGTGATGGCCCCGCTCTCGGACCTCCGGACACGCAGATGCACCGGCGACAGCGGCAAAACCGCTGTCGTACCGAAGGCCACAGCGAGTTCCTGTCCGACCAAGTCGGTACCGCCAGCAAAGCAGCGCAGCGCCCGGCCATCGCCGATCCATTGCGGATCGACCGCCATTGTCCCGACGCGTCCATCCAGCACCATCACCGAGCGACCAGCAGACGCCGGCGCCATCGCGGCTTCCGTCCCATCCAGTCCCCGCAGCAGGCCGGTCAGCCGATAGCGCCCCGGTGCCACCAGCGTCGCCTCGGCAAAGCCGATAACTTCCCAGTCCCCGCTATCGGTCTCCACCGCAAGGCGATTGGCCCCGGAAAACAGTGCCTGCTCGTCCACATCGGCGAGGTGCCCACGATAAAGCACGATCTCGAGCGCATTGCCTCGGTCCCACACGTGCACCGGTCCCGGCGCCAAGGGCGACATGACTTCGCCAAGCGCAGCCGGCTGGCTCAGCTCCAACAGGCGACCGCCACTCGCGGCATCTTCGATCCGCACCATGCCTGGCCAGGGATCAGCATAGGCGCCGATCACCAGCCGGCTCCCTGCGCCCTCCCCCGCCGGCAGCGGCAGATGCGCCAAAACCACATGCGGCGACACCGCAGCCGGCGGCAGCGCCGGTGCCGTCATGGCGCGTCCCCCACCCACGGCCTTGGCGTCGGCGGCCGAAACGGCCCGCGCCGTTAGTCGTCGCGCCAAACCGTCGCGGATTTCGACGATTTCGAACGGCCCCTCGGCCAGTCCAACCACACCAATCCGATCCCCGACCTCCAGATCCAGCCGGTTGGGCGGCAGTGCCAGTTCCAGACGGTCATCCTCACCCGCCTTGGCATCGAGCAGCCGTTCGGCCGCCTGCCGCGCCGAGCCATCGTCCAGCACCATGGGCAGGCGCCGCGTTTCGAGCGGCCCCGTTCCCGGGCGAATGGCCGTGGCACTGGCAGCGAGATAGTCGCGGCTGCGGTCGAGGAAACCCAATCCCAGCCGGCTCGCCCGCTCGGTTGCCGCACCACGCCGGCGCGACACCACCGGCGCATCGATCTCCGCTAGTTCGTCCCGGTCCAATGCAGCGCCAGTGCCTCCTTGTGCCTGAGCTACCAGCGCCGCGCCTTCGGCCTTGAGCCGCAATCCGGCGATCTCCAGCACTGGCTCGACGGCTTCGCGCGCTGTGCTCGGCCCTTCCAGCAATAGCCCAGTCACCAGCGGCGCCGCCGGCACCGCTTCGAGCGTGCAGCCATGTTCACTGGCCACTGCCCCGACCAGTTCGTCCGAGGCCAGCGCCCCAAGCCGTCCGGTCAGCCAATGGCCGGTGCGATGGTTGGGTCCATCGGCCCACACATCGTCTTGCGCCGGAAAGGCCGGATATGGCCGCGCGTCCCAGGTCCAGGCAAAAATCCGCCCCGCATCCACCATTCCAGGCGGATTTTTCGTCGCATCGGCCCAGTGCCGGAAGTGCGCCCGCAGGAATTGTCGCTGGATCAAGGCGTCCGACTGGCCGCTCGAAAAATATGGCCGACCGCCCTCGGCACTCTTGTCGTCGCCGAAAATATTGGGCTGGTTCGCACCCTTGTCGACCGCCCCGCAGCCCAGTTCGGTGAGCCAGATCGGCTTGGAGCCCGGCACCCATGCGGTCGGCACGCTATCGCGCACCCCGCCCGGCCGATTGTAATGCGCATTGCCCCAGAAGGCGGCGATATCCTTGTAGCGCCAGACCCAGTCCTCACCATATGCACCATCGACGATCGGCGTTCGCCGCTGCGCCTGGCGGTCCGCGTCGCTGGCATAATACCAGTCGAACCCCTCGCCCCCCGCAACATTGCCGCCGAGATAGCCGAGTTCATAGCCATTGGCTGAAATTGCACGATCAAGATGGTTCTCCCCGTCCCGCCAATCGGCGAGCGGCATGTAGCAATCGATCCCCACCGCATCGATGTCCTGCGAAGCCCACAGCGGATCGAGATGAAAGAACTTCTGCCCATCCGGCTGATGCCCGGAATATTCGCTCCAGTCCGCCGCATAGCTGAGCTTCACTTCCGGTCCCACAATCGCCCGCACATCGGCCGCCAGCGTCACCAGCGCCTCGACAAACGGAAAGCTGTTACCCTCGCCGCGCACCGTGGTCAGGGCGCGCATTTCCGAGCCGATCAGCAGCGCTTCGACACCACCGGCCGCGCTTGCGAGGCCGGCATAATGCAGCACCATGTCGCGATATCCGGGCACGAAGGCGGCCACCTGCGCCGCGGCCATACCCGTCCCATCGGGCGAGCCCTCGATGCCAGCGGCCGGAAAACAGGTCATGCGACCACGCCAGGGATAGTTGGCCTGCTCGCCCCCGCCATAGGGATCGGGCAGCCCGTTGCCGGCCGGCACGTCCATCATCATCAGCGGATAGAGGGTGACCTTGAGCCCCCGCGCCTTGAGGTCTGATATTGCCGCCAATACGCTGTCATCCGACGGCGTGCCGCCATAGGCCGGCCCGCCATTGTGCTGCGAGACCACCGGCACATCGCTGCGCCCCAGCCCGGCAACGCTCCACTCCGTCCCCTCGATACTGCGCCCGGCAGCTTCGACGCGCGGCGTCACCTTGCATTCACCGCAGCGCAGGTCGTCGCCGAACCAGGTCACCACCAGCGCCACATGTTCGAGATTGGGGCAAAGCGCCTGCAGCTCGTCGATCGACCAGCTCCAATTGCTGACGCCGGCGAGGAGATGCGCGTTCTCGCTCACTCCGGCGCCTCGCCCGACCATGCGGACGCGCGGCACCGGGTCATAGCCGAACTCCGTCGCCCCCGGGATGACCGTCACCGCTGATATCGCCGGCTCCAGCTCGCCCACCACCCGGCACAGCTCCGCCGAAATCTGCGGGATGCGATTGCCGAACCGCGACAGCGGCAGGTTCTCGACCACCAGATAACAGAGCCCGCGATAGGCCGGCGCCTGACCCACGCCCTGCGTCGCCTCGATCAACCCATCGGGCAGCTGCGCCGCGTCGCCGTGATAAAAGCGCAGCGTCAGCCCGCGCGTATCCAGCAATTGCCCATCGGCCCATATGCGTCCCAGCCGCGCCACCGGGCCTTCGCAGAAACCGATAGCGAAGCTGGCGCCGATTTCCTCGTCGTCCTCCTGCGGCATCAGCCCCTTGGCACCGGCCTGCTCGCCGCCCAGCCGTTCCAGTTCACGCGCCCATATAATATTGCCGCCAAGCCGTCCCCAGCCATAAAGCCTCGGGATGGCCCCGCCCTCCGCCGAGCCGCCTAGGCGCACATCGAAGACCGGCGCCTCGGCCTTCTCACCGAACAGCCAGCCATCGACGACACTCCCCGCCAGCGCTCCCAGCGCCCGCCCGATGGTCGCCCCGAACGGACCACCCACCAGCGCCCCGGCAAACTGCCCCGCCACCGACAACGCCAAAGTCGCCATGTTTTTGTTCCTTGCAGATTATCGGGGTACATACCGGCTCCCCTTCTCGCCGTGCGGGAGAAGCCGGATCGCGCGCAGCGCGAGACGGATGAGGTGCGAGATCATTTCAAACTAAGGTGAACTCTGGGCGCTTTCGCCTCCCTCCCCCTTGAGGGGAGGGAATGAGGGAGGGGGTCCTTCAGTCGATCACCAAACGCCCCCACCCCCAAAAAAAATCTCACGGAAACCCGAACCGCCCGCTCACCCGCCTTGCCCAGGCGGCGGTCAAATTCGCTTCCACCACGCCCAGCTTTTCCTGCGCATGGATGAACCGGTCGGCCGCCACCAGGATCCCGCAATGCTTGGCGTGGGCCATGCCACCGAGGGTGAACAGCACCACCTGGCCCGAGGCCGCTGGCCCCTCGACCGGCAGCAGAAAGCGTTCCGCAGCCGCCCGCAGCGCCCCGGTATGGGCGGGGTCGCGCATATCGGCGCGATAGGGCGGCACAGCCATCGGCTCCTCGCCATAAAGGCTCCGCCACACGCCGCGCAGCAGCCCCAGGCAATCGCAGCCGGCCCCGAGCGTCGACGCCCGATGCCGATAGGGCGTGCCCAGCCACAGCCGCGCCGCCGCGACCACGCTGTCGCCGTTCACCGCACCACCGCCCGCCCGTCCAGCGCATCGCCAGCGCGCGGATGGCGCAGCACATAGTCATTGCCCGGAATATGCGGAAAGCCGCGGAAATTGGCGCTATTGGCAAATTTGCTCCCGCAGGTGGCAAAGCGCCGGTCGCAGCCGGCCGTCAGCGTCAGCCGGTCGCCCACGGCCACCCACTCGCCCACCTTGGCCGCAAAACCCAGCACATCGCCCTCAGGCGTTTTCTGCTGCGTCAGCACCGCATCGGCGAGCCCCACCCGCCTGCCATCATCCCACCGGCCCATGCCAAAACCGAACCAGCCCTCGGCAAACCCCTCGAGTCCGCTGACCACGATACGGAAGGGATCATCCACCCGCACCACGGTCGCACTGCCGCGAAAGGCCGGATTTTCGAGATCGACGCCACAGCGTCCATCTCCCACAACTGCATCACACAGTGCCTGATAGATCCGTCCGCGCGTCAGGTTCAGCCCCTGTTGCGGCGAACGCAGTTCCGCCCGGAAAACCCCATCCTCGCGCACGATCTCGCCGATCGTGTCCACCCGCAACAAAAGCCGTTGCTCGGGCGCGCTCCAGTTCACCACCCAGCTTTCCACCTTGGCGCCGTCATAGCGGCCGAGCAGAATGTCGTCCTCGGCAATGGCGGCGCTGTCGAGCACGCCCAGCACTTCGCCCGTATCGACCTGCGCCCCCAGCCGTGCAGGCATTTCGCTGCCGTCCAGCCCATGCATGGGCGAGCACGCCGTCCCTTCCACTACCAGCCCCCGGTCGTGGTCGGTGAAGCCCAGCACCACGCCATCACCGCGGATCACCCGCCAGCATTTGGCCAGCGTCGTCTCGCTCTGCGCCAAATGCGCAGCCAGGTCGGGATCGATCGCTCTCATGGCAAAATCTCCACCAGCGGAATGTTGGGCGCCTCGGCGCCATCAAAACTATGCGTCTCGATATCGAGCCGATCGGTGTCGAAGCGCACCGGCACGTCGAACAGGAACCCGGCCGTCACCACCACGCCCGCCCCCGGCGCCACGGCGAAGCTGATCACACCGGTGGTCGCATCCACCGCCCAGTCGCTCCCCTGCTCCACCCCGTCCAGCGCCACCGTCACCGAGCCGGCAACCGGCTTGCTGATGGGCCTCAAATAGGGATCGAAATCCGCGCCATAGCGCTTGGTGAGCTGAAACTGCGTCCGCTCTCCATCGCCCGTATCGAGCACCTGGTCGGTGGCTTGGGGCATGGCGCCGCCCGATGAATGGTCGAGCCCATCGCGCCACAAAAAGCCATGCAGCCGCCCGCGCCTTTCCTCGAAAAACGCCAGCACCGCCGCCATGTCGGCCCGCGACTTGACGCCATAACCGGCATTGTAGCGCCGCCGCGAATGCTGCCAGCGCCCATTGCGCTGCTCGCCCCCGCCCGCCAGCGTCACCACCTCGGTCCGCCGCTCCGGCCCACCCCGCGCCCCCAGCGCAATATCGAGCGGAAAGCGGATATGATGAAAAGCCATGACGTCCTCGTAAGCTTCCGCGGCTCCGCAAACACAAATCGTCACCCTCGGGCCTGACCCGAGGGCTCTTTACGTTCGGAAAGCCGGGGCAATAACAAACCCGATCGGTCCCTCCCCCTTCTTCAGGGGGAGGTTAGGTGGGGGGCTTCTCAACTCCCCCGCGTCCCCCGCCGCACCGCGCGCAACAGCATGGCGCTGACCTCGGCCTCGCTCGCCGCGAAACTGCGCGCGTCGCTTGCGGTTACGTTGAACGTCACCTGCACACCACCACCGCCGCCGCCAGCCACGCCTAGTCGCCCGTCCGGCCCGCGCTGCAGCGGCATGATCGCCTCGGGCCCGGCCTCCCCGGCCAGCCCCAACCCCTTGCCCAGCGGAAAATAGCTCGGGCTTGCGATCACCCCGCCCTTGGCGAAGGGTTTCACCCCCGCCAAAGCCGGATTGGTGGCAGTGAAGATATTCTCCACCAGGCCACCGACCAGATTGCCCAGCGGCTTGATCGCTGCCTTCAGCGCGATATCGGCAAAGGCGCGGGCAATATCGCCCAGCACCGATTTGAAGGACTTTCCATCCATCAGCGCTCCGCGAAAGGCGGTGCTGATCGAGCGCGACACCCCATCGGCAAGGTCGCCGATGCGTTCGAGCTCCACTGACACTTCGCCCAGCTCGTCGCGGACTTTGTCGCCAAAAAGCTCACCGGCCATCGGGAAAGCGCTCCATCATCTGGTCCAGATCGGCCCGCCCCAAGGGTGCGCCGCGATCGCCCACCACAGCACCCCAGGCCGCCGCCAGTTCGCGCGGTGTCATGCGCCAGAAGGCGTCCGGCGGCAGCCGCAGCACGCCAAGCCCGAACCGCATTGCATCAGTCCAGGGAAACGCCTTCATGCCGCCTCTCCGAACGTCGCGCGCAGCAAGCGTGCTGCGATCTCCGCCGCCCCGCGCAACCCGCCCTCGACGCTCATCCGCGCCAGGTCGTCATCGGTGACGGCATTGCCGCCGCCGCGCAGCCCGGCGCCCAGGATGGCGGTCAGGTCCCGTGCCGACACCTTGCCATCCGCAAACCGCTCCGCCAGCCCGGCCAGATCCCCGGCCTGCAACCGCGCCTCCAGTTCCGCCAGCGCCCCCAGCGTCAGGCAAAGCACCCGCACCTCGCCCCCGATCTCGGCGGCGATTTCACCACGATGAATATTGGTCATTTCTGTTCCCGCCTAAATGATGGCCCCTCACCCGTCTGGGCCTATGGCCGATCCACCCTCTCCCCGAGTGGGAGAGGAATGGTGCCCCCCTCCTATTCTTCTCCCTCTCGGGGAGAAGGTGGCCCAAAGGGCCGGATGAGGGGGGCCACGCGCTCGATAGTCGCTAAACCGCCGCGAACGTCACTTCTCCGGCGCTTTCCAGCGCCAGGTCGAACGTCACCTCACCGGCGTGGTCGGCCGAAAATTCCAGCGCCACAATCTGGAACGGCCCCTCGACCACCCCGAAATGCGGCAGGATCAATTGCCAGTTGCGGATGGTGCCGGCGAAAAACAGGCTCCGCACCGCCGCGTCCGAGCCCTGGTCCTTGAACACACCCGAACCGGCCACCGAAGCCCGCTTCACCCCGCCGCCCGCCAGCAGTTCCCGCCAGCGCCCGGCGCTTTCCTGGTCGGTCGTGTCGACGCTGGCCGCGTTGAACGCCAGGCTGCGCGTCCGCAGTCCCGCCACCGTCAGAAAACTCCCCGACCCGGTCTGGTCGAGCTTCAAAAGCATATCCTTGCCACTCTGGGCCGCCATTTTTGTCCCTCCTGGATGCGCAAGCACCCCCACCCGGCCTCCCCCTGAAGCAGGGGGAGGAGCAGGTCGCGCTCACCCTAAAGTCCGTGCAAACTCGATCGGTCCCTCCCCCTGCTTCAGGGGGAGGTTAGGTGGGGGCTTTCATCCCGCAGACGATCACTCACTCAAAAACCGCAGCAACACCGCCGCCCGTGCCAAGCCTGTGGCACCATCGATCACCGTCTCGGTCCGCATATGCTCTGCCAGGGTCACCACCAGCCCGGCAGGCGTCAGCCCGTCCTTGGCCGCCACCACGCGCTCGGCAATCGCCAGTGCCGCCTTGCGGCTCGGCTGCCCCGCCCAGCAATGCAGCAGCACCCGATGTTCCCAGCCCGGGGTCAGGTCACCATCGCGCTGGCGGATATCGTGGCGGTCGATCACCACATAGGGTGCCGGCCGGTCGCGCGGCGGCGCGTCGAACACGCCCGCGGTGCCGACCAGCGCCACCAGCGCCGCGTCGCCCATGAGGGCCGCCACCAACGCCGCCTGCAATTGCACGATCGGATGCATGGCCTACCCCGTCACGCTGGTTTCGCTGCAGGCGCAGCTGACATAAGCGCGCCGCCCATTGATGTCGGACGCGCTGAGCACATCCAGCTGCCGCCCGCGATAGACAATGCGATCGCCCGGCCCCAGATCGCTGCGAAAACGCAGCACCACGGCATGGGAAATCGCCACCGACCGGCCATCGGCATTGGTCCCCTGCCGCCCGGTTAGGCTGCGTACCCGCGCCCACACCGTGCCCAACGGCACATAGACCCGTCCATGCCCGCCCTCGTCCTCGGCCACGCTCTGCCGCTGGCGCAACTGCACCCGGTCGGTCAGAGTGCCGATGGGCGGGATTTTATCCCCGCTCACAGCCGCGCCCTCTTGTAGCGGCTCACCAGCCGGTCAAAGCCCGATGGCACCACCGCGCCGGACCCCGCAACAATCACTGCGTCCCGATGCGCGTGCCAATGTGCCACCAGCCCCAGCAGCGCCTGCCTGAGATCGGCAGGCACATCCTCGGGTTCGGTGCCGAAGCCGGCGACATAGTCGACCTCGATGCCACCCCGTGCCTGCAGCCCCGGCATGCCGGTGATCGCGCGCGGCACGATCAGCCGATCCGGTTCGGCGGAAAACTGCGCCAACCCGATATCGTGGCTGGCGCCATTGTTATCCACGGCCGCGATGGCGGTGATGGCAATCAGCGGCGCCACCGGCAGCTTTACCACCAGCGTTTCCGGCCAGTCGTCGAGCACGATGCGCCAGCTCTGCGCCAACAGCGCCCGGCCGGTGATGCCCTCGATATGCAGGCGCGCCGCGCCGATCAGGGTGGTGATCAGCCCGTCCTCTGCTGCGTCATCAATCTTGAGAAAAGCCTTGGCCTCGGCAAGCGAAACCGGCTCCTCGGCGGGCCCCGCCAGGAGATAGGAAATCATGTTGGTTGTCCTTGTTTAAGCGCGCTTGACGTGACGGAAATGTCAAAAAACTGCAGTCGCCACGTCACAAACGACCGCTAGGTCCCCGATGCGGCCCACAAGGGCTTCCCATCAAAGGACCATCGACATGCGATTTTCCACTTTGTTCGCGGCCCTTCTGGCCAGTTCGGCTTTGGTGCCGGCAGCTCTTGCGCAGGACGCCCCTGCGAAGAATGTCATTCTCTTGATTTCTGACGGCGCCGGCATGCAGACTTGGAACGCCGCCTCCTATTTCGAGTTCGGCGGCCTGGGCAAGCAGGCCTACGACGCCTTCGACGTCAAAGTCTTTGCCGACACCATTCCGCTCAACACGGCCAACGAGCCGACCATGACCGAAGCGGCCGAGGTCACTTTTGATCCGACCGCCCTGTGGTCCGATGCTGCCTCGGATGCGGTGTTCAAGGGCAATCTGGGTGCATATCCGGCCTGGTTCGCCGGCTACGATTATGCGCAGAATTTTTACACCGACAGCGCTGCCGCGGGCACCGCGCTGGCCACAGGTCACAAGACCTATAACAATGCCATCAACTGGTCGAACATGGACCAGAAGCTCACCAATATCGGTGAACTGGCCGTCGAGTCCGGCCGCGCCCTGGGTGTCGTGACCTCGGTGCAGTGGACCCACGCCACCCCTGCCGCTTTCCTCGGCCACAACAAGAGCCGCAACGAATATGCGGCGCTCGCGCAGGAAATCATCGAAGCAGGCCAGGCGACCGTCATCATGGGATCGGGCCATCCCTATTTCGACAATAATGGCAAGGCCATCGAGCCGAGCGAAGACAAGGCCTTCCGCTATGTCGGCGGCAAGGATTTGTGGGAGCGCCTGGTCGCTGGAGACACCCCCTACAAGCTGATCGAAACCAAGGCCGATTTCGAAGCCCTGGCCGCCGGCACTCTCGATCTGGGCGACAAGACTCAGCTCCTGGGCACCGTGCAGAACAGCGCGACGCTGCAGTTCAACCGCTCGGGCGTCACTGCCGGCAACTTCCTCGACACCCAGCCCTCGCTGGTGACCATGGCCGAAGGCGCGCTCAACGTCCTCGCCAAGGATGAAGACGGCTTCTTCCTGATGGTCGAAGGCGGCGCCGTCGATTGGGCCGCCCACGCCAACAATCTGCCCCGCATCATCGAAGAGCAGATGGACTTCAACCACACGGTGAAGGCCGTCGTGGACTGGGTCGAAGCCAATTCCTCCTGGGAAGAGACGCTGGTTATCGTCACCACCGACCATGGCAATGGCCTGCTGCTCGGCCCCGATGCCAAGACCAATGCCTTCAGCCCGGTCGTAAGCCAGGGCGCCGGCGCCCTGCCGCTGGTCAGCTGGAACTCCGACACCCACACCCGTGAACTGGTGCCGGTTTATGCTAAGGGACCGGGATCGGCCTATTTCCTCGAAGTTGGCCAAGCCGACGAGAACCTGGCGAAATACGGCGTTCCTGCCGAAAGCCAGATCTATGTCGACAATACCGACATCTTCCACGCCAGCGCCCGCGCTCTCGGCGTCGCGCAGTAATCTTTGACATGAATGCATGGAAGGGGCGCCGGCGGGCGCCCCTTTTTGCTTGGACGCTGCCAATCAGCTCTCGCCGAACTTCAGCAGCTTGATCGCATCATAGTCGGCAATGCCGCCGCCGACGCGCTTGGTGGTGTAGAACAGCACATAGGGCTTGGCGCTGAACGGGTCGCGCAAGACGCTCACGCCCTGGCGGTCGACGATCAGATAGCCGCGGCGGAAATCGCCGAAGGCCACCGAAAAGCTGTCTTCGTCCATGTTCGGCATGTCTTCGGCTTCCACCAGCGGAAAGCCCATCAACGTGGCATTGCCATCGGCCGCCGTCGCCGGCTGCCAGAGATAATTGCCCTCGCCATCCTTGAGCTTGCGCAGCGCGCCTTGCGTCTTGCGGTTCATCACCCAGCTGGCATTCTGGCGATAGCCGGCCTT
This sequence comes from Devosia sp. 63-57, assembly GCF_001899045.1. Lineage (NCBI taxonomy): Bacteria > Pseudomonadati > Pseudomonadota > Alphaproteobacteria > Hyphomicrobiales > Devosiaceae > Devosia > Devosia sp. 63-57. Next base: position 1,605,416 of record NZ_MKUY01000005.1, on the reverse strand, counting down.
GAGCGCATAGACCAGGTCGATCAGCACATCGGCGCCATTGCTGGCGGGCAGCGCCCCATCCACGCCGGTGGCGAGATAGCCGAGCTTCCCCCATTCCCAGCCGCTCTCGGCCACCTTGGCGGCGTTGAGGAAGCCATTGGGCTTGTTGGTGCCATTGCCATTGACGAAGGCCGTGGTTTCCTGCGCTGCGAAGGCTGCATTGACCTCATCGGCAATCCACTGCCCGACATCGACAGCCGCATCGTCCAGAAACGCCGTGGTCGCCGCCGGCATGGCGTAGAGCTCGGCAGTCGGATAGCTCAGCTCCGCCAGGGTCTGGCTGGTGGTGGTCGGGCGGCTCGCCGTTTCGGCCACCCAGCCGGTCTGCGGCCCAGTCACCGTGATCGGCCGCTTATAGACCGAGCCCGACACCTGCCGCACCCCGGCAATGGCACGAATGGGCGAGATGTGGGTCATCAGCCGGGTGATTTCGGTCTCGACCTCGGCCGGCACCACATAGCCGCCATCCGCCGGCACCCCAATCGAGAGCGCCTTTTCCTCGCCGCGCTTCACATAGGCCGAGAAGGCCTCCTTGTATTCGCCGTCGGCGATCTGCCCCTTGCCCTCGATGGCCGGGCGCGCCCGTTCGGCCTTGGCGCGGTCCAGCGCCGCCTTCTGCCCATCGAGCACCGCATTGAGCCGATCCAGCTTGCCCTCGAGCAGCCCATCGGCAGTGCCGCGCTTTTCGATTTCGCCCAGGCGCTGGTCATTGGTGCGCTTGAATTCCTCGAACGCCGTCGAGAAGTCAGCGAACAGCGCGGCAATATCAGTCCCCGCGCTGGCCTTAATCTCAAGGCCGTCGTCAATCCGATCCATGTCGGTATCCTTCTATCGGTTGCGGATAGTTTTCGTGGCTGCGGCAATAGCCGCGCCGGCGGTGAGGGGGGCGGCGATGCGCGCGTCCTCCATCATCGGAAAGGTCACGATGGAAATCTCGTAGAGGTCGATTTCGCTAAGGCGCCGATGACCGGTCCCCGCTTCGCGACTGGCCTTGACCGTGCGAAAGCCGATGGACAGGCCATCCAGCGCCCGGTTTTCGATCAGCCGCCGCAGCGCATCCGAGCGCGGCACACCCGGCACCAGTCGCCCGGTCACGAACAGGCCGTGGCTATCCTCGGCAATGGTCTCCCAAATGCCGACCGGCTCCTTGGGATCATGCTGAAACAACAGCCTTATGCGCCCGCGCCGTTTCGCCAATGACTTTGCAAAGGCGCCCGGCAGCACGATATCGCCGCCGCTATCGAGCCGGTTGAAGACGCTGGCATAGCCGGCGAACCGCCCTTCCGCATCAATGGGAATGGCCGACATCAGCGCTTGGCTCCACCAGTCCGGCTCGGTTTCGGCTTGATCGCCCCAGCCTGCTTGTCGGCCAGCGTTCCCGCCAGGTTCCAGGCAAATTGCCGGAACGTATGCTGCGCATTCTCCCGATTTTGCTTGTCAGCCATCGGCTTAATCCTCCTTGCGGAACAATCGATTCAGCGCGGCAATCTCGCGCACGAAGTCGTTGAAGTGCTGATTGGCCCTGGCCAGCTCCTTGAGGCTCCACACGAGCAGAGCACTCGACCCGCTGGCCCACAAAAACAGCGCCAGATGAGCGAGATCGCCCCGCTCGATGATGGTGGTGGTGAGGTTGTCCATGGACCCTCCGGACACAAAAAAGCCCGCCGGAGGCGGGCTTGGTTGACTGTCAATGTGAGCCGCGTGTGGGCCTGCTTAAGCCCAGTACTGCGCTAGCCGCACCAGGCTCTCCGCTACTGCCGCCGTGCGCTCAAACACCCTATGCGGCCTGTGTCTCAATGCTGCGATCTCCGAGAGCGCATGCGCCACCTCTTCGGTCGAGCCCGGCTTCTCCAATAGCTCAACCAATGTTGGAATGTAATCGTCGTACTCAGACAGCGAAGCTGGGGTGTCCCGTTCGTCGATCAGGTTCAGTTCCGAAACTAGAATCAGCGATACAGCCCGCAGCCGCTGCGCTCGCCTAACGATTGCCTCCGTTCCGGGCAACAGGCGGGCCTCAAAGAAGTCGTCGTGATCAAGAACCAGCCGGACTTCGTCCTCAGTCATTCTTGTGTCCGGATATTCGGGATTTGACCCCATCCTACGGTCCAGCCCAATGGCAACTTGACGCTGTTCAGGGGGAAGTTCTGCGGTCGAAACGATCGTGCACACCTGCCCGTCCTCCACCCTCTGGCCGACGCCGTCACGACCGAACCTGAAGTTCGCCCGATTGAAAATGTTGCGAGCCAACAACGCAGTATCGTCGGCGCTATAGACGAACAAAAGATCCGGCCGCCCATTCTCCCTGAGCCCGAAAATCAAGTCCCCGACCGACACGCCTTTGAGTGCTTGCGTCCTTGACGACATCGTCCCTCCAACATCCGGCACCTTCCTATTCATCCGGTAGGCGATGTGCTTCAAAAAATGCCCTGTGAGATGTCATCAATTTGATTTCCGCACTACTCAGCTTGGTGTCCGGATACTCCGGTTTAGCGGCCCATTTACGATCTAGACCCAACACCGTCTCGTGCATATCAAAAGGTAGTTGGGCAGTAGAGACAATTACACACGAGCCACCATCCGGGGCCCAACTGCTCTTGCCATCGCGCCCGAACCTCGCGCTAGTTTGCGAGGTGACATGTCGTGCAGAAAACCCCTCGTCATCAGCTTCATACACCAAGAGCAGCTTCGGCTGGCCACCTTCCGCTATTCCAAAGATCACGTCGCCCACTTTCACCGCATTGAGGGCCCTCGCTCTTGCTGACATTGGTACCCTTCTTTCGCCAGTTTGAATCGAAGCCACCTAAGGTCTCCGCTATCTCATCGAATGGTAGTCCCTGAAGGCCCAAGAACTTCACTGCGCAGTCAATGCAGTAGCGCTTGCCTGAGATGTGGACAGCGTCGGTTGTACCAAAACTTCCTCCATTTTGGCATCCGCTAGAAAACCCATCACAGCGCGGCCCTGCAACGAGGATGCGCTCAGGCTCTGGTGGACTAACCGTGGTAGAAAAATCACGTATCCACTGGCCACCTTCTGATGTGCCCCTTGGCGCTCGTGGCTGATCCGGTCGGTAGCGTCGCTCGAGCGCTGCAACGAGCACATCCAATTTCAAAGACAATGTCGCCAACCGGATTTCACGGGCTAGCGCCTTCAATTGGTGCCGAGCAATCCGCGCCATGCTTTACGCTCCCAACTCCGCCATTCGAGCGCAGCTCTCTTGGCCTTGGCCGTTCAAATCGCTCCATTGGGGCGATTTTCCTCAAGAGGACGCCCCTAACCCCACCATTTGCCGCTTCTCCTCGTCACTGAGGAAACTCGCATTGCCCACCCGCTCCCATAGCGCTGCACGGTCTTCCGCCAGGGCCTCGACCTTGTCGAAATCGGGCACCACGTCCACGCCCTCAAATGCCGGTCCAAGCCAGCCGCTCAACTCCTGGGCTACCCGCACCACCAGCGGCACCAATGTCTGCCGCCAAAGCGTGCGATTGGCTTCGGCCATGTTGGCATAGGTGTTGTCGCCGGGAATGCCGAGCAGCATGGGCGGCACGCCGAAGGCCAGCGCGATATCGCGCGCCGCAGCATTGCGCGCCTCGATGAAGTCCATGTCGCGCGGGCTCATGGCCAGCGCCTTCCAGTCGAGCCCGCCATCGAGCACCATGGGCCGCCCGGCATTGCCCGAGCCCGAGAACTGCTCTTCCAGCTCCTCCTTGAGCCGGCTGAACTGGTCATCGGTCAGGCTGCCATTGCCCGCCGAATAGACCAGCGCCCCGCTGGGCCGCGCCGCATTGTCGAGCAGCGCCTTGTTCCACTGCGCCGAGGCATTGTGAATATCGAGACTGGTCTGCGCCGCCTCCAGCGGCCCCATGCCGTAGTGATCATCCATGGGATGGAACAGCGCCATGTGCAGCACCGATGGGATCGGCAGCGCCTCCTGGCTCAGCCGCGTGGCCCTGCCCCCGGCTTTGTACTCATAGGCCACCGGCCAGCCATCGCGCCCGGCCACCACGCTCATCCGGTCAGGCCGCAGTACAAACAACGTGCGCACTGCACCATCGACGATCCCGGCCTGCAGATAGGCATTCCCCGCCGTCTGCAGGTAGGCATAGATCGCCTCCAGCAGCTCCGGCCCCGACTGCCGGCCATTGGGCCGGCCCAGCAATTGCGCCAGCGGATGGTCGGCCACCGTCTTGCCATCCACCTGCACCATCAGCGGCACCCGGTTGGCGGTCTCGGCAATCAGCCTGATGCAGCGATAAACCACCGGATTGCGCATGAACCCCTGGTTGACGAGGCTCGCATAACCCCGCCCACTCCACTGCGCCGGCCCCAACTGGCTCAGCGTCAACATGGTCTGCCCGGCAAAAGACTTGGTTTCACCGGGCGTGTTCGATCGCCCGCCGAACAGGCGGTTCAGTAGGTTGGGCATGATATGGACCTTGAAATCTTGCTATTGAACAAGAAAATGTAGTAACGTTGCTACATTCGGAGACATGAGTGATGAACCGACACGTGCCCACACAGACCATGTCGTCGCGCGAATTCAATCAAAACACCGGCCGCGCCAAACAGGCTGCCGATCAGGGCCCTGTGACCATCACCGATCGTGGCAGACCGGCTTACGTGTTCATGCGCTACGAGGACTTCGAGCGCCTGGCACCTGGACGCGAGACCAAACCGTTCCACTCTCTCTATGATGCGCTTTACGACCCCAACGCCACGGGCGATATCGACCTTATGGACCTGATCCCGCCGCGCGCCGAAGAGCGCCTGCGCGATCCCTTCGAGGCCGACTAGTTGGCGCGGTTCCTGCTGGATACCAATGCCGTTTCCGAATTCCGCCGCCGGGACAGCATGGACAGCAATTTCGTGGCCTGGGCCAGGAGCGTGTCCGCCACCGATTTTGCCATCTCGGTCCTGACGCGGTTCGAGCTGGAGGCACGCTTTGCGCGTCTGAACCGCCGCGATCCCGAACAGGCCGCCCGCGTCCGGCACTGGATCGACACCTTCGTCACGCCGACATTCGCCGATGCGACCTTTCCGATCACCGAAGCGATCGCCCTGCGCTGCGCGCCGATGCATGTGCCAGACAAAAGGCCTGTTATCGACTCCCTGATCGCCGCGACGGCTCTTGAACATCGCCTGATCGTGGTCACACGTAACGAGGCGGATTTTTCAGGGCTGGGCGTCGACCTCCTTAACCCCTGGCTCGCCTAAATCCCCCGCACCCGCGGCCTGCCGTCATTCAGCAGCAATTCCGTCAGCGCCCAGACCAGCGCATCCACCCGATCCGGCGAATGGCCTTCGGCCTTGCCGTCGGGCCCGAAGGCGCACAATTCATCTTCTAGCGCCGTCAAACCCGGCATGTGCCAGACCAATCCCCGCCCATAAAGTGCGGCCACCGGCTCGGCGCGCGTCCATTTGCCGAGGCTGGCCCGCACGGGCCGCACCGGCACATTGGGATCGACCTGCGCGATCATCTGCACCACCAGGTCGCCGCCCTGGTTCACCTCGGCCACGATCGCATCGGCCCCATGGGCGTGATAGGCCGCTACCGCCCGCCGCGCCCAGACCAGCGGCAAAGCCGGCTTCAACGTTGCATCTTCCAGCACCACCGCGCCGTCCCCGCTTCGCCCCGCCACGACGATGCCGCAGGCATCCGAACGCGCCGTGCCGGTGACAGGCGGGTCCACGGCCACGACAATCCGGCCATCGACCGGCGCCGGCGGTGCTTTGAACAGGGCCCGCCGCCACAGCGCATCAGGCAAATCCTCGATCAATTCGCCATCCAGTTCCTGCCGCCCCAGCACCGTGCCCTGATAGCGGCTGACCACGGCTTGCAGGAAGCTTTCCGCCAGATGTGTATTCACCTTGCTCGCCGCGCGCGTCACCACCGTCTGCTCGTCGGCCAGAAGCCGCTTCATCAACCGCGTGGCGCGGGGTGTCGTCGTCACCAATTGGCGCGGCCGCTCGCCCAGCCGCAGCCCGAATTGCAGCATGTCCCAGGCCGCCTCCGCCTTGCGCCATTTGGCCGTCTCATCGCTCCAGGCGGCGGCGAATTGCGGGCCGCGAAACCGTTCGGGGTCGGAGGCGGGCAGAATATGCGCCTCCACCCCATTGCCCCAGCGCAGCACAGTGCCGCTCAGCTTTGGCCGGTTCCAGGGCGGGCAGACGCGCAAGACGCCGCTTTCCCCGCGCACCATCACCGCCTCGGCCTCGGTCATGGTCTCGCCAACCAGCGCAATCGGGGTCACACCCGCCTCCGCCAATTGCCGCACCCATTCGGCCCCGGCCCTGGTCTTGCCCGCGCCGCGCCCGCCCAGCAGCAGCCAGGTGGTCCAGTCGCCCGCCGGCGCCAATTGGTGCTCATAGGCCCAGATCGGCCAGTGATAAAACAGCTTGGCCTGCGCCTCGAACGGCAATTGCTCCAGCAATTGCCCAATGGTGGGATCGCGCGCCGTCATCCGCCTACCCCAGCCCCATGGCTGGCCAAGCGCGCCGGCGCGTCGTATGTCGAATGCATGACGCTCAACCCGCTTCGCCTCCTCGCTTGGGGCGCCCTCTTCGCGCTGGCTTTTGCCACGCTCTCGCCCATCGGCCTGCGCCCGCGCCTGCCGCTGCCGGTCGATATCGAGCGCGGCCTGGCATTTCTGGTGGTCGGGCTGCTCTTCGCCCTGGCCTATCCCCGCCGCATCTGGTGGGCGCTGGCCATCGTGCTCGTCGGCGTCTTCGGCTTGGAACTGCTGCAGATGCTGCGTTCCGATCGTCACGGCCGGCTCGACGACGCGTTGGTCAAGGCCGCCGGTGCCATTATCGGTCTGGGGACCGGCTGGCTGATCGCGCAATGGCACCGCCAGCGTCGTCCCCCAACGCCTTAGCCTGTCGTCGTCTTCGCCTTGGTGAGAGCGTTGATCCGCGCCTCGAGCTTGCGCTGCAGATCGCGCATTTCGCCGGTTTCGCCGTCATGCCCGCTGCGCTGCCCCTCGGCCTTTTCGATGCCGATCAGCTTGTCGAGGTCGCGCACCAGATCGGAGAGCACCTTGCTCTCCACCTTCTCGCCACTGGCCATGCCATCCTCCAGGATATCCATCTGACGTTCGAGCAACGCCATGAGCTTTTGAATGAGAATATGCCGGTCCAGCACCATGCTGGCCGCGCGGTCCCATTTGTTCTTGCGGGCGTGATTGTCGAGCTGCGGCCGCCGCAGCCGATGCAGCCGGGCAATGGTGTTACAGGTGAGGTAACCGGCCTCGTAATCCCGCCGCACCGCATCCCAGGCAATGGGCCTGCCATCGCGGTCGAGCTCGTCGGGGGAGACAACGCCTTCGCTCATCCGTCCCCCGCTTCACCCAATTCTTCGACCATGCCTGAACACTAGCACAGCGCCGTGACGCGGGGATTTTGGGGATAGCTTTTTGCCGTTTTCGGCGCCGCAAAACGGCGCGACCGGGCCGAAACGGGGCTAAATGCCGGTTTTGCTCGCTGCTGCCGGCAGGCTGGCCGTGTCGTTCACCGGCTGCGTGCTGGCCAGGGTGGTTTCGAACCGACTGGCCAGGTCGAGCAGCTTGCGCGCCGCCGCTGGCTTGAGGCTGGGCGGGCGCTGCTCGGCCTCTTCCTCGCTCTCGTCCGGATCGGCTTCCGCCACCATGGTCTGTTCGGGCACGAAGTCGACGCCGAATACCGGCGCAATGGCGATATTGGTGTGGGCATAGGCCATGAATTTCTGCCAGGCGATGGTCGGCAACAGCCCGCCTGTCAGATTATTGGTGGTGCGATAGTCGTCATTGCCGAACCAGACCGCCGCCACGTAATTGCCGGTCAGCCCGACGAACCAGGCATCGCGATAGGACGTGGTCGTGCCGGTCTTGCCCAGGGTTGGCACGCCCGGCACCTCGGCGCGACGCCCGGTACCGCTGGTCACCACGGCCCGCATCATCTGGTTCATATAGGCCACGGTCTGCTCGCTCAGCACCCGCTCATGCGGCGCGTCTGCGTCGTTTTCCCACACCAGGTCACCTGACAGCGTCGTCATCCGGGTGATGCCGAAGGCCGGGGTCTTGTAGCCGTGATTGGCGAACACCGCATAGGACGAGGTCATGTCGAGCACCGACACAGAGGCCACGCCCAGCGCCAGCGAACGGGTCACCGGATATTCCTGCCGCAAGCCCATGCGATAGCTCAGCTGGGCAATGGCATCACGCCCGGTCTTGATCGACAGCGTCACCGGCACGGTGTTGATCGAGGCCGCAAAGGCACTGATCAGCGTCGTCTGCCCCTTATAGGAGCGGCCATAGTTCTGCGGACACCAATCCCCGATACAGACCGGCCGGTCGGAAATGGTGTCGCTGGGCTTGAGCCCCAATTGCTCGAACGCCTCGGCATAGACGAAGGGCTTGTAGGACGAGCCGGGCTGGCGGGTCGAGACGATGGCGCGGTTGAACTGGCTCTTGGCATAATCCGTGCCGCCGACCATGGCGCGGATGGCGCCCTTGGTGTCGGTCACCACCATGGCCGCCTGCTCGACTCGATATTGCTCGCCCTGCTCGCGGATCACCGAAGTGATGGCCTCTTCGGCATATTTCTGCAGCGTGGTGTCGATGGTGGTGCGCACCACGAAATTGTTGCCCGGCGCGTTGTTATCCGCGATCAGCCGCTTGGCCTCGTCGAAGGCCCAGTCGAGGAAATAATTGGGTGAGTTGACGTCGGCGGTGCGGTTGATCGGCGCGGCCGGATGACGGCGCGCTGCCGTCACCTGGCCCTCGGTCAGAAAGCCGGCGGCCACCAGATTGGTCAGCACCACATTGGCGCGGCCGCGCGCTGCCGCGAGGTCCACATGCGGCGCCCAGCGGCCCGGCGCCTTGTAGAGCCCGGCCAGCATTGCTGCCTCGGCCAGGGAAATATCCTGCACGCGCTTGCCGAAATAATAGTCGGCAGCCGCCGTCACCCCGAAATTGCCGCCGCCCATATAGGCGCGGTCGAGATAGAGTTTGAGAATCTGGTCCTTGGAATAATTCCACTCCAGCCACACGGCCAGATAAGCTTCCACGATCTTGCGTTCGATGGTGCGCTCGGACGACAGAAACAGTTGCTTGGCCAGCTGCTGGGTCAGCGACGAGCCGCCATGCAGCGAGGAATCGCCGGTGGCATTGGTCATCAGCGCGCGCAGCGTACCGATGACGTCGATGCCGAAATGCTCGTAGAACCGTCGGTCTTCCGTCGCCAGCGTCGCCTTGATCAGGTAGTCGGGCATTTCGTCCAGCGCCACGCTGTCATCCGAGCGGATGCCGCGCCGGCCGATTTCCTCGCCATAGCGATCGAGGAACACCACCGAGTAATCCTCGGCCTTGTTGAAGGCGCCGCGGTCGATGATGTTGAAGGCCGGCAGCGCCAGCGCCGTCATCAGCACCGCGCCGATGGCACCGAAGGTGAAGGCATCGGACAGAATTTCGACGAAGAAGCGTTTTATGCCGGTGACATGAAACCGGCTCATGAAATCCTGGTAGCGCGTATAGGCGCGGCCCAGGGCCTGCCAGAACTCGTACAACGAGGAATCCAGCCAGGCGTCCGCCGCCAGCATGCCGCTGGTCGACTTGCGCTTTTTTTCCCTGGTATAGAACGGATCCTGCACGCTACGCCCCGGGCCCCACTGGCGGGAGAATTGTCCACATCAGGCGGACAATGCAACTTGATCGCTGGAATATGATTGCGCCGGGCCGCCGACAAGCGCAAACCGGCAACAGCATGAACGACTGAAAGTTAAGATGGCCTTCTGGGAAGAAAAAAGCCTGGTGGAAATGTCCGATGCCGAGTGGGAAGCGCTCTGCGACGGCTGTGGTCGCTGCTGCCTCATCAAGCTCGAAGACGAAGATACCGGCACGCTGATTACTTCGGATGTGCGCTGCAAGCTGCTCGACGGCGATGCCTGCACCTGCACCGACTATCCCAACCGGCAGAAACAGGTGCCCGACTGCGTGAAGCTGACACCACAAAATGTTGGCGAAATCCCATGGATTCCAACGACCTGCGCCTATCGGCGACTGGCCGAGGGCAAGGGCCTGGCCTGGTGGCACCCGCTGGTTTCGGGCGATCCGCAGACCGTCATTGATGTCGGTGTCTCGGTCAAGGGCCGCACTTTTCTCGAAACCGAAGTCGAACCCGACGAATGGGAAGATCACGCCGTGGATTGGCCCGAATGGGAACCGCCCGAGCATTTGTAGTTCCGGCGTTTTTCTCGATACGACTCAATACATTGAGTGCTTAATAGTGCAGATGCTGCCGCATCCCGGCGGCGCTGCGCCGCACCCTTATGCGTGGCTCTGCTTACGTTGCCTTAACTATAGTGTGGCCAGATCGCCCGCGAACGACATGGCCCAGGACAGGCTAGATGAATAGAGTGACGATGAGCGGCAGCGATGGCTTCTGGGCCAGGGTGCGGACCGCGCTTGGTGGCGGCAAAATCGCCGAACCCGCTTACGGCCACGCTGAAATCGCCACCACCCCCAATGGCAAGCCCAAGCCCGCCCGCGTCAACGACGAATTGCGCCAGGGCTGGGATCTGGCGGCGCAGCGCAAGGTGTCGCTCTGCGTCATGGCGCTCGAAATCGACCGCTACGCCGAATATGTCGCCGCCTATGGGCGCGACGCTGCCGACGATTGCATCGAGACGCTTTTGGCCACAATTTCGGTCCTGCTCACCCATGACAGTCATCGCTGCATCCGCTCCGGCCGCGCCGGCCTGACCCTGGTGCTGCCCGACATGCCGGTGCTCATGGCCCGCGAACTCGCCCGCAAGATCGCCATCGCCGTCCGCCGCCAGGGCCTCGCCAATCGCGAAAGCCATGCCGGCCACGTTACTCTCGGCATCGGCCTCGCCGTCATCAATCCGCATGGCAAGGTCGACCGCCTGGTGACCACCGCCGCCGAAAAGGCGCTGCGCAAGGCTCAGAAACGCGGCCTCGCCCGCCTCGAAGTCGCCGACCTCCGCACCCACGAAGACGCCACCCGCAAAGCCGCCTGAGGTTTTTCGGCGGGGTGCTGAACCATCCGGGTATCCATTCGGACATCGAGTTTGCTGAACCTGCAGCACCCCCACCTGACCTCCCCCTGAAAAAGGGGGAGGGAGAGCAGGAGCCGAGGGCTCCGTGCCTCCCGATACGCCCAAAGGAAGCGCTGCCCCCTCAATGTGGGACAGAGCTCGTGCGGCGTCTTTGGCAACATCTGACCCGGTACTCGATGCGGCTCCTCCCCCTTCTTCAGGGGGAGGTTGGGTGGGGGTGCTGCAGGTTCAGCAAACGCCCAGGAACGAACGGATTCTTGGATGGTTCAGCCCCCCACCCTCAATCCCTGCCTCAAGGGGGAGGGATTGAGGGTGGGGGGCTGACACTGGTTATCAATGCGCCAGAACTAAACACCCCCCCTCATGCCCCTCCCCCAACCACCTTGCCAAGCCGCCCCCCTCTCTTTATGAGACCCCTCCCTCCCGCGCCTTTGGCGCTTCTCCCCCATGGCGGCTTATCATGACCCTCGCTTGTGGCCTCGACTTCGGCACGTCCAATTCCACGCTCGGCCGCGTCGGTGCCACTGGCCAGCCGCAGCTCGTGCCGCTGGAAGCCGGCCAGGCGACCATTCCGAGCGTCTTGTTCTTCGGCTTCGAGGATGACCAGCTCTATTTCGGGCGCCAGGCGGTGGCCGAATATGTCACCGGCGCCGATGGCCGGCTGATGCGCTCGCTCAAGAGCGTCCTCGGCACCGCTCTTTTCGGCGACACCACCCGCGTCAAGGCACGCCGGCTCGGCTTTGGCGAAATCATCGGCCTCTTTGTCGGCGAGCTGAAGCGCCGCGCCGAGGCCGAACTGGGTGCGGAACTGACCCGCGCCGTAGTCGGTCGCCCGGTGCAGTTCGTAGACGACGATCCCGCCGCCGACCGCCAGGCCCAGTCCCAGCTCGAAGCCGCCGTCAAGGCGCAGGGTTTTGCCGAGATCGCCTTCCAGTTCGAGCCCATCGCCGCCGCGCTCGATTACGAACGCCAGGTCAGCGCCGAACGCCTCGCTCTCATCGTCGACCTTGGCGGCGGCACTTCGGACTTTTCGCTGGTCCGCGTGTCGCCGGAGCGCGCTGGTCGCCCCGACCGCAGCGATGACATCCTGTCCACGGCAGGTGTTCATATCGGCGGCACCGATTTCGACCGCCTGCTCTCCATGGCCCAGGTCATGCCCGAGCTTGGCCTCGGCTCGAAAACCCGCGACGGCAAGCGCCATCTGCCGGTGGCCCCCTATTACGACCTCTCCACCTGGCACCGCATCAACCGCCTCTATGACGCCCAGGCGCTGCGCGATCTGCGTTCGACCATGCGCGAGGCGGTGGAAGCCGAGCGCGTCGAAACCATGATGATGTTGGTCGAGGACCGCCTCGGCCACCGGCTGATCGGCGCCGTGGAAGCCGCCAAGATCGCCCTGTCCGACAGCGCCACGACCGACCTCGCCTTCCCCGTCCGCGCCCGGCAGATTCATACCGAGATCACTGCCGCACAGCTGGGCGAAGCGCTCGAGGCATCGGTGGCCAAGCTCGAAGACACCATTGCCGAAACCATGCGCCGCGCCGGCCTCGGCAGTGAAGCGGTGGACAGTCTCATCCTCACCGGCGGCTCCACCCTGGTGCCTGCCGTCTCGACCCGCCTGCGCGCCCTGTTCCCGGCCGCCGAGGTGATCCGCACCGACGTGTTGGGCAGTGTGGGCCTCGGGCTGGCGCTGGAATCCCGCCGGATTTTCGGCGCCTGAAAACGCCTTAACATCAGCCTAACGATCGACGAAATCGAGCGCATGGCCGCCATGCGCGGCGCTTGCCGCAATTGCCTTCGGCTTGCCCAGATTGTGAACCCAATCTGAACGCATGGTTTGCACAAGGTTCAGTTGAACGGTGCAATTTTATCGAACCTCCGGCGTCGCTATCCCGGGCCGCAAGTCCCAGGGCGCGATGCTTGTGTCTGGAGTTAGGAGACGAACATGACTTTTGGGAAGACGCTCGCCGCCCTGGTGACGCTCATCGGGATGGCCGCGCCGTCCATGGCCGGGGATATGAACCCCGTCGGCACCTGGCAAACCACCACCGGCGAATCCCGCTATACCGTCAGCCTTTGCGGCGACGGCACCCAGCTCTGCGCCAAGCTCACCTGGCTGCGTGCCGATGCCCGCACGCCCGAAAATCTCGCTCTGCTCAACAAGATGGTGGTCAATCGCGCCACTGCGACCGCACAGAACAAGTGGCGCGGCACCGTGCAGTATGGCGGCCACAACGTCGCCGGCTCGGTGACCCTCATCACCAATAGCCGCATGACGCTTTCCGGCTGCAAGCTCGTCGCCTGCCAGAAGGTCGATTTCGTCCGGCTGTAATCCGCAGCTCACCTTCGGTGGTCACCCACCTAGCCACGCGCCCCCCTCGGGCCCGACCCGAGGGCACTCCCTCTGGCGGAGGCCACAATCGGCCTTCCGCCCCGCTCCCTCGGTTGCTATAGCCTAGACCAGTCGCAACCGAACGGGTTCAGCCGCTCCATGCCCACACTGCAGAGAAGCTGAACCCCGTGCGCTTCGTTCTCCGCCTCCTGTTGTCCATCGCCGTCGCCCTCTGTGTGGGCTTCGGGCTCAGCTATTATGCGCTGACCGATGGCCGGCTGTTCGGCGCGCGTGAGATAGGCCCCTGGATCAGCTGGCCCGATGTCGGCGCCCCCAGTCCCAACCCCTATACGCGCGGCCATCTCACCCGCGACGGCGCCCTGCAGCTGGGGCGCAGCGAGGGCCTGCAATTCATCGCCACCACCGACAGCGCCGGCGGTCCCCTCGATCTCGCCTGCACCTATCGGCTCGATGGGCGCGTTCCGGTCTCCGCCTTCTGGACCCTTGCGGCCGTCAATGCCGACTGGGTCAATCTTTCCGCCTCCCCCACCCAGCCAGCCATCCGCTCCAGCGAAGTGGTGCGCGACACATCCGGCGCGCTTCGCGTCTCTGTCGGCACGCGCCTTTCGCCCTATACCTGGCTTGAGCTCGCCGGCAGCGGTGCGTTCAGCCTCGTCCTCACCCTCTACGACACCACCGCGCTCAGCGGCTCGGCTTCGGCCGATCTCAGCCTTCCCACGATTACGCGGGGAGATTGCTGATGATCCGCACCCTGCTCTGGCTCTTCGGTGGCGTGCTGCTCGGCGGCATCATCCATATCGTGGTTATCTTGACCCTGCCGCTGCTGGCCGAGGAAACCGCCTGGACCCGCATCGAGGCGTTGGAAGCAGGCAATCGCATGCTGGTCCTGCCCCCGGTCCTGCCCGGCGAGCCCAATCCGCTGCATCTCGATCCGGAGCTGGCCTATGGCCTCTGCCGCGTCGATCTCACCCAGGGCCCGGCCTTTCTCAGCGGCGTCTTGCCCGACGCCTTCTGGTCAGTGGCGATCTTCAACCCCGCCGGGATCGTCACCTATTCCACCACCAATCGCGACGGCATCGGCCAGACCGTGGAACTGGGCATTTTCAACGCCGCGCAGACCGCGCTGCTCGCCCAGCAGCAGATCGACATCGCCGAGGGACTGCTCGTGGTCGAGGCCCAATCCGACCAGCTCGCCGTCCTCGTCCGCCTCGCCCCACCCCACGCCGCCATGCGCCCCCGCTTCGAGCAGGAACTCTCAGAAATCACCTGCGGGCCCAAGGGGTAGCCGGACCTGGGCACTTTAGCCTCCCTCCCCTCAAGGGGGAGGGAGCTCGGGTGGCGTTCTTGGCAAAATCTTACCCCAAACGCGATGCGGCTCCTCCCCCTCCTACAGGGGGAGGCCGGGTGGGGGTGTGCAACACGCTCAAACCCGTCTGCTTCCCTCAACAACCAGCTACCAAGCCACCCCCAAAAACCCACCCGCCACAGCCAGAGCCAGCACCACGCTCCAGGGCGGTGCTTTCCAGGCGACCAGTGCCACGAACCCGGCCAGCGCCAGGGCAAAATCCAGCGGCGACAGCACCGCGGTCAAAAACACCGGATCATAAAGCGCCGCAGCCAAAAGGCCCACAACCGCCGCATTGGCCCCGCGCAATCCCGCCTGCGCCGCCGGCCAGGCGCGCAGGCCGTTCCAGAACGGCAGGGCTCCTGCCACCAGCAGCAGACCCGGCACAAAAATGGCCACCAGCGCCACCAGCCCGGCGATTAGCCCGCCGCCCATTGGCGTTCCAACCGCGCCCAGATAGGCAGCAAAGGTAAAGAGCGGCCCCGGCACCGCCTGCGCCGCCCCATAGCCGGCCAGAAACGCATCCGGCCCGACCCAGCCACGTCCCACCACTCCGGCCTCGAGCAACGGCAGCACCACATGCCCGCCGCCGAACACCAGCGATCCCGCCCGATAGAACGCATCTGCCAGCGCCAGCACCGGCGACCATTCCGCCACCAGCGGCAGGCCGATCAGCAGCAGGGCGAAGACCAGCAGAAGCCCCAGCCCGACGCGCCGCGACCCCGGAAAGGCCTCGCCGCTCGCCACAGCCGCACCATTCCGACACAGAACCAGCCCCGCCACCGCGCCCAGCCCGATAGCACCCAACTGCCCCCAGGCGCCGCCGACCAGCACCACCATGAAAACGGCGACAACGGCGATAACAGCGCGCACCCGGTCCGGCGTCAGGCTCTGCGCCATGCCGAACACCGCCTGCGCCACCACGGCCACGGCCACCAATTTCAGCCCATGCAACACGCCCTGCGCCAACGGCCCGTCCAGCGCCGCCGCACCCAGCGCAAAGGCCATGAGCAGCAGCGCCGATGGCAGGGTAAAGCCTGCCCAGGCTGCCAGCCCGCCCAGCGGGCCCGCCCGCATCGTCCCCAGTGCGAAGCCCACCTGGCTCGATGCCGGGCCCGGCAGGAACTGGCAGAGCGCCACCAGATCGGCATAGCCGGCTTCGCTGATCCAGCGCCGCCGCGTCACCAACTCATCGCGAAAATAGCCCAGATGCGCGATGGGACCGCCAAAGCTCGTCAGGCCCAGCTTGAGGAAGGCCCCGAACACCTCGCCCACACCGCCTTGCCCCGCCCTCTCGCTCATGCCTGTCCCCGTCCCGTTTCGGTCCTGTTCCTAATCCATCAGGGATGACAGTTCTGCGACATTCAGGGCTGGCGCCGCCGGCGCAGCAACCGCGTCATACGCAGGCGCAGCCGCAGGGGCCGCAACCGTCCAAACCCGTCATAGGTGAACATCAGCCGCCGCCGGGCAAAGACATGCGCCAGCCAATAGGTGAAAGCGGCGCCCACTGCCCAGCCCATCAGCGTGTCGCTCATCCAGTGCACGCCGACGAATTGCCGCGACACGCAGATCAGTATGCCCAGCGTGATGAACAGCACCCGCAGCCGTGGAAACACCAGCGCCAGCGCGATGGCCATGGCGCCCGCCGTTGCCGAATGCCCCGAGGGAAACGAGGAAAAATCCGAGTTGAAGGCAAAGGGCTGGAAGGAGAGCGCGTCGTGGCTCTCGAGCAGCACCGGCCGCGCTCGTCCGATCAGATATTTGCTGATCAGTGCCGTCAGCCCGCCGCCGGCCACAGCGAGGAACACGAAGGCCGCGGCCGAGGTCAGCGCATCGAGCCCCGCCGCGAGACGCTTGCGCACCAGCCAGACCGGCGCCAGCGCGCTGAGCACCAGGAACATGCCTGTGCTCACCAGCACTTCGACGCCTTCGCCCAGCCGCGTCACCCTGTCGGCAAAGGGCCGCAGCGCTTCGGGATAGTTCACCATCCACTCGCCCAGCGCCTGATCGGCATGAAACATCAGGATAAGAGCCGGCACGAAGGCGGCGATCAGCACCACGAGCGGCCGCTCGAACGGCGCCTTGTTGGGATAAGCGGGCAGAACCGGACCGGAAAACAGGCGTTGCCAACCCGCGCGCGTGCGGTGTCCCCAGCTCGGTCTGGTCATTGAGATCGCCTGCTCCCTCGTCATCGGCCCCTTATGGGCGAAGACGGGCCAGAGGCAAAGCCCCCCTTACTTCTGCGCCACCACTTCGCTGTCGATCACCATGGTCTGGAAGCGCGAAGGAATGGCAAAGCCCCCGCCCTGCCCCTGCGGGCTGCTGCCCGAGCAGAAATCGCCGCGATTGGCGCGGGCGACCCAGGGCTGCAACCGCCGCAGCGCCTCATCGACGCCCATGGATTGCTCGTGTGGCGTTTCCACCAGCAGGTGGTCCAGCGCATAGCTATAGCTTTCATATCGATAGGTCAGCGCCCGCACGAACCAGTCGATATGCCATTCGTTCTCGGTCCGCCGCGCCGCGACATCCAGCGCCACCTTGTCTTCCAGCCCGCCCAGTTCGGCCAGGGCGATGCGCCGCTGCCGGTCCACCTCCTGCACGGCGCAGATACTGGCAAAGGTGGTGGGCAGCGTGTCGAGATCAGCGGCAATATGCCGGCCGACCGTCGAATAGCGGGTGCGCGAGGATTGATATTGCGTGCGCTTCAGCCAGTCGTAATAGCGGTCGGGCAGATAGGTGTGGTCCTTGGCGCGCCCGATACGGGTACGCTGCAATTCCACCGTGCCGTCGAACATCCAGTCCTTGCCATGCGCGGCAACGAGGAAGCGCCAGGTGCGATCATGCATTTCGCGTTCCTGGTCGGTCTGGTTGAAACCCGATACCGGTTCGCGCCGCTGCTTGGCCGCAAAATTGCCGATGGCCGGCATGACGCTGTCATGCAGCACGCTGGGCTGCGCGCGACCGAAATCACCAACGGGTCGCGATACGCAACCGGTCAGCAGCGCCGCGGCGGTCAGAAAAAGGGCAATGCGGAACAATTGGTCGCCGTATCTAGCCGCGCTTGCGCTTTGGCCGTGAAGGATCGAGGCGATTATTGGGCGGCGGTGTTGTGCCGCGTTCATAACGCACCCCGGTAAAAATCAGAATCTGGGCGTCACCAGGGGGTTTGTTCCCGGTGGTGGCAGGTCGTGCCCGCCCGGTCAGTTGCAGCAGCTTTCCCAAGCCAGCCTCCATTGAACGCCGCTCCCCCGTTCCCCAACGGAGCCAGCGAGTTGATGTCGGAAAGTCCCGGCGCGACGCCCCTCGCGCTTGACCTCATTAAGAGATCGTCAAGGTTAACAGTCTGCTAACGAATTGCCGTCAAAAGTGATCACACATCGAAATTGATGGCTTAGCGAGTCGACGGTTCCCCCAGAATGCTTGGATTTCAGCCTTACGAGACGTTTCAGTTGCTGATCGAGACCGGTGGCGTCGACCGTACGAACACGCTGCTGATCGCGGCGTGTGACGCCTATGCCCGTCGCGGCAAGCCGACCGTTCCCGAGATGGAACAGTTTGAGACCCTCGCCGCGCGCCTCTTTCCCACGGCCGGCCCGCAAGCCCGCGCCAAGGGCGCGGCCATTCTCGGTCGCGCCGAAGTGCTGTCGCCGGCCCTCGAACAGCTGGTGGTCGACAATATCGGCGAGGACCTCATTCCCTTCCTCGAAACCGCTGCCGAGCTGTCCGACCAGACCATGCTCGACATTATCGCGCGCTATGACGTGCCGGCCTGCGCCACGCTCGCCGCCCGCGCCAACCTCTCCAATGTGGTGCTGGCCAAGCTCTTCCAGATGAATTCGCGCAAGGTCTATCGCGCCCTTGCCGCCAATACCGCCATCACGCCGCGCGGCGCCTATCTCAGTGCGCTCGCCCGTTCGGCGCAGATGGATCACCTGGTGGCCGAAGCCCTTGGCCGCCGCAAGGATTTCGACGCGGCCCTCCTGGCGCCTGCCTTCTTCGACCTCTCCGACAGCCACCGAATCAAGGTCATTCAGGCCTTCTCCAACCGCGAGACCCCGGTCGCTCCGATCACCCGCACCATCGAGCAGCTCTCGGTGGCCAGCGCCGAGTTGACCAAGGCGCTGATGAAGCTCTTTTCCGAGAATCGTCGTCCGGAGGTCACGCGCCTTCTCGCCCAGATCACCGGGCTCGACGAGGTCCGCTGCGGCCAGATCGCCCATGACGCCACCGGCGCTGCACTGTTCGTGATCCTGCGCGCTTTCGGGGCCACCGCCTATGACGGGCTCAAGGTGTTGATCCACGCCACCAGCCACGACACCGAGCGTTCCAAGGCCCTGGCCGACTATGCCACCCTGTTCGGCACCGTCTCGTCCGAATCCATGGCCTATCTGATGAGCGCCTGGCGCGGCGAGGTGAACCTGCTCGAATTGAGCAAGCCGCAATACCAGCCCTTCACCCAGCCCAGCCGGCGCACCGCAGCAGCCACCACCGCGGCGCCCGCCCAGAATCCCGTGGTCGAGCAGGCCATCGAAGCCCTCGCCCGCATCGGCGCCCGCCGCGCCAGCTGACGCCGCTAACGATCGGCGCGGACCACGTCCACGCCGATATCGTCACCACGCATATCGACGCTCAGAACCCACAGGTCAGGATCGAATTTGGCTTCCTGCTCGATGCGCTGGCGCACCTGGTCCGGCTCGACATGCTCGAAGCGCTTCTGGAACACCAGCCCGGCACCCTCGCCGCGACTGACGACCGGCGCCGGGGTGAACAGCGAGCGCGTGCCATCGAGATGGTCCACCTCGATGAACACCTGCCCGGCGATGGGGTCGCCCCTGCGCGCCACCACGCACATATGGCCCAGGTCGTTGTGACGCCGCACAAAGGCCATGCACCACAAATCGCTGCGCAGGCTGGACACCTAGATGGAGGCCCCGGCCTTGACCAGCAGCTCCACCAGATCCGGCTGCACCTGCCCGGTCATCTTGTAGCTATGGAAATTCTCGAATTCGCGGATGGCGCGGGCCGTTTCCGGGCCGGGCTTGCCGTCGATGGGGGCGCGGAAGAAGCCCAGGCTCGCCAGTCCGCGCTGGATCTGCGTCACCAGCTGCACATTGGTGGCCGGCGGGCCTGATTGCGGCACTTCGGAGATCGAGGCCACCATGACGGCGGGCTCCTGGACCTGCTGGACCGGCTGCTGCACCACCGGGGCCGGCATGGGCTGGGTGGTTGCTGCCTGCGCCACGGGAGCGGTCGGGATCGGCGGATTGGCCATCTGCGCCGGCGGGGTGCGCGAATTGTCCACCGCGGCAATGATGTTGTCGATGCTGCTGGCCGCCGATTCGGCGACGCGGTCAAAGGTCTGTTCGGCCGGCGACAGCGCCGGCAGGCGTCCCACCACCTGGTCGGCCTGCTGCACCACCGGCTGCACCACGATCGGCGCAGGGGCCGGCGTCGGGGCCACGGCCACCGGCTGCGGCGCCACCACGGCAACGGGCTGAGGTTGCGGCTGCGCCTGCTGCTGCACCGGCGCACTGACCATGCCGCCGGCATCCGAACTCAGGATGGCGCGAATCACCGAGGGCTCCATCGCCCCCATCGGCTTCATGCCATTGCGCTCCTCGAAGGCACGAATGGCCCGCGCCGTCATCGGGCCGTAATAGCCATCGACCTTGCCGTCGAACAGCTTTAGCTCCGAGAGCTTCTTCTGCACGGCGAAAACCTCGGTATTGCCCACCGGCGCATCCGGTACCACCTGCGGCGCGGGTTGCACGCTGCCTGTTGTCTGCGGCTGGCTCGCCGCCGGCAGGCTCAGCACTGCGGCGCTTTCCGGGCGTTCTTCCACCGGCAGCGGCATCGGCGCCACCGGCACATCGCGCGCCACGCCGAAGAATGGCGAGGGATGCATGCCCCGCTGGAAATAGAGCGCATTGCTGCCCGCCAGCGCCGTCATGGTGACGAGCGCCAGCAGGCCCGTGGAGGCCAGCGGCGCGCGCATATACTGCGAAAAGGCCCACTGACCGCCGGTTTTCAGCGTGCCAAGCAGGGCGCCACCCGCCATCAGGGGCAGCTGGGAGAGGGTCGAAGCCGTCATTGCGCTTTTCTTTTTTCGTTTGGCCATGAAACTGGGCTGGAAACTGATGCGGCCGGATTGGGCTCTTTATGGAGGGTGAGAACTTCGGCAGTGTCGCCCGCTTTGGTTGCCGGACCGTTTATGGGCAACAACACCGTCATGGTTGTCCCTGCCCCAATTTCGGACAGTGCCCTAAGGGTACCACCATGCAGCTCCACCAGCCCCTTGACGATGGAGAGCCCGAGCCCAGTGCCTTCATATTGGCGCGTCAGCCCGTCCTGCACCTGGAAGAACGGCTCGCCGATGCGCTTGAGCGCCGCAGGCGCCATGCCGATGCCGCGATCCCGCACCGAGAAATTGATCGACTGCCCCTGCCGGCGCACCGACACTGTCACCTGCCCGCCTTCATGGCTGAACTTAATGGCGTTGGAGAGCAGATTGATCATCACCTGCCGGCACACGCGCTCATCGGCCACCAGCATGGGCAGGTTCGGCTCGATATCGGCGGTGATCTGGATGCGCCGCGCCTGGGCCATGGTCTCGACCATGGGCAGGCAAGCCGGCACGACCTCGGCGGGTTGCATCGGTTCGGCCTGGATTTCAAAACGCCCGGCCTCGATGCGCGACATGTCGAGCAGCATGCGCACCACTTCGAGCAGATGCTTGCCGCTCTGGTGAATGAGTCCGGCATATTCCTTATGCGTCGGCGACAATTCGCCACCGATGCCCGAACTCATCATCTCGGAGAAGCCGACCACGGCATTGAGCGGGGTGCGCAGTTCATGCCCGATCGTGGCCAGGAACCGCGACTTGGCCTGCGAGGCTTCCTCGGCCGTAGTGTGTGCCCGCGTCATGGCCGCCTCGGCGTCCTTGCGCTTGGTGATATCGCGCATCAGGGCGATGACTTCATTGCGGCCGTCGCTGCTCTCGCCGTCGAGAATCGGTGACAGGCTGATCTCGACCCAGATGAACTGCGGTACATTGCCGGTGGCGCGCGGATCGTCGCGACGCATCCGCACTTCGATGGTGCGGCTGCGACCGCCCTGATTGGCGTCGGCAAAGGCCGTCATATAGTTCGGCCGGTCGAGCACATGCACGCGCTCGAGCAAGCCGCCACTCGACAATTGATAGCGCGGGCAACCGAACAGGGTTTCCGACGACCGCGAGGTCAGAAGGATATGGCCGCCGCCGGCAAAGCGCACCACGGCGTCATGCACATGCTCGATCAGGTGCCGATAGGCGCTGATCTGTGCCCTGTCGTGCACTTCATAGGCCGTGGCGATGCAATGGGCGCTATGCGCCACCACCGCGAAGGCGATAAGGAAGGTGATGGCAGAGCTTTCCAGCAGCATGGTGCTGCCATTCGCAGTGACGCCGGCAAGGCCAAGCCCGCCGCCGACAATGGCGACAATGGCCATGGCCAGCCAGCTCCAGCGCCGCATGTCTGGCCGCGCGATCAATGCCGCCAAGACCGGGCCCATCAGCACGATGGCCAACCCCGCATCGGCCAGGTTGGGATCGATGGCGGTGAGCACCAGGCCCGTCCCCATCAGCGTCGCCACTTGGGCAAGCGCGGCCATGTCATAGAGATGGCGCTGCTGCAGCGTCAGGCTCAGCATGCCGCCAGCCAGCATCATGGCAGCCAGCACGAAGGGCAGGCCTGCCCCCACGACAAGGCCATAGGTGGCGGGCACCAGGGCCAGGAGGGCAGCAAGGCTCATCAGGCGGGCATTGTTGGCGATGGTCTTGCGGCGCAGCGCTTCCGGCCGGCTCCCGGTCCCGGCCAAGGCGGGGTCGAACCCCTTGCTGCCGAAGAACTGTAGGCTACGCATCAACAAACTCACAAACCGACGCCATGATTCCGGCCGCGCGGCCGGTTCGGCGATCCTTGCTTGGATCGCTGCCCGGATGAGGTCCGGGTCTGTTGCGATGAAACTGACGCGCCAACCGCTAAGACAGGTTTAAGCGCGGGGGCTTTGGTGCCCCTTCGACTCAGGCCGAAGCGGCCTTTCGCCAGTTAGCGTAAACAAGGGGTTGCCCGCGCTTAACGCTGGCGGGGCAATTTGACTCAAATTGTATCGATTGGGCGCAGCCGCGCTTAACGGCAGGCGCTTAGATTTTGGTTCAAATCCGGTGGGAATGGGTCCTGCTGGCGGGAACGCTTCCAGCAGAAGTGGCAACACTTTTGCGGTTTGGAAGCGCGACCAAACAAGAGGTTAGCTCGCATTGGGTGCTCATGGCGGCCATGCGAACTAGGTCCGGTTGATGTTTTTGCTGCGCTCCGCATTCTGGCTCACACTCGCCTTTCTGGTCATCAAGCCGGAAATGGATGTGCGCGAGTCCGCGTCTGCCCTGTCCGCACAAGCCATGGCACAGGGCAGCCAGTTCATTGCCAGCCAGATCGAACAGATCGAGTGCACCGACCTCACGTGCATTGGTGGCAAGGCCATCGCAGCCGCTGCCCTCAAACCTGCCGGTCCGGCGGAACACCGTTCCGCCCCGGTGGAACACCTTTCCGCCCCGGCCGAGAAGCTTTCCGCCCAGGCCGTTGACGACATGCAGACGTCTCCGGCCGCCCCTCCGGTCCCCTTCCCCCGGCCTCGACCGGCAAGGGCGGGATGACGGCGCGCCCCCGCCGTGCCTCCAAGACCTCGACCCCGATCGTGTCTCCGCCCCGGTGATACAGTTCCGATCAGGGTCCAGCCGCAGATGCGCAGCCCCGCATTTGCGGCTTTTTCTTTGCCCGGGCGCCAATTTGACAAAGCGGGCAATATGGCCATGATGGCGCTCATGAGCCCGATTTCGACCATCACTCCAAAACGAGATTATCGCCGCCAGGCAGGCTGATTGCCTGGTGTTGCTACCTGCCCAGGGCAAGAGCGGCACCAGGATCATCGCAATCTCGTAGGCTCAATTACACCTATCCGCAGACGCTCCGGACGTGGCTTTGCCGCGCCCTTCGTCATGTCGGATATGTTCATCGGAGTGATGACCATGACGTTCAAATATTCGCTCACCCTGCCGATCAGCGGCGGCAACAAGCTCAGCCGTTTCGAGGCCTGGGCCGAGGCCCACCTCCCCGGCCTGCCCTACCGCCTGCCCCCACAGACGCCGATCAAGACCGAGACCATGACCATCCGTCTCGCCTCCCTCGACGACCGCCGCCGCATCCTCCAACAACTGGCCCGGGCGCAGATCTGACGGCAGGGCATCGAGCGCCACAGCCTCAACTCCCACTTGATAAGAGAACCTGAGGGTGGGGGTTCTGCAGGCTCAGCCTCCGCCAGCCGTCACCCTCGGGCTCGACCCGAGGGCCCTGCACTTTGGAACTTTCCACCCCTCCAATCCCGTAACTTTCCCTTAACCCCTTAACCAACCCAACCACCCAAGGAGACCTAAAATGCCCGCCCTGCGGTTCTGTCGTTCCTGTACAGGACCCCGTCCACGCGCCGCCATACGCTGCCCGTGGTGTCTCAACGCCAATGCCGAACATCGCGCACCCCCGGAGCACCTGTTCGGCATTTTCGACCGCCGGTCGGCCGCGCCGACAGCCATTGTGCACCAGGAGGAAAAAGCGCGATGACCACCATAGCCTTGTCGGATTGGACGCAATCGCCGCAGATCGTGGTGGGTGAAGAAGAGCGTCGGCGCCTGACCGTCGTCGCTCTCACCGAAATCGGCCACAGCGCCGAACACGCCGACTACCTGCTCTATGAATTGGACCGCGCCCACGTCGTGCCCGACGCCCAGCTGCCGCCCGATGTGGTGCGCATTGGCAGCGTCGTGCGCTATCGGCCGAGCGAAGGCGGCGAACGCACGATCGAGCTGGTCCTGCCCGCCAATGCCGAACGGCACGAGCATAATCTGGCGGTGACGACTCCGGAGGGGGCCGCCCTTCTCGGTCTGCGGCCAGGGCAGAGTATTTCCTGGCTCGGGACGGACGGCCAAAGCCAGCGCATCCGCGTGCTGCGGGTCACGGCCCCCATCGATCCACGGATCGATCCTGATCACGATCCGGGCCCGAGCGCGGCCTGAGATCGGACGGCGGCGCCTTGTCCCGGGCGCCGCCGCGATCCCCATTTTGCCAACTGGCAAAGCCGGGTCAGATCGCCTAGATAGGGGGCATGACAGAGCCAGCCGCCTTCCAGGACATCGCCGAAAACCTCAGCTTCCTCGACGACTGGGAGGACCGGCTCAATTATCTCATCGAGCTCGGCCAGGCGCTGCCGCCCATGGACGATGCCGACAAGACCGACGAGAACAAGGTGCGCGGCTGCGTCTCCAATGTCTGGCTGGTATCGGATGCCGAGCGCGCAAGCGGCACGCCGGTGCTGACCTTTCGCGGCCAGTCCGACGCCATCATCACCAAGGGCCTCGTCGCCGTCCTGATCGCGCTCTATTCCGGCCGCCCTGCCGCCGAAATCGCCGAGACCGATGCCATCGAATGGTTCCGCAAACTGGGGCTCAGCGAGCATCTGGGCATGCAGCGCTCCAATGGCCTCGTCGCCATGGTCAATCGCATGCGCAACGAAGCCCGCGCCGCGCTGGTGTAGCAGCTACGCCAGCTTGCGCAGCCGCCCCATCAGCGGCCGCTCGACCAGTCGGTAGAGCATCAGCCCCGCCACGGCCCCCGCCACGATGGCAAAGGCGATGATGGCATTGGTCACCAGCGGATCGGTGGTATCGAGCAGCCGCAGCAGCACGCCTGCCGTCGCCGCCACCGCGAAGATGTGCACCAGATAGATCGAATAGGACGCATCGCCCAGCGTCTCGAGAAACCGCACCCGCGGCAACACCGGCTCCAGGCCAACCACCAGCGCCACCGTGGCCGCTGCAAAGCTCAGCAGACCGATAAAGGCCACCGGGTCTTCCACCAGGCCATGGTCCCAGGTGAAGCCCTGCACCAGCCCGGCCAGCGCCATGATGCCGAGCCCGACCAGCACCGGTGTCGGCACCTTTTGCAAATGCCCCTCGATCTGTGCCAGTCCCAGCCAGGCCCCGGCCACGAAGGCCAGCGGCATGAAGCTGGTATAGAAGGCCGGTATGGCATCGACCGGCTGCCGCAGCGCCCCGGTCAGCGCCAGCGCCACATAGGCGATGGTCAAAACCGCCACCCGCCGCCGCGCCGTCAGCAGCGCCAGCACCGCAAAGCCGACATAGAAGAACATCTCGTAATTCAGCGTCCAGCCGAGCTTGTAGAGCGGATGCAGCCCATGGCTGGCGGGATTATAGAACGGCACGAAAACCAGTGATTTCAGCAGCTGCCCACCATCGAACACCGTGGTCTTGAACAGGCCCGGCTCCACCAGCGCCAGCGCCGCCGCCACCAGGGTAAAGGCCCAGTAGAGCGGCACGATGCGCAGGATGCGGCGCTTGAGAAAGGCCACGGGGTCGAACGATCCGGTGCCCGTCACCGTCACCATGATGAAGCCGGACACCACGAAGAACAGGATGACCCCCAGCCATCCCAGCCGCCCATAGGCGATGGTCTGTTCCGCCAAAGGATAAAGCAGGGCGTGCGAGGCCACGACCAGCATCGCCGCCAGACCGCGCAGATATTGTATCGTGGGGAGCTTGCCCTGCATTTCCGGTCACCGCAGCATCCGAGACCAGCGTCATACCACGTCTTGTTCGCTTGCCATCATTACCGATGCTTACATCGTTAATCGGCGAACATCGGCGGCCTCTCCGGCAGCCAGTGGCGCTGGCGTCCCTGGGCCCTGCCCTCCGCTACGCCACCCAGTCCCCAGAGCGAAGCCAGCTGATCGAGGGCGATGCGCAGCACCAGCTTGGCGCCGCGTCGCGGCCAGCCATGGCTGAGCTCGATATCCTGCAGACCGCGATCGAAGCAGCACACATCCACCAGCACCGACCAGCAATCACCCGGCAGGCGATGCGCCAGTGCGCCCAGCAGCCGCCGCGCCTCGGCGGCGCTATCGGCCAGCTCCCCCTGCACTGGCCGCCCGCGATTGCCGCCGACATGGCTGGCGTCATACGACATGGTGACCCGCTGGCTCAATTGCGCCCTGCGCATCAGCCGCGCTAGGCGCCGCGCCGCCTCGCCATGCTGATCGCCCAGAAATCCCGCCTCATTGCCGCGCCGCGCCAACAGCCGCTGTACGGCGTCGGGGGTTTCGTCACCCTTCTGCATGTCAGGCATCATGGCTGACGCCCTCCTGCTGCAGGCACCGTTCCAGCCGGCAGATTTCAGCATCGAAACTGGGATCGTCGCGCAGGTCCTCGATCTGGGCGCAGGCATGGGAGACAGTTGTCCTATCTCGTCCGAAGGCGACGCCCACCCGTGCCAGGCTTTCCCCGAAAACCACATGCGCCAGATACATGGCCAGATGCCGCGCCTTGGAGGCGCGCGATCGGCACCGCGACGCATTCAGAATAAGTTTCGTCGGCACCTGCCGTTCCGCCGAGACCAGGGTGACAATGCGATCATAGGGTGCAGTTGGCTGCAGCGCGGCGCGCGTCGCGGAAAAACGGTGGCGCTTGATGGTGCGAACAGGCATCGAAAACTCCGTCAGATGAAGGATAATATTCCTACATCCTGCCCAATGACCAGCCATCCGAGGATAAATATCTTATCTCTTTGTTAAACATGCGCTTTCGCCGCGCCGACGCAGAAGCCCGCTCCCGCAGACCCCGAGAAACACAAAAGCCGCCCGATGGGCGGCCACAGCGTTTGGACTAGACCATTTCAAACTGAGGTGGACTCGGGGCACTTGCGCCTCCCTCCCCCTTGTGGGGAGGGATTGAGGGTGGGGGTCCATGAGTGGATCATTCACCACCCCTCCGCCCCGGCCCTCCCCCTGCGTCAGGGGGAGGAATTATCGAGAGCGAGGCGTGCTGCCCCGCGTGCTGGCGGCGTCTTGAGAAAGACGCGGCTGCGTCAGGCCTTGCGGCCGAGGCCATTGTCCTTGGCCAGCTGCGAACGGGTCGCCGAATAGCTGGGCGCGACCATCGGATAGTCGGCCGGCAAACCCCACTTCTCGCGATATTCTTCGGGGGAGAGGTTGTAGTGGGTGCGCAGGTGGCGCTTGAGCGACTTGAACTTCTTGCCGTCTTCAAGGCAGATGATGTAGTCGGCGGCCACAGACTTGCGCACCGGCACTGCCGGCTTGAGCTCTTCGACTGGTGCGGGTACTTCGTTGGACTGCAAGGCGCGCAGGGCACCGTGGACTTCAGCGATGAGCTTGGGCAAGTCGCTGGGGCTGACGGCGTTGTGGCTTACATAAGCGGAGACAATTTCCGTGCTGAGTTCGATCAGATCGGACTCACCACCAGCGAACGCGCCGGTATCGTCGTTCATTTTTCAACCTTCCGAAATTTTTATTGAGCCGCAACAAGGGCAGTTGTCAGCTTATCTTAGTCCTAGCCCCGTTTATTGCGACAGGCAAGCCGCGCGACTATATTTTGCATGTAATGGCAAGAACTATTCATGTGGCGGAATTTTGACCGCTGTTCAAATCCAGTTTGTCGCTGCGGGTGGCGCCGTCTGGTCTGTATCCGGAAATATAACTGGCGCGGGCCAGCAGATGAGCGCCCAGCGGCGTGGTTAACAACAGGAAAACGATGCCAATGATCGCCCGTAATGCCACTGCGCTATCTTGTCCCACCAGTGCCACCGCCAGCAAGATCAGTCCGCCACCCACCGCGCCTGCCTTGGACGCGGCATGCATGCGCGTATAGAGGTCGGGCAGCCGGATGACGCCGACGCTGGCCAGCAGGGTGAAGGCCGCACCCAGCAGCAGCACCGTGCCGCCGATATAGAGTTCAAGCCCCGCCATCGCGATAAGCCTCCTCTGCCCTGGCGCCGCGACTGAGGATGTAGCGGGCGAGTGCGACAGTTGCGAGAAAACCCAGCAGCGCCACGGCAATGGCGATGTCGAGATAGAGCGAGATGCCGGTGCGCACCGCCACCGCGCCGATGAACCCCATGGCCACCACGGTCAACAGGTCCAGCGCCAGCACCCGGTCGGCAAGGGTCGGCCCGATGACGATGCGCACCATGGAGAGCAGCAAAGCCAGCCCCAGCAGCACCAGGGCAATGAGGCTGGTGACGTCGATGAACTGTTCCGGGCTCATTCGAACACCGCCTTCACCTGCTTTTCGAAGCCATTGACGATGTCGGCGATCAGCGCCTCGCGGTCGTCCATGGTCAGGGCATGAACATAGAGATGCTTGCGATCCGGCGAGACATCGATGCTCAGCGTGCCGGGCGTCAGGGTGATGAGATTGGCGAGCAGCGTGATTTCGGCATCTGAAGTGACGCTGAGCGGCACCGCCACGATCGCCGGCCGCACCACGGCCTTTAGGTCGGGACGAATCACCACCAGCGCCACGCGCACGGCGCTGGCCATCAATTCGTAGAGGAACAGGGCCAGCAGCCTGATGATTCGCCCCATGCGGCGCAGGCCCCTGCGGCTCGACAGGCTGTCGCGCAACAGAAAGGCTGCCGCCAGTCCGAGCAGGCCCCCGAACAACAGGTTGAGGCCAGAAAAGCTGCCCGTCGTCCCCGCCCATAGCAGGGCCAGTATCAGGACCAGAAGCGCAGTATTCATGGCTCGTCTCCTGCCAACCCGGTCGCAGCAACATAGCGCGCTGGGTTGAGCATATCGCTGGCGCCGTCGCGGGCGCCGGCCATCATCGGATTGGGCCAGAGGCCCGCCGCGCCGACCACCAGCGCCAGCGCCACACTCATCGCCAGACCCAGCCGGCCGCGCCGGTCAAGCGACAGCAAGGCCAGTGCATCATGCTCGGACGCGCCCTCTTTGCCCTGCCGCCAGAAAATATGGGCCCAGAGCCTCGTACCGGCGATCAGTGTCAGCACGGCATTGACCAGCAATGCCACCACCAGGGCCGTCGCCATCCAGGCATCGGCACTACCGCTCACCCCCTGCTCCGCCCCCGCCTGCAACAAGAGCAGCTTGGGCCAGAAGCCGAGAAAGGGCGGCACGCCGGCCGTGGCCAGGACCGCACCGAGAAACAGGATCGAGAGCGGCGTGCTGGCGGCGTAGAAGCCGCCCATCTGTCGGGTGTCGAACGCCCCGCTGCGCTTCTCAATCAGTCCGGCGACCATATAGAGCACGGCCATGGTCAGCATGGCGTGGAACACATAAAGCCCGGCGCCCGCCACGCCACTTGCGTTGGGCAGCGCGATGCCGGCCAGCACGGCGCCGATGCCGCCAATGACCAGGAAGCCGATGGCGCGGCGCAGATGCGTCTCGGCAATGGCGCCCAGTGGCGCCAGCACCAGCGTGAGGATGGCCAGCAGCACCAGCACCGGCTCGAGCACATCGCGACTGCCAGGCAACACTGCCACCAGCGCCCGCAGCAGGGCATAGGCGCCCACCTTGGTCAGCAGGCTGGCGAAGAGCGCCGATACCGCCACCGGCGGCACGTGATAAGAGGCGGGCAGCCAGGCATTGAGCGGAAAGGCCGCGGCCTTCATGCCGAAGGCCAGGAGCAGCAGGGCCGCCACTCCGGTCATCGCCGCCGGACTGGCCTGCGGCGCGACGCGCATGATGTCAGCCATGTTGAGCGTGCCGAGCAGCCCATAAAGCAGCCCCAGCGACAACAGAAACAATGTCGTCGCGAGGAAATTGAGGAAGCCATATTTCACTGCCGCATCGAGCTGTACCGGCCGGCCGCCCAAAACCAGCAAACCAAACGAAGCAATCAGCGTCACCTCGAACCAGACATAGAGATTGAACAGGTCGCCGGTGAGAAAGGCGCCCGTCACCCCAGCCAGCAGCAACAGCACCATGGCGTGGAAATTGTCACCCCGATCGCTCTCGTCGCGGTCGGTTTCGGCATAGATCAGCACTACCAGCGTCACCAGCGCGGCGGCCAGCGCAAAGCCGGCGCCAAAGAGGTCGGCGCTAAGGCTGATGCCGAAGGGCGGAAGCCATTTGCCCATGGTCATGCTCACCGGCCCGCCGGTATAGACCTGCCAGAGCAAGGCCGCTTCACAGACCAGGATGGCGAGCACGACAATTACTGCCGCCGGCAGCGTGGCGCGCGGCCAGCGACGCAGTAGCAACAGGCTGGCGGCGCCCATCAGCGCCAGAGCCACCGGCAGGACAATGGTCCAGGCCAGAAGCGGCGTCGCCGTCTCGATCATGGCCACCGGCAGGGTGACATCGGAAGAAGAAGCGGCCATGGCGTCAATAACTCAGGGGCGGCTGCGGCGCCCGTTCGGGTTCAGCCAGCCGCATGGCGTCGGTATTATCGGCATCGAGGCTCTGATAGGCGCGGAAGGCCAGCACCAGGAGAAAGGCGAACATCGAAAAGCCGATGACGATGGCGGTGAGGATCAGCGCCTGCGGCAGCGGATTGGCAATGGCTCCATCGGGGGTATCAAGGCCCGGCGGCACGATGGGCGGGATTTCCCGCATCACCCGGCCGGCGGTGAAGATCAGCAAGTTCACGCCATTGCCGAAAATGGTCATGCCCAACAGCATGCGGATCACCGAGCGCGACAGCAGCAGGTAGACACCCGCAGTAATGAACAGGCCAACTAGCGCGGCGAGAATATAGTCCATCAGGGTATCTCCTCTCCGTCATCGCCTTCAAGCGCCAGCGCGATGGCCGACAGGGTGCCGAAGACCACGAGATAGACCCCGAGGTCGAAAAACAGTGGCGTCGAAATCGGCAGCACCGTTTCGCCCAGATCGAGATAGAGCCAGATACTGGTCATGAACGGCGCGCCGATAAAGACGCTGAGCAGGCCCGAGGCGCCCGCCAGCACCACGCCGCAGCCGGCCAGCACCATGGGGTCGATCTTGAGCGCCCGCTTTGCCGCCTCGGCGCCCCAGGCCATGCCGAGCACACCGATGGATGCCGCGCCGATCAGGCCGCCGATAAAGCCGCCCCCCGGTTCATTATGGCCGCGCAGGCACACATAGACCGAGAACACCAGCATGGTGGCGACGATGACAGGGGCCAGCGTTCGGAAGATCACCGTGTTCATGGTGCCGCCTTTCCGGCCGCATCGACCTTCTTGCGCCGCCGCAGCAGCGCCAGGATGGCGAGCCCAGCGCCCATCACCACCGAAATCTCACCCAGCGTATCGAAGCCGCGATAGTCGACCAGGATGACGTTGACGATATTGTGCCCATGGGCGATCGGCACGCTGGTGGCGGTGAACAGATCGGAGAGGCGGGTATCGAGCGTGCCGCTTAACACCTGCATCAGCAATAGCGCCACGCCCAGTCCGCAGAACAGCGCCAGCATGCCGTCGCGCGCCAGGTCCTCGAAGGGTCGGGGATCGCGGTCGTCGAGCCGCAGCCGCGTCATCACGAAGGTCAGGATCACCACCGCCAACACTTCTACCATCAGCTGGGTGAAGGCCAGGTCCGGCGCCCCGAACAACAAGAAGATCAGCGCCAGCGCCGCCCCCTGCACGCCCAGCGACAGGATGGCCACCAATCGTGTCCGCGATAGCAGCACCGCCACCAGACCCGCCACGGCCAGCACCACCACGCCCCATTCATAGATGCGCAGCGAGCCCAGTCCGACCTTGTTGGACCATTGTCCCAATTCTTCGGGCAAGCTCATCCAGGCCAGCCCGTTGAGCGTCAGCATGGGCACGAACAGCGCCAGGCCCATCGCGGCGAACACCGCGACGAGGTAGAGCTCCAGCCGTCCGTGATGCAGCACCCGCGTCACGGCCCCGGCAAAGCGGATGAGCCCGAACATGGCCGCATCGAACACCTTGTCGGCATTCCAGCCCAGCTTATGGTCCACCCGCCGCAGCAGGGTGCGCATGGTGTCGGCCTGCCGATAGACCAGGATACCCAGGGCCCAGGTCAGGGCCGACAGCCAGAGCAGCGGGCTGGCAATATCGAGCACGAGAGTCAGATGGGTCTTGACCGTTTCGCCCAATATGGCAGCGCCCCCCGGCTCGGCCACCAACACGCCCACCCCATCGGGCACGACGCCGGCAACGACGCCGAGCCCGCCAAGCAGGATCGGGCCCGCCAACATGGCGACCGGCGCCTCATGCGCCGATTTCGGCGTCGGCACGGTCTCGCCCAGGAACGGCCGGATCATCACCAGCAGTGCCACCCCGGCGAGCAGCGCATTGCCCGCCACCAGCACCACAAGCGTGGCGATCAGCTGCCAGTCGCCGCCCATGACGCCCAGATACATTTCTTCCTTGGCGAAATAGCCCACGGTCAGCGGCAGGCCGACCATGGACAGCGCCGCCAGCGCCGCGCCGATAAAGCTGACCGGCATCTTGTCGGCCAGCCCACCCAGTGCGGTGATGTCGCGCGTCCCGGTCTCGTGGTCGATGGCCCCCACCACCATGAACAAGGCTGCCTTGTAGAGCGCATGCGCCACGAAATAGATCATCATCGCTGCGATGGCATAGGTGCTGCCCAGCCCGATCAGCAGCACCAGCAGGCCCAGCGAGGCGAGCGTGGTCTGCGCCAGCATCTGCTTGAGATCGGTCTGCTTGATCGCCGCCAGCGCGCCCCAGAGCAGCGTCACCGCGCCAAACCCCACCAGCAGCATCGTCCAGACCGTTGTGCCGCCAAGCACCGGCGTCATCCGTGCCAGCAAGTAAACGCCCGCCTGCACCATGGTGGCCGAATGCAGGAACGCAGACACCGGCGTCGGCGCCTCCATGGCATTGGGCAGCCAGAAATGCAGCGGCACCTGTGCCGATTTGGTGAAAGCTGCGACCACGAACAGGCTCAGCACCAAGCCATAAAGCGCGTGCTCCTGCAGCCCCTGCCCCATGGCCCGCACCGCGCTCATCTCCCAGCTGCCGGTGAGCTGATGCACCAGCACCGCCCCGGCCAGCAGCGCCATGCCGCCGATATTGGTGATGACAAGCGCCTGGATCGCCGCCCGCCGCGCCGCCTGGCGCGCATGGTCGAAGCCGATGAGCAGGAACGAGGTGACCGAGGTCAATTCCCAGAACAGGAACAGCGCCAGAAGGCTATCGGCCAGCACCAGCCCCAGCATGGCGCCCATGAAGGCGAGAATGAAGGCGAAGAAACGCCCCTGATGTTTGTGCCCGGCGAGATAGGCCCCCGAATAGAGCACGATCAGCGCCCCGATTCCCGAAATGGTCAGCGCGAAGACCAGGCTCAGCCCGTCGAGATGAAAGCTCAGATCCAACCCATAGGCCGGCACCCAGCCGATGGCGACGCTGACGCTATTACCCGCCGCAATGGTGTCGAGAAAACCCAACAGCACATAGAAAATGCCCAGCGGCACCAGGGCCAGGACATAGCCACTCAGCCGGCCAAGCAGATGATGGATCGCAGGGGCGAGGATGGCTGCCCCGAAAGGCGCCAGTGCGGCCAGTGCGATGCTTGTCTGCGTGTCCAAACCAAGACCCTTCGCTACGATTCCGAGGCGAACCTTAACGAATGGAGCCCCCCGCTCAAGCAAAACCGGACTCGCAAGCGCCGACTTCTGGGGAAACTGCCCATTGTGCCAACCAAATCCGCTTGCGGCCCACCGACTCTACGGTCCCGCCCCGCCCGCAAATCCGGGCACCTCCCCCTTTCCATCCCCCCGGCCAAGGCCTATGTCCTTGCCAGCCTTATCGTGCGGCCCGGCCGCGCCCTGTCCTTCGTGGAGATTGCCTCACCATGGCCAAAGCCCCCCTCGCCAAGCGCCTTGCCCATTCGCATAGCCATCACGGCGTCACCCGCGTCGATGACTATGCCTGGCTGCGCGCCGACAATTGGCAGGAAGTGATGCAGAAGCCCGAGACGCTGGATGCCGAAATCCGCGCCTATCTCGAGGCCGAGAACAACTATTACGAGGCCGAATTCGGCCAGCCCACCGCCGCCCTGCAGGACGTGATCTACAAGGAGATTCGCGGCCGCATCAAGGAAGACGACAGCGGCGTCCCCTCGCCAGATGGCCCCTTCGCCTATAATTCGCGCATGCTCGAGGGCAAGCAATATCCCCAGATCGTGCGCACCGCCCGCGATGGCGGCGCCGAGACCGTGCTGCTCGATTGCAATATCGAAGCGGGCGAGGACTATTTCGGCTTTGCCGGCGCCAGCCACGATCCCGGCCACGCTCTGCTCGCCTGGGCCGCCGACCGCGCCGGCTCGGAATATTACGACATCGTGCTGCGCGATCTCGCCAGCCTCACCGATACCGGCGAGGTGATCCGGGAGACCGCCGGCTCCTATGTCTGGAGCAATGACTCCAAGTCCATCTACTATACCGAATATGACGACAACCACCGCCCCTATCGCGTGCGCCGCCACGATCTGGGCACCGACCAGGCCGCCGACCCGATCATCTATGAGGAGAGCGATCCCGGTTTCTTCGTCGGCGTCGGCAAGACGCTGTCGGACAAGTTCATCGTCATCGACGCCCACGATCACCAGACCTCGGAAGTCTATCTCATCGACGCGGAACAGGGCGGTGAGCCGCGCCTCGTCGCCCCCCGCGTCACCGATCGCGAATACGAGGTCGATGAGCGCGACGGCGTCCTCTATATCCGCACCAATGCGGACGGCGCCGAGGACTACAAGATCGTGACCGTCCCCGCCGACGCGCCGGCCGCCGCCAACTGGGTAGACCTTGTGCCCCATCGCGAGGGCGTGCTGGTGCTCGACGTGGCCCTGCTCAAAAACCACCTGCTGCGGCTCGAGCGCGAGGACGGCTTGCCGCGCATCGTCGCCCGCGACCTGCGCACCGGCAAGGAAGAGGTCGTGCGCTTCGCCGAGGAGGCCTATTCGCTGGGCATGTCCACCGGCTATGAATTCGACACCTCGGTGTTCCGCCTGTCCTATTCCTCGCCCACCACGCCCAGCCAGGTCTTCGATTTCGACCTGGAAACCGGCCAGCGCACCCTGCTGAAAACCCAGGAAGTGCCCTCGGGCCACAACCCCGCCGATTACGAAACCCGCCGGCTCTTCGCCACCGCGCCGGATGGCGAGCAGGTGCCGGTCACCCTGCTCTATCGCAAGGGCACCAGGCTCGACGGCTCCAACCCCGCCTTGCTCTACGGCTATGGCGCCTATGGCATGTCGATGCCGGCGGCCTTCTCGGTTTCGGTGCTGTCGCTGGTCGATCGCGGCTTTGTCTACGCCACTGCCCATATCCGCGGCGGCATGGAAAAAGGCTATCGCTGGTATAAGCAGGGTCGCCGCGAGCATAAGACCAACACTTTTACCGATTTCATCGCCGCTGCAGAAATGCTGATCGAGCAGGGCTATACGTCAAAGGGCAGGATCGTCGCCCAGGGCGGCTCGGCCGGCGGCATGCTGATGGGCGCCATCGCCAATCTCAGGCCGGACCTCTGGGGCGGCATCATCGCACAGGTGCCCTTCGTCGACGTGCTCAATACCATGCTCGACGACACTCTGCCGCTGACCCCGCCGGAATGGCCCGAATGGGGCAATCCCATCACCTCCCCCGCCGACTATGAGCGCATCGCCGCCTATGCGCCCTATGAGGCCGTGTCGGCCCAGGCCTATCCGCCGATTTTCGCCCTGGCCGGGCTGACCGATCCGCGCGTCACCTATTGGGAACCTGCCAAATGGGTGGCAAAACTTCGGGCAACCAAGACCGGGGATGCACCATTATACCTCAAGACCAATATGGGTGCCGGCCATGGCGGCGCGTCCGGTCGCTTCGACCGTCTCAAGGAAACCGCCCAGTGCTACGCCTTTGCAATAAAGTCAGTCGGATTGGATGGTTAGTTCACCCGCCGACATTGTTGCGACACGCGCATGCGCCTATAAAAAGCACACACTTGGAGCTTTTCACATCTGGGAAAGCGTGACTCTATCGCCCCCTCCCCCTTGAGGGGAGGGCTGGGGAGGGGGTGGTTCAGTGATCCACCGTTGGACCCCCACCCTCATTCCCTCCCCTCAAGGGGGAGGGAGGCGACAAGGCCGAAAGTCCTGCGGACAGCGAATTGCTCTAGCCAGTTTCACCAGCGTCATACCATTCTCGAACGGAGGCTAACATGACCACCAAATTCACCCTTCCACCGCTGCCCTACGCTTACGATGCGCTGGGCCCCTATATGTCGGCGGAAACGCTCGAATTCCACCACGACAAGCACCACCAGGCTTACGTCACCAATGGCGAAAAGCTGCTGGAAGGGTCGGGTCTGGAAATTCTCGAGCTCGAAGACATCGTCAAGGAGAGCTTTGGCAAGAATGCCGGCCTCTTCAACAATGCCGGCCAGCACTATAACCACGTCCATTTCTGGAACTGGATGAAGCCCAATGGCGGCGGCAAGTCCCTGCCGGGCAAGCTCGCAGCCAAGATCGACGAAGATCTCGGCGGCTTCGACAAGTTCCGCGGCGATTTCATCCAGGCCGGCACCACCCAGTTCGGTTCGGGCTGGGCCTGGCTGTCGCTCAACCACAAGACCGGCAAGCTGGAAGTGACCAAGACCGCCAATGGCGAGTCCCCGCTGGTCCATGGCGGCAAGCCGCTGCTCGGCGTCGACGTGTGGGAACACTCCTATTACATCGACTACCGCAACGCCCGCCCAAAATACCTCGAAGCCTGGTTCGACAATCTCGTGAACTGGGAACACGTCGAAAAGCTGTTCGAGGAAGCCACCGCCTGATCCAGGCGCCGCTTCACCTCATGCAACGGCGGGAGCAATCCCGCCGTTTTTTTGTGCGCCTGCGATGGCGATAACCGCAGGCCGTTACCCAACCTCCGGCCGTCACCCAACCACAGATCGTCACCCACCCACAGGCTGTCCCCCACCCACAGGCTGTCCCCCAGCCGCTGATCGTCACCCTCGGGCGAAGACCCGAGGGCTCTCCACGTCGCGACAACCAAACAAACCCCCTCGGCTCAAGGCCGAGGGTGACGATCAGTGGCTAACCGCCTCAGCCAGCCCTACTAAAACGACACCGTCCCCCACCCACCGTTCCGCCCTCGGGCTCGACCCGAGGGCCCGTCAGCAAGCCACCGCGTGCCATTGGTGCGCGTGGAGATTGGCCCTCGGATCAAGCCCGAGGGCGGAGTTTTGGTTAGGAAGCAGCGTGCCAATAGCGAGAGATAAACCCAGTGCCTGTGACATCATCTCGCCCAACCACGATGCAACCCCTCCCCCTTCTTCAGGGGGAGGCCGGGTGGGGGTGCGCCGAACGCTCAAACCCCAGGTTTGACACACCTGCCACACCCACAGGCTGTCCCCCAGCCGCCGATCGTCACCCTCGGGCGAAGACCCGAGGGCTCTCAACGTCGCGACAACCAAACAAACCCCTCGGCTCAAGGCCAAGGGTGACGCTCAATGGCTAACCGCCTCAGCCGGCCCCACCCTTACTCCACCGTCCCACCTGGGGTAGGGGCTGCATCGCTTCGTAGACAAAGTCTAGCCAAAAACACCGGCCGGCCTCCGTCCCCCTTGAGGGGAGGGAATGAGGGTGGGGGTGCTGAACTATCGGAGAATCCGTTTGGAAATGGGGGTTTGCGGCGCCCGCAGCACCCCCACCCCGGCCCTCCCCTCAAGGGGGAGGGAGAGCAGGAGCCGCGGTCACCGTGCCTCCCGATGAGACCAAAGTAAACACTGCCCTCAAGGGGGGTGGCGCTGGAGCCGCATCAACCAGAACGTGAAACGCCGCTAAAGCACCGCCCGCATCTCACCCACGACAGCCCCACGCACATTCTTGGTCGGCAGCCGCGCGAACTGTTCAAGCACCTCGCGCTGTGCCGCATCCGGGTCGGCGAATTTCAGCAGCAGGGCTGCGACCATGGCCTGGCTGGCGGCCATATTGCCGTCGTCGCATTTGAGCGCATACCCCCAGCCCTTGCTGCGAATGGCGCCGCATTGCACGCCTTCGGCGCCCCCCTTCTGCATCACACTGCCCTTGAAGGCCGCCATGACCAGCGTGTCGAGGTGACCGGTGCCGGCGACGAGATGGGGGTGGCTCGTGGCCGCATCGAACAGCGCCTTTGCGCCCGCGGCATGGCCGGCATCCAGCCCCTTGCCGGTGGCCATGCGGGCAAAACCCTGCGCAAAACTGCGGATCGGGGCGGCCCAGGTGGGAATGGAACAGCCATCGGTGCCGCAGCGATCTTCGGTCAGCGCCTCACCAATCACCGCCTCCACCGCCGCCCGCACGGCGCGCTGCACCTCATGCTCGCGGGTCACATAACCCTCGGTGGGCACGCCCATGGCCAGCGCCACGCTCAGCATGCCCGAATGCTTGCCCGAGCAATTGTTGTGCAGCGGGCTGGGGTCCTGCCCCGCCGCGCGCAGCGCTTCGCGCGCCTTGCCATTGGTGGGCATATGCGCGCCGCATTCGAGATCATTGGCCGACAGCCCCATGCGCTCGAGGAAATGCGCGACATTGCTCACATGGTCGTCCTCACCATGATGGGAGGCACAGGCCAGCGCCAGCTCTTCGGATGTGTGATGGAATTTCTCGATCGCGTGGCGGTCGAAGATGGCCAGCGCCTGCATCGACTTGATGGCCGAGCGCGGAAAGATCGGACGGTCGATATCGCCGGCCGAGGCGATGATGGTGCCATCGGCATCGGTCACCACGAAGGCGCCGCGATGGCGGTTCTCCACCCAGTTGCCACGCACGACTTCGACGAGAACGGGATTGGCATCCATATCAAAAACTCCGGCCCAGACGCTGCCACGAACAGCGCTGGACCGGAAAAGTCAACATGCATGGGTTGGAGGTGGGGTGATGCGCGGCGGCGTCAGCCCTTGATCGGGGTCAGGAAACGGGAATTGACCCAACCCTGAACCGAGCCACGATCGACGAGGCACCAGTCGGTGCTGTTCTCGACCTCGATGCAGCGTTCGACCCAGACACGGGTGCCGGGATTGAGCGCACCGACCTTCTGCGAGTAGCTGGCCGGCCATTTGCGCACATTGAGCTGATCCCACTGAGCCACATTGCTCACCCGCGCCAGCGTCTCGACCGAATATCCGGCGGCCAGTGCCGGCTGCACGGCGAAAGCGGCCGCGGCCGTGACCACGAGGCCGCAGAGTGCAGCGACCAGAACCTTTTCCTGAGCCTTGTTCATTTGACTGTCCCCCTGGACGATTGTCATCGTTGGAGAGACCCTAACCGCCCCGATTTGAACTCACCCTGAGAGGCGCGTTCAGAATCCGTTCATATCGCGGTCAGGGTCCGGGTGAAGCGCTCAATTCATGTGGCGCTGGTAGACATAGAGGACGATGCCGTTATTGCCGCCGAAGCGCAGCGACACGACGTCGTTCTGGTCGTAGCCCTTGGCCTTGAGCGCGGCCATCAGCGTGGCATTACGGGCGATCGGGGTGCGCAGGCGATCGACATTGCCATTGACGAACAGCGCGCCATAGTCGCCGCGGCCGGTCAGATGCAGCTCCTCGCAGATGGGGATCAGCCACACGTCATTGCCGCGAATTGCTTCGATATCTGAGGCCTTTACGCGGCGCATATGGCCCATTTCGTCGGCGCAATTGCCCGAATTGGACGAGGCGACCGGCTTGGTCTGCTGGTTCTGCTGGCCAGCGACCCAGACGGCGGCGCTGGACATTGTGGTGGTGGCTGCCGTGGCAAGACCGGCGACGAGCATGAGCGTGGTGAGCTTGAGCATTTGAAGTCTCCTGTTTCGATCCGGGCGAAGCGCCCCGTCGATGTCCCTCCATCGACCTTGATCGATGTTTTCCCACACTTGGTTTGAACCGCCCCTGAGAGCGCCATTCATCTGCCGTTTACCCATGCAAGCGGTTGGCATTGCTAGGGGTTTGCGATATTCTCCACGCCTGAGGAACGCGAAATTTGCTTGAAATCTGAGGAGGTTGGCATGACGAAAATTCTCGTGACGGGCGGCAGCGGCAAGCTAGGACGCGCCGTCTTGCGCGACCTGGTCGAGCATGGTTTTGACGTGCTCAACCTCGACCAGCAGGCCCTGCCCGAGCCCATCTGCCCCAGCGTCCGCGTCGATCTCAGCAATTTCGGCGAGGTCGCCGCCGCCATTCTGGGCGGCATCGACGAAAAGCGCGGCCCCTTCGACGCCGTGGTGCATCTGGCGGCTATTCCGGCGCCGGGTCTGGCCGCCAATGCGCGCACGATCAGCAACAATGTCGCGGCCAGCTACAACATCTTCGAAGCCTGCCGCCTGGCCGGCATCAAGAATGTCGTCTTCGCTTCGAGCGAAACCGTGCTCGGCCTGCCCTTCGACACGCCACCGCCCTATGTACCTGTAGACGAAGAATATTTTCCGCGACCGGAAAGCGCGTATTCACTCGGCAAGCTGCTCGACGAGACCATGGCAGCCCAGTTCTGCCGCTGGGATCCGGACCTGCGCATCGTCGGCCTGCGCTTTTCCAACGTCATGTACCCGGAGGACTACGCCACCTTCCCCGGTTTCGACAGCGACCCCAACAAGCGCAAGTGGAATCTCTGGGGCTACATTGACGCCCGCGACGGCGCCCAGGCCGTGCGACGCGCCATTCTTGCCGATTTCAAGGGCTTTGAAGCCTTCATCATCGCCAATGCCGACACGGTCATGAGCCGCTCGAACATTTCGCTGCTGGCCGAAGTCTTCCCAGAGGTCGAGCAGCGCGGCAATATCGCGACCAACTCCACCCTGCTCTCCATCGATAAGGCCAAGCGCATGCTGGGCTTTTCGCCGCAATATAGCTGGCGCAACGCGGTGGCCTGATCGGTCTACGACCAAAGTGGCGTGGCGGAACGTCCTATTGCTAGCCGCGCCGCAAACGGGCCTCCTGCTCTGCTGAGGAGCCCGAGATGACCAGCCTGATCCCGCAAGATCACCCGCACCGCAGCGCTGTCATGGAAGAGGTCCATGCGCGCCCGGTGCAGATCGTGCCCGACGCATGCCGCGTGCGCCGCCTGGTATTGGTCATGCCCGGCGAGCCCGGCGCCATGCAAAACGCCTTTGATCGCTTTGCTACCTTCCGCCGCGCGGCCGGGATGGAGCTGCCGCAATCGGCCAGCCGCCAATATAGTTTTGCGACGCCAAAGCGCGACGTGACCTGGGAATTCCACACTGAATTCATCACCATAACCTGGCGCTCGGCCATCGATGACGGCGAGAACTGGCCTGAGGACATCGGTCTTGAGGCTGTTGGAGACGGCACGCTGATCGGCGCCATGCGCATCGACGTGATCACCGACACCACTATCCCCGAGCGTCTCCTGCCCGGCTTCAATCTCGCCAGCCTCTGCCTGTCGGATATCGAGGGCGGCAAAGCGCAGGTCATCACCGATTTCGTGCCCGACGCCGCCCGCTTCACCCGCATAGAGTTTGCCGCCGGCGGCCTCACCACCCTGCGCCGATCGATCCTGTTGCGGCGCTTGCTGGAGGTTGAGACCTATCGCAGCATGGCGCTTTTGGGCCTGCCGCTCGCCCGTTCGGCCTCGGCCGATCTGCGCGGCATGGAAACTGAGCTTTCGCGGGTAATCGATGGTCTTTCGGACGCTACGAGCCCCGCCAGCGCCCAGACAGTGCTCGACGCGCTGCATGGCCTTTCCGTGCGCTCGGGGCAATTGTCCGAACGGCTCGGATACCGATTTGCCGCCGGCCGCGCCTATGGCGAGGTGCTGCGCACCCGTTTGATGGGCCTGCGCGAACAGGGCACCAGCCGCGGCTCGACACTGACACACTATATCGGCAACCGCGTCGATCCCGGTCTGGCCACCTGCGCCGCCATCGAACAAAGGCTCAGCGTGCTATCGGCCAAAATCGAGCGCGCCATTGGCCTGCTCAATGTGCGGATCGGGGTCGATATGCAGGTGCAGAACGCCGCTTTGCTCGACAATATCGCCCGCACTGCCCGCAGCCAGTTCCTGCTGCAGCGCACGGTGGAGGGTCTCTCCACCATTGCAATCAGCTATTATCTGCTGGGGATCATCAGCTATCTTTTGGCCGGGCCGCTGACGCAGCTGCACTGGGACAAGACCATGGCGCTCTCGCTCGCCGCGCCCTTCGTGGTCCTTGCCGTCTGGCTTATGGCCCGCGCGGTGCGCCGCGCCCACGAGCCACACTGAACCCTATTTCATCCAGAATACCGGCAGCAGATCGACTGAGATCGGTTCGTTCTTCTCATTGGCCGCCATGATGTCGGCCATATGAGCCCACCATCTTTGCATGATCGCGGTTTTCGGCAGATCGGCCATCGTGTGGTCCACCCGCCGCCACAGCACGCCGAAAAGCGTGTTGGTCTCTTCGTCGAGATGAATGGAATAGTCCTTCACCCCGGCCTCATGCAGCAGGTCGACCATTTCGGGGAAAATCTCGTCGTGGCGCTTTTTGTACTCGGTCGCCATGCCGGGATTGAGCCGCATCTTGAAGGCGTGCTTTTCATAGCCGTCGTCGACGATCATGCGCGTTTCTCCGTCCACATCCGCCACAGGATCGGCAGCGCGATCACCACGATCAGCAGCGTACCGGTGAAGATCGACATGACGATACCAGGCACGTTCAGCAGGCCAAGCCCAAAGGTGACGAGCCCGATGATCAAAGCTGCCAGCACCACGCCGATGATGGAGCCGGCGCCGCCAAGGATCGACACACCGCCCAGCACGACCATGGTGATGACATCGAGCTCGAAACCCTGGGCAATGGAGGGGCGGGTCGAGCCGAGCCGAGCCGTCAGCAGCACGGCGGCTATGCCGCTCATCAGGCCAGTAAGGCAGAACAGCACGAATTTTATGCGGTCGACCCGCACCCCAGAAAACTGCGCGGCTGTCGCATTATTGCCGATAGCGAAAACCCGGCGGCCGAAATTGGTGTGGTGCAGCAGCACGTAGAAAATCACGGCTGCGACGAGAAAGAGCACCAGTTCGAAGGAGATCACCCACCAGACGTAGCCCTGCCCGAACCATGAGAAGTCCTTGGGGTAGC
This sequence comes from Devosia sp. 63-57, assembly GCF_001899045.1. Classification (NCBI taxonomy): domain Bacteria; kingdom Pseudomonadati; phylum Pseudomonadota; class Alphaproteobacteria; order Hyphomicrobiales; family Devosiaceae; genus Devosia; species Devosia sp. 63-57. Next base: position 1,561,719 of record NZ_MKUY01000005.1, on the reverse strand, counting down.
CTTTGAAACTCTGGTCGCCAAGGATGATGTAGGCAATGCCGCGAAACAAACTCATCGTGCCGATGGTGACGACGATGGAGGGCAGTTTGAGCCCGGTGACGAGAAAGCCATTGAAGGCGCCGCACAAAATACCGACACCAACGCCAACCGCAACCAGCGTTGGCGTGTCCGCCCCATATTGCAGCGCCAGCCCCATGAGCGTCGATGCCAGCGCGATGATGGAGGCGACCGAGAGATCGATCTCGCCGGTGATGATCACCAGAGCCATGGCCAAGGCGATCAACGCCTTTTCGGTGAAGTTGAAGGTGAGGTCGGACAGGCTCCAGGCATTGAGGAAATAGGGTGAGGCAAAGCTGTTGGCGATGAAAATGCCCAGCGCCACCAACACCAAGAGGCTTTCCCAGCTCATCACCGCCGATTTCAGCGGATTGTCGAGCCGATCCGGCAGGCGCCGGCCAAAGGATGTGTCGGTCATGCGGCCGCCTCGGCTTTCTTGAGGATGATGCGCCCCTTGCGGGTTTCGCCGCGCGCATTGAGCACAACAGCGATCAGAATGGCGGCGCCCGAAATGGCCATTTGCCAGAATGGAGAAACGCCGATCACCGGCAGCGCATTGTTGACCACACCGAGGAATAGCGCGCCGAGCAGCGCGCCTGCCACCGTGCCGATGCCGCCGGCGATGGAGACGCCGCCAATGACGCAGGCGGCGATGATAGTGAGCTCATAGCCGCTGGCAACTTCCACCGAAGCGATCACGTAGCGCGAAATCCAGAGATAGCCGCAAAGGCCCGAGACAGCGCCGGAAATGACGAAGGCCAGGAACTTGGTCCGACCGACATTGATGCCGGTATAGACCGAAGCCGTCGGATTGACGCCGATGGCATAAAAGCTCCGGCCGAGCGGCGTGCGCGTCATCAGCACGAAGAACAGGATGGCCACGATCACCGCGAACCAGCTCAGGATCGGCAGACCCAGCAACGCGCCACGCTGCAGGGCGATAAAATCGGGGCTCATCTGCGCTGCATTCACCCAGGCGCCGCCGGAAATGACAAAGACCAGCCCGCGGAAAATGGTCAGCGTGCCAAGGGTTACGACGATCGGGGGAATATCGAGCTTCCAGACCAGCATGCCGTTAAATGCACCGAGGGCTGCGCCGACGACCACGCATCCGGCGATCAGTAGCGGGATAGGAATGAAAGGGAACGCTGCATTGGCCATGGCCACGATCATGCCCGTCAGGGCCAGGTTCGACGCCATGGAGAGATCGATTGAGCGCGTCAGGATCACCACCATCTGCCCCAGCGCCAGCATCATCAGAATGGAGGTGTCATTGACGATGGTCAGGAGGTTGCCCGGCTGGGCAAAGCGCGGAAAGCGGAATGTGACCAGGACGATGACGGCGAGGATCGCCAAAGCCAGCCAGAGTTCTCTGGTCTTGAACAGCCGTGTCATGCTGCCACCTCATCGACAATGCCGGCCGCCAGCCGCACCAGCGTTTCGGGTTGGAGGCTCTTGTTGTCCAGAATATCCACCACTACGCCTTCCCGCATGACGACGATGCGGTCACTCATGCCCAGCACCTCGGGCAATTCCGAAGAGACCATGATGACCGAGAGGCCCTGCGCCACCAGTTCGCCCATGAATTCGTGCACAGCGGCCTTGGAGCCGATATCGATGCCCTTGGTCGGCTCGTCGAGGATGATCACTTTCGGCAAGGTCGCCAGCCATTTGGCGATCACGACCTTCTGCTGGTTGCCCCCCGATAGCGTCGAGACATTCTGGCTGAGCGATGATGCGCGCAGGTCGAGTCGCTCGGTATAGGTACGCGCCAGCTTGAATTCCTCAGCCATGCGCAGAAAGCCGGAGCGGCTAGTCTTGTTCAGGCTGGGAAGCGAGACATTTTTGAATATCGGCTCGCCGGTGATGACGCCCTGCTTGCCGCGCTCCTCGGGCACATAGACGATGCCGGCCTCCACGGCATCGGCCGGCGAGCGCGGCGCGATGGCCTTGCCGTCGAGCACCATGCTGCCACCGGAGGGACGGGTCATGCCGAACACAGCCTGCATCACCTCGGAGCGCCCGGCACCAACCAGCCCATAGAAGCCGAGGATTTCGCCCTTGCGAACGGAGAACGACACATCGTCGAATTCAGTGGGGTGGCTGAGGCCGCTGACCTCGAGCACAACCTCCCCGATACTGGCCTGCCTTGCCGGGAAAATCTGATCGACTGCACGCCCGACCATGAGCTTGACGATCTCGTTCTGAGGCGTGTCTTTGATGAACCCCTTGCCCACCATTTCGCCGTCGCGGAACACGCTATAGCGTTCGGCGATCCGATAGATTTCGTCGAATTTATGCGAGATGAAGAGGATGGCCTTGCCGTCTTGCTTCAGCAGGTCGACCAGCACGTAAAGCTCTTCGATTTCCTTTTGCGAGAGCGCTGCGGTGGGTTCATCCATGATGACCACCTGCGCATCGACAGACAGGGCACGCGCCACGGCGACCAGGTGTTTCTTGGCGATGCCCAACTCCTTGAGCGACATATGCGCATCGATGCCGGATGCCATGGAATCGAGCGTCAATTGCGCCTCGCGATACATGATCTTCCAGTCGATCAACCCAAGTCGGGTACGCGGCGCGTGCCCGAGATAGATGTTCTCGGCGACGCTGAGCTCGTCGAACAATACCGTCTCCTGGTGGATGGCAGTGATGCCCGCGTCGGAAGCCGAATGCGCCGTCGGCAATGATACGACCTGCCCTCCGACCCGGATTTCGCCCGCATCCGGCTGGTAGATGCCGGTCATGGTTTTGACCAGCGTCGATTTCCCAGCCCCATTCTCCCCGATCAGCGCTGTCACCTCTCCGGCATAGAGTTCCAGCGACACCTCGTTGAGCGCCCGCACACCGGGGAAGCTCTTGGATATGCCGGAAAGGGTCAGGATGGGATCGGTCATGAATGAGGTCTCTTTGAAAGCGGCCCACCCACACCGTCATTGCGCGGCTTGACCGGGCAATCCATGCGATGTCGCCACTCAAAAAATGGACCACACGGTCAAGCCGGGTGGTGACGTCGTGGACGGAGCGGGAGCTTACCCCCGCTCCTGAAGCGCCTTAGTAGATCTTCGAGAACTCTTCGATATTGGTCTTGTCGAACTGGAACGGCGCGGCCATCGCGGCGGAGATGGTGTCGTCCAGCGTCACTTCGCCAACATGGCCGATTGAGAAGGTCGCACCAGGCTTGGCTTCTTCACCGTCGACCAGCGCCTTGGCCAGGTACACGGCCGAATAGCCCAGATCGATCGGGTTCCACAGCGCCACGGCCTGGCTCGCGCCATTGTCGATGAACTGCTTGAACTCGGACGGCAGAGCCAGACCGGTGACGTTGATCTTGCCGATCAGGTTCTGGTCGGTCACCACCTGCGCAGCAGCCACGACACCAACGGTGGTCGGGGCAATAATGGCCTTGAGATCCGGATAGGCAGCGATGAGGCCACGAGCCTCTTCGGTGGACTTCACCGAGTCATCGTCGCCATAGACGGTGGCGACGAGATTGATGTTCGGGAATTTTTCGGGAATGACGGCCTTGGCGGCTTCGATCCAGGCATTCTGGTTGGTCGCGGTCGAGGCGGCAGAAAGAATGGCGACATCGCCACCGTCCGGCAGATAGTCGGCGGCCAGCTTGATGATGGTCTCGCCGATCAGATTCACGTCGGACGGATTGAGGTGAAGCTGGCGGCCTTCCTGGGCGACGCCGGAATCCCACGAAATCACCTTGATGCCGCGCTCCATGGCACGCTGCAGGGCGGGGACAAGCGCGTCGGGATCGTTGGCGGAGATCGCGATAGCATCGACCTGCTGGGCGATCAGCGCGTTAACGACTTCGATTTGCGCTTCGGCGGTAGCGGCGGTCGGGCCGGTATAGATGACTTCAACGTCACCCAATTCGGTAGCCGCTTCCTGGGCGCCCTTGGCCGCGGCGTCGAAGAAGCCGTTGCCGAGCGACTTCACGACCAGCGCAATGCGGGTCTGGGCGAGCGCCGGGGTTGCCAGGAGCACAGCAGCAGTCGCCGTTGCGGCGAGCAGTTTCCAAAGTTTCATGAGTTCCTCCCTGAACAGTGGTTGATTTAGGCTTGGTCGTCAGGCCACCGTGGCTTGCGTGTGGGCCTGGGCAGTCGCCTCCGCCACGATGAGCCGCACACCTGCCGTTTCCAGCATCTGACGGTCCTCGTCGCGGATGCCGCTATCGGTAATGACGGCGGCAATTCGGTCGAGCCCGCAAAGGATGAGGCTCGAGCGTCCCGAAAATTTCGATGAATCTGCCAGGACGATCAGCTCGTCCGCCTGCCCGATCAGCCCCAGTTCGGACTGGACCAGCATGGGATCGGCCTCCATCAGGCCGTGGGCACCAATGCCCTGGCAGCCGATGAACATGCGCTTGGCATAAAAGTGGCTCGCCACCACACCGCCGAAGGGCGAGAGGATGACGTTTTGCTCGCGGTAGATCGTGCCACCGGGGATGACGACCGAGTTTCGCGAATTATGGATGAGAAATTCGGCAATGGCGAAGCTGTTGGTAAAAACGCTCAAGCGCTTGCCGGTCAGATGGTGCACCATCTGATAGGTCGTCGTGCCACCATTGATGATGATGGGTTCGCCATCATTGCACATCTCGGCAGCGACACGCGCGATTGCGCGCTTCTGCGCGATATTGAGCGTTTCGTTGACCGAAGCGGGTCGCCCCATAAGCCCGCCCTGCGCAGGTGGATTGATCGCCTCCGCCCCGCCACGCACCCGCCGCAACTTGCCCTGAACATGCAACGCTGCAATGTCGCGGCGTATGGTTGCCTCCGAAGATCCCGTCATGTCGCACAGCTCGGGCACCGTCACGACGGGGCGGCCCTGAACGGCAGACAGTATGACGCGATGACGCTCGGTTTCGTGCAAGATGCTTCTCCCTAAACCATTTGCTTCCATCATTGCCAAGCAGTGTCAATCATCAAAATGCCTGTTATCGTCAATTTCACGCATAAATGACGAAATATGATCGTTTCTGATTGACAGCGCGACGAAGGATATGGCCATGTCGCGACCGCTACCGTCTGCCTTTTCTATTGGGAGGAACCCGATGTCCACCGCGCCCAAGCGCCTTGAAAACAAGTGGGACGACGCCAAGGCCGCGTCGATGAGCGAGCCCGAGCGTCTGGTCTACCGCTCCAACCTGCTCGGTTCGGACAAGCGTGTCACCAATTATGGCGGTGGTAATACCTCGTCCAAGATCATGCAAAAGGACCCGCTGACCGGCGAGACGGTCGAGGTTTTGTGGGTCAAGGGCTCGGGCGGCGACAATGCCTCGATCACGCTCGATGGGTTTGCGACCCTCTACATGGACAAGCTGCGCGCCCTGAAGGGGCTTTATCGCGGCGTCGAATTCGAAGACGAGATGGTGGGCTATCTCCCCCACGCCACCTTCAATCTCAATCCCCGCGCATCCTCCATCGACACGCCCCTGCATGCCTATGTGAATCGTCCCTATGTCGATCACATGCACCCGGACGCGATCATCGCTATTGCCGCTTCGAAGAATTCCAAAGAACTTACACAGCAGATTTTCGGCGACACCATCGGCTGGCTTCCCTGGAAGAAGCCGGGTTTCGAGCTTGGCCTGTGGCTGGAAAAGTTCTGTCTCGAGAATCCGAATGCCGAAGGCGTGATCCTCGAATCCCACGGTCTCTTTACCTGGGGCAATACGCCCAAGGCATGCTACGAAACTACGATCCGCATCATCAATAAGGCGATCGATTGGTTCGAGCAGCAGACTGAGGGCAAGACCATCTTTGGTGGTGCCGCGACCCAGTCTCTCGATGCCGACGCCCGTCGCGCGATAGCCGCCAAGCTAATGCCGAAGATTCGCGGCTTCATTTCCGAAGACAGCCACAAGCTTGGCCACTTCGATGACTCGGCTGCCGTGCTCGAATTCGTCAATTCCAAGAACCTGCGGCCCCTGGCGGCTCTCGGCACCTCCTGCCCCGACCACTTCCTGCGCACCAAGATTCGTCCGCTTGTCGTGGACTTCGATCCCGCCAATCCGGATGTCGATGCCGTCATCGCCGGTCTAGATAGCCAAATCGCCGACTATCGCGCCGACTACGCCGCCTATTACGAGCGCTGCAAGCACGACAATTCGCCGGCCATCCGCGATCCCAACGCCGTGGTCTACCTGATCCCCGGCGTCGGCATGATCACCTTTGCCAAGGACAAGGCGACAGCCCGTATTTCCGGCGAGTTCTATGTCAACGCCATCAATGTGATGCGCGGCGCCTCGACCGTTTCGGAATACCAGGGCCTGCTCGAGCAGGAAGCCTTCGACATCGAGTACTGGCTGCTCGAAGAGGCCAAGCTGCAGCGCATGCCCAAGCCGAAATCGCTCGCGGGTAAGATTGCCCTGGTTACCGGCGGCGCCGGCGGCATTGGCAAGGCGACCGCTGCCCGTCTCCTCCGCGAAGGCGCCTGCGTCGTCCTCGCCGATATCGACCAGACTGCGCTCGACAGTGCCACCGCCGAACTCTCCGGCGTCTTTGGCGCCGACTTCGTTCGTCCGGTCAATATCAATGTCACCAGGGAAGACCAGGTCCTTTCCGGCTTCGCCCATGCCGTAGTCGAATTCGGCGGCCTCGATATTCTCGTGTCCAATGCCGGCCTCGCCTCCTCCGCACCCATCGAGGAGACCTCGCTGGAGCTGTGGAACAAGAATATGGACATTCTTTCCACGGGCTATTTCCTCGTCAGCCGCGAGGCCTTCCGCCTGTTCCGCCAGCAGAAGATCGGCGGCAATGTCGTCTTCGTCGCTTCGAAGAACGGTCTTGCAGCCTCCCCCAATGCCGCCGCCTATTGCACCGCTAAGGCCGCCGAAATCCATCTCGCCCGCTGCCTCGCGCTTGAAGGCGCCGAAGCGCAGATCCGCGTCAACGTCGTCAATCCCGACGCCGTGCTACGCGGCTCCAAGATCTGGGCCGGCGAATGGCTCGAACAGCGCGCCTCGACCTACAAGACCGACAAGGATGGCCTTGAAGAAATGTATCGGCAGCGCTCGATGCTGAAGCGCTCGGTTTTCCCCGAAGACATCGCCGAAGCGGTCTATTTCTTCGCCAGCGAGGCATCGGCCAAATCCACCGGCAATATCCTCAATGTCGACGCCGGCAACCAGCAGTCGTTCCCAAGGTAAATAACAGAACGGAAGAGCCCCTCATCCGGCGCTTCGCGCCACCTTCTCCCCAAGAGGGAGAAGAATAGTCCGGTGTCCGCCTCTTATTCCTCTCCCACTAGGGGAGAGGGTGGATCGGCCGGAGGCCGAGACGGGTGAGGGGGACGTCCCAGGAGGAACAAAAATGACCGAACACATCATCGATCCATCCATCATCGAAGCCGAGAATGCGTCTCGTGCGGCCGATCTCAATGTCGACTATGATACGCTGGGCGAACGCCTCGACAGGCGCGGCATCGCCATTGACGCCATCAAATCCAAGGTCGCCGCCTTCTCCGTCGCCGTACCCTCCTGGGGCGTCGGCACCGGCGGCACGCGCTTTGCCCGCTTTCCCGGCAAAGGCGAGCCGCGCGATATCTTTGACAAGATCGAAGACTGCGCCGTTATCGCCCAGTTGACGCAGGCGACGCGAACCGTGTCGCTGCATATTCCGTGGGACAAGGCCGATCCGAACCGGCTGAAGCAGGCGGCGAGCCGGTTCAATCTTGGCTTCGACGCCATGAATTCCAACACCTTTGCCGATGCCAAGGGCCAGTTGCAGAGCTACAAGTTCGGCTCGCTTTCGGCAGCTGACGCCGCCACCCGCAACCAGGCCATCGAGCACAATCTCGAATGTATCGAAATAGGCAAGACCATCGGTTCCAAGGCTCTGACCGTGTGGATCGGCGATGGCTCGAACTTCCCCGGCCAGGTCAACTTCACCAGTCAGTTCGAGCATTATCTCGACTCGATGAAGTCCATCTATGCCGCCCTGCCCGAGGACTGGCGGATCTTCACCGAACACAAGATGTATGAGCCGGCCTTCTATTCGACGGTCGTACAGGACTGGGGCACCAATTACCTCATCTCCAAGGAGCTGGGTGACAAAGCCTTCTGCCTTGTCGATCTCGGCCACCATGCGCCCAACGTCAATATCGAGATGATCGTTGCCCGTCTGGCCCAGTTCGGCAAGCTCGGCGGCTTCCACTTCAACGACAGCAAATATGGCGACGACGATCTCGACGCCGGCTCCATCGATCCGTTCCGCCTGTTCCTCGTCTTCAACGAACTGGTGGATGCCGAAAGCCGCGATGCTGATTTCGCGCCCGCCCACATGCTCGACCAGTCGCACAATGTCACCGACCCCATCGAGTCGCTGATGCTCTCCGCCGCCGATGTGCAGCGCGCCTATGCGCAGGCTCTGCTGGTGGACCGCCAGGCGCTCAAGGCCGCGCAGGAGGCAAACGATGCGCTCGCCGCCACGCTGCAATTGCGCAACGCCTTCCGCACCGATGTCGAACCGATCCTGGCCATGGCCCGCCTCGATCAGGACGGCGCTATTGACCCGCTGGCGGCCTATCGCGCCGCCGGCTATCGCGCCAAAGTCGCCGAAATCCGCCCCGAAATCGAAGCCGGTTCAAGCGGCATCGTCTGAGCTGAAATTTAGCAGCCCCCCACCCGACCTCCTCCTCAAACAGGAGAAGGGGCGCATCGGGCCTGGCCCAGCTCGGGCAGCAGACACCGGCAGACCCCTCCCCCTATTCCGGGGGAGGGGGTGGGGATACTCTTGAGCTTTCCCGGGCTTGTCGTAAAACAGCATCATGTCCAAGACCACGCCCGCCACGCTCGCCCTTACCAAAGCCGGTGTTCAGTTCACGCTGGCCCACTATGAGTATGACCCCAATGCCGAGCGCGTCGGATTGCAGGCGGCGGAGGCGATGGGCGTGTCGCCATCGGAAGTGTTCAAGACGCTGATGGCGGAGCTCGACGGTAAGCCGGTCTGCGCCATCGTGCCTTCGGACGAAGAAGTGAACATGAAAAAGCTCGCGGCGGCGCTTGGCGGCAAATCGGCGCATATGATGAAGCCGGCCGATGCGGAGCGGCTCACCGGCTATAAGGTGGGGGGTATCAGTCCGCTGGGCCAGCGGAAGCTGGTACCGACGGCGCTGGACGAACTTGCCGAGCTCTATGACGAAATATTCCTCAATGGCGGCCAGCGGGGCCTGCAGATCCGCATCCGCCCGTCAGACTTGATCAAAGCGCTCGGCTGTGTCACCGCCGATCTCGTGCGCTGACCCCCTGTTCAGGGATTTTACGCTGAATCCGGCAAGTCTAGCGTGGGGCATCTTCTGGGAGAGATGCTCAAATGAATATCTGCAAACTCGGCGCGGTAGCTATGGCTGGCGCCATACTGGCGGGGTGCAGCGTCACCGGCGGTGACCTGGTGCGACCAGGCGAGCCGACCGCGACGCTTGTTATCAACAATGCCACCAGCGGCTATCTCGACGCCGTGGTGATCTCGGCTTGCGACAACTTCACCTACGGCTTCAACAGGCTCGGCCAGAATGAGGCCATTCCGCCTGGGGGCCAACGCCAGTTCACGCTTTCAGCGGGATGCTGGGATGTCGGCGGCGGTAAATATGCCGGCGGCGAGGCCTATGAGCGGATGGTGCTGACGCCGGGCATGGTGATGACCTATTCGATCACCAACTGACGGCCCGACAGGGCCTGGCGCCGGGCAGCCAGGGCCCAGAAACGACAAAAGGCGCCCTGTTGGACGCCTTCGTCGGACATTTCAGATAGTCGCGTCGCTTAGGCGACGTAGGTGCCGCGAGCGATGTTCTTGATGTCGCCCTTGGTGATGCCCAGATCGTTCAGCTGACGAGCGTCGAGATTGTTCAGCTCGCGCAGGGTGCGCTGGTAACGGGCGTAGTCGGCAAGCTTCTTTGCAATGTTCATTTCGGTTCCCCTTCGTTTGATGACCCCTATGTAGACCCAACCCGTCGTGATTAGTAGATAGCCTTGCTGCACATCCGTTATGCACTGAGTGCATCCAAAACAGGCATATGGTTCACAAGCCGTTCACACAGATGGCGAGAGAGTGGCAACGTTGGGCACGACACCCATCGCTCTAACGATATGTTAGTGCTCGATATTTTTCGACAGAACCGCATTGTCGGTCGATATTTAAAATTTTGACCAACCGGTAAAGAGCCATGCATGCGACGCGGGATGGCTGAGCGGCTACGCCGCCCAAATCCGATGTTTGCATGGAAAAACGGCATGTCAAATGAGAATGGGCCGGGCGCTGCGGACAGAACCCGGCCCATTCTTTGTCATCGCAGGACCTATTTGGCGGCTTCGACAGCCTCACGACCACGTTCGCGCGCGATGCGCCGGTCTTCGCGCATCTCGAACCACATGGCGTTGAGGATGCCGAACGTGCAGGCCAGGCCCAGGCCCAGGATCCACGAGAAATACCACATGTCTTTTCTCCTAGTAGGCGTTGGGGTTTTTGCCGAGCGTCTGCGGGGTGACCGTGCCGCGCATGACCCGGAATACCCAGGCGGTATAGCCGATGATGATGGGCAGGAAGATCACCGTCACCACCAGCATGATGAACAGCGTCATATGGCTCGACGAGGCATCCCACAGGGTCAGGCCCGAATTGGGCACGGTCGACGAGGGCAGGAAGAAGGGGAAGATCGACAGGCCCGCCGTCGAGACGATTCCGAAGATACCGCCGCTAGTGGCCAGATAGGCCAGCCACTTCATCCGCAGGTTGAGCGCCAGAACGGCGACCAGCATGCCAGCCAGGCCAAGCACCGGCGCGGCGATCATCCAAGGATAGGTGCCGTAGTTGCGGAGCCATCCACCCTGCACCAGTTCAACGGTCTTGCTCAGCGGGTTGATCGGGGCATTTGGGTCGATGACACTGGTGACGACATAGCCGTTCATGAAGGCAAGCCAGACGCCACCCAGAGCGAAGAGTGCCGCAGTGACGAGGCCCGACCAGATGCCGATCGTGCGGGCACGTTCGGCGATGACGCCCTCGGTGCGGCCCACGATGAGCGTCGCACCATGGGTGACGATCATGCCGACGCTGACAAGACCGGCGAGCAGCGCAAAGGGCATCAGCAGCTGGAAGAAGTTTCCGGTGTAGAAGATGCGCATGGTGTCGTCGATGTGGAAGGGGGCCCCGAGCAGCACATTGCCAACGGCGACGCCCATGATCAGGGCAGGCACGAAGCCGCCGATGAACAGGCCCCAGTCCCAGGTTTTGCGCCAGCGCGGATCTTCGATCTTGCCGCGGAACTTGAAGCCGACAGGCCGCAGGATCAGCGCCAGAAGGATGACCATCATGGCCAGGTAGAAGCCCGAGAAGCTCACCGCATAGAGCGGCGGGAAGGCGGCGAAAATGGCGCCGCCGCCCAGGATCAGCCACACCTGGTTACCTTCCCAGGTGGGCCCGATGAGGTTGAGCAGAACCCGGCGTTCCTCGTCGGTCTTGGCGGCGAAGGGCAGCAATGCCCCCACGCCCATGTCGCGGCCGCCCATGATGGCGAAGCCGATGAGCAGCACGCCGAGCAGCAGCCACCAGATCAGCCGCAGCGTTTCATAATCGAGGGGAATGGTGCTCACGATCCGAGCTCCTTGGTTGCTGGGGTGGCGGGAAGTGCGGCAATCACGAAGTCGTCCTGGTCGTCACCCGCGGTTTCGCCATCGAAAAGCTTGTCCTTGGGGCCGGCCTTGATCACCTTGATCATCAGCATGACCATGATGACGAGCAAGACGGTGTAGAGCAGAACGAAGAAGCTCAGCGACAATACGAGATCGAGCACGGTAAGACCCGACGCCGCGTAGAAGGTGGGCAGAACTCCTTCAACCACCCAGGGCTGACGGCCGAATTCGGCAATGAACCAGCCGCTTTCAATGGCCAGCCAAGGCAGCGGCAGGGTGATGAAGCTGAACCACAGAAGCTTCTTGTTGGTGTCGATCCAACCGCGCGAGGCGCGATAGAACCAGACCGCGAAGAAGGCGATGTAGAAGAAGCCCAGCCCCATCATCAGGCGGAATGTCCAGAACAGCGGCCAGACGCCCGGCACGGTGTCATTGGCGGCCATGACGATCTCTTCGTCGGTCGCGTTCTCGACATCGGTGCGATACTTCTTGAGCAGCAGGCCATAACCCAGGTCAGGCCAGTATTCTTCGAAAGTGGCGCGAGCCTCTTGGTTTGTGCCGTCGGCGCGGATCTGCTGCAGCGCCGTATAGGCGACGATACCCGAGCGGATGCGATCTTCGGCCCGACCCACCAGCTCCTCGATACCCGGAAGCGGCTTGTCGAGCGAACGGGTGGTGATGAGCCCGCCAACCCACGGAACCGAGATGTGGAAACCCAGCTTGCCGTCCTGGCCGGGTAGACCGATCAGGGTCCAGGGAGCCGGAGCCGGTTCGGTTTCGTACATGGCCTCGAGCGCGGCGATCTTCATCATCTGGTGCTCGGTCGCGACATAGCCACTCTCGTCACCCAGAACCACGACCGAAAGCGCCGAGGCGAGGCCAAAGCTGGCCGCCACCACTGCCGAGCGCTTGGCGAGCTCGACATGCTTGCCCTGGGCCAGGAAGAGTGCCGAAATGGCGAGCACGAAGACGGCGCCTGTGAGATAGCCGGCGCTGACCGTGTGCACGAACTTGGCCTGGGCGACCGGATTGAAGATCACCGCGATGAAATCGGTGATTTCCATGCGCATCGTGTCGGGGTTGAACTTGGCGCCGACCGGATTTTGCATCCAGCCATTGGCCACCAGGATCCAAAGCGCCGAGAGATTGGCACCGAGGGCCATGAGCCAGGTCACGATCAGATGGCCGACCTTGCTGAGGCGATCCCAGCCGAAGAAGAAGAGCCCGATGAAGGTGGCTTCCAGGAAAAACGCCATCAGGCCTTCGATGGCCAGGGGCGCGCCGAAAATGTCGCCGACATAGTGGCTGTAATAGCTCCAGTTCATGCCGAACTGGAATTCCATCACGATACCGGTGGCCACACCCATGGCGAAGTTGATGCCGAAAAGCGTGCCCCAGAACAGGGTGGCCTTCCGCCAGATCTGGCGGCCGGTCATCACATAGACGCTTTCCATGATGGCCATCATGAAGGACAGCCCCAGCGTCAGCGGGACGAAGATAAAGTGGTACATCGCAGTAGCAGCGAACTGCCACCGCGATAAATCGACAACGAGCATATCGATCATGGCATATGGGCCTCGGTGTTGCAGCGGCCAGACTCGGGCCACCAATGTTGGTTGTTTAGCCCGCGCCACACACCACGGCCTTGATTCAGATCAAGACGGCTTCCGGGATCGGCCGCTAGATTGCATCCTACGCCCAACCAAAGGACACGCTCTTGAATCCCGACGAAAAGGCCGCCGGTCGCGCTTTGGGCCGCTTGCAGCGCCAAGGTGGCGGCGCCATCTGGATCGCCATCCTCGCGCCGCTGGCCAGCGGCGGCTTGCTCGTCTGGCAGGCCTGGTTGCTGGCCGACATTCTGGGCAGTGCCATAGAAGCAGGAGAGCCGCCGGCGGTATTGCTGCCATCGGTCGGACTGGTTCTGGGGCTATTGGCGTTGCGCGCTGCGATCGGCGCCCTCGGCGAACAGGCCGGTGTCATCGGCGCCGAACAGATCAAACGACAACTGCGCAAAGCGCTGTTCGGCAAGCTGTTATCGCGGTCCCCACGTGCCGCCGATACCGCTCCGTCCGGCATCGCCTCAGCCGCGATCGTCGACCAGGTGGAAGCACTGGACGCCTACTTCGCTCGCTATCTTCCAGCCGCGCTGCAGGCCGCCCTGCTGCCGCTTGTGTTCGGCGCGATCATTTTGCCGCTGGACTGGGTGGCAGGGGTTCTGTTCCTGGTGAGCGCACCGCTGATCCCGGTCTTCATGGCGCTGGTCGGCTGGGGGGCGCAAATCGCCACAGATCGCCAGACCCAGGCGTTGAGCCGGCTGTCTGGACGGTTCGCCGATCGGCTGAAGGGGCTGTTGACGCTGAAACTTGCCGGCCGGGCTGACGCAGAGACCCAGAGTATCGTGGAGGTGAGCGACGCGCTGCGGCAGCGTACGCTGGGCGTGTTGCGCATCGCGTTCCTGTCGTCTGCGGTGCTGGAATTCTTTGCCGCACTGGGTGTGGCCGGGATTGCGCTTTATGTCGGTCTGACCTTCATCGACTATCTGCATTTGCGGACCAGTCCGTTGACGCTGCAGCTGGGTATCTTCCTGTTGCTGATGGCCCCCGAGGTCTATAATCCGCTGCGACTGCTTGCCGCCCACTACCACGATCGCGCTGCCGCCAAGGCGGCACTGGCGGAAATCGAGCGGCAGCTGGGGGCCCTGCCTGAGGCCGAAACAGTGCTCAGCGATATTGCGCCGGTTTCGGGTAGCGCCATCGGCGTTGCGCTGTCCGGGGTGACCCTGCGGACGCCAGATCGCCAGCGCGCGGTCATTGTCGACTGCACACTCTCGATCGCACCCGCCGAGCACGTCGCTCTCATCGGCCCCAGCGGCTCGGGGAAGTCCACACTGCTTGAAGCCATCATCGGCCTGCGCGAGCATGAGGGGGACGTTACGCTGGAGGGCCGGTTGCTCGCGGCATGGTCCGAGCCGGCACTGCGCAGCCGCACCTTCCTGCTGGCGCAAAAGCCGCGTCTGGTGCATGCCACGATCGCCGACAATATTGCGCTGGGACGTCCCGGCGCCACCCGCGCACAGATCGAACGCGCCGCCGAGCGCGCCAGGGTGAGTGGCTTTGCCGCCGCCCTGCCCTTGGGGCTTGACACGCCGATCGGCGAGGACGGGATCGGCCTCTCCGGCGGCCAAGCGCAGCGCGTCGCCTTGGCGCGTGTTTTCCTGCGCGATGCCGGGCTGATCCTGCTGGATGAGCCCACGGCCCATCTCGATGCCGAACTCGAGGCCGAGATCATGGACGAGATCATCGACTATGCCAGGGGCCGCACGCTCATTGTCGGCACGCATTCGCCCGCGGTCGCCGCGATGATGCACAAATCCTGGCGCATCGCCGAGGGCCGATTGCTCACTGCCGCCTTGGCCAAGAGAAAGAAGGATGTGGCATGAAAGCCCTGCTCGCCTTTGCACCGCTGTTTCGACGCCGCACACCGTCGCTCTTGCTGGCCTTGCTGCTGTCGCTCATCACATTGCTGTCCGGCGTGGCGCTGCTGGGCACCTCCGGCTGGTTCATCACCGCATCGGCACTGACCACGGCGGGGCTCGCCTTCAATCTCTTCGTGCCATCGGCGATGGTTCGTGGCTTTTCGTTCATCCGCATCCTGGCGCGCTATGGCGAACGGCTGGTTGGGCATAACGCGACGCTAAAACTGCTGTCTGATCTGCGCGGCTGGTTGTTTGCGGCTCTGTTCCCGCGGCTGCCGCTGCCGGATCGCTCGCTGCGGCATGGCGATCTTGTGAGCCGCCTGACAGCCGATGTCGATGCGCTCGACACCGCGTTTCTCGTGGCGATCGGGCCGCTGCTCGGGGCGATGTTCATCGGCGCCGGCATGACCGTGCTCATGGCTTTCTTGTTGCCGGCCGCCGCGCTGCCCTATGGCCTGGCCATGGCGTTGGCGGTGCTGGCCGTGCCAACGGCCTTGGTCACTGTCGGACGTCGCGCCGGCCAGAAGAGCGTGGCGGCCAATGCCGATATGCGGATGGGTGTGCTCGACGGGCTCAGTGGCCTGGCCGATCTCAACTTGCTTGGGGCCCTCGGCACCACGCAGCACCGGTTCGCCGAGACGGTCGACGCGGCCGGTTACTGGCGGTTGCGCCTTGCAGGTCTGTCCACACTTGGTGGCATGGCGGTGCAATTGCTGGCCGCAGTGGCCCTGGTCGCCACACTCTGGGCCGGCCTCGTCGCCCTGGACACCGGTCAGATCGAGGGGCCGGTCATGGTCGGCCTGCTCCTTGCTGTGCTCGGCAGTTTTGAGGCGACGGCGGTGATCGTGCGCAGCGTCGGCAAGGCAAGCGGCGCAATGGCCGCTGCGGAGCGTCTGCAGGCACTGACCGATATTGCGCCATCGGTAATGGAAACCGCGGCGCCGCGCGACCTGCCCCAAGATGGCACCATCGCTTTTGAGGGCATAGGCTTCAGCTATGGTGGCGGCGCCCCGGTGCTCGCAGACGCCTCCTTCGTCGTTTTCCCCGGTGAAAGGATCGCGATCGTGGGACCCAGCGGGGGCGGCAAGTCGACCATCCTCAAGCTGCTGCTGCGTCTGTTCGATCCTCAGGCTGGCCAGATCAGCATAGGCGGCGTGGCACTCACCGAACTGCGCCTCGCCGACATTCACGCCCATATGGCGCTGCTCAGCCAGGACAGCCCGGTGTTCATCGATACGATCCGCAACAATCTGTTGATCGGGCGATGGGACGCCAGCGAAGACGATTTATGGTCAGCGCTGCAAAGAGCGCAGTTTGACACCTATGTCCGCGCCCTGCCCAAGGGCCTCGACACCGTTATCGGCGAAGCCGGGCGCACCCTGTCTGTCGGGCAAGTGCGGCGGCTTTGCCTGGCCAGGGCCCTCGTCTCGAACGCGCCGGTCCTGTTGCTCGACGAACCTACCGATGCGCTCGACCGCCAGACAGAGGAGGCCTTCATGCAGACGCTGGCGACCGGCACCGATGGTCGCACGGTGATCATGGTTACCCACGCCAGTATCCCCGAAGGCACTGTCGACCGCGTGCTCACGCTGCAAAACGGAGAACTGACCGTCGCTTAGGACAGGCGTAAAACGCCCGGCCCGTCAGCCGCAGCGCAAGCGCAGGCGGGCCAAATCCGGCACCGTCACATGACGGTAGTTGAGGATCTCGATGACATTATCGGCCTTGAGCTTGCTGATCTGCCGGCTCACAGTCTCGATGGTCAGGCCGAGGAAATCGGCAATGTCGGCACGGCTGAGCGGCAGATCGAAACTGGTCTCGGGCTGCTCGACAGTCGGATCGATATGGGTGGCGATGAGGTAAAGGAAGCTCGCCACCTTTTCCGAAGCGCTCTTGCGCCCCAGCGTCACCATCCAGTCACGGGCTTCATCGAGTTCGCGCAGCGCCTGCATCATCACCCGATGCTCGAGCGGCGCGCTTTCCTTCATGATCGATTCGAGCGCCGGCTTGGGGATCACACAGAGATCGACCTCCGAGGCCGCCTCCGCACTCACCCGACTTTCCGCAGCGAAGGGACGCCCGAGAAGATCGGGCGCAAATTGCAGGCCGACCACCTGCTGACGACCGTCTTCAAGCACCTTGGTGAGCTTGATGACGCCGCGCAGCACATTGGCAAAGCTGGCGATGGGCATGGCATCGGCCATCAGCTCGTCACCTGCATCCTTGCGTACGCGCCGCGTCGTCTTGGACAGCGCCAGCAATTGCTGGGCGTTCAACGCGCCGCAGATGCCCTGGTGGCGCGCCTCGCAACTCTGGCACAACACCGGGACTTCAGAATTGTGAATATCCTTGCGAACCGTCTGCATGGGGGAGCTCCTGATAGCGCAAGAAATAGGTCAGACTCATTCGCACTATAAGCAGATTGATTGTCACAGCGCCAACCTGCCGCAGTCGAATTCACGGCAAATGCTGTTTTCGAGGCAAGTCAAGACATTGGCATGCCACCAGATGCCTCCCCGCGAAAAGTCAAAACACAGCCATTGACCTTCCCATCATTGGAAGGTCTATATGCTGGTGGACGAGGTAAAAAGCCATGAACCAGCACGTCCCCAATCCTGCCGCCGCCACATTTGACATCGAAGGCATGACTTGCGCGTCCTGCGTTTCGCGGGTGGAAAAAGCGCTGCTCAAGGTGGATGGCGTCACCTCCGCATCGGTCAATTTGGCGACCGAACGCGCTACGGTTTCCGGCGGCAATGCAGATGCCCTGCTCAAGGCAGTGGAAAAGGTGGGCTATAAGGCCAGCCTGCGCCCGGTCGCAACGCCCCGCCGCGACCATGCCCATCACCACGACGAGGACGCCGCGATACTCAAGCGCGACGTTATGCTCGCCGCGCTGCTGACGCTGCCGCTTTTCGTGCTCGAAATGGGAGGCCATCTCTATGCGCCGTTCCATCATTGGCTGATGGGAGCGGTGCCGATACAATGGCTCTATATCGCCTATTTCGCGTTGTCCACGATCGTGCTTTTCGTGCCGGGACGCCGGTTTTTTGCTCTGGGCATTCCTGCTTTGCTGCGCGGCGCGCCGGAGATGAACTCCTTGGTTGCCCTTGGCGCAGGGGCGGCCTGGCTCTATTCCAGCGTCGTCACCTTCGCCCCGCATCTGGTTCCCGCCGAGACGCGCTACGTGTATTTCGAAGCCGCTGCCGTCATCGTGACGCTGATCCTGGTGGGGCGGTGGCTTGAGGCTCTGGCCAAGGGACGGACCGGGCAGGCCATCCGCCAATTGGTGCAGCAGCAGGCCAAGACCGCGCGCGTCGAGCGCGCGGGGATCACGGTGGAGGTGCCGGTCGAGGATGTGCGGGTCGGCGACATCATTTTGGTGCGGCCGGGCGAGAAAGTGGCGGTGGACGGCGAAATTGTCGAGGGCGCCAGCCATATCGATGAGTCGATGATCTCAGGCGAGCCGCTGCCTGTCTCCAAGACAGTTGGCGCAGTGGTGGTCGGCGGCACGCTCAACACCTCTGGCAGCTTCCGGTTCCGCGCCACCAAGGTGGGCGGCGACACCATGCTGGCGCAGATCATCCGCATGGTGGAGGACGCCCAGGGCGGCAAACTGCCGATCCAGGCTGTTGTCGACAGGATCACCGCTTGGTTCGTGCCGGCTGTCATCGGACTTTCAGCGCTGACTTTCCTGGTCTGGTTCTTCGTCGGGCCCGAGCCGCGTCTCAGCTACAGTCTGGTCAATGCCGTCGCCGTCATGATCATAGCCTGCCCCTGCGCCATGGGCTTGGCGACGCCGATGTCGATCATGGTCGGCACCGGCCGCGCCGCCCAGTTGGGCGTGCTGTTCCGCAAGGCCGAGGCGCTGCAGCAATTGCGTGATGCCCAAGTCGTGGCGTTCGACAAGACCGGCACCCTGACCGAAGGCAAGCCGGTGCTGACCGATCTCATCCTCGATGACGATTTTAGCCATGACGAAGTCCTGGCACTCATCGCTGCGGTCGAAGCGCGCTCGGAGCATCCGATCGCCACTGCCATCGTCGCTGCCGCGGAAAGAGCAGGGCTGGTTTTGGGCGTGGTCACGGACTTTTCCTCCAATCCCGGCACCGGCGTTACCGCGCGGGTCGATGGGCGGCTGGTCGCCGTCGGCGCACAACGACACATGCAGCACCTCGACTTCACCGATTTCGCCAAGGACATCGAACGGCTTGCCGACGAGGGCAAAACGCCTGTTTTTGTCGCCATCGACGACACGCTGGCCGCTGCCGTCGTGGTCGCCGACACTATCAAGCCCTCGAGCAAGGCCGTAATTGCGGCACTGCATGCAATGGGTCTGCGCACGGCCATGATCTCGGGGGACAACAGTCGCACCGCCCGGGCAATCGCAGCCCAGTTGGGAATTGACGAGGTGCAGGCCGAGGTATTGCCGGCCGACAAGGTGCGCGCCATCAAGGCCTTGCGTGCTGACAATCGATTGGTGGCCTATGTCGGCGATGGCATCAACGATGCACCGGCCCTCGCCGAGGCCGATGTCGGCATCGCCGTCGGCAACGGCACCGATGCGGCGATCGAAAGCGCCGACGTGGTGCTATTGGGTGGCGATCTGCGGAGGGTTCTTGACGCGCTGGCCGTCAGTCGGGCCACATTGCGCAACATCTGGGAAAACCTGTTCTGGGCTTTTGGCTACAATGCCCTACTCATCCCCATCGCGGCCGGCATACTCTATCCCGCCTTCGGCATTCTGTTGTCGCCGATGATCGGCGCCGGCGCGATGGCCATGTCGTCGGTCTTTGTGGTGGGCAATGCGCAACGTCTGCGCAGCGTGAAAGGCGTGGGGCGATGAACATTGGTGAAGCCGCCGAGCAGTCGGGCGTTTCGGCCAAGATGATCCGCTATTACGAGCAGATCGGCCTCGTCAGCGCCCCCCGCCGCACCGACAGCAATTATCGCGTCTATGGCGATGACGAAGTGCACGTACTGCGTTTCATCAAGCGCGCCCGCACTCTGGGCTTTTCGGTTGAGGAAACCGGCACGCTACTGGCACTGTGGCGCGACAAGACGCGGGCCAGCGCCGAGGTCCGCGACATTGCCTCCACCCATATCGAGGCGCTGGAGACCAAGATTGCCGAGCTGCAGGGCATGGTGAAGACCCTCAGCCATCTGGTGCACTGCTGCCATGGCGACAACCGCCCCGACTGCCCCATTCTCGACGATCTCGCTGGCGCTCCGGCTAGGAAAGGAAATTGAAATGACCGAGAAAACCACACTTGTGATCAACGACATGACCTGCAACCACTGCGTAGGCACGGTGCGAAAGGCCATCGAGGACGCCCTGCCGGGCGCCCAGGTCGACGTCGATCTCGCGACGCATCGGGTCAGCTTCACGGGCGACAGGTCCAAGGCCGAAGACGCCATACGCGAAGCCGGCTATACTCCGGAAGCCGCCTGATGGCAGCCCAGCACTGACCAGGTCGGAAGGCCCGGTCAGTAGCCGTTGCGCGACAGCCATTGCTTCATCCAGGCGATTTCGCCTTCCTGCGCCGCAATCACAGCTTCGGCCAGAGCACGCACCTCCGGGTCGGTGCCGTGTTCGAGCACGATCTTGGCCATGGCGACCGCACCTTCGTGGTGGGGAATCATGCCCCGGATGAAGTCGGCATCGGCATTGCCGGTGTAGTCGATGTCCATGGCCGCATGCATACGCATATTTGCGTCCTTATAGGCCATGGTCGCCGCACTGTCGGCACCAGAGGCGGCGCCGTGCCCAGAGTGGTCTTGCGCGGAGGCGCCCAGGGTGAAGGCCACAAGAATAGCGGCGACAGAGACGGTTTTCATGACGACGTTCATGGGATACTCCCTTGCTGGAGATTTGCTTTTGCCGCCTTCCCAGATGGCAAGGTCAAGACGGCAAAGGCGACCCGGGCGGGTCAAATTGCTGCGGCGATGGAACCGTGGCCGCGGCGGCAGAAGCGGAAGAGGCGCGTGAAAACTGTTCTCGTCATCGGCATCGGCACCGGCAGCCCCGAACACCTGACGCTTGCCGCCATCGCCGCGCTCAACCGCGCCGAAATTCTGTTTATCCCCGACAAAGGCGCAGCCAAGGCGGACCTTGCCGGACTGCGCCGGACAATCATCGAGCGCTTCGTCACGCGGCCCGACAGTCGCCAGGCCGGCTATGCTGTGCCCCGGCGCAATGCTGACCAGCCAGATTACGGCCAGGGCGTAGACGACTGGCATGCGGCACTGGCCGACATTTATGAGGGGCTGGTCGCGCAGATTCCGGAAAACAGTACCGGCGGTTTCCTGGTCTGGGGCGACCCAGGGCTCTACGATTCGACACTTCGCATTCTCGAGCGGCTCAAAACGCCGCATCGCGTTGAGGTGGTGCCTGGGATCACAGCCATCCAGGCGTTGACAGCGGCGCATGGAATTCCGCTCAACCGCATTGGCGAACCGGTCGTGATCACCACCGGCCGCAGGCTTGGCACGGTGCATGAAGACACAGTGGTCATGCTCGACGGCCAGTTGGCCTTCCTGCAGGCCGATCCCGATCTGGAGATTTTCTGGGGCGCCTATCTCGGATCGCCTGACCAGATTCTGATAGCTGGGCGGCTGGGCGACGTCACCGAGGATATCGTCGCCACCCGCCAGACTGCCCGCGCCCGCCATGGGTGGATCATGGACACCTATCTGTTGCGCAAGCCGGCATAGCCGCACCGAGCAAGGACTGCTAAAGCTGGCCGGGAAAGATCGGGACAAGTGCACGTGAACGAGGCGATAACAGCGATTGTGGGGGCGAGCGCGCGCCGACGCGGCGCCTGCCCGACGCTGACGGCACCGATGCGAACCGGCGATGGCCTTTTGGCCCGCATCCGGGTTGCGCAACGCCGCCTCACGCCCCGGCAGTTGCGAGAGATTGCAGCGCTGGCGCTTAACCATGGCAATGGCCTGTTGGAGGTCTCGGCCCGCGGCAATCTTCAGGTGCGCGGACTAAGCGATGCCAGCGCGCGCCATTTCGCCGAAGCCGTTTCAGGGCTGGTTGCACTGGAGTCAGGCCTCGTCATTGACCTCTCTCCGCTTGCCGGCGCTGATCCCACCGAGCGCGCCGATCCCCGCCTGTTCGCCCAAGCGTTAGTCGAGGGGACGCGCACCATTGCTGCCCAACTGGGCCCCAAGGTTTCGGTGGTTGTCGACGGCGGCGGCCAGATATCTCTCGCGGCCCTCAAGGCCGACATTCGCCTGGTGGCCGAGGACCGCGATTGCTGGAGTGTCTCCATGGGCGGCGGATCGCCCCAAACTATGACTGCTTCCGGCGCCGTTGCTGCCAGCCTTGCACTGCTTTCTGCGCTTGCGGCGTTGGGCCCAGCAGCGCGCGCCACCGATCTCTTTCCGACTAGGGAGGAGGGTCGTCGAGACGAGGCTGAAGCTCTTATTGGCCCCTATGCCCTGCGCGACGGCGCGGGATATGGCATCGCCCTGCCCTTCGCCGCCATGCAGGGCGATACTGTGATCGCCTTGGCCGATGCTGCCATTTTGCACGAAACGCCATGCATCAGCCTGGCGCCCCGGCATGGGCTGCTGCTCGACGCAGCAAACAAAGCGCTTGTGATTGAGGCGGCGGCGCTCGGATTCATCACCCAGCCTGATGATCCGCGACTGCGGGTCAGCGCCTGTATCGGCAATCGCGGATGCGCCTCTGGCCTCATCGATGCACGGGCCATTGGCGCGGCGCTGGCGGAAAAAATGCCGATGGGCCAGCATTTGCATGTCTCTGGATGCAGCAAGGGCTGTGCACATCCGCAGCGCGCCGACATGACCATGGTCGGCGTGCCGCAGGGCATTGGTCTTGTCATCGGCGGCCGCGCAAGCGATACGCCTGATCGAATTGTGAACGAAAGCGGCATTGCATTCTCCCTGGAAGCACTGCTGGCTCGGGAAGACCAATGACGGAATACGACTACATAAAGGACGGCGACGCCATTTATCGCCGGTCTTTCGCGATCATTCGTGCCGAGGCTGACCTGTCTGCCTTTTCCGAAGACGAAGCAGAACTGGCCGTGCGCATGATCCATGCGGCCGGCATGGTGGAGGCGGCGCAGCACTTCGTTTTCGGCCCCGGTTTCGTGACCACCGCGCGCGAAGCGCTGAGAGCTGGCGCCCCAGTATTCTGCGACGCGGAGATGGTGGCGCGCGGGATCACCGCCGCCCGCCTGCCCGCCGACAATGCCGTCATCTGCACGCTGCGCGACCCACAAACACCGGAACTGGCGGGCCGGTTGGGCACCACGCGCTCGGCGGCAGCACTCGACCTGTGGCGCGACAGGCTCGCCGGGGCAGTTGTTGCCATCGGCAATGCGCCCACGGCCCTCTTTCACCTGCTCGAAATGCTGCGCGACGGCGCGCCCAAACCGGCGGCCATTATCGGCATGCCTGTCGGCTTCGTCGGGGCGTCGGAGTCAAAGGATGCGCTGGCCGAAAACAGTTATGGCGTCCCCTTCGCCATCGTGCGCGGCCGGCTTGGCGGCAGCGCCATGACTTCGGCTTGTCTCAATGCATTGGCGAGGCCAGGGCTGTGAGCGGGCATCTCTATGGCGTCGGCACTGGTCCCGGCGACCCGGAACTGCTGACCCTCAAGGCGGCGCGCATCATTGCCGGCGCCGACGTGGTTGCCTTCTTTGCCAAGCGGGGCAATTCCAGCAATGCGCGCGCCATCGTGGCTGAGCATATGCGGCCGGGCCAGGTCGAAGAGGCACTGGATTATCCGGTGACCACCGAGATTCATCGCCATCACGCCGACTATCGGCAGCAAATCGGCGACTTTTACGCCGAGGCGGCCGCCCGTATCGCAGTCCATCTCGATGCCGGTCGCAGCGTCGCCGTGCTGAGTGAAGGCGATCCGCTCTTCTATGGCAGCTACATGCACCTGCATGTCCGCCTGGCACCGCATTATCCCACAGAGGTCATACCGGGGATCACCGCCATGTCCGGCTGCTGGTCGAGCGCCGGCCTGCCGCTGGTGCAGGGTGACGAGGTGCTGACGGTTTTGCCCGGCACGCTTGACGAAGCGGAGCTCGTGCGCCGACTTGAGGATAGCGATGGTGCGGTGATCATGAAGCTGGGCCGCAATCTGCCAAAGGTCCGCCGTGCACTTGCCGCCGCCAACCGGCTCGCTGACGCCGTCTATGTCGAGCGCGGCACCATGGCCAATGGCCAGTCTGTCCGTCTCGCAGACAAGCCCGATGATACGGCGCCCTATTTTTCGCTGCTGCTCGTCGCCGGCTGGAGCGAACGCCCATGACCGGCAAGCTCGTCGTCGTCGGCACCGGCCCGGGCAATCCCGGCCAGACCACGCCCGAAACACTCGCGGCGATCACCGCGGCCGAGATGTTCTTCGGCTATGGCCCCTATCTCGACCGGCTCGACCTGCGGCCCGACCAGAAGCGCATGGCCTCGGACAATCGCGAGGAGATTGACCGCGCCCGAGCCGCGCTCAATGCGGCCGCCGGCGGAGCCTCGGTCTGCGTCGTCTCCGGGGGCGACCCTGGTGTCTTCGCCATGGCAGCGGCGATCTGCGAGGCCGTGGAAACCGGTCCCGAGACGTGGCGGCGGCTCGACATCGCCGTGCTGCCCGGCGTAACTGCGATGCTGGCGGTTGCAGCCCGCGCAGGAGCGCCGCTGGGGCATGATTTCTGCGCGATTTCCCTCTCCGACAATCTCAAGCCCTGGGATGTCATTGAGCGGCGCCTGCGCGCGGTGGCCGATGCCGGGCTGGTGACGGCGCTCTACAACCCCATATCCAAGGCGCGGCCCTGGCAACTGTCGACCGCCTTCAAGATCCTGCGCGAGATATTACCCGTGACGACCCCAGTGATCTTTGGCCGGGCCATCGGGCGGCCGGACGAGCGCTTCGCCGTGGTGCCTCTTGGCGAAGCCGAGCATCAGCATGCCGACATGGCGACCTGTGTCATCATCGGGTCGGCGGAGACCCGCGTTATTGAGCGTCCCGGGCGCGATCCGCTGGTTTATTCCCCACGTGGAGTGGGGATGTGAGTGATGCCTGGCTCACAATAGTCGGCATTGGCGAGGATGGGCTCGAGGGCCTGTCGCCCGCCGCGCGTGCTGCCATCCAAGGCGCCGAGCTGGTCTTTGGCGGCAGCCGACATCTCGAGCTGGCTGCCGAGGCGATCTCGGGGGCAACACACGCGTGGCTGTCGCCATTCTCTCGATCCGTCGAGGCGATCCTTGCCGCCAAAGGCCACACCGTCTGCGTTCTGGCCTCCGGCGATCCATTCCACTACGGCGTGGGCGCTACCCTGTCACGACAGGTCGATCCGGCGCAGATGCGTGTTCTCCCGCATCCTTCGAGTTTCAGCCTGGCGGCTGCACGGCTCGGCTGGCCGCTGCAGGACGTGGTCAGCCTCTCGCTCCATGGGCGCGCAGAGGAACACATTCTGCCGTTTCTGCATCCGGCGGCACGCATCCTGGCGCTGACCTCTGACCAGAGCGGACCGGCAAGGCTGGCGGCGCTGCTCACCCGGGCGGGCTTTGGACGCTCGATCATCACTGTGCTTGAAGCGATGGGCGGACTGCGCGAGCGTGTGCGCTCGCAAATGGCCGAGTTCTTCGCTCTCGACGATATCGACCCGCTCAATATCTGCGCAGTCACAGTGGTTCCACTGCCCGGCGCGCGTATCCTGCCGCTGACGCCAGGAATTGACGACGACCTGTTCGAGCATGACGGGCAGATCACCAAGCGGGATATCCGCGCCCTGACTCTGGCGGCACTGGCGCCGCGACGGCACGAAGTGTTGTGGGATATTGGCGCCGGTTCCGGCTCAGTCAGTGTCGAGTGGATGCTGTCCGATCCGAGCCTGCGCAGTATTGCCATCGAAGCGCGGACGGATCGGGCAGCCCAGATTACCCGCAATGCCAAGGCGTTCGGTGTACCTGAACTGCAAGTGGTCGAGGGATTTGCGCCAGCGGCGCTCGACGGCCTGGCACCACCCCATGCCATTTTCGTGGGGGGCGGCGGCTCCAAGGACGGTGTCCTTGCTGCGGCGCAGGCCGCGCTCCGCCCCAGTGGCCGGCTGGTGGCCAATGCGGTGACGCTCGAGATGGAACAGATGCTCCTTGCCTTTCACGCCGAGCATGGGGGCGAACTCACCCGCATCGCCGTGTCGCGCGCCGCTGAGGTGGGCAACATGACGGGCTGGCGGCCGGCCATGCCGGTGACACAACTGCGCTGGACCAAGCCATGACCATTCATTTCATCGGCGCCGGCCCCGGCGCTGCCGATCTCATCACCGTGCGTGGACGCGACCTGCTTGCCCGCTGCGACATTTGCCTTTACGCCGGCTCCATCGTGCCGCGTGCCATGCTGGATTGGTGTCCTCCCGGTGCGCGCCTCGTCGACACCGCGCCAATGTCGCTCGATGAAATCGAGACCGAATATGTCCGGGCCAGCGCCGAAGGCAAAGACGTGGCGCGGCTGCATTCCGGCGACCTTTCGGTCTGGAGCGCAGTGGCGGAACAAATCCGGCGCCTCAACCGACTTGGGATCGACTATACCCTGACCCCCGGCGTGCCGGCTTTCGCCGCGGCAGCAGCCGCGCTCGGGCAGGAAATGACCATACCTGGTCTAGCGCAAAGCCTGGTTCTGACCCGCCTCTCCGGGCGCGCCTCGCCAATGCCCGAAGGCGAAACACTGGCGGGATTCGGCGCCACCGGGGCGACGCTGGCCATTCATCTGGCAATCCATGCACTCGACAGGGTCGTGGCGGAACTGACCCCGCTCTATGGCGCCGACTGTCCCGTCGCCATCGTGGCCCATGCCAGTTGGCCAGAGCAGATGATCCTGCGCGGTACGCTGGGCGACATCGCCGAGCGCTTCGCCGAAAACCCGGTTGAGCGCACGGCAATCATCTTCGTCGGCAAGGGCCTGGACGTCAGCGATTTCCGCGAAAGCGCCCTCTATGACCCCGACTACCAGCGCCGGTTCCGAGACCGGCGCTAAGGCGCTTCCCAACGCAATTGTCAGGCCCGCAGGGGCAGCTCCAGCATATCGGCCCAATCGATACGTCCGGGACGCCCCAGCAGGAAACCCTGAGCCTCGTTACAGCCCTCATCGCGCAGCACATCGAGCTGGGCGCGGGTCTCCACGCCCTCGGCCAGCACCGGCACGCGCAGACTACGGCCAAGCGCGAGAATAGCGCGTACGATGGCCTTGGATTGCTCGTTGGTTTCCACCTCGCTCATGAATGAGCGGTCCAGCTTGATCTTGTCGAACGGGAAGCTGCGCAGCGTCTCGAGCGACGAATAGCCGGTACCAAAGTCGTCAATGGCGATCTGCACGCCCAGCGACCGAATCTGGCTCAATATGGCCAAGGCGCGCTTCTTGTCGGCAATAATCGCCGTCTCGGTCACCTCAAGTTCCAAACGCCCCGGCGCCAGGCCGGATTGCATGAGCACCATCTTGACCATGTCGACGAGCTCGAACTGCGCCAGTTGCAGCCCGGAGACATTGACGGCGATCTTGTAGGGCTCCGGCCAGGTTGCCGCGTCCTCGCATGCCGTCTTCAGCACCCAAGCCCCGATGGCATAGATGGCGCC
Source organism: Devosia sp. 63-57 (assembly GCF_001899045.1). Lineage (NCBI taxonomy): Bacteria > Pseudomonadati > Pseudomonadota > Alphaproteobacteria > Hyphomicrobiales > Devosiaceae > Devosia > Devosia sp. 63-57. The sequence goes on along the minus strand of NZ_MKUY01000005.1, from coordinate 1,533,931 downwards.
GCATTCCTCTGCCACCGGAATGAACTCCGCCGGAGAGACCGGGCCGAAACCCGGCCGATCCCAGCGCAACAACACTTCGTACCCTGTAATGTGTCCGCTGGAGATCGACTTTTGCACCTGATAGGCCAGCGTGAAGGCGTTTTCCTCCACCGCCGTCCACAGATCGCGGGCCATGGCACGGCGCTGGCGCGCCTGCTCGTCCATTTCCCGCTCATAGTAGCAGATGCGCTGATCGAACTCCGCCTTGGCGCGATACATGGCGAGATCGGCATTGTTGAGCAGCTTGGACCGATCGGTGCCGTCCTGCGGGTAAATGGCAACACCAATACTGCCAGAGGTCACCATTGCGACGTCGTCATGGACGACTTTTGCAAAGATCGCCTTTTCCAGCCGGTGCAGGAATTCGCGCAGGCCGTCCATTTTGGTGAAGCTCTTGAGGGCAGCAAATTCGTCGCCGCCGAGGCGCGCAATGACCTCGCCTGGCGCAAGATTGGCCGTCAGCCGCTCCGCCAGTGTGCGCAAGACGGCATCGCCCATGGAATGTCCATAGGAATCGTTGATCTCCTTGAAACGATCGAGGTCGATCGCGATCAGCGCCAGTTTCGTGTCGCCCCGATGGGACTCCGACAATTGCTCTTCAAATATCTGATCGAAGCGCATGCGGTTGGGCAGACCGGTCAAGGCGTCGTGCTGCGCTAGGTGGGCGATTGCGGCCTCGCTGCGGACACGCTCGGAGATGTCCTCGATTGTGGTCACCCAAGACCCGTCGCCCACGAGCGAGTGGCGAACCCGGATAGAGCGAGAGCCGTTGACGGTTTCCACCGATTCGCCGCCGCCATGCTTGACCATGTCCAGATGTTGCTTTGCCAGTTGGCAACCTCTGCTCTCGATATCGTCCTGATCCTTGCCATCGCGCAAAAGCATGCGGCAGATGGCGTCAAGATGCATGCCCTTAAGCTCGATATGGGACGGCAGATCCAGCATCTGCATGACACGCTCATTATGCAATTGCACGCGCGCGTCGCTGCCGAAAAGCACCAAGCCCTGCCCCATATGGGCGAGCGCCAGCGTGAGCTTATTGGAGACTTCCGCCAAGCGTTCCGCATCTTCCAGCTGGCGCCGCTGCTCCCGCATCGTCCGCCGTCGGTCAGCCTCATCGAGCAGCAAACCGCCAAAAGCTGCGGTCAAGATGATCAGCGATATCAGCGCCACCGCGATGGACATCAGCGTGCTGTCAATCTGGTGCTCAACATTCATGAACGGGAAGCAGAGCGAAAAATCGGCCGCGCCCATGGCGGTGAAGTGCATGGAGCAGATCGCCAGCGTCAACAGCGCCGCTCCGCCGATGACACGATTACGCCCACCGCCCATGGCGCTGGCCAGCGCTGCAGCAGAGAAGGCGATGCCGGCCAGGATGGAAAGGCCGATCAGACCGTTGCTCCACTGCATGGAGCCGCCGAGCAACAGCGCAGCGATGCCGACATAGTGCATAGCCGAAATGCCGACACCGACGACGGCACCGCCGAGAAGATGATCCCTGCGACCATCGCCATGGATAGCAAGTGCCAGACCGCCACCGCAGATGATCACGGCGATCAGCAGCGAGACTGCGGTGAGACCCAGGTCATAGCTGAGCTCGAAGCCGGGCCGGAAGGCCAGCATGGCGATGAAATGGGTGGCCCAGATACCGAACCCCACGACCAGGGCCGAGACCGCACACCACAGCATGCGCAGCTGTCCGGCGACACGCGCAGCATGGCGCGCAAGCGTCACACAGGCATAGGCGGAGATCAGGCAGATCACAGCGGCCAGCACCACAAAGCGCAAGTCATGGCCGCGGAAGAAAAATTCCATTACTGGGTACACGTTCGCAATCCGCCATCCGTAATTGCCCCAACATACTTCGAGCGGCTTACGGATCGGTTACGCCGCGGTCGAAAACACGTCGCTTTCCTGTCACATGGCGTCGCTATCCCTGCCCATAAATGACTTATGCTTACCGAAATTCATCGATACCAAGCAGCGCGACTGCAGGCGTCTTTGTGCCTGTGGTCGGACCAAGCGGGGTGGGCAAGGACAGCGTGCTTGCCTATGCGGCCACTGAGCTGCGCAATGACGCCGATATGGTCTTTGTGCGCAGAACCGTGACGCGCCCGACAACGGCGGGCGGCGAAGACTTTATCGGTGTGACCGAAAAAGAGTTCACGCGGCTGGTGGAGAACGACGCGTTCTGCCTGCATTGGCCGGCACATGGCCTGCATTATGGCATACCGATGTCGGCGTCGGCTGCGGTGGATGCCGGCAAGGTGGTCGTCGCCAATCTTTCGCGCGGCATGATCGCGGCGGCGCGCGAACGCTTTCCGCGGACCTTGCCTATCGCCATTACAGCGCCGCGGGCCATTGTCGAGCAACGCCTGCGCTCGCGCGGCCGGGAAGATGACGCCAGCATTGCGCTGCGGCTGGCCCGTCTCGACGCCTGGCAAGCCGAGGAAAACGATCTGGTCAAGATCGACAATTCCGGATCTCTCGAAATGGCGGGGATGGCCTTGGTGACCACATTGCGTGGCCTCGCGGCACGCTAGACTTTGCTGTCATCGGATCGTCACCCATCCGACACGCCCGTTTCATACCCAGCCCCTAGGCAGGCATCCGGCTTGAACAGCAGGGACCTGCCCAATGCTCCGGATCTCAAAGGTAACCAGACGCTTCGGCGACAAGACCGCCGTCGACAATGTGAACCTGGAGATCGCCGACGGACAAATGGTGGGCATTATCGGTCGCTCGGGGGCCGGCAAATCCACCCTTCTGAGGATGATCAACCGGCTCAACGACGTGTCTTCGGGCATCATCGATTTCGATGGCCTGGAGGTATCCAGCCTGCGTGGCCAGGCACTGCGCAATTGGCAGCGCGACTGCGCCATGATTTTTCAGCAGTTCAACCTGGTGCCGCGCCTCGACGTGATCACCAATGTCATGCTCGGCCGCCTCAATGGCCGCAATCCCCTGCTCAACCTGCTGCAGATCTTTTCGGCAGACGAGCAATATGAGGCCCTCAAGGCCTTGGAGCGGCTCGATATCGCACAGACTGCCACGCAGTGGGCGCAGACGCTTTCCGGCGGCCAGCAGCAGCGTGTCACCATCGCCAGGGCGCTGATGCAGAAGCCCAAACTGATCCTGGCCGACGAGCCTATTGCCAGCCTTGATCCGCGCAATGCCCAGATCGTCATGGACAGCCTGCGCGACATCAATGCCGAAGGCATCACCGTCATCACCAATCTGCACACGCTCGATACCGCTCGCGCTTATTGCCAGCGCATCATCGGCATGAGCGCCGGTCGTGTGGTGTTCGACGGCACCCCCGACGAACTGACCACCGATGTGGCGCGCGCCATATACGGCGCCGACGGCCTCAAGGAGGCTTTCTCGGAAGCGATGACGTCGACATCGCTGGCGCCGCTCAGCGCCCCTCGCCTGCCCCGCACGCCAACCAATGCGCAGCAGGCCCCCTGATTTAACCCCGTTCCGCAGCCGGCAAGCCGGTTGCCGATCTCTCACGCGTCACCAAAGGAGACTTCCCGTGATCCGCAAACTGCTCCTGGCCACCGTGGCCCTTACCCTGTCCACCGCCGCCTTTGCCCAGGACGTGTCGGTCCTGCGCATTGGTCTGGATGGCTCGGAAAACGAAGCCGACCAGATCCGCAACACCCAGTGCGTCGCCGATGGCCTGAAGGCCGCGACCGGCATTGCCGAAGTGCAGATCTTCCCCTCGCCGGACTATAACGGCGTTATCCAGGGCCTGCTCGGCGGCACCATCGACATCGCCTCCATGGGAGCATCGTCCTATGCCTCGATCTATCTGAAGGACCCCGAGGCCGTCGACCCGATCCTCACCTATACCGGTTCCGACGGTTCGAGCGGCTATTACACGCTCATGGTGGCCCGCGCCGATAGCGGCATCAAGACGCTTGCTGATCTCAAGGGCAAGAAGCTTGGCTTCGCCGATCCCGACTCCACCTCTGGCTACCTCATCCCCAACGTGGCCCTGCCGGCAGAACTCGGCATGCCGATCGACCAGTACTTCGCTGAAACCGGCTTCGGCGGCGGCCATGAGAACCTGGTTCTCGCGGTTCTCGACGGCCAGTTCGATGCCGGCACCACTTTCGGTTCCGGTGTTGGCGAATGGGCCGAGGGTTATTCCGGTGGCAATCTTCACCAGATGGTCGCCAAGGGCAATCTGGATATGGACGATATCGTGGAAGTGTGGCGCTCGCCGCTGATCCCGAACGGCCCGCTAATGGTCTCCAACAAGCTGCCGGCCGAGCTCAAGACCAAGGTCGAAGACTATTTCAAGCAGCTGCCCAAGACCGACCTGGCCTGCTTCCAGGCATATACCCAGGGCGCCAATACCGACTACATCGAAGTCGATCCGAGCTTCTACCAGACCATCATCGATGCCCGTAAGTCGGTGATCGGCGGCTAAGTCCAATTCTGCGGTGGCGGTGCTCGATCACCGCCACCATTCTTTTCCGGTGGCATCCATCCGTTGGAGACGCACTGCCCATGGCCGACATCTCCCAAAATCTGCCCGGGCTGTCACCCGCTGGTGAAACCGTGCTGCGCCACTATCGCGCACAGGTGTTCAACCGCCGCATCTACAGCCTAGTCATCGTCGTTGGGCTGATTGCCGCACTTGCCGCCGCCATGGCTTTCGCGAATGCACAGAACTCGGGCAAATTCATCGAGCGTCTGCCCTATATGTTCGACTTCATCAAGACTTTCTTGCCGCGCGATCCGCTCGAAATTGTGCGCGCCATGTTCGATCTGCCATCGCCCTATCTCGATGGCTCACAGAAATATGACTACACCGCCAACCGCGTCTATCTGACCGATACGCTCTATATTCCCTATTTCATTTATCAGCTGGTGGTGACGGTCAATATCGCCATCGTCGCGACCATTATCGGCGGCGCGATTGCTTTCCTGCTTTGCTTCTTTGCTGCCACCAATCTGGTTGGCGCGCGTGCCGTGCGCTGGAGTGTGCGCCGCATCATGGAAGTGATGCGCGCCTTTCCCGAAATCGTCATCGCGGGGTTGCTCACCGCCATACTGTCCATCGGACCGATCGCCGCCATCGCTGCCATCGCCCTGCACACGATCGGCGCGCTCGGAAAGCTGTTCTTCGAGGTGGTCGAGAATGTCGACATGAAGCCCGATGAAGGCCTCAAATCGGTCGGCGCAACCTGGCTCGAACGCGTGCGCTACGCCATCGTCCCACAGGTGATGCCCAATTTCGTCAGCTACACGCTGCTGCGGCTCGAAATCAATGTGCGCGCCTCCACCATCATCGGCGCCGTGGGCGGTGGCGGTATTGGCGAAGTGTTCCGGCTTTCCATCGGGCGCGATTATGCCGCCCAAACCTATGCCATCATCATTCTTCTGCTGATCACCATCATTGCCATCGACCAATTCTCCGGATGGCTGCGCCGGCGACTTGTCGACAATCAGGGATTCGAATTGGGAAGGGCCGCCGCATGAGCGCCATCAGCACTGCCGAGCGCAAGCGGCTAGAGACCAAGTTTCCCGAAGTGTTCAACAGGTCGGCCATCAGACGCTATGGGCTGTTGATCGGTATCGTTGCGGCACTGCTCTACCTGGCCTTCGCCTGGATGTTTTTCAATGTCGGCCCGGCACTCCAAAACGGCAAGTGGGATCGCGCCGCTATCTATCTGCAGGACTGGTATAGCTGGCGCGCCCAACCACGGCTGCGCTTCGGCGAGAACGGTGAGGTTACGGCGCAATGGTCTAGCCGCGGTCAATATCCCGCCAACGCAGAAATCGACTGGCTGACGCCACGCGCCGATGGCGGGATGACCGTTACCTTTGGAGCGACCGACCGCCTCGAAGTCACACCACAGGAAGTCGACGTCCTTCTCGAGGGCAAGGTCTGGCAGGTGGCGATCACCGCCGACGGCGCATTGGCGCCAGAAGGGGCGCCGGCCGCTATTGTGCAGGACCGGCAAAAGGTCACCGTGGACTTTGGCTTCGAGGGGCAGGCGGAGATCCGTAACAACCAAGTCTATGTGCAGCGACGCTTCCTGGGATGGGCCAATTTTCTTTACGACCCGCGCTCCCCGCTCTGGGGGCGTGACCTCATCTCCACCATCGGCTTGATTTTCTCAGGCGAACAGCTGGTCACCGGCACACCCAATGTGCAACTCGTCTATGAGCAGTTCATGGGCAACCAGACCTGGCAACATGCAGATATCCTATCCAAGCTCATGCAGACGCTGGTCATGGCTTTCGTCGGCACGCTGCTCGCCACCGTCTTTGCCTTCCCACTGGCCTTCCTGGCCGCACGCAACATCACCGCCAGCCGCCCCGCCAACTGGCTGATGAAGCGCTTCTTCGACTTCCTGCGCTCGGTGGACATGCTTATCTGGGCGCTGTTTTTCACCCGCGGCTTCGGCCCCGGACCGATCCCTGGCATTGCCGCGATTTTCTTCACCGACAGCGGCGCCCTTGGCAAGGTCTATGCGGAAGCGCTGGAGAACGTCGATGACAAGCAACGTGAAGGCATGAAATCGGTGGGCGCAAGCCCAGCCGCGGTCAACCGCTATGGTGTCGTTCCCCAGGTGCTGCCCGTTTTCGTTTCGCAATCCCTCTACTTCTGGGAAAGCAACATCCGTTCTGCCACGGTCATCGGCGCGGTCGGCGCGGGCGGCATCGGGCTAAAACTGCTCGAGGCCATGGGCACCAATGCCGACTGGGACAAGGTGGCGTATATGGTATTGCTGATCCTGCTGGTGGTGTTCATCTTCGACAATCTCAGCACGGCAATCCGCTCTCGCCTCATTGGCAATAATCGCTAGCCGTCTGGAGTCGAAACCCTGTTTTCAACACGGTTGCCTTGCTTTAGTGCCTTGGCAACACAGGGATCGAAGACGCCATGACCAACAGCCTCAAATTTGGCACCAGCGGCCTGCGCGGCCTGGCCGTTGACCTCCAGGGCGCCGAAGCGCGTCGCTACACGACGGCTTTCATCACCTATCTGCAGGGTTTGGGCGAGGCCGTGCCAGCGCTATATCTGGCCGGCGACTACCGTGCCAGCACGCAAGGGATCATTGCCGACTGCGCTGCTGCTGCAGCAGAAATGGGTGTGCCGGCCATTTCCTGCGGTACCATCCCCACGCCTGCTCTGGCCCTGCATGCGATGAGCGCTGGCGCGCCCAGCATCATGGTGACGGGCAGCCACATTCCGGCGGATCGCAACGGTTTGAAATTCTACCGGAAATCGGGCGAAATCAGCAAAGCCGACGAGGCCGGGATCGTGGCGGCGCTGCGCGAGGCGGCGCCGGCAGGCAATTATAGCGAACCCGTCGCGGATGAAGCGGAGGCCGCACGCACCCGCTATGTCGCGCGCTATCGCGGCGTGCTCGCAGCCGATGCGCTCAAGGGGCAACGCATTGGTGTCTATGAACATTCCACGGTTATCCGCGATATCCTCGCCGAGATCTTTTCGGGTTATGGTGCCGAGGTCGTGCGGTTGGGGCGGGTGGAGGGGTTTGTGGCGGTGGATACCGAGGCGTTCTCGGATGCGGTATTTGCCCCATTGGCGGGATGGATCGATGAAAATCAGCTCGATGCGATTATCTCGGCAGACGGCGATGCGGACCGGCCCCTGCTCATGGATGGGCAGAAACGCTTTGTGCGCGGCGATGTTCTGGGGCTGCTGGCGGCGCAGTTTATCCAGTCTTATCAAGTGGTTACGCCAGTCACATCCAACAATGCCATCGAGGCCACCGGCTTCTTCCAGGCCGTTCGCCGGACGCGGGTGGGGTCACCTTATGTGATTGCCGAGATGGAAAAGGCGCTGGCTGAGGGCGGCAATGCAGTCATCGGCTTCGAAGCCAATGGCGGCACATTGCTTGGGAGCCAAGTCTCTGTCGGAAATGGCCTTTCCGCCCTGATGACCCGGGACGCCGTTCTGCCCCTGCTGGGGGCGTTCGGGATGGCGGCGCGGGAGGGGCGGTCGGTGGCCGAGGTGGTCGACGCACTGCCGCTGCGGGCGGCAGTGGCAGGGCGGTTAGAGGATGTGGCGCAGGAGAAAAGTGCGAGCCTGCTCAAGGACTTGCGGGATCGCGGCTGGGCGGAGAAATATTTCTATCCCCGTGTTATCGAGCGTTTCGCCGAAATCGACGGATTGCAATTTTGGCTTAATGATGGCGCCATGATCCACTACCGGCCATCGGGCAATGCGCCGGAATTGCGGTGCTATGTAGAAGCGGCGGACGAAAAACAGGCTGACGCGGCGCTGGACTGGGGGCTGACTGCCGCCAAAAAGGATTTGGCGGCAAGGGGTTAGCTAATTCACCGTGACCTGGGTGGTGAGCCAGCCGGGTTGGGTGGGGAGGGCCCAATCGGCTTCCTGGGTGTAGCGGCGGAGGAGTTCTAGGACGCGGTGGAGGTCGGCGCGGGAGAGTTTTATGGCGAGGCCGCCGCCGCCGGGGGGACGGAAAATCAGCTGGAAATCCATGGGGTTGGTGGTGATATTCACCGTTTCGACCAGCATGGGGGCGGCGGTGGCCTCAGTCGGCGCGGGAGGCGCGAGATCGGGGGTGGGCGCGGCGGATTGGGCCATGGCGCCCTGATGTTCCATGAGGATGACATCATCGCGCAAAGCGGCCGGCGCCTGGGCGGCGGCGGGGCTGGAGCGGGCAAGGATGCCAGCCAAACCATTGATCAACAAGGCAGAAAGCCGGCGCGTGAACAGCAGCGGCACGACCTGATCCTGCCCCCGCAGCCAGAGAACCAGCCGATCCTCGACAGCGCTATAGGCAATGGTAAGCCCGGAAACAGGCAGAATCGGCACCGAATCAGTCAAAAGTCTCTTGCCTCATTTTGAACACAAGCCCTGCCGCGATATGAACGGAATATGAATGAATGTTCATATGCGCTCATTCAGTCATTTTTCAGGATGGCATCCCAGTCGAGTTGCTCGTCTTGCGCGGTATCGTGGAACATTGATTTCACTTGTTCCTGCTGTTTTTGATGGCTAGCTCGTATTCTCGCCAAGTCCGAAAACTGTCCAAGGTTGCCCATTGAGAGAAGTTGAGCATATGCCAATGCCAATAGCCCTCCCTTGCGGGCTTCCAGGAAACCGGCATCATCCATGCTGTTTAGCTTCGCCTCATTAACCCGAAAAAGCCCTTCTACAGCGGTTTCACCATTCTCGCGCTGTACTTTCAAGGGCCACGGCTCGAGCAGGTCTAGCTCGAATAGACGACGGCTAGCCGCAGCGCCAGTTTCTATGCCCCGCCGTGTTTCCATCAGAAGGCGTAAAACTGCCTGAACCTGCTCGGTCGCATTTCCTTCGTTATTGAAGAATGGCGTCCCAGAAGCGGCATTACAAATAAGGCCGCTAGCCGCATCAATGCCGAGGGCGAACTCACCGCTGTCCAAGGCCATAAGCTTGAAGGGATAGGTCCGGAACACAATTGGGACGTATCTTCCAAGCCAGCGACCATCTTGAGCAACGAAAAGATTTGCATTTTCGTCAAAGCCAAGAATTGCGACAGGTCCCGCAGCGTCTCCAGCCAAAAAGCCAAATGGCAAGCTCACGGCCACCTGTCCGATTTCCTGCGCCGCAATGGCGACAGACGTTATTGAGGCGGCATGCCCATATCCTGCCGGCTGTCTCCAGCCACTTTTTCCATGAATAGAAGCTCGCAGTATTTCAATTCGCGCTGTCACGGCAGACCCTTACTTAAACGACTGTCCAAGCCAATTTATCACGTGCCTAGCAGAAACCTGATTGCAGGACCACCTTTTGGTGCTGGTTGGTTCATATGAAAAGACCTCTGCAAGATGATTGCAGAGGTCCTAAAGGCGATTGAAGAGCGCCCGCAAATGCGGGCGCTCTAAAGTAATTAGGCGATTGTGAGAACTTCCCCAGCGAAGGCAGAAGTGCTCAGATCGAGAAGCCCCGTCAGCTTAATTACGCTGTCCGTGCCGCTCTGGAAGCTTGTAGCGATGCTATTATCGACAACCACAAAGGTATCACCACCAAACTGGAACCACTTCACAACAGCGTCAATGCCGGTTGCGACGTTGCCATCAGCATCGGCATCGTCGAGATCGACAATGATGGTCTTTGCTGCCTCGTCCAAGTACTGGTCGAAAGTCGCAGCAGCACCAAGCGTCACCTTAGCGCCAAGCGCACCATTCTGAATGGTACCAACAGATGCACCGGCCAGATCGATCTTATCGTCCTTAACGGCGTCGCCGATGGTCAGGTAAGAGGTCTTGGTGCCAACAGCGTTGACATCGAACGTGTCATTGCCAGCTTCACCATACAGGAAGTCGGTACCGCCGGTGTAGATCAGCGTATCGTTGCCAGCACCACCGTAGATGGTGTCGTTTGCGGTAGCGGAACCAGACAGAATGTCGACGCCGTTCGAGCCCTTGATGGACACGTTTTCAGCGACAGTGGCGTTGGTGGAGGTGAAAGTCACACCATTGTCGGTGGCCTTACCGACCACGACACCAGTTGCGTCGAACGACGTCACAGTGGCCGGAGCGTTGACAAAGGCAACACCAGCGTTGCCAGAAACAACGATCGACTTTGCTGCGTCTGCAATCAAAGCGACGGTGTTCTGGTGTGCGGTGGTGTCCGTGTCCGTCGAGGTGATGTTGATGTTTTCAACACCGTTGATGGTGATGGTTTCACCAGCGGCACCGATGGCACCAGCAGACTTCAGGGTCAGGTTGAAGGTGTCGTTGGTACCGGTGGCATCGGCCAGAGTAACAACAACGTCAGAACCGCCACCAAAGCTGGCAAGCTGGGTCAGGCCAATACCAGCGGCGACGTTGGTAAACGTCGTATTGCCGGCAACAGCACCAACTTCAAGTGCGGTGAAGCCAACAGCGTTGTGAGTACCCAGTGCAGCGGCACCAGCAACACGCAGAACTTCGAACCCAGAGAAGCCAGGCAGACCAACAAAGGCAGAGCCATTGACGTTGGCAACCAGCGTATCAATGCCGTCACCGCCATTGATGGAACCACCAGCGCCCAGAACGGTGGTGCTGACGGTCACAACGTCATTACCAGCGCCCATGTTGATGGCCTTGGTCGTCGCGCCGACAGCGATTTCGTCGTTACCAGCACCACCGGTGAAGGAGACGTTGTTCGCCAGCTCGGTACCAATCTTGAGACCACCACCGGTGGACACAATGCTGGTCAGGGCAGCGTTGTTCGCTGCAGTGAGAGCGGTGAAGGTGGTCACGCCAGAACCGCTAACGGTCAGGGTCTTGTTGCCAGCGAGGGCAGCGTTCGCGAAGGTCGTGTCAGCAGCAGAAGCAATGTTCACAGCAGTGAAGCCGGCTGCCTGAGTGCTGGTGCCAGCAACACCGAGCGAACCGATGAAGCCGCCCGCAGAGTTAACGTTCAGGGTGGTGACAGCAGTGGTGGTGTCAGCCGCAGACTTGATCAGGTCAAGGTTACCGCTGGCAGTGGTAGCCGAGGCGCCACCCTTGAGGTTCAAGGTATCCAGAGCCGTCGAGGTGATGGTCGCGAGACCGAAGTTCTCGAGAGTAACGGTCTTGATGGTGTCGGCAGCGGTAGCAGCGTTGCCGTCAACAATGGTCACTGCACCGTTGGTGACCTTGATATTCTTCTGCGACGTACCATTGTAGAGTTCGGTAGCAGCAGACTGATTGACGGTCACAGAGGTGGTGCCGGCAGTGCCATTCACCTGAACTGCACCAGCGGTGAAAATATCACCAACGTTATCAGCAGTGCCTGCAGACACAAGGCTATTCACAACGACGGAAGTACCACCCGTTACGGAAATACCAGCACCAGTGATGCCAGAATTGTCGAGCGCAGAGTCCGAGGCAGTCTCAGTGTAAGAGACGTTGACAGCGCCAGCAGCAGCAGTCGCCGCACCAACAGAAATGGTAGCGCCCGAATTGACTGCCGATGTGGAAGTGTCAGCGGCAGTAACCGTCACATCCTTACCGCCGTTAACGGTTACACCAGCCACAAGAGCGGCTGCACCAACAGCAACATTGGTCGAAGCAGAAGCAGTCACCGTCGCATCGGTAGCGGCAGCAACGTTCAGATTCTCAACGCCAACCCAGCTAGTGGTGTTGGTGGTGACAGACGCGCCACTGGTGAGGTTCACGATCTCGATGTTCTTGACCGAGAGACCAGCAATGGTGGTGGTGTTGATTGCCGCGGACTGAACGACATTCAGCGTATCAACGCCATCGCCACCATCGAGCTTGTCCATGTTGGACAGCGTCGAAGCAACAGGGTTAGTTGTTTCGATAGCGTTGAAGACGTCGTTCTTGGCTGTACCAACGAGGTTGTCGATACCAGCGGTCAAAGCAAGAATGTCGCCATCTGCGCCAGGACCACCAATGAAGGCATCCGTGGCAGCTTTGGACGCATCGACGCTTGCCGGGTCGGCGTTAACCGACGACACTGCCGAGGCAGCAGCAGTCTTGGCCGCAGCATTGAATTCGAAGCCCGGCTTCTGAGCAGCCTGGCTAGCGAAGTATTCACCAGCGGCAACCTTGTTGGCCAGGTAGGCCTGGTCGTCGGTGCCAGCATTGGTGTTGGCGTTGAGCTGGATCTTGGCCAGAACTTCACCCGGGCGAACGCCGGAAGCCAGCATAGCGCTGTAGTATTCGAGGCCGCTACCAGCACCGGTATCGATCGCACGACCGAACAGGTTCATGTAGATGGAGTTGAGGAAGGACTCGGGGCTGACAACGTTCGGCAGCGCCAGGTAGGGATAGGTCGAGATCGCTTCCGGCGAGGCAGCGAAGGAATTGGCGATGTCAGCGAGCGAAACGCCAGCGTTGACGCGACCAATCCAGTAGTTCAGGCCTTCCGGATCGGGGGCGCGGTTGTAGAAACCAACATAGAGCTGGGTAACCAGCTGTGCTGTGGTGAGTGCCATTGGATCGATATCCTCTTTATCAATGACGGTTGCTCAAACGCGCGGGACGCCCCGACACGCAGATTCCTTCTCATCGAGCTAGCTTAAGGTTCCCTAAAGAACAATGCCAAGTCGATGTATTTCCCCTGAAAGACCGAAGTAACCTCCCCCAGTCCCCAAGCCGCAAATGACAGTACCGACATGAATCAAACCAGCCGGACGTCCATTTGACATGGCGAATTGTGTACTCGCTCAATCGAGCCGGTGCAAGAGGGGTGTGCAGTAAAATTCATACCAAGGGGAATTGACGGAAAAGCTGGGGTTTGAGAGAACGGGGGCACGGAATAAATGTGACCCCCAGGCCACAGGCGAGAGACAATCCTTTCGCCACCGGCCAGAGAGCGGAGAGCGGCGCCATGTTGGCGAAGATGGGCCAGGCCCAGAGCAGCGAAACCACTGAACTGCGGCAGGCCGCCGGCGCGTGGATGCGCGAGGCGCGCGAGGCGCGCGGCATTTCGCAGCGCGAACTGGCCAAGATATTGCAGCTCGACTATTATACTTTCATCTCGCAGCTGGAAAACGGTCGCGGCCGCATTCCGCCGAACCGCTATCGCGACTGGGCGGAAGCGCTGGGAATGGACCACAAAATATTCGCCAAGCAATTGCTGATGTATTACGATCCCGTCACGTACGAGATCCTGTTCGCTGACGAAGCAGTCGCAGCGGGCCATCAGGAGGGCTGATGTCCACAGTGCTGAGCTTTCCGGCGGCGGGTGAGGCCCGGTCCGGTTCCGGCGGCGATTGGAGCCGGCAGGAACTGGCCGATCTTTATCGCGTCGAGGCTCTGCTCATCCAGGCAAATATGCGCATCGAGACCGAGCGCGGCACATCCGACGAGGGTGAGCCGTGGTTCGTGTTCTGCCGGCCGGATGGCGACGTGTTCGTGCACCTGTGCCGAATCGACGGGCTATATCTGCTCGATAGCCCGGGGCTCGACACGCCGCTGCGCGGGAGCGATTTCGCCGGGCTGATCGATCAGTTCGTGCGCGGAGTGGCGGCGCGGGCGGCCACCAGCAATGTGGTGCAGCTGCGCAAGGCGCGGCATGACAGCGTGGTGCGGTTGCATCCGGGCGTGATGATGGCGGCGCTGATCTGGTCGCTGTATCTGGCCAGCGATCACCTGATGGAAGCCGCGCATGCGGCGGAGGCGTCGCTGGATGGTGTCGACGATGCGCCGATGGGGCCGGTGGCGCTGAGCGATGCCGACGCATTGCAGATCATCCAGGCCATCGAAGCGCAGTTGCGGGCCGAAGAGGCCGGCGAACACCCGTCCGGGGATGGCGCAGCGCATGGCGTGCAGGCGCGGGCCGGCGTTGAGGTGGCGCGTGATCACCATGGCGAAAGCGGGCGCAGCGGTTTTGGCGGGCATGTGGCCACGGGCAGCCTGGCGGCGACGCTGACGGCGATTGCGGCTACCTATGGATTGCACGTGGCGACACAGACCGATGGCGAGAGCGAAAAGTCGAGCGAGGTTGCGCAGGCCGAAACGATCCGCCTGGCAGTCTTGCCGGAGCATGAGGTCGTGGTTGCCGCAGTGGTGCGCGAAGAGAGCAACGAGCCGGTGCGGTTCGTGCACGAGGCGGCAGACCGGGTGGTGGTGAGCGGGCCGCAGGTGGCGAGCGTCGCGGATCTGGTCGTGGTTTCGCACTATGTGCCGATCGAAGAGCCGAATTTCGAGCATTGGGCCGGAAATGTACTGGCGGCTCCCACAAAATTCGCGCCGGCGGCACCGGTATTCGTGGCGATGCCCGAACAGGTGGCGGTAGCGGCGCGGAGCACGAGCGAGTCGGTGGGCAATCAGAAGAGCGCCGACGTCAAGGCGCTGCTGGCGGCGGCCGAGCAGCATCTGGGTGTGCTCAAGACGTTTTCGCTT